>JAGXGB010000026.1 GCA_024636955.1 Bacteroidales bacterium
AGCTGGTGCCATAATATATGTTAATTCCAATGGCACCTTTACACGATCGGCAGTTGGCTCATTCACTGCTGTCGGTGAATATGGAGAATTTACAACCGATGCTTCAGGAAATTATACGGGCTGGTTTATTACTGAGCCAACCACCAACACACGTTTTACCCCGGGTAACCAGGTGTTTATGCGTATACGGCTAAACGACGGTAACGGCGGAACAACTGCAGCTCATTACCTTACAATTACTGAGAGTGTTACAGTACTGAGCTTTTCTACAGGAACCACAGCTATCGACGGAACAGCCATAAGAGCTGAATCAATGGCAGTACCTAAGAACTTTTCAATGCTTTATGATAATGAAGCCGGTACCGGAAGACCTCTCTGTGGTACAAGTATTGAAGCCACAGGAGTTGACTTTTCAACTCTGTTGTATGCATCATTCTTCCAAACTTCAGTAGCCGGAGTTAATGGCGCCTGGGGTGGTATAGTCCCCAATGTTAATACCAATGGTGTGAAGTGCATTGAAGAACGCAGTTTGGCCACCGGCAATATAGTGAATGCCAACACATCGCCTGATGGCATGTGGGGGACTACCAATACTGTGAATCCAGCAGGCGGTATAAGCAATGTACTGGTGCTCGACTTAACACCATTGTCAGAAATAACTGTAACACCCACTTCACTTACCGGATTCAGTTACCTGCTTGGAAACGGTCCGTCAACACCCCAATTATATAACGTAAGTGCAACAGAGTTGGTTGGAACAGGCAATATTGATGTTTTAGCGCCTGTAAATTATGAAATATCATCTGATGGAATCAACTGGCAAACAAATGTTGCACTACCTTTTGCTGCCGGTATTATAACTAACCAGCCGGTAACCATACATGTAAGATTAAAAGCCGGACTTGCTTCTGGAAGTTATAATAATGAATTTATTACCCACTCAGGAGGTAATGCACCACAGGTTACTGTATCCTGCTCAGGACTGGTAACTGCGCCTGCACCGGTGTTGGCATCAGAAGTGGTACCTGAATACATTCAGGGTATAAATGGCACAAACCCACAACGAGTACCTCTCTCATTTTACATGAGTATCAATAATCTTGTGCCAAATGCCACCTATCGCTATTACAATGGCGCAGTGCTGGAGAGTGATCTTCCTGGTGCTGATGGTGCCGGAACTATGATCATTGCAAACACCACCGGAACATTTACCAGGACAGAGGTGCCTACAATGGCAGCCGGCTTCGGAGAACTAACAGCAAATGAAACCGGTGAATGGAGTGGCTGGCTAATGCTTGAATCAACAGGTGATGCACGGTTTACTCCGGGTAACATGTTGTATATGCGCCTTATGCTTAACGACGGAAACGGTGGAACTAGCTGTGCTTACAGGCTCACTTCCTCTACCGCTGCTTCAGTTATAAACTTCGGTACCGACAATGACCCTGACACCGGAACAGGTATAAGAGCAGTATCAGCTTCTGCTTCAGGTAATATGATCTACCTGTTCAGCAATGAGGAAGGTACCGGCAGGCCATTATATGCCACAAGCATTGAAACCACTGATATAGATTATACTGCGGTGGGGTTGTATGTTGGTTTTTATACCACTGCGGTTGAAGGCACCAATGGCTCATGGGGAGGCATTGTTCCCAATGTGCTTCCTTCCGGCCTATTAAGAATTGAGGAGCGCAGCCATATTGACGGCAGCATAGTAACATTCTGGACTACAACTGATGGAGTATGGGGAGCAACAGATACCCGCAATCCTGTTGGTGGTGATGCCATGGAGCTGGTAATTGATCTGCTTCCTCCACCTGTACCAGAAATTACTGCAACTCCCACTTCGCTATCAGGGTTCAGCTATGTTGAACAATATGGTCCTTCGGCTTCACAATTTTATTTATTAACAGCTGAAAATCTGGAGGGAAGCGGCAATATAGATATTGTTGCCCCAGTTAGTTATGAAGTATCTCTTGATGATACTACCTATACAACATCATTACAGGTTCCTTTTGCTGATGGCCTAATCACCGCACAACCGGTAACAATTTATACCCGCTTAATAGCTGGTTTACAGGCAGGCACATACAATGAAAATATCATTCACACCGGTGGTGGTGCAGATACTGCAATAACAGGGCTCAGTGGAACAGTTGAACTGCCACCGCAGCCCCAGTTGTCTGACGTTCTGTTACCAATATATATACAGGGTGGCGAAAGCAACAGCAACCGTGTTCCCATGGCATTCAGAGCTACACTTGTAAACCTGAGCCCTTCTTCTACTTATCGTTACTATAACAAAGCAGTTGTTGAAGCAGACGAACCAACATATACAGGGGTAGGATATCCCATTATTGTTGATTCAGATGGTATCTTCACCCGCACTACCGGTAACTCATTGGGCACACCTGGACAGTATGGCGAATTTATTACTGATACTGATGGTAGCTACACTGGCTGGTTTATGCTTGAGCCAGTAAACAACCAGAGGTTTGCTGCAGGCAATCAGCTATACATGCGTGTAATGATAAACGATGGAAACGAAGGCACCGATATTGACAAATACCTCACCAGCGCTGAATATACATCTGTATTGGAATTCACTACAGAACCAGGTGTTAATGGTGGTACTGCAATAAGGGGCACAAGTTATGATGCCTCAGGCGACTTTGTATTCCTGTACAATTCTAATGAACGTCCGCTTTTTGGAACAAGCATTGAATCTACAGGAATTGACTTCGCTGCCACAGGCGTATATGCCCCCTTTTATGCCAATACCGTTGCAGGAGAAAACGGTGCATGGGGAGGCATTGTGCCAAACACTAACTCTGAAGGTGTACAGATTATAAAGGTTTACTCTAACGAAAACCGTTCATTAGTTAACACTTACGGTATGCCAACAGGCGTATGGGGAATGACTGACACGCGTAACCCGGCTGGGGGCGTTGGTGAAGCGCTCTTCATTAACCTGCAAACCATCAATACAACAAACATTCAAACCCCATTAGCCGCCATTTGGTACAACGGAAGCACAATTTCAGTGCGCCCGGCCGATAATGATAAATACACTTTCACCCTCTTAAACCTACAAGGAAAAATAGTGGTTAAACAAGATCTCACAGGTCAGAGGGAAATCAGCATCAATGTGCCGGCAGGGGTTTATGTTGCCCGGTTCATGAGTAATGGAAGGGTGTATGCTCAAAAGTTGGTGATAAGATAGGTTAAGGCCCCCCGGCCAACCTATGTAGAGAGACGGCATGCTAGCCGTCTCTTTTTTATGCACCTATCGAGACCTGCCATCTTGAAAGAGGAAGCACCAATGCGGCTTTGCTACATTAGTGCTTTCTCTAAAATCATACAATATTACCACTCAACTCAATGAGAAGGAAAAGGATTAAAAAAACAACCCCAAATTAACATACAACCCTGAAGTATTAGGTCTTCCATCTATATCAATTTCATAGAGGAAGGTGCGATAATTTAATGCAAGGTTAACATTTTTAACAGGCTTGTATTGTACACCGCCCATAATTAGTGAGCCTCTCTGTCGAGTCCATGATGATTCAATATTTAGTGGTATCTCCCTATTGAGATTATCATAACGGGCAAAGATTTCAAATTGAGGGTTGAAGATATAGGTGCCGAATACTGAGATGCCACCTGAAGTATATTCTTCAGCTGGAGCGCGGAAGTTGGTGGCGTTGTTCATAAAGTTGTATTCAACGCCAACCCTGAACAGGTCTTTTTGCTCATATCCAAGGAAAGCAGAGAGTACTGAAATGGTTGATGTATCTAAAACAGCACCAGTAGGTAGTCCGGTAAATATGTCATTCCTCCTGAACTTGTTAGCCATTACATCATAGTGCAACCTGGCGATTAATCCGGTGGCAGGCTTGATGGTAGCATTAGCACCGTACTTGTGTACACCGAAGTTATCCTGAATACCTTTATAACCTTCACCATTAACAGCATATAGATTGAATGATATAAAATCGTTCAATGGAAGCTCGGCGCTTAAACCTAAATCGGCAGTGGTACCCATGCCATATTCATCATTAAAGGTTTTCATGATATAACGGTAACCCCAAAATTTATCCTGCAGGTCGAAATGTTTCAGTGGAATCATACCGAACGATAATTTCAATTCTGGTAATACTGCCCATTCCATATAAGCGTTCTTTGCCCATGCAGTGAAGGCTTTAGCGTCATTATCATAGGAAACATCAAAGATTACCCTTCCTGAAAGATTTTTTGCGAAGTCGTACTTGTAACCCAGGTATGCCCTTTCAAGGTTGAAGGAACTGGTGCGTGTAACATCCTGTGTAAGGTCGTACTTGTAATTGAAGAATACCACTCCAATACTGCTTCCTCCTGGTTTGAATTCATTTTGTGCTTTGAGGGAAATGGCACCGACAAGCAGTAACAGTGCAATTGCTAATTGTTTTTTCATGGTGGTTATTTGGTTTGATAGTGTGGAATGCGTGATTTATTTGAATCAATAGGTCAAATTAATAGGCATGCTTATTTTTTATGCTTTTTATGCCTCAGTATTCTGGCTTCTTTATGAAAGATAATCTCCTCAGCAATGTTTTTTATATGGTCGCCTACGCGTTCAAGCTTTCTGACCACTACATAGAGGTTCAGGCAAGCATCTACATCGGCAGGGTTGTCTTGCAAATGTCGGGAAATTAACTGAATTGCATCATCCTGAATTTTATTAAGTATATCATCTTTGACAAAAATAGTACGCAATGCAATTTCACCGGTATCATTTTCCATGGCTTCAAGGGTGGTAAGCAGCATGATATGACAGGTTACATACATGTGGTTAATATTCAGCATTGAAATCAAATCATGCTTGAAAGGCTGCTCACTGCGCTTAACAATGCGGGCGATACTGCGGGCATAATCACCGATGCGTTCGAGGTTAATATTGATCTTCAAGGTGGAAAGTACAAACCTGAGGTCGTTGGCTACCGGGTTATATAGTGCAAGGATGTTCTCACAGGCTTTCTCGATATTTACTTCCAGTCCGTTAATCCGCTTCTCATAGCGTATAACTTCATTGGCCAGGTCGACATCAGCATTGTTTAAGGCATCACCTGACTTATCAAGCTGCAGCAGCACCAGGTTGGCTAACTCGATGATTGAACTTTTCAGGTTTGCTAATTCAATTTCAATTTGTGGTATCATGTTTAAGTACTTTTATATATTTCAGCCGAATCGCCCGGTTATATAGTTCTGTGTTTGCAGATGAGCCGGCTTCAGGAACATCCTTTTAGTAGTATCATACTCAATCAGCTTACCCATATAGAAGAAAGCGGTTTTGTCACTGATTCGACCGGCCTGTTGCATATTGTGGGTAACGATAACAATGGTATAACTTTTCTTGAGTTCAAATATAAGGTTTTCGAGCTTACTTGTTGATATGGGGTCAAGTGCTGAAGCAGGTTCATCCATCAAAATGACTTCAGGCTCTACCGCCAATGTGCGTGCAATGCAAAGGCGTTGTTGCTGGCCGCCTGAAAGAGAGAATGCAGGTTTTTTAAGACTGTCCTTCACTTCATCCCACAATACAGCTTTTTTAAGCGACGTTTCTACTACTTCATCAAGTTCAGATTTTTTATTCATACCCTGGATGCGCATACCGAAAGCCACGTTTTCATAGATACTGGAAGGAAAAGGATTTGGTTTCTGGAACACCATGCCTACCTTTTTTCGCAACTCTTCGGTATTAACAACAGGATCGTAAATATTAATGTCGTTGATCAGTATCTCTCCTTCCATTCTGAAGTTCTCAATGTAATCGTTCATGCGGTTGAAAAGTCTGAGGAAGGTAGATTTACCACAGCCCGAAGGACCGATAAGGGCTGTTACCTGGAATGGATCGATAATCATCGATACATCCTGCAAGGCATGATTATCGCCGTACCATACATTTATATTTTTTGCAATTAGCTGATTCATTTTTTTCTTTTTACCATTTAACTTTTTTCTGCCACTTATTGCGCAAGTATATACTTATGCCATTAAGGACAAAAGTGAGGAACAGCAGGACTATTATACCTGCTGAAGCGTTGACCTGAAACTCAGGCTGTGGCCGGGAAGTCCAGTTGAATATCTGTATTGGCAGTAGGGTATAATCATCAAGCGGCGAATTGGGAATAAACGGAACATATACCAATGCGCCCACAACAATAAGCGGAGCTGCTTCACCGATGGCTCTGGCCAATGCCAGGATTATACCGGTAACTATGCTTCCTGAAGCTGCCGGCAAGAGTTGCCTGCTAATAGCTTGCCAACGTGTAGCTCCGAGGGCATAGGCTGCCTCTTTGATGGTACGGGGTACTGCTTTAAGCGACTCGCGAGTGGTGACAATTATTACGGGAATAATTAGCAGGGATAGTGTGAAACTCCCGGCCAACAAACTTCCTCCAAGTCCAAGGTACCGGTTAAAAAGCGCCAGCCCGAGTATGCCATATATTACCGATGGTACCCCTACCAGATTAGAGATGTTAATTTCAAGCATCCGTGAGAAAAATCCCTTCCTGGCATACTCCTCCAGATATATTCCTGCTGAAACACCAAGGGTAACTGAGAATATGATAGTAAGAGCAAGCATCCAGAAAGTGCCTATAAGAGCAGTATAAATACCTGCTTTTTCAGGAAATCGTGAGGGTAATGAGGTAATGAAATCCCAGCTAAGCCGTGATAGTCCGGTTTGCAATATAATAAAGATGAACACCGCAAGCATTATCAGACCCAGTAAGGTGTTGAGAATACCAAAGTACTTGAACAGTGAATCATTGAGTCTGTTTTTCTTTGTTCTATTCATATTGCCTGTGGTATTTGCGTTTAAGCCAGAGACTTATGTTATTCATCACAAAAGTGAGCAGAAAGAGCACCATTCCTGCAGCGAAGATGGTACGGTATTCGAGGGAATCTCTTGGCACATCGCCCAGACTCACCTGCACGATGTAAGTTGTAATTGTTTCAACAGGCACCAGCGGATTAAAAGTAAAATTTGGCTGCTGTCCTGCTGCAATGGCAACGATCATAGTTTCACCAATGGCCCTTGATACTGCCAGAATTACCGAAACGATTATACCTGAGGAAGCTGAAGGTATCAACACCCTGAAAACTGTTTGAAACCGGGTGGCTCCCATGCCATAAGATGCATCGCGCAGGGTACGTGGTACTGCAAAAAGGGCATCTTCGCTTAATGACGATATCATGGGAATGATCATAATACCCATCACAATACCCGGCGACAATGAATTAAAGCCCGCCAGACCGGGTATGAACTGTTGCAGGAAAGGAGTCACAATTGTAAGGGCAAAAAAACCATAAACTACCGTGGGTACTGAGGCCAGTACTTCGAGCATTGGTTTAACTGTTTTACGAAAGTTGCGGTTTGCATACTCATTCAGGTAAATTGCTATACTAAGACCTACTGGCAGGGCTACCAGTAGGGCAATAAGCGAAGTGAGGAAAGTTGCAGAAAGTAGTGGCCAGATTCCAAACTCCTTTTTTGAAAATAATGGTGTCCATTCTGTACCTGTAAGAAATTCCCAAATTGACACGTCAATAAAGAACCTACTACTCTCATAAATGAGGATAACCAGAATCCCGGCCGTAGTCAGGATAGTCATCAGGCCACTGGCAGCAAGAAGTTTTTCTATTACTTTTTCTTTAGTCCTTCTCATGTTGTCAGTGTCATTATTCCTATAAGTATGTTATGCGTTTCCTGAATCTGATGATACCAGAGTATAAATCACTATTTTACAGGTTGCAGGGTACTAATAAAAGTTGACCATTTGGCTTTTACCTCAGCTGTTTCATTATCAGCCAGTGGAATATAACCTACTTCGCTTGCAAGCATGGATGTATTATCGAGGTAAAATGTTACAAAGTCCTGAACAACTTCCTTTTCAGCCGCTTTGCTGTTCACATAAATGAACAATGGACGTGAAAGTGGAGTGTAAGTTTTATTCTTTACTGTTTCCAGGGTAGGTAAAATAGCACCCTCACCATTGGATGGGTCTTCATCGTCAACAGCCAGCAATTTGAGTTTGTCCTTATTGTTTTCAAAGTATGCTAGTCCGAAAAAGCCCAGAGCTCCTTCATCAGAAGCAACGCCTTGAACTAAAACATTATCGTCCTCACTTGCTGTATAATCGCCTCGGCATTGCTTGGCCTCGCCCATTATAGCTTCGGTGAAATAGTCGAAAGTACCTGATGCAGTGCCTGCACCATAAAGCTGTATAGGCCTATCGGGCCAGTCACTGCGCACCTGGTTCCAGCGGGTAACAACACCTTGTGCGGCAGGTTCCCAGAGCTTTTTTAATTCGGCAACAGTGATATCACTTGCCCAGTCGTTTGCCGGATTCACCACTATAGCCATACCATCATATGCTATCAGCAATTCAACAAAGCTTATGTTGTTGGCAGTGCATTGATCGATTTCACTTTGTTTAATAGCACGTGATGCATCGTTAATGTCGATTTCACCGCGACTGAATTTCTTGAAACCTCCACCGGTTCCTGATTCACCAACAGTAACTCTTACACGGGGATAGGCGGCAGTATATTCTTCGGCAACAGCTTCGGTAACCGGATATACAGTGCTTGAACCATCAATAGAAATGGATCCTTCTTTCTCTCCGGCTTTACGAGGTTCACCACATGATGCAAGTAGTGCAACTATTAGCACCGGAAATGCGAAATTTTTAATGTTTAGACTCATTTGTTTCATAACCTATAATTTAAGGTGCAAAATTATTCCCAGTATATTAATTAATTCTTAAGAAATTGTTACGAAAAGGTTAAGCTTTCTTGATTCTGTTTAATTATTGTATTACTTTTATCGTTCTCGTTATAACAAAGTCCGATAGCTTATATTACTAATGTTTTTTCTTACCGGGGACTTGCAAGGATTACAGGAAAGTTTCAAGTAAACTATATATGCCATTGCATGATTCACACCTTAAACCACATTCTGTTATGAGAAAAATGATCTTTTCACTAGCATTGTTAGCAGCTTTTGCATTCGCTTTGCCTGCCCAGAACAATGAAATTGTACAATTAACGAACAAAGTTGTGCAACTTGAAAATTCCAATGCCAAATTGAATAACCAGATAAGGGCCAATCAGAAAGCCATTACTGACCTAACTAACCAGTTAACCGCTTCAAATGAAGCACTCCTTTTGGTTCAGGCCGATCTTAAAAAGACGCAGGAATCACTGGAGCTGTATTCAGGTACTTTTGACAATAGAATTACCCAAACTGAATTAACATCAACGCAAAAAATTGATTACTTAGGAAAGTCTATTAGCAATACCACGCTTTACTGGATCATTGCTCTTTTGGTGGTTGCATTTGTTACACTATTCCTATACTGGCAGCTTAAAACTCGAATTACCAAAGAGAAAATGTCGATTACAGAAACTGTTAAAACTGGTAATGAACAGATGAAGGCAGATATTTCAGGAGTTATCACCAAGAATGTAGACGACCTGAAATTCATGTTCACTGGAGATGTGAAAAAAACCAATGAATCACTCACTGAAAGATTCAGCAAAGCAAATGAAGATCTTCGCAACGAGTTTAAGATCAACTTAAAGCTTGCCACCGAGGCATTTGAAGAACAGAAGAACAAGTTTGAATCTCAGTTGAAGGTCCTTCAAGCTGAAAACCAGAAAAGTGCCAAGTCACAACCAAAAGCTGATGCTATTTAGAAAATGAGCATACAATGCGCTTCTGTTTTATGGCCGATAGGCTTTAGGAAAAGAAGGCATTTTTAAGAAACTACTTAAAAGGTGGTATATAATGCAATCGGTTGCTAATTAATGTCCGAGTGTATTATATACCGCTTTGCTTTCCCTTCCGCTTTTTATTTATATTTGCTTCACATAAATCCTATTTATACAATGAAGCAAATTACTATTATTCTTCTGGTCGCACTATCAATTACTGCAACAGCCCAGCCCCGTGGAATCTCATCAATAGACTCACTTGATAAAGCATATGTTAACTGGTATAACCTAAGTCCGGTAATTGATAAGATTGAAGGCGCTGCTGTTGAACAGGCATATGCTGAATTGCTGAACGGCAGGATACCAGCTAAGAAAATTGTGGTTGCAGTGATAGATGGAGGTGTTGATATTCACCATCCTGAGCTTGAAGGGAAAATATGGATAAATAGCGGTGAAATTGCAGGTAATGGAGTAGATGATGATAACAATGGTTTTACAGATGATGTGCATGGCTGGAATTTTATTGGGAATGCCAAAGGTGAAAATGTAGTTATGGAGAATATGGAATATGTGAGGATACTACGGGAATTAACCCCGCGCTTTGGCAATATTGCAAGCAGGAATGATGTAAAGCCTGAGGACATGAGGCACTATGATCTATACTTACGGTGCAAAGCTGAATATGACAAGGAATATAAAAAGTACACATCATATAGAAATGGTGTGGAGCAATTTGAGCAAAGAATCAAAGGGCCGGAAACCGTTTTGAAAGCATACTTGAAAAAGGATGTTATCACAGGTGAGGATGTAAAGGCTATTAAAACAAAAGATGAGCTTGTAAAACAGTCGAGAGATTTCTTTTTAAAGCTATTTAAAAGTGGATTCAGCTATAATGGTATTGCTTCTATTAAAAAGAACACAAATGAATACCTTGATTACCGGCTTAACTTAGACTACGACGCCCGGCTTGTGATTGCCGACAACCCAAGTGATATTAACGATACTAATTATGGTAACAGTGATGTTAAGGGTGAACGATCATACCATGGTACACTGGTTTCAGGCATCATTGCAGCTACTCGTTATAATAACATGGGTATTAACGGCATAGCGGGCAACGTTGAGATAATGGTTCTGCGGGTAGTGCCTGACGGCGATGAGCGCGACAAGGATGTAGCACTTGCAATCAAATATGCAGTTGATAATGGTGCCAACATCATTAACATGAGTTTCGGGAAGTACTTTTCAATGTACAGCCATTTAATGGATGATGCCATAAGGTATGCCGATGAGCGTAATGTATTACTGGTTAAATCAGCAGGTAATGAAGCTGATAACCTCGACCTCATTGACTGTTATCCATCAAAAACATATAATGACGGTGGGTCAGCCAAGAACTGGCTCACCATTGGTTCAACTCAAAATAAAAAAGGAAAGAAGTTCTGCGGGAGTTTTACAAACTATGGCAAAACAACCGTTGATCTTTATGCACCCGGTGTAAACATTGTATCCCTTTATCCTGAAAACAAGTACGACATGGCTAACGGCACCAGTTTTTCAGGGCCAGTGGTATCGGGCGTTGCAGCTCTTGTATGGTCATACTTCCCAGAACTTACTGCCTCAGAATTGAAGGAAATTCTGATGAACTCGGTTAATAAATACCCTAAGTTAAAGGTTTATGTCCCAGGCAGGAAAAAGGAAAAGAGTAAATTTTCAGAACTTTCAGTTACCGGAGGTACAATAAGTGCTTATGAAGCTATCAAGCTTGCCAGTGCCAGGAACCAAAGTCAACAACTATAATAAAGAGGATTACAATATTTACTAAGGTGCCGAATTTGGTGTCATGCCAATACCTGATAATAAGCAGTTGCGAAATTATCACTGCTATTGACCCGTATATCCACCATTGTTTAAGATCATAGAATACCATAACCGCCACCACCTCGAATAGCAGGAAAGTTATCAACCAGGCAAGCCCGTAAGGTTTAGATACTGGTATCTCATATCCTTTATCTTTCAGTAGTCCGAAAGCTCGAAGAAAACCTATTATATGTACAAGTCCGTGTCCGGCAATTAGTGCAACAAAAAAAGTATGCATTATTAGCAGTTTTATAAAAATGAAACAACAGTTCGGTGCTTAATTTTTAGTGGATGATATATCAATAGCTGAATTTGATTGTCTATTTAACATTATCATCAAGCTTTTTGCTCAAATGAGCAACCATTCTTTTCAATTCCTGCAAATCTTCTGCACCTGCTATAGGTGCTGAACGATCTTCAGCATCTCTTCCAATGAAGAATGTAGCCAGAGTAGCGGTGACATATCCAAAGATGGCATAACCATAAAGGGCCAGTATGAATGCCAGTCCCCTGCCCTCACCTGTTAGTGGCCAGAAATCACTTCCGGAAGTAATTACCCGCATGGCAGTCCACCAAAGTGCAAGTCCATATGTTTCAAATCCCTGGTTGCCCCTTTCAATAGCAAACATACCGGCAGCCCCGCCAAAAATTACAGCTATTGACAAGAGCAGAACATAAGCAAAGCCTCTACGCTGCATGGTTGAAGCAAGGCTTTTCATGCTTCGGTTCAATGATGAAACCACTCTAATCAGGCGAACACCCCGTATCAGACGCAGCACCCTTAGCACCCTGAACAGTCGTATGGCAGGGATAATAAGTGAAATTGCTGTCAACCAGTTTGTTTTAAAAAACTTGAGTTTATGGGGCGCGAGTATAAACTTTACAAGAAAGTCGACAATAAAAATTCCCCATATTGCATAACTAACATACTCAAGTACCGGATTTAGCCCCCATATAAGTTCAGCACTTATGAGCAGCAGCCATACAAATCCTAGAAAGATTATCGGACCTTCAAGTACATTATCCAGGGTTTGTATGAGACTGGTTCTTTCCTCTTCTTCTTCCTTTTTCATATGCTGATTATCTGTTCCTATATGTATGGAACAAACAAACAGGAACATTCCCTTATAAAATAATCAAGGAATTTAGTTCAATTATTGGCATAGATTATTGCAATCCTATGCTCTGACAGAGTACTATAATTTGCACTGGCAATAAATAGCAGTTTAGATCAGACTGAATAATTTGCAATGGCAATGAATTGCAGGTTAAATCAGATTGTAAATTCCAGTTCTAACTCAGCAAGTTTTTCCGCTGAAGGTTTGCCGGTTTTAACATCCCAGCCCCTGTCAGTATAATACTTCTCAATCCATCCTTCAAAGTCAGCATGGGTTGCAAGTACGCCTTCACCTTTGCCGTAAGTGTGGGCATCAGTAAAGAAACGCTCGGGCAGTTTATCATCTGCGCGGTCAAAGCCTTCACGGCAATTGAACATCCTTTCTAGATTAAAGATGCGTTCACCAATACGGCTGAACTCTTCGTCGTTCATTTCAGCACCAGTAATAGCTTCTATGAAGTTTCTGTAAGAGGTTTCATCCTTATACCAGTTACTTGCAAAACTGCAAGCACCCAGGGAATCCTGCAAGGCACTGTGATCCTGTCGTGAGGGACCTGAACTATTAAGATGGCATGCTCCACGGTTTGCAGTAGCATAGGTTATCATCATTCTTTCAGCGTTGGTATTTACATTCCATGCTGCCAGTTCATGGCCTTTAACATGAATAGCAAATGCTTCAGAACCCTGACCTATGTCCTCAGCCAATGCTTTTACACCGATTGAAGCCAGTTGGCCGATACCTTCGCGTTTTACGATCTTATGGATCATAGCTATTGAAGAATCAACATCACCCCACTTGAGGTCAATACCATCCAAATAGTTAATATCGATCATTCCTTTTTCCCGTGCTTCCATGAGAAAGCCCAATACATTGCCGGCAGTAATGATGTCGATGCCATAATCATCGCATACATAAATGATTTTGTTTAGCCCGGCGAGGTCAGATATCAGGAGATTTGCACCTACCATGGTACCTGTTTCATATTCAGGACCATCGTGCACAACACCTCCATATGCACCTTTAGCAAAACCACTCTTCTTGCAAGCAAGATGACAGGAAAAACAAGCAAAATCACGCTTCCATATCTGTGTTCGGGCAGCTTTTGTATTGATCATTTCAATTTCCTTGAAGGTGCCTTCTCTGTAGTTCCTAACTGCCATTGTACCGTTATCGCTTGAATACTGCAGCGCATTGGCCGTTCCACCTTCGCGCCAATGGCCCACACCTTCTGTATCCTCGCGGAATGCTGTTCGTACCTTGTCGAGAAGATCAAGGTACATTTTATGCTTTGCCAGGTTAGGTTGTTGTGAACCTTTGACAACAATAGCCTTTAGGTTCTTGGAGCCCATAACAGCCCCAACACCGCCGCGACCGGCAGCACGTGCTGCTGTATTCAGCACACTGGCGTATGAAACCAAATTTTCGCCACCCTGACCTATGTAGCATGATTGGTAGCCCTTGCCATATTTATCAATAAGCACCTTATCGAAATGCTCAGTACCCATACCCCAGTATGGGCGGGCATTCATGATCTGCACTTTGTCATCCTCAATCAGTATATACACCGGTGACTCTGACTTGCCCATTACTACAATACCATCATATCCGGCAAACTTAACTTCCGGACCAAAAAAGCCACCCATATTGGCATAGGAAACAGTAGAAGCATGTGGGTACTTTTTGTTCAGCGGGGAAGTACGTGGGGACTTAGCAACTACACAAGTGCGAGATGATGAAGGAATTGGTAAGCCACTGAAAGGACCGGGCATGAAGCATAGCGGGTTCTCAGGCCCTAATGGGTCTATACCGGGATCTTTAATACGGTCCCATAGAATTTTCATTCCTAGTCCCCTGCCGCCGGAGAAATTTTTTAAGTCTTCCTTGCTGATTTGAGTTTTTTGAATTACCCCAGTGGTGAGGTTTATGTCAAGTAGTACACCGTATTGTCCGTATATCTTATCCATGGTTTCCTTTCTAATTTGCATAATAGCGTTCAAACAATATATCAGCAATTTCCTGCGGCGATTTGCCAAAAAAGGCTCCATTAACATCTACATCATGGAACGACAGTGCACCATAAGGACAGTGTTTCACACACTGCGGATCACCACTGCAGTGGTCGCAGATATGCCCTGGGAAGTTGGTTGCCGGATTCATTTTTATTATGCCGGTACTGTCAGCTTCGCAAGCACGCGCACATGAGCCGCAGCTTATACACAATTCATGATTGGTAAGGATAGCCATTGTTTCCTTATCCCTGTATATTGCTCCATAGCCTGTATTTTCATCGGGACTTGAAGGGCATGCATTAACACACGGAGTATCAGGACAATTGGCACATACAGAAGGTATATCCACATCAGGGTTGTAATGGTAAACCTGTATATTCCCCAGTTTTGGATTGCCTAATCCGTTGTACGATTCACCATCAATTATTACTTTATGATGAAATGCTGAGCAGGCTGTTTCACAGGTGCGGCAACCGGCACACTTATCGAAGTCAACTACAATTGCCTTGAGCACACCATTGGCGGGTCCATTGGCAAAAAGGAAGTTAAACTTCCCTATTACAATCATGCCACCGCCACCTATGGCCAGCAACCGGAGAAATTCTCTCCTTCCTGATTTTTGTTGAGTCATATATCTTATATCTGAATTTACAGTTCTTGTATGTTTGAGCTCGTATGTCGGAAAATTAATGCAGATATTACTTCTCAGGCTGAAATGCTGAAAGGTATTTGTCGCTAGTGTTTCGAAATTACTACTTTTTTATTTTCTATTCTTCCCTGCGATTCAATCTGCATAATATATATACCGGGCGAAAGTGCGCTTACATTAAGCTGAACCCTGCCCCTTTCATTAACTACTTTAGAGAGAGCGATCCGGCCATGTGAATCAAGAAGTTTAACACCTGCAATTATGCGGTTACCGGTTCCTGAAATGGTTACTAAGTTTGTTGCAGGGTTTGGATATGTAGTAAAAAAAATTTCTTTTTCATTTTCACCTATGCCAAGGTCAATATAGCTGTATTTTGCTTCATACCGATATGCAGTGAGTAGTACAAAAGGGTCATGCTTCTTATTATAGTATTGCTCGAGGCGCCCTACCCATGGTAACCAATTACCGTCAGCCCATGTTTCATACTTTCCTTCAATAGTGCTTCCATTGGCATCGCTGATATAAGTGCACCTGTCGTAATTTGTCCATTCAACATCCTTCTTTTTCTCACGAAAAGTTTGAACAAGGTTCTTATCTGCATCATATGAACGATTGGTAACGAAATAATCTACCCATTGATCCTCATGCTTTTCAGCTTCCTTTATACTGGTTAAATTACCGGCTGCATCCCAGGTATAAGTGTATCTTAACAGCTCAACCAGATTAACACCATCATAAGATTGCGATTCAGTTCTTGTACTTATTTTTCCATCATTTTGATATGTGAAATCAGTTTTAATTGATAACCTCCAGGCATTGTTTGCAAATTCTTCAAATAACAGTGAAGTTAGCTTACCCTGAGCATTTCGGGTGTATGTTTCACGCTGGTTGTTTACCAATTCAGTACCTGAAGCTATTTGAGCAACCATTGTTTTGAGGCTATCCATTGAGTCATAAGTATATACTTTACTCAGTAAAGTTTTCCATCCTCCTGCCCAGGTATTTTCAGTGTATCCTGTAAGGTTTCCACGGTTATCATATATGTATTCAAACCGGTAGTAATTTGACCATGTAGTATTGTACTTCCAATCCTGAATTTGATGGCTCAACAATTGCTTGGCAGCATTATATTCATAGAGTGATAATGATGCATTTACAATACTGTCGGGAAATACCTTCTGAGTTAATGTGGTACCTAAATTACCATTCTCATCGTAAGTATAGCTCTTTCTTATGGAGATGTTCCACGGGTTAGTACCCCAGTCCTCATGAAATTGCATGGTTACTTTTCCCTGTGGATTATATGTTTGGCTGTATTGTTCAATAAGCCCATCAGTGTCATATAGTTTTATAGTATCCCAACCATAGGTGTACATAGGGCCAAGAGAAGTCATATCAGGTAACTGAGCTGATAGGTTTATCCCTGAAATGATAAAAAGAACTGAGAGTAAATGTTTTACATTCATACCGGATAAAGATTAAAATAAATTAATAAATGAGCTTGACGTTTTCAGTTATCCACAGCTGAATTTCTTGTAAAATTAAGCAGTATGATTTGATTATCAAAGGCATTTCATAAAATGGTGTAAAAAACCTATTTCTTAATGAACCGGCCTGTATTTTCAACTAAATCACCCTTTAATTTAAGCAAGTATATACCGCCGTTAAGCTCCTGAACCTTAACCTTGGTCAACCCGGCAGCAATGGGACTTTGCACTATTATACGACCGGCAAGATCCAATATCATGAGCTCTTTGAACGATGTGTTGTCTGGAAGTTCAATATTCAGTTCATCAGTAGCAGGATTAGGGTATATATTTGCATTAGCAGGATCAATTAATGGAACATCAACCGCCATCGTAACAACCATTGGCAGAGTGGTACTAATACTGGCCGGACAGAATGAGGGGGCTGCAGTTGCCCAATAAGTGCCGGCATCCCGAATATTATATGTTGCATTTGTAGCCCCATCAATTGAATCACCATCTCTATACCACTGGATGAGTGTATCGTAGGGAGGATTATTAATTGATACAGGAAATACGGCACCTTCATCCAGTATAAACGTTTCAGTTTCAGGATCAAAGGTAACACCATCAACAAGTTCATACATTGTAAAAATAGGCAACCAGGCATAACTGTCAATTTGTAACGTGTCTGACTCATATGGCTGAGCATCAATAGTAGCGATCACTTTCAGGAGCGCCTGGTCGTAAGTGAACCAGTCGTACGTAAAGGTTGAACCGGTAGCCCCTTCTATTGGCACAAACTCATCCTGAAGAAACCAATATTTGAAATACCACTGATAACTATCAAAAACAGGATTAGTTACATAGGCTGTACCTTCAGTATCAGGACACAACATTGTATCACCTTCTATATCAGGGTTAGTTTGAGCATTCAGGTTTATGAAACTCATCAGGAAAACAGAGAGTAAAAATATAGTTTTCATAACTTTAAGATTTAGTGAGTATTAGCTTAAAGAATTAACAAAGAATTTTTGGATATTACTTAAGATGAACAAGATAAGGGAAGGTTGCACCTAATATTTTAGCACAATAACTTAAAGTTGAATAGACCCACATCATTTTTTTAATAAACGAACGGTGGAATATTGAATTGGTTATTAACTATATTAAGGAATCTTGAGGTAGCTTTTTATATGCTTGTCGGAGATATAATATAGCGTTGTGCCAACAATCATGCCGATTAGGTAACCGTATGGCAGAAAAGCTGCAATCAGAGCTGTAAGCAGAGCAATGAAGAAGCTCTTTTTTGAGTCGATTATATCCTTGATAAACATCATTAGCCACAAACCCTCAAACAGTAGGATTATGCCTAACACTGGCAAAGGAAATATATTAAGTACTAATTGAAAGCTACCGCTGAAGAACAGTCCCAGCATTAGAAACAGCGTACCATAAATGAACACAGATCCTCCGGTGCGGGCACCAAAGGCATAATGTCCGGCCATTCCGCCTGAACCATGACAGGTGGGAATGCCACCAAGCATTGGGTTGATGATGTTGATGAGCGAATAGGTTAAACTAATCTTTTTCAGAGTGACCTTCTTCTCAGGAAACAAATCTCCGGCTATGCGGTGTGTTGCTATTATTGAATTACCTATCGACAAGGGGATTTGCGGAAGGGCAAGAATAATGAAGCCTGTGAGGATATCAGTCCAGGTAGGTTTGTACAGTTCGGGCATCGCAGGTAATACCGGTCGAATATCACCAAGCACATCAAAATGAGTAACAAGGGCATACAGTATGCCAAGCATAATTACAAATATTGCAGGTGGATATTTGCGATTTCCCATCAGAACAATAGTAATGATAAAAGCAACGAGAGCAATTAATATACCGTTCCAGGAGTCAGACATCACATACTCTCTGAGCGCTATCATTGAAAGTTGTATACCCAAACCAAATTGTATGCCCCTCACCACTACCCTGGGAATATATTTTGCTATCAGGTTAACAGCGCCTGTAACAGTAAGCACCAGCATCACCAGACCGATTGCCAGACCACCACCATAAATAATTTCAGGTGAAATCTTCTGGGCTATTACAATCATAGCAACCGCTTTCAGAGGCTGCACAGGCATAGGAATTCCGTAAAGAAATGCTGTGATAATATGCATAGCCCCATAGGCAATCAACACATTGGCACTATTAAGTCCACTAGCCAGTATCATGCCCACAATAAGAGGCAGATCAGTGCCAATATCACCGAATGCACCGGATAATTCATTCCGGTTAATGCTGATTCTTTGTTTTATAAATTGAACTAGTTGCATGAATCGGCAAAATTAGTTTAAAAAAGTATCTGAGAAGGTCAAATGCGATTGGTTAACTCTAAATGAACTTTTAGATATCTTTGCAAGCATCCGATAGCATAATATAGCAGGCGGCTTTTATATCAGTAATGAAACCGGGATGCAGCAACTTGACCAAAACAGTTTTGAATCATTGTTCCGCTCTGAATACAAAGGGCTTTGTTTCTTTGCGCAAATGTATGTAAAGGATAGTGAGGCAGCGCGTGAAATTGTGCAGGATGCATTTCTGGGACTTTGGGAAAAGAGGGAAACAATTGATACTTCCAGAAACATCAGGTCATATCTTACAACAGGTATCCGCAACAAATGCCTGAACTATCTGCGTGATAACAAGAAGTTCCACACAAACCTCCTGGAAATAGAGAATCTTCCAGCAAATGAGGAACAATTTGATTCTATTGATTCTGATCATCTTACTGAGCAGGAGTTGCACACTTCAATACAAACTGCCATAAATGAATTGCCTGAAAAGTGCAGGGAGGTCTTCCTGCTAAGCCGCAACGAGAATCTTAAATACAGAGAAATCAGTGAAAAATTAGGCATATCGGTAAAAACAGTTGAAGCGCAAATGTCAAAAGCATTACAATACCTGAGGACCCGCCTGGCGGGCTACCTTAAAATAATGATATTGTTAATTTTATGTCTTAAACAATAAGGGTAATAGCGGACTTAAGTGTATAACTGACGGACTATAAATAAAATGGACGAAAAGAAAACATACTTCAACAACCTGATGGTTAAATATTTTCAAGGTGAAGCATCACCTGAGGAGATAAACCATCTTTATGACTGGTTGGCTGAAGACCCTATTAACAGGAGTTTATTTGAAGAACAACACCAAACCTGGATGTTGCTTACAAAAGACGCTATTGCGTCCTTAGATATTGACAAGGAATGGGATAGTTTCTCCTCCCGCATAATAGTTAAAAGGAGAACGAAAGTTATAAGCATGCTGAGTTCATGGAGGGTAGCAGCATCCATTGTTGTATTTGTGATATCGGCCGCTATACTATATTACCTTATATCCACTCCTGAAATGACGGAAGTTTATGCTGAAGAAGCTAACATTGAGCATTTACTGCCCGATGGATCGGTAGTTACTTTATACAAGGGGTCAAAAATTGGATATGCGGCATCGTTCGTTAAAGAAGAGCGCAATGTAACCCTCGAAGGAGAGGCCAATTTCAATGTGCAACATGATAAGAAACACCCCTTTATAGTATCAGGTAATAATTTAAGGATCATGGTACTTGGCACAGAATTTAATGTGAATACCAAGGCTGGCGATGGTGAAATGAACGTAGTACTTGAAACAGGTACGGTGTCTTTGTTTTTTAAAGGCAACGAATCAGAAAACCTGATACTTAAACCAGGCGAAGCTGCGTTTGTCAATACTGAAGAAAAGAGCATGCAAAAGTCGGTAAATACTAACCCCAACTATAATGCATGGCTAACCGGTAACATCGTTTTCAATAATACTGCGTTGGAAGAGGTAGAAGAGATACTTGAGAAAGTATATCATGTAGAAATAGTTATGGATGAAAACTTGAAAGATTGCACACTTACTGCTACCTTTGAAAAGCAATCAT
This sequence comes from Bacteroidales bacterium, assembly GCA_024636955.1. Lineage (GTDB taxonomy): Bacteria > Bacteroidota > Bacteroidia > Bacteroidales > Lentimicrobiaceae > Lentimicrobium. The sequence goes on from JAGXGB010000026.1 coordinate 20,823, forward strand.
TTGACCAGGTAATAAATGTCATCAGCGAAACACTCGGAATTAAGGACAGTCGCAGTAAAGATAACATCATCTATCTCGATGGGAATTGCAGGTAAACTGATCAAGGCCCTAATCCTGAGTCTGCTGTTTCTCACAATTACCATTTCTCTCAAAGCCCAGAACCTGGATAAGGTAATTACCATAGATCTCACTTTACAACCTTTAGTAAACGTACTTAATGAGATCACCAAAAAAGGTGATATCCGGTTTTCATACAATCCTCAAAAAATACCCTTAAGCGAAGAAGTTACGTTACGGGCCATCAACAAACCTGTAAAGGAAGTGCTTGATGAGTTGCTTACACCTTTGAACATAAGCTATTCTGTCACAGGCAGGCATGTGGTGCTTAAAAAAGTAGCTTTATCTCAGAGAGGTGAAGTAGTTAGAAAGCTGCATCTTAATCAGCACACCATCAGTGGATTTATCCGCGACAGCATTAATGGTGAAGTAATAATTGGCGCAGGTATTTATGATAAAGTTTCGTTGAAAGGCACTATCTCAAACGCATACGGCTTTTATTCACTAACACTGCCCGAAGGAGCATACACAATAACATACACTGTGATTGGTTATGCACCACGCAATATACTTATAGAACTGGGGAATGACCGCAGGCTTGACTTGTTCATGCAGGAAACGTCCATTAAAATGAATGAAGTGGAAATTGTTAGTCAACCTGAATTAGCAGTAATTGACCATGTTGGTGGACAAGTACACCTGTCGTCCATTACGCTTAAACGAATGGCTGGCTTTGCAGGTAATACAGATGTGATCAAATCCCTTCAATCAATTCCGGGAATTGCAGGATTCGGTGATGGTTCATCATTTTACTATGTGCGGGGGGGTGATAAAGATCAAAACCTGATGCTCATAGATGAAGCGCCAATTTTTAACCCTGCTCACCTGTTTGGCTTCTTTTCAGCACTGGCACCCGATGCCATAAAAGATGTAAAAGCATACAAAGGGGATTTTCCAGCTTCTTATGGTGGAAGGCTATCATCAGTTATAGATATCAGGGCACGGGATGGTAACCTTAACAGGCTTGGGGCATCAGGTAATATTGGCCTCTTCACCACTGACCTTACCATTGAAGGCCCAATTATGAAAGAAAAGAGTTCATTTATACTTTCGGCACGACGTTCAAACCTTAATTGGCTCACCCAAGTCAACAGTCTTAGCGAAAAGTCTTTTACCATAAAGTTTTATGACCTGAATGCAAAGCTAAACATCAAGCTTAACGATAAGAACCGCATATTCCTCACTGGCTTTACAGGAAAAGACGACTTCAGCCGCTTATCAGCCGCAACCGTTACTACCTTTGGCCTTAGCTGGAATAATGCTACCGGAACCATTCGCTGGAACCATCTTTTTAACAACAAGCTCTTCATAAATACTACTGCCATCTTCAGCGAGTATAATTATTACCTGTACATGTCGCGTGAGCAAGATGACTACTGGACTTCCTCCATCATGACCCGCGCGCTTAAGAGCGACTTATCATGGTTCATTAAACCAGGTAATACCTATCGTGCCGGCATTGAACTTAGCAACTACCAGTCTAATCCCGGCAATGTACATTTTACTGATGAGCTTACACAAAAAGCTGCACCTCGTGTATCACCATATAATTCGCTGGGCCTGTCAGGTTACTTTAGCAATGAGCGGATTATAGGTGAAAGAATAACCTTAAAAACCGGATTGCGTGTGAGTTCGTGGAGGAATTTAGGCCCTGCAACTGTATATTTCTTTGATGCAGCATATCGCCCGTTTGATACCATTGAGGTACAAAAGAGAAGTTTCTATTCGCCATATATCAATGCTGAACCACGTTTGAATATTACGTATAAATTGTCGGGTTCATCATCATTAACAGCAGGGTATAGCCGCACAGCACAGTACCTTCAAATATTATCGAATTCAACCAGTCCATTCACATCACTTGATATATGGGCTCCTGCAGGTCCTAACATAAAACCCCAAAAAGCCGACCTTCTAACACTTGGATACTTAAAATCATTTAAGAAACTGCAGTTTAGCACTGAGGTATTCTATAAAAAGCTTTACAATCAGATTGATTATAAAGACCATGCAAACATGCTTTATAATCCGCTTATAGAAGGTGAATTACGTTTTGGAGATTCTAAATCATACGGACTGGAAGTATTGTTGCGCAAAAACGAAGGAATAATTAGTGGCTGGGTTGGCTACTCCTATTCCAGAGTATTGAAAACTATTGAATCTATTAATTCAGGAAAAGAATTCCCTGCATCATTCGATCATCCTAATAGTATTTTTGCCAACGTTCTGCTATCAGTAGCCAGGCGCTTAGATATTACAGCCGGTTGGGTGTATATGACCGGCTCCCCGTTCACCTCCCCTATCGGATTTATGCAATATAACGGCTCTACTGTTCCAATATATGGAAATAAGAACAACGACCGTTATCCGGATTACCACAGGCTCGATCTGTCAATGACAATCAAACTGAACGATCCCAATAAGCGCTTTACGCACAATATAGTATTGTCGGTTTACAATGCATATGGCAGAAGCAACCCTTTCTCCATCAGCTTCAACAAAATCATGGACGACAGAGGCAATATCCACATCCCTGCTGACCTCAGTGGAGATTTAGAAATTATTCCTACCAAAATCTCAGTTGCAGGGGCTATTCCTTCAATAAATTACACCTTTAAGTTCTGAACCATGAACCGGAGATATAACATAGCCGCATCGTTCTTACTAACTGTGATTATCATTTTCATTCACACAGGCTGTGAAAGGGAAGTTTCATGGCCTTTAGAAAATATCGAAAATGATTTCGTTGTAGTTGAAGGTGTCATAACCGATGAATACAAGCATCAAACCATTAAGCTAAACAGGACTATCTCATCACCAAATGAAACTCCTGAGCCGGTTTCAGGCGCAGAAGTACTTATTAGCACAGTTGATAGTGTTTACACATTTTCAGAAGATTCAACTGCACCGGGGATTTATAATTCAGTTGTACCGTTTGCAGGAATTGTTGAGAATGAATACACTCTGTTTTTAAATGCAGAAGGTAAGATTATAACAGCTAAAGCAATTATGCCACCAGGGGCTGATTTCCAATTCCTGAGATATAGCCGGCAGGGGAACAAGGAAATGCTATATAATATAGTGTGGGTGGCCAATCAATATAATGCAGACCGCCCTGCAATGTACGAGATAATGCTCGACTGGTCGATGGTTGCCGGGTATGAAAATACATCTTATGATAGTACACATGCAAGGCTGCTTTATTACACACTCCCAACCCTTGATGTTAGTCAAATGTTTGCACCTGCAATGGAAAATGTACCTTTTCCACGGGGTACACTAATAACTGAGAAACGATACTCTCTAACTACCCAACACGCTGCATATTTAAGGGCCATGCTTGCTGAAACAAAGTTTCAGGGTGGTCTCTTCAATTCTGTTCCTTCAAATTTGCCGGTTAACCTGAGTAACAATGGACTAGGCTTTTTTGGCGCATGTGCTGTAACTATCAAAACCAGGATTGCTGGCAATGCCCCACAAAGAAATTCAAATGAAGATAAATAGCAAATAAATTATCTCAACTTTAGTGTCTTATTCTGGCTATTTCAACAATTTTTCAAAATTTATCTAATCAGAGATCAGGGTATAATAGAGTTTATGTGTATTACATGACAGACAACAAAACCAAAATTAGAAGAACATGAAAACCACTAAATTATTTTTTCACGTAGCTATAATTATTGCAATAACAGCGGTCACGCTTTCCTCATGCAAAAAAGATAAGCTCGAGAAGGGGAGTATGGATTATACTTCAGTTTCCAACCTGTCAGATGATGAACTAAATGTAGAACAGGTATCAAATGAATCAATGGAAGATGTTGAAGGTTTTCTGAACTACCAGGGAAATGACAACTTTAAATCAGGTGGCAGGGTTCCATGTAATGCTACTGTTGATTCAACAGAAGTTGTTAACGATACAATTACCATCTATATTACTTATGATGGGCTTTCATGTAATGGTCGCAGATATCGGACCGGCCAGGTAGAGATCAAAAAGCGCGTGGGAACTCACTTTGGTAGGCCCGGGGCAAGTGTACAAATCAGGCATATAGATTTTACTGTTAGTGCTCCTAACGGCAGCCGGGCTATGACTATCAACAGCTCAAAGATTTTTACCAATGTTACCGGTGGATTTGTATTTATGCTTGGGCATAATGGCTTCAACTCATTGGTGCATCGCTTACAGGGCAGAATGAATATCAGCTTCAGTAACGGAACCTCACGCACCTGGCTTGTTGCCCGTCAGAAGACTTTCTCAGGAACACGTGGTAACCTGTTGCTTAGTGTTGATGGATTCGGTAGTTCAGGTGATTATACTAATCTGGTTACCTGGGGCACAAACCGCAATGGCGAAGACTTCTTCACTCAAATTTCTGAATCTATTGTATACAAACAGGCTTGCACATGGGATCCTGTTTCAGGTTCAAAGTTCCACCAAATTCCATCAGCCGATAAAAGTGCATTGGTTCTATTTGGATATAACAGTGATCTGCAACCAATCACCGGTGATGAATGCCCTACCCATTACCGTATTGACTGGCAAAACGGTACTTATACAGGAACAAGGTTTATCCCTCTGCCATAAGAATTAATCCATCACCGCATTGCCTAAGCTATTACCGCATGGGGGCATGCTGAATCTAAAGAGACGCAATATTTTGCGTCTCTTTTATTTATTTCCTACACCACTTCTGTCCGGTTTATCAGGGTAAACTATGATAAATAATCTCTTTCAAAGTATCTCTTATTTAGATTTTTAAAAAGAATTAGTGATACTAATGCGCTTTATCGGAAAATTATTGTAATTTTGCGTCGTCGTAAAAGTTACTTCAAAATCAACAGAATTTCTCAAACAGATCAAACTACTAACCAATGTCAATTACAACAATTATAGTATTTGCAATAATAACAGCAATCATTGCTTACTTCTGGTATGCAACTAAGAAAATGAAGAATATGCCACTGGTGGCTGAGAACGAGCATATAGTTACATTAACAAATGCCAATATGCAGCATCAGATTAAAAATGGTGTTTCGCTGGTAGATTTTTGGGCTGCATGGTGTATGCCCTGTAAGATGATGGCGCCGGTAATAAATGATGTTGCACAGGAAGCAGCAGGCAAAGCAAAGATTTGTAAGCTTGATATACAGGAGTTTCAGGACATGGCTGCTAAACACTCTGTGAGAAGCATTCCAACAATGATACTTTTCAAGAACGGTAAAGAGATTAACCGCTTTGTTGGAGTTAAATCAAAAGACTTCCTTATGAATGAACTCAACAAGGTATTATAATCATGAAGGAAAATTGCGAAACAAATCAGAATTCAAGCACTCTTAAGGAAAAGCTATCATCCCCGCGTTTCCTCAAAACATTAATTTTTGTTGTTGTGGGTTCATTAGCCGGTTATCTCTACTACTATTTTGTAGGCTGCAATTCCGGCTCATGTGCCATAACCTCAAACCCTGTTTCGAGTGTTCTTGCAGGTAGTGCATTAGGTTATTTTATAATTAACCGCCCTTGTCAGGTTTGCTGATTATTTTATAAGGGATGCATAACTTTGGATAGTTGCCTTTGTTACTAATAACAGGAGAGAGCATTTGAAATCATGACATTTGAAAATAAAAAAATATTGAATTATCTTTGAATAAATGGAAATAAAAGAAATAAATGTTAGGTATAGCCAGCTTGCAGAAACAGAATGCTGTCTCTCATGCGGCGGAGCTTTGAATTACGCAGTTGCTCAACCCGGTGAAGTTTGTGTAGATCTTGGAAGCGGACGCGGTACCGATGCAATAAGAATGGCTGAAGCAGTTGGTGAAGATGGATTCGTTTACGGATTGGATATCTCTGACGGAATGTTGCAGACCGCACGAAAGAATGCAGAGAAACTTGATGTTAAAAATGTAAGCTTCATCCGCAGCACACTTGAGAAACTGGAACTGCCGGATAAAGTTGCCAACTTGGTCATTTCCAATTGCACACTAAATCATGCATCAAACAAACAAGCTGTGTGGCATGAGATTCATCGGATACTCAAAAAAGGCGGACGCTTTGTAATCAGTGATATCTATGCAGTTGAACCAATAGCCGAAGAGTACAAAAATGATCCTGTGGCGGTTGCAGAATGCTGGGCTGGAGCAGTTACACGTGAAGAGTACATGAAGCATCTGGTGAATGCAGGTTTTAGCGAAGTGGAGATCATTGAAGAATCAACTCCCTATGCTAAAGGGAAAGCTCTGGTGGCCAGCTTTACCATTGCGTCAAAGAGATCATTGAAATGCAATTGCAGTAATTAATTGAGGAATAAAACCATAACAAATCGAGAGTAAAACAAGATTTCAATAATAAAAACATTACAACATGAAAACAGTGATCAAGAAAAAAATTACGACTAAAACAGTAGTAAAGAAAGAAGCTTTATGCTGTGCCAAGACTTCAAAAACAACTCCCGGCTGTCACGATTAATGAACTTCTCAAAACATAACATTTATTCACTGATAGATGGTTCTGATAACCATTATATAGTTAACCTGCTCAGTGGGAGTGCCGATATACTGGATCCCGAGGAATTCCGAATGCTAGGCGATTACATGGCGGGAAGGGAAGTACCTGCAGAATTCCTTACTGAGCTTGAGTTGAAGGGTTATGTGGTGGATGAAACTAAAGAAGTAAAGCTTTACAAGCAAAAGTACCTTGATTTCATAGATTCAAGGGACGATGATGAAATACAGCTTTTCTTCGTTCCTAATTATAGTTGCAATTTCGCTTGCACCTACTGTTACCAGGATGAATACTCAAACAAAAGCAAGCCCGGATCGCAGGAAATGGTTGATGCCTTTTTCAGATACATAAACCTTGAGTTTGCAGGACGACGTAAATACCTCACGATCTTTGGGGGTGAGCCACTAATGAATTCTCCTGCACAAAAGGAGATGATCAGTAACCTGGTTAATCAGGCTACCGACTCCGGTCTCGAGATCTGCATCGTAACCAACGGTTATTCGGTAGTTGACTATATTGACATACTGAAAGCCGGCCGGATAAGGGAGATACAGATAACACTCGATGGTATTGGAAGCATACATGATTCCCGGCGCTTCCTCAAAGGCGGTGGTGCCACGTTCGATAAGATAGTTGAAGGAATTGATGCATGTTTACGAAATGAATTGCCTGTTAACCTGCGTATGGTGATTGATAAGGAAAATATTGGCGGACTACCTGCTTTAGCTGACTTCGCAATAGCCAGAGGCTGGACTGCCAGCCCGTACTTCAAAACCCAGGTAGGCAGAAACTATGAACTTCATCACTGTCAGGCCACTGCCGGTAAACTATTCGACCGTTTCTCAATGTATGAGCAAATCTACAAGCTTACTGAAGAGCATCCACAGATTGCAGAGTTTTATCAGCCTTCGTATTCAATAACAAAGTATCTGGCTGAAAACGGCACATTGCCCGATCCTCTGTTCGACTCATGCCCTGCATGTAAAACTGAGTGGGCATTTGATTATACAGGGCAGATTTATTCATGTACCGCAACCGTGGGTAAGGAAGGTGAATCACTGGGCACATTTTATCCTGCAGTAACGCGTAAGGATGAAATGATAAAAGCATGGGAAGAAAGAGACGTTATCTCCATTGAGGCATGTAGCAATTGCAGTATGCAACTGGCTTGCGGTGGAGGCTGTGGTGCTATTTCAAAGAATAACACAGGCACAGTGCATTCACCTGATTGCCGCCCTGTGAAAGAACTTCTAGGACTTGGTTTTTCAGCTTTTAAGCTTGATCAGAGTTGATTGTTGGTTCTGCCCTGGTGGCATACCAATGAGATGGTATATTAGAATTACCTGACAGAATAGAGTATCACGATTAATAAATATAGATTATTAGAATCATAGAACATGAAAGAAATAAGTGCAGCAGAATTTGAAACAGAAGTATTGGAAGGTGGGAAAGTAGTACTTGACTTCTATTCCACCGAATGTCCTCCATGCGAGGCCCTTGCGCCTAAATTTGAGGGATTGTCAACACTATATGGTGATGACATTAAGTTTGTGAAGATGTTCAGGCAGGAAAACAGGGAACTGGCAAATGAATTAGGAGTTAAGTCGTCACCTACCCTGCTATTTTTCGATAAAGGAAAAGTTGTAGCCGATTCACTTTCCGGAGGTATTAAACGCAGTGAAATTATTCATCATCTTGACACAATGTTGCCTCAGGATAGGGTTGATCAGATCAAGTCAGGCATCAAACCTTCGGTATCTGAATTTGATGTTATCATACTGGGAGCAGGACCCGGCGGACTAACCGCAGGACTTTACCTCTGCCAAAGCAAGATCAACACAGTGCTTATTGATATAGCACTACCGGGCGGACACGTTTCCACTACACATGAAGTATCAAATTACCCGGGGTTTATTGAACCACAGCCAGGTTATATGCTTTCGCACAACATGTCGGAACAAACCAAATTATGCGGTACCGTTTATAAAGTAGCGGTTGATGTCACCAAAATTGATCTGGAAAAGAAAGAAGTAATCATAGATGAATTTGAAACCGTAAGAGCAAAGAAGATCATTATAGCCACCGGCACATCACCTAATCTTATGGGCATTCCCGGTGAGAAAGAACTGAAGGGCAAAGGTATATCCTACTGTGCAACCTGCGACGCGAAATATTATGGCGACAAGGAAGTAGTGGTTGTTGGAGGTGGCAACTCAGCAGTTGAGGAAGCTGATTTTATTAGCAAATTTGCAAGCAAGATTACCATGGTGCATCAGTTTGCAGGTTTTACTGCCAACAAACATGCGCAGGAAAAACTACTGGCAAACAAAAAAGTGAGCGTACTCTTTGAACATGAACCCAGGTCGTTCGTGCGTGAAGGCGATAAGATGATAACACTGGTTGAAAATCTGAAAACAAAAGAATTAACACGACTGGAAAGCGACGGCGTATTTGTTTTTATCGGCATGAAACCCAATGTTGCACTGTTTGACAACAAACTTGAAACCGATTCATGGGGCTATATAAAAACCGATGAGGACATGCGTACAAGCATACCCGGTATATATGCCGTAGGTGATGTGATCAGTAAAAAATACCGACAAATAACAACTGCTGTAGCTGATGGTACCATTGCTGCCATTGCCATAGCCAAAGAATTGAATTAACAGTAAAAAACAAAAATATCATGAGCACAAACCAATTTATCATTGAGCAGGTAAGTCCTTTCAATGTGAATGAAACTGTTGAAAAGATCATTGAAGTTGCAACCCGCAAAGAGTGGCAGAACCCTGCCAACCATGATCTCCAGAAATCACTTGCCAGGAGCAACAAACATGTGCGGCCAGTGCAGGTAGTTGAAATATGTAAACCTGAATACTCAGGTACTATGCTTGAAAAGAATGATGAGCGAATTGTATCTGTGATGATGCCATGCCGCATATCAGTATACGAGAAAGAAGATGGTAAAACTTATATTGCTTTACTCAACACTGCTGCTATGAGCGAAGGCATGCCTGAATCAATAGCTGGTGCCATGAAAGGTGCATCAGATGAAAGTTTTGATATTGTAAGGGAAGTAATAAGCAACTAGGCCTGCAACAAATTACCCTTGTTTGGCGGGCATTATTTCTTAAAAATAATTATTACCTTTGCACAATCCAAATTGGCCCTGTAGTTCAATGGATAGAACGGAAGTTTCCTAAACTTTAAATATAGGTTCGATTCCTATCGGGGCTACTACTATAAAACATAAAAAAGCTGCCGGATTATACCGGCAGCTTTTTTATGTACTTGAAAATTTATGGGAGTAAAACTGCATCAATTGCATGAATTACACCATTGGTTCCCTGCACATCTGTGGCAACCACATTCACATCTGAATTGATGGAAACACCTGATGCACTTACCATTAACTCGAGATTATTACCCTCATTCAAGGTAGGTACTGATCCACTGGAAACCTGAGCTGCCGTTACATTACCTGAAACAACATGGTATAGAAGGATTGGAGTAAGTTGCTCAGCTGTAAGGTCGTTTACTCCTGAAACGCCCAATGTAGCAAACAGTGCATCAAAGGCACTATTGGTTGGGGCAAAGATTGTAAATGGACCATCTGTACTCAGAGCTTCAACCAATCCGGCTTTTATTACAGCCAGAACAAGTGTGCTAAAATTAGGATTGTTTATAGCATGATTTACTACGCTTGCAGGCAAAATAACCTTATCAATTGCATGGATCACACCATTTGATGCCATTACATCAGCAACAATTACTTTGCTACCGTCAACTGTAACACCGGAATCTTTCTTTACAAATAATTTAACGCTATTGTTACCGGGAGCTCCGGTATTTAATGAAGGAACGTAACCTGAAGCAGTGATATCAGATGAAGCAATTTTACCTGCAACCACGTGGTTGAGTAATATAGGTGTTAGTGTTGCTGCATCCAAATCAGCAATTCCGCTTACGCCTAACTGATCAAAAAGTAGTTCAAATGCATCATTGGTAGGTGCAAAAACTGTGAATGGACCATTTCCCTGCAATGTTGTTGCGAGATTGGCTTTAGTAACCGCCTCTACAAGAATAGAAAAACGTGCATCAGCAGATGCAACTTCCACTATATTTTTAGGCGCTTGTACAGGAACCTCCGGGGTTTCCTCATCTTTTGAACATGAAGTGAACATCGTAAATGATGATACTGCTATGGCCATAAGGCTAATTTTAAAAAATGTTGTTTTCATAACCGCTTGACTTTTAATGTTTATAGTTTATTTGTTGTTTATGATGCTTAAACAGTGAATAAATACTTTTGTTCACTGTTTTTGTGTTTTTGTTAAACATTTTAATTATTGTCTTATTGTCCTCAACGGAACTGTCCGGCCACTCCCCTTATCATTTTCATTTTACATTCATTTTTCCCTACTTAATTATACCTTAGTATCAGGCATATTTAATCAATGTATAATATACATTGCTTTAACAAGGTTGGTACATGGTTGCTATTAGGTTCATACATGGTTGTATAAAATAAATCTTCAATTTATCTGAATCCTGACTTCGAAAATCAGTTCCTTGATTGATTTTAGAAAGAGCGCCTATAAGATTTACTCTGCACTACTATATGGATTAAGGTATAAATTAAATAACAGGCTTTCAGGGGAAACTGTTAGAATCCATCAAATCGATAAAGATTGCGACTACAAGAGATTCTTGTGGAAATGGGTTTGTTTAATATTATGCTATATTACTCAAACAACGGAACGAATAACAGAGAAATAAACGCCCAAGTCAGAATGCTAAAGTTTTAAAGCTTAAGCTGAATGCTGAATGCTAACGGCTAAATGCTAACTGCTAAATACTAAATACTGTATTCAAAACAAATTACAGCTTCAGCTACACATCGATGGTATACCATAAAAAAACAACCGCTAATAAACTATTACATAAATAGTTTATTAGCGGTTGAAGTAACGCTTAGAAAAGGCTTAAACCATTAATTCCAAACTGGCAGTCTCCCGGTGGTATAAGGCACACCCGCAAGTTCCATTCTATTTTCTAAATCCTTTAGTTTTACTTCGCCTAACTGCCTTAATTGATTGATTACCTGCGGAAATTCTTCCTGAAGGATTTCAAGGCTTCGGCGATGTGTAGAAGTTGGCGCAGAGGTTGACGACCAATGGGCATAAATTATATTGCCCAGCCGTTCCATTAATGGCACTTGTGCAGGTGGAACTTCTTCGCGACTAGCTTTTGGTTCTGTTCCATGAAGTTGGAAGAGCAAATCAGTGGTTTGCTGCAATGCCTGATAAACTTCCTGTTGTAATTCATAAGAAACGCCTGGTGTTTGATGCACTGCTTGTAGCATAGATGTAAGTTGTTCCTGAAGTTCTTCAGCATACGTTTCTGCTCCCTGCACTTTACGGGCTACCGTTGATACTTCCTTCTGGAAAGCAACCAGGACTGCCCTGTCGGGTGCAGGTAATGTAGTATTGTTAAGTACTTTAGCTGTAAAGGAAACCGGCCCTGCAAGTACTTTGGTTTCTCCTCCTGAGTATAATGATAAGGTAACAGAGAATTGTCCCGGCATAACCAGCATACCATTGTTACCTTCAGCGAATGGATCAAACTTACCACCGTTTTTCCTTATCGGCTGGGTGCCATTATTACGCAGGTTCCATACTTTTCGGTTGACACCTTCTGATGGCTTTTCATATAAACGTCGAACATGATTGCCTGAAGCATCAGTAATATCAAAGATAAGATGTGGTTTTATTTCATTGTCTTCAGCTCTAAGTTCAGCTACCGTTGGTTGCGGAATAGGCTCACCTTTTTTAAACAGTTCTTTGTCTTTTTCACGACGTAACTCTCGCAGGGTTTTAGGAACTTCTTTCAGGTAGTAAGTAAAGGTAGCACCAAAATCAGGGTTCTTTGCACCGTAATAAGTTGACCCTTGTCCGTATTTACCACCGGTTTCCACAAACATAAGTGCATCTTTGATTTCAAAGATATGCGACTCTTTAGCAGCAATTTCTTTAGTATATTGCCTTAAAGCTGAATAATTTTCCAGAATATAGAAACCTCTGCCGAAGGTTGCAACCACAAGGTCGTTCTCGCGTTCCTGTATTACAATGTCGTTTACACGGATTATTGGTATACCACTTTTGAGTTGAGTCCAGATAATGCCACCATCCACTGTAAAGAACACGCCAAACTCGGTGCCAACAAACAGAAGGTTAGGATTTATGTGGTCCTGTGCAATAGTGTGGATGGTTCCATTTTCAGGAAGATTGCTGCTAATAGATGTCCACGTTTTGCCCTTATCATTACTCTTGAGTATGTATGGTTTGAAGTCGTCACGAAGAATATTGTCAAAAGAGGCATAAACAACATTTTCATTGAAGCGGTCAGCCAGTATATCAGAAACATAGGTATATTCAGGTACACCAGGGAAAGTGGCTGTTTTATTCCAGTTCTTTCCATCTTCGGTAAACTGTATTAGTCCGTCATCAGTTCCTACATAAAGTAAGTTTTCTTTAAGGGGCGACTCATCGAATGAGACTATAGTTCCAAACAGCGAAGTTGAGACATCCTTTGAAACGGCATCGGAACTCCAGTATTTATCCATAACTTTCCAGGTGTTCCTGTCAGCACCGGTGGTTAAGTCATCAGAGATTACTTCCCATGTATCGCCTCTGTCATCACTCCTAAAAACTTTATTGGCAGCAGTATAAAGCCTTTTATGATTGTGTTTACTTAACACCAGTGGTGTATTCCAGTTCCATTTGTAAGTATCCTCACCTTTACGCGGTTCAGGCCTAAGGTCAATAGCTTCACCGCTTTTCCTGTCGTATCTAACCATGTTGCCATACTGAGCTTCAGCATAAACGATGTTTGGATCAGTAGGATCAACAGCGGTCCAGAAACCATCACCACCATTAGTAACAAACCATTCATCGCTGGTTACACCAAAACTGCTGGTATTCCTGGAAGGACCTCCCATGCTGTTGTTGTCCTGGGTACCACCATATACATAATAGAAAGGTTCACTGTTGTCAACATTCACACGGTAGAACTGGGTAACAGGTAAATTGCTTTTGAAGAGATACTCTTCACCACCATCCCAGGTTTCATAAATACCGCCATCGCCACCGATCAGGAAGTGGTTGGTATTTTTAGGATCGATCCAAAAAGCATGATCATCAACATGTCTTGCTTTCAGCCCTAGTCTTTTCCATGTTTTACCGCCATCAGCTGTAACATGTGATACAGTTTCCATTGAATAGACTTTATCAACATCAACCGGGTCGCAGTATATTTCATTATAATACTGCCCCTGAGCAGTATGATCACTCATTTTTGTCCATGATGCACCTCTGTTGGTGCTTCTATAAAAGCCGCTTGACTCATTGGCAGCTTCAATGATTGCATAAATATAATCAGGGTTAACTGGTGAAATAGCTAAGCCGATTCCTCCCATATCATCACCTGGCAGCCCTGAAGTAAGTTTATTCCATGTAGCCCCGGCATCAGTTGATTTATAGATAGCTGTTTCAGGACCTCCGCCGATCTTTGTATTAACGTGCCTGCGTCGTTGCTCACTGGTAGCATAAAGAACATCAGGATTGCGTGGATCAAGCAAAACGTTATTGATGCCTGTATGGTCACTCACGTTGAGCACTTTGTTCCATGTTGTACCACCGTCAGTTGTTTTGTATAAACCTCGTTCGCCGCCTGGTCCCCAAACAGAACCTTCAGCAGCAACATAAACAACGTTTGTGTTACGTGGGTCAATAGCGATCATTCCAATCTGGCGTGAATCTTTAAGTCCCATATTCTTCCATGATTTTCCGCCATCCAGGCTTTTATAAACACCATCGCCATAACCAAGTGCCCGTTGGTGATTGTTTTCACCGGTACCTGTCCAAACAACATTAGGGTTTGAAGGATCAAGAACCACACAACCAATAGAGTATGATCCATGATTATCAAATACAGGAGTCCAGGTAGTACCGGAGTTAACAGTTTTCCATATATGACCTGAAGCTACTGCAACAAAGTACTCTTGTGGTTTTTCAGGATTAACCGCGAAATCAGCAATACGACCTGACGCATAAGCCGGTCCGATTGATCGGAATTTCATTCCACTGAAGGCGCTGCTTTTGAGTGTATCAGCCTTCTCTGCAGCCTTTTTCTTTTGGGCATAGGCAGAGGTTGTAAATACAAATAATATGGCTAACGTGACTAACAAGCCATGCTTTAGAATGTAATTAAGTTTTTTCACTGTATAAGTATTAGTTGATGGATGATAGTATCAACCAGCGAAATTAAAGAAAAGAAGTGATGGTACAGCGTTAACTATAGAGAGGATAAAAATTCCTGATAAGTTTTAACTATATGGAGAGAACAAAATTCTTAATATTCAAGCCATTATTGTGATAATGCCAATTGATGGATACTACTTTTGCGATGATTTTTTTTAACAATTCAAAGTCGGCAGGTTTACGAATATAAATATTGGCACCGAGTCTGAACGCTTCTTCCATGTCCACACTTGCATTTGAGGTTGAATAAATTGCAATGGGCAGATCAATCAATCCAAGCACATTTCGTATTTCATGAAGGCATTCAAAGCCATCTTTACGCGGCATATTTAAGTCTAGAAAAAGCAGGTGAGGGCGCTTTTCGGGCTTCTTCTTCAAGTATTCTATAAGGAAAACTCCATCAGTAACCATTTCAAGCACGGTATTAAGTTTCATACGCTCTATGGCTTCCCTGAAAAATTGTCTGTCATCCTCGTCGTCTTCCGCGAGCAGGATAAACATCTGGTCGTTGTTCATGTTTAACTCCTATATTTATAATATTATGCCTCTTAAGTCAGTGGTAACTAAGGACATCCTAACCTATAACAAATTCAATTTTACTATTTGCAGCATCCACTAAGTGAATATGTTGCATCTTAATGATAAATAACAATAAAACCGGTCAAATTGTTAATCCTTACTTCCATTATACACAACCTGCAGCTAAACGATAAAGTTAATCAAGTTTTCACAATTGGCATAAATAATGCAGTTAGATTAATGTTGTAATTTTATACCCTCAGTTAGTAAAACCGATAACTATGGAACACAAACTATATCCGCTAAAATTTAACCCGGTTCTTAAAGATAAAATATGGGGGGGGAATAAAATAAAAACCGTTCTTGGAATTGATTATAGTCCATTACCAAATTGCGGCGAAGCATGGGTACTATCAGGGGTTGAGGACAATCCTACCGTTGTTGCAAACGGCTTTCTCGCAGGCAATGAAATGAATGAGCTTGTTGAGATCTATATGGGCGATTTGATGGGCGATACTCTGTATGACAGATTCGGCAATGAATTTCCTATACTTGTTAAATTTATTGATGCTGCCGATTATCTTTCTATTCAGGTGCATCCGGATGATGAACTGGCAATGAAACGTGGAGTAGGAAATGGAAAGTCAGAAATGTGGTATATCATGTCAGCTGACGAGGGTGCAGAACTGATTACAGGCTTTAAAAAAGACTCTAATAGAGAAGAATACTTGTCGTATCTGCATAATAATAAGGTGACCGAACTATTGAACAGGGAGAAAGTAAAAGCAGGCGATGTATTCTATATGCCCGCCGGAAGAGTTCATGCTTTGGGTCCGGGCATTCTGCTTGCAGAAATACAACAAACTTCCGATACAACTTATCGCATCTACGATTGGGATCGTGTTGATGACAAAGGACAAGCGCGTGAACTACACACTGAAGAGGCGCTTGATGCAATAGACTTCAAGTCACACAATGATTATCGTTCAGAATACAGGGAAGTAAATAATGGTTCTTCCAATATGGTTACATCGCAATACTTTACAACCAATATCATTGTATTGGACAAGGTTCTTGCAAAAGACTACTCAGAGCTTGATTCATTTGTAATATACGTTTGTGTTGAAGGTAGCGTAACGCTGGTTCACGACGGACAGGAAGAAAAACAGGTGACTCTTTCACAAGGTGAGGCAGTGCTTCTCCCGGCAGTAATTGACAGGGTGGATTTAATTCCTAAAAAAAAATCAAAAGTATTGGAAGTATTTATAAATTAGCAGCCTGAATTTTAAGTTAGAAGGCTAATTTCCAGATAACTTAATTAAAAACGCAACCTTACCATGAAAAATGTAATTACTCTGCTACTGCTGATTTTCAGTATCAGCATTCTCTCTGCCCAGGAGTCAGACAAAAACCTGCGTCAGTTGCCTCAGGTAACTGTTAAGAACCTATCAGGCCATAATATAAATACTGCCGAACTCAGCAATGATGGAAAGCCAATGATCATTAGTTTCTGGGCTCTCTGGTGCAAACCCTGCATTAACGAACTTACTACCATTGCTGATGTATATGACGAATGGACAGAAGAAACAGGAGTAAAACTTGTTGCAGTTTCAATTGATGATGCACGTTCAACTGCCAAGGTGGCACCAACAGTTAATGGTAAAGGCTGGGAATATGAAGTGCTCCTTGATGCTAATGGGGACTTTAAAAGAGCAATGAATGTGAATATGATACCGCATACTTTTCTTTTAAATGGCCAGGGCGAGATTGTTTGGCAACATACATCCTTTAGCGAGGGTAGTGAACTTGAACTGATTGAGATGGTGAGGAAACTCAATTCCGGATTGCCCATAGAATAGCAGTGTGCAATCAATATCAGATCAGGCAACAAATCAACAACCATCAAATAACCATTGTATGAGAAGACTGTACACGCTTGTTTGTACTTTTATACTGATAACCACAGGGACGCTCACAGCACAGGATCTTTTGCAAGGAAGAGTATCAGGTAACTTTCAGCTTGATGCACAGCTATACCAGGCTGATAGTGCTATTGGTGCGGAAGATGTGAGTGAGGCAATGCTAATGAACTCCTTTGCGAATATAAATTATACACAAGGTAATTTTATTGCAGGCTTACGGTTTGAATCATACCTAAATCCTATTAAGGGATATGATCAACGCTATAAAGGAACGGGTGTGCCATTTTGGTATGCTTCATGGCAAAAAGAAAGTTTTGGAATCACGGTGGGCCATTTCTACGAACAATTTGGTAGTGGCATGACACTGCGGAGTTATGAGGAGCGCAACCTTGGTTACGACAATGCCATCAAAGGAGCCCGTTTTATATTCCGACCTTATAAAGGTATTGCTATCAAAGGGCTTATTGGAACCCAAAGGTTCTTCTGGGAATCAGGCCCCGGTATAGTACGTGGACTTGATGGTGAATTTGCTATCAACGACCTTCTGAATATCCTATCTACTGATTTACCCAGATTTACACTCGGAGGAAGCTTCGTAAGTAAGTACGAGCCTTCAGCTAAAATACTTGTGAATAGCGACCAGATACTCATACTCCCTGAAAATGTAGCTGCCATATCAACCAGATTAAACATTCATCATAAGGGCTTTGCAATAGATGGCGAATATGCCCATAAGTATAACGATCCTTCAGCAATAAATAATTTCATTTATAAAGAAGGCCGATCATTGCTATTGCAGGCATCATATTCACAGAAGGGGTTTGGAATGCTCCTATCTGGCAAGGTTACTGATAATATGAGCTTCAAATCAAAGCGCACTGAGCGTGGAAGCATGCTCGACATTAATTACCTGCCGGCTTTAACTCGTCAACATGCTTATACACTTGCTGCTATGTATCCCTATGCTACCCAGCCAAATGGAGAGATAGCGCTTCAGGGACAAGTAAATTATAAGATCAGCAAGGGTACTCTTTTAGGTGGCAAATACGGTACTGATATAGCTATAAACTTCTCAAATGTCACATCTATCAACCGAGATTCAATCAATAATGAAACTCCTATTGGCAAAACGGGAACTTTAGGTTACAAGACTAACTATTTTGACTTTGGTGATGAGTTATATTTCAGGGATTTTAATATTGAGATACAGCATAAGTTTAATAATGAATTTAAAGCACTGGTTTCATGGATCAACATGCATTACAATATAGATATAATTGAAGGCCATCCGGGTGAAGAAGCAGTAAAAGCAAATATCTTTATTGCAGATGTAACTTATAAATTTAGTTCGAAAAATGCACTTAAGGCTGAAGTTCAACATCTTGCAACTAAGCAGGATGAGGGGAACTGGATGCAGGCAATGGCCGAATTCACTTTCTCCCCCAGGTGGTTTTTTACTTTGATGAATCAATACAATTATGGGAATGATGATAAGGACCGCCGTTTTCACTATCCAACTGTTGCCGTTGGGTATACACAGGATTCAAACAGGTTATCTCTTAGTTATGGTAAGCAGCGTGAGGGCATAATTTGTGTTGGTGGGGTTTGTCGTAATGTTCCTGCATCTAATGGTCTTTCAATCACACTAAGCAGTAATTTTTAGATTAACCTTTTTATCAAGCATATGATTTAAACAAAATCTAAACACGGTAAAATCTTATAAAATGACCTTTAAAAGAATACTTCAATATACCCTAACCATTCTTTCATCAAGTGTTCTGATGTTTTCATGTGATAAGATCAATGAACCATTCACACAAAAGATAGTGGTTGATACTTCTAGTATTGATACCTCCAATATAGACACTACAGAGTTTCACCAGAAGCGCATACTGCTTGAAGATTACACAGGACACCAATGTGTTAATTGTCCGGCTGCTGCAATTATTGCTCACAACATTGAGAACACTTTTGGAGATAAAGTAGTGGTGCTGGCTATTCATGCCGGCTGGTTTGCAAAAGCAACAGCCGGAGGTGATTTTACAGCTGACTACAACACCGTAGTAGGCACTGAGTGGGACACATATTTTGGAATCTCAAATGTTGGCAACCCTTTTGGAATGGTTAACCGCATCAAATATACCACAAGTGAACATATTCTTTCCCCTGAAGCTTGGAGTACTGAAGTATTCAATATGTTGGAAGACACAGTGGTTACAGTTGATCTTAATATAACCAATCTTTATAATATTGAAACCCGCAAGTTGGACACAGAAATTGTAGTTGAGTATTTGCAGGTTCCTGATAAAGATCTGAGCTTAATAGTAGTGCTGAAAGAGAGCGGTATAGTATCACCACAGAAAAACAACGCTCCATCTTCAGGCCCCACCCCTATTATATATGACTACGTTCACAACAACGTTCTGCGCGATGCAATTAACGGTACCTGGGGTTCAGTGATTTCAGGAATCAGCTCAGTGGGCACAGTTAAAAAGTCATATAGTTATACTCTTAAAGATAATTTTGTAGCTGAAAATTGCAAGGTTGTAGCATTCATTTATGATGAAGATACAAAGCAAATTTTCCAGGTTGCTGAAAAAGAAGTCATAATAGAGTAAACATTCATAGGTATAAGTTACTGCCTATTGAATGATAATAGTTCCCATCTTGCCACCAATTATCCTACTATTATTAGGTTACTTTAAGTGACCTTCAACTGAGTAACCTCCAAATAAGTACTATTCTACTGATTTTCAATCAGCAGAATTTAAAATAATGTAGTCTACACCAAACAATAAAATCGGCATTATTATTGTTAATGAATTAGCAATGAAAGCGTGAAACCTTTTATCTGCCTGAAATTTTCATCACTATTGATCACATGTAGATTACTACATATAATACAATAAATGAAATATCAGAGTTGAAACGTATTCAAACTTCTATAATCTTTATACCTTTGCAATGATTTATCCTCAACACTTGTTAAGAGAGGTGAATTTAAGCTATTAATGACAATTCGGAGATGAACAGGAAATTGCTAATCAGAGACTTAACCTTACGCGACGGACAACAATCACTATTTGCAACCCGCATGACCCAGGCGCAAATTGACAAGGTACTACCGCTTTACAAAGAGGCTGGATTTTATGCTATGGAAGTGTGGGGAGGGGCCGTTCCTGATTCTGTTATGCGATACCTTAATGAGAACCCCTGGACTAGGCTGGAAAAGATAAAAGAAAGCATGGGTGGGGTTTCAAAGCTAACAGCCTTATCAAGAGGCCGTAATCTATTTGGTTATAATCCATACCCTGATGATGTTATTGATGGCTTTAACAGGAATGCAATTACTTCAGGAATTGACATCATGCGCATATTTGATGCGCTCAATGATACAGTTAACGTTGAAAGCACTATAAAGTCAGTAAAAAGCAATGGAGGAATAGCTGATTGTGCTGTTTGCTATACTGTTGACCCGCACTTTTCAACAAGAAATAAAATCAGGAATGCCCTTCAGGGTAAGCCCATAAACTCACGTATTTTTACTGATGATTATTACGTACAGAAGGCACTGCAATTGCAGGATATGGGTGCTGATATGATCACAATTAAAGATATGGCAGGCCTGATTCCTCCACTCCGGGCAGGCCGGCTCATAAGGCTGTTGAAGAAAAATCTGTTGGTTCCTATTGACTTCCATACACATGCAACACCCGGTTACGGACTTGCATCAATGCTTATGGCGATCCTGAATGGGGTAGACGTCCTCGATACTAATATAATGAGCTTTGCCGGCGGCCCGGCAGCTTCTTCTTTTGAAATAATTCAATTATTCTGCAATAAGCTTGATATTGACACTGGCGTTAACCTGAATGCAGTGGTGAAAATTGATGCCCAGCTTAGGGAAATCAGGCATGAACTTGCTGAATATGATTCGTATAAGAAATTTCCAATTGATTTTGATATTACACGGGATAAACTGCCAAAGGATATTGACAATTTATTTGAACTGGCAATTGCATATGCCAAGTCAGAGAAGGAAGACGATTTGCTTAATGCCACTCAGCATATTGAACGATACTTCAATTACCCTGAACCTGATGAAAAGGTTAAAGATGCTGAGATACCGGGTGGAATGTACACCAATATGTTGATGCAACTTAAACAGCTCAAGCTTGAACGGTTACTGCCCAGAACCCTTGAACTCATTCCTACAGTAAGAATGGCTGCCGGATGTCCCCCTCTTGTGACTCCTACCAGTCAGATAGTAGGCGCACAAGCTGTTAATTGCGTGATTGATGAAGCAAAGGGACAACCAATATATACAACCAAATCAATTCAGTTTGTGAATCTGGTTAAAGGTGTTTACGGTAAGACTCCAGCTCCTATTGACCCTGATTTTCGCTATTTAATTGCTGGAGTAAAGGAAGAAACACCCTACGATACCCGCTACTATAAACGACAGGAAAATCCTGTATTTTATGAGTATGGTGATGTCAAATTAGCATCAGGTGAAAAGGAAGAATTACTGCTCGAACTCTTTCCATCGGTAGCTGCTGATTATCTGAAGAGAGAAATTGAACAGAACTACCTTAATGAAATCCATAAGATAGAAGAAGAAAAGCGCAGGAAGTTTGAAGCCGAAAAACAAGCTTATGAGCGCCTCTCGGCTGAGGAAAAGAAAGAGCGACTTTTGGAAGGACTATATAACTACGATTGGACTACAGAAGAAGGAGATTATCTGGGGCATTCATAAAGATTTGCCCTGGAGTACGATATCTGCTTTAAGTATCTTATAAGGGTTCCCCTTTATTATTTCCAATTACCCACAAACCTGGTTTGACAATCATCGTTAACTCAACTGATTGCAGGACAGGGCAAGTAGAATATTTTGGTTATCTTTGTAATTCAATATTAAACGTATTATGACTGAAGAAACTGCTCAAAATAAATATATACGTCCCACCTGGGATGAGTACTTCATGGAAGTTGCAAACACTATTGCCAAACGAGCTACATGCGATAGAGGCAGGAGTGGTTGTGTAATTGCCCGAAACAAGCAAATACTGGTTACAGGGTATGTTGGTTCACCCATTGGATTGCCGCACTGCGATGAAGTTGGTCACCTTTTTAAGCAGATGACTCATGGTGATGGCAAGGTTACAAACCACTGTGTAAGGACTGTGCATGCTGAACAAAATGCCATTTGTCAGGCTGCCAGGCTGGGAATAGCTCTGGAAGGAGCAACCTTGTACTGCCGGATGACTCCATGCCGCACCTGTGCCATGCTGATCATCAATTGTGGTATAGTGCGAGTGGTTTGCGAGCATAAATACCATAGTGGCGAGGAGTCGGAAACAATGTTCCGCGAGGCAGGTATCCTTCTTGACTATGTCAATGAAGAGATACTTGAGTATGCTAACCAAAAAGGTTGATTGTTTCAGCAATTTGCTACATACATAGCACTGTGCTACTTAATTAACTGAAATTGAATTGGATAGATACCCCCTGATTCAGCTTATCAAACAAAATTATCGGATATTCTTAATATTCATAAACAAGGAATACAATTCGTTGTTTATGGTAGCTAAAAAAGTAAAATCTGGAAAACTTTAACTTTAAAACATTATAAACAATATGTCATTAATTGGTAAAAAAGCGCCTTTCTTCAAGGCAAGTGCTGTGATAAACGGTATAGAAATAACTGAAGATTTTTCATTGGAACAATATATAGGACAGAAGCATGTAATTTTCTTTTTCTATCCTAAGGATTTTACTTTCGTTTGCCCAACAGAGCTGCATGCATTCCAGGATCGCATGGAAGAATTTGAAGCGCGTAATTGTGCATTAGTAGCATGTTCAACTGACACCGAGGAATCACACTGGGGTTGGTTACAAGTTGCTAAAAAACATGGTGGTATTCAAGGCATAACTTATCCAATAGTAGCTGATACAGCAAAAACGATAAGTTCAAATTATGGAGTGCTGGCAGGTGATTATGACTACAACGATGAAGGTCAATTAGTTGCGACCGGAGATATGATAGCATACAGAGGGTTATTTCTGATAGATAAAAATGGTGTGGTTCATCATGAAACCATTAACAACTTCCCGTTAGGGAGAAATGTTGATGAGGCATTAAGAATGCTTGATGCCCTTCAGTATTTTGAAGAAAACGGCGAAGTATGCCCAGCTAACTGGCATAGAGGTAAAGAGGCGATGATAGGCTCTCACCAAGGTGTTGCAGAGTACCTTAGCAATAATTAAACTTAAACTACAATTAAACTTATTAGTGTCGACACAATTCTGTCAGCCAAAAGATAAGGTAATATAAATTAATGGGAGGAAAACTTATAATTTTCCTCCCATTTTTATTCTTTCTTAATCTCCCGCCTTTTTACATCACCATTTATTCTTTCTAATCCCTTTTTAACTTCAGGCATGATTGAAGGGATAAGTTTAGCGATTGGAGCATACAGTAGGGATGTGTTTTTTTTCTCAGCTTTAATTAGTTGATTTTGGTGATCAGCTATCTCAATAATATAAATCAGGGCTGATACAAACAGCAGTCCCTTAAGCGCACCGAATATTGCACCTGCCATCCTGTTGAAGCAACCTAAAGCTGCAAGTTCAAGAGTCTTTTGAACAGATTTGCCAATAATATACACAATAATAATGACTAGCAGGTAGCACAACGCGAAGGCTATTACATGCATAAAAGGTGAATTGCTACCTGTTGTTTCTCGCAGTATGGCTTCAAAATACCATGCAAACCTGATAGATAGGTAGTATCCGAGAATTAGTCCCAACAGTGAAGTTATACTCAAAATAAAACCCTTAAAGATTCCATGTATAGCTCCAATACCTGCTATAACAAGTATCGCAATGTCAATTTGATTCAAAGGCCTTTAATCTTTCGGGTTAATTTTGTAGCAAAAACGAATTCATTAAGTTCAGGGTTATCACTATCAAGAATAGTATCTTTATTGCCCTCCCACCATAACTTGCCTGTGTGTATATAGAATACCCTGTCACCAATTTCTATAACTGAGTTCATGTCATGAGTATTAATTACTGTAGTCATATCATACTCTTCAGTAATTTCCTTAATGAGGATATCAATAACATTAGCAGTATGAGGGTCTAACCCTGAATTGGGCTCATCACAGAACAGGTATTTTGGGTTCATTGCAATTGCCCTGGCAATTGCCACACGTTTCTTCATACCTCCACTTAATTCTGCAGGCAGAAGCTTATTTGCATTTACCAGATTTACCCGCGACAGGCAAAAATTAGCTCTTTCAAGGCGCTCCTCCAATGATTGATCAGTAAACATGGCGAGTGGGAACATCACATTATGTTCAACGGTCATTGAATCAAAAAGTGCTGAACCCTGGAAAAGCATACCAATATCCTGCCTCACCATCTTCATTTCATCAAAAGACATGCGTGAAAGAACCTTATCATCGTAAATAACCTTTCCTTCATCAATCTCAAACAGACCTACCAGACATTTCATAAGCACTGTTTTACCGGAACCACTTTGCCCGATAACCAGATTACATCTGCCAGTCTCAAACTTTACAGAGATATTGTCGAGTACTTTAGTATCTCCAAATGATTTGGTAACATTCTTCGCCTCTATCATGCCAGGAGGAGGTTAGTGAGAATCAGATTAAAAACAATAATAGCTATGCTACTATGCACAACGCCTTTGGTACTGGCCTCTCCTACTTCAAGGGCCCCGCCCTTGGTATAATAACCGTGATAGCCAGATATTGAAACTATTAAGAATGCGAATACCACTGATTTAACAAGTGCATAGAATACATCATAAGCTTCAAAGAACGCTCTCAAGCCTAACAAAAATTCAGCCGAAGGCACCATTCCGGTTAAAGAACCAGCAAGCCAGCCTCCAGCATTCGCAACAATTATACTGATAGTGATAAGGATAGGATTGAAGAACAGAACTGCAGCAATCTTAGGAAAGATAAGGTAGGTTGCTGAGTTAATGCCCATTATTTCAAGGGCATCAATCTGCTCGGTAACTCTCATTGTTCCTATTTCGGATGAAACACGCGAACCTACCTTTCCAGCAAGTATCAAACTTATAATGGTTGGTGAAAACTCGAGTATTACAGATTGCCGTGTGGCATATCCGATAGTATATACGGGTACTAATGGGGTATCAAGATTGAAGGCCATTTGAATAGCCAGTACCGCACCCATAAAAATTGAAATGAAAATAACAATACCAAGAGAATCTAATCCCAGGTTTTCTATCTCAATAAATATCTGCCGGAGATAGATAGACTGTTTCTCAGGTTTTTTAAATACAAGGCGCATTAGCCGGATATACCTGCCAATATGCATCATGAATGTCATCATAGTTTTTAAATGGCAGGTGCTAAATTACTACTTATTCTCATAAAAACGAATTGCTAAATGAAACTTCACACACTATGTAACGCCTGATTGCGATGAAATGATTATGATTAATAGCCAGTTATTAATTTATTTGTTATTTTTGGAGCCTGATAAATTATTAAAAAAACAAATAATGAAACTAAGGGCCAGATACTCACTCTCCATCATCGTTTTCTTTATCGCTACAATGGTTGCTTCTTGTTCTTCACCAGCCTACCGACAGAATAAATATAAGTCGGGTAAGCGTTTCCGTGATTGCGGATGCATGGCTGTACCTACACATGATAAATCCATTTTGAGTCTCAATGAACAAAAATAGGACCTTACGGCAGGCCCTTTCTGATTATATACCAGATGCAGCCGTTGAAATGGCTGCCGAATGGTTTAATAAATACCCTGTTATTTTAAAAATAACTCGCACCAGAGTAACCAAACTTGGCGATTTCAGGGGTGCTCCAATTGGTAAACCATCCTCAATATCAGTTAATCACAATCTTAACAAATATAGCTTTTTGGTAACCCTTCTGCATGAGATGGCCCATGCTGAAGTACACTTCAATCATTCACACCGGATGGCACCACACGGCAAAGTATGGAAACATTCATACAGAATGGTTGCTACGCCTTATCTGCAGAAGGAAATATTTCCCGATGATATACTGCATGTTTACACAGACTACTTAATTAATGCACAGGCCACCAGTACATCATATCTTCCTCTTGCTCAAGCTCTGAGAAATTACGACTCCAGAAATGAGGAAGTCACTGTTTCAATGCTTCCGCCTGAAACAATTTTTGCTTTACACGACGGCAGATTGTTTAAAATGGTTACTAAACTTCGCAAAAGGTATAGATGCTTCTGTCTCAGCACGAAAAAAACTTATCTTTTCAGTCCAATGGCAATAGTAAAACCGATAGAAAGTCTGAAAAACCCAACAAGCTGATTAACTTTGTGAAATCAATCCTGTTATATTGACAATCTGATCGTTAATATATTATTATATGAATAAAAGCAACTTTTGCATTATTATGGCTGGCGGCGTAGGAGCCAGATTCTGGCCTATGAGCCGCAAGGATCATCCTAAGCAATTTATTGATATTCTGGGAACAGGTGAAACCCTAATACAAGCAACCTTCAAGCGATTCCTAAAAGTTTGCCCGGCTGAAAATATCTATATTGTAACCAATGAAAGCTATAAAGAGCTGGTGTTGATGCAACTGCCAGAAATTTCAGAGGAACAGGTACTCTGTGAAACGTCAAGGCGAAATACTGCCCCTTGTATTGCATATGCGAATTACCGTATATTACAACGTGATCCTGATGCAAATATAGTGGTAGCGCCTTCTGATCACATCATCCTGAAAGAAGAAGTGTTCACTGAGGTAATCTTAGCAGCTTTGAAAGCAACCAAGGAACATGATTGGCTGCTAACACTTGGCATTCAACCCAATCGTCCGGATACAGGTTACGGTTATATCCAATTCGAAGAAAAGGAAGCCTGCGACACTGATAACCGAATTAAAAAAGTTAAAACCTTCACTGAAAAGCCACAGTTGGAAATGGCAAAGCAGTTCTTGCTCAGTGGTGACTTCCTTTGGAATTCCGGTATTTTCATTTGGCGATTAAAAACTATAATGCAATCTTTCACAAGCTACCTGCCTGACGTTGACCAGTTATTCAGAGCAGGAGTCGGGAAATACAACACACCCGATGAACCTGCTTTCATTGAACAGACTTATGCTATGTGCAAAAGCATATCAATAGACTATGGAGTTATGGAGAAAGCCAATAACGTTTATGTGTTGGCATCAGATTTTGGATGGAGCGACTTAGGTACTTGGGGATCATTATATGATATCCGGAAAAAGGACGATGATGCAAATGCTGTAGTTGGCCAAAATATAATGATGTATGATACTCATAATTGCATTGTGAATATGCCGAAAGATAAACTTGTAGTACTTCAGGGCCTTGAAGGATACATTGTAGTTGAAGAAGGGGGAACCTTGCTTGTTTGTCGGAAGGAAGATGAACAACAAATCAGACAATTTGTAAATGACGTAATGATTGAAAAGGGAGAAAAATACGTTTAAAACCTATATAAGCACTATCATGAAGAAATCAATTATTTTGTTATTCGTACTAATCAGTGGATTTACACGGGCTGATGAAGGAATGTGGCTTCCGCTATTTATTGAGCGCCTTAATTATGTTGACATGCAGAAAGAAGGCCTAAAGCTAACTGCTGAAGAGATTTACAGTGTAAATAATTCAAGTTTAAAGGATGCTATTATCCAGTTTGGCAACGGCTGTACAGGTGAAATTATTAGCAATCAGGGACTTGTACTCACAAACCACCACTGTGGCTACGGCGCTATTCAATCACATAGTTCTACTCAGCACGATTATCTTGCTGATGGTTTCTGGGCAATGAATATGAAAGAAGAACTTCGCAATGAAGGTCTTACCGCCCGATTCCTTGTTCGGATTGAGGATGTAACCGGGCGTGTAATTGAAGGCGTGAACGACAATATGAGTGAGGCTGAAAGATCAGAAGCTATCAAAAAACTGTCTAAAACAATCACTGATGAAGCTGAAAACGGCACCAATTACCAGGCCAGAGTTGCCAGTTTCTATAAAGGTAATGAGTTCTACTTATTTGTTTATGAGGTTTTTCGTGATGTAAGACTTGTTGGTGCTCCTCCCTCTTCGATAGGAAAATACGGCGCTGATACAGATAACTGGATGTGGCCTCGTCACACAGGTGACTTTTCCATTTTTAGGGTTTATACCAATGCCGAAGGAAAACCTGCTGATTATAATGAGAACAATATACCATTGAAACCACGTCATCATTTACCAATTTCACTTGCGGGAGTAGAAAAAGGTGATTTCGCAATGATTATGGGATATCCGGGTGGTACTGATCGCTATATGACCTCATGGGGTGTTGATCAGGCTATCAATATAAACAATCCTACAATTGTTAACATTCGCGCAAAGAAATTAGGTATCATGCGTGAAGACATGGATGCAAGCCGTGATATCAATATTAAGTACGCTTCGAAATATGCGGGCATTGCAAATTATTGGAAATACTTCATTGGACAGACCAGAGGTCTTAAGAGATTGAATGTTTTGGAAGATAAGCAGCGTATTGAAGATGATTTTGAGAAATGGGTGAATGCTTCTGCTGAACGTAAGGCTAAGTATGGCAATGTGCTTACTGATTTTGCCAGCGCTTATAAAAACCTAAATGAATATCATGTTCAAAGAATTTATTATTCTGAAGCCATTGTAAGAGGTGCTGAAATAATGACACTGGCCAATGCTTTTAATATGCTAGCCACAGAGCTAAAAGAAGAAAAACCTTCAACTGAAAAGTTGGCCAAACTAAAAGAAAACTTGCTGAAATACAGTGAAAGACACTTTAAGAATTACAATGAACAAACAGATTTGAAGCTACTCTCAGCCATGCTTCAAATGTATTATGAAAATGTACCTGCTGACCATCAGCCTGCTGCATATAGAGCACTAGTAGTAAAGAACAAAAATAACTTTAACAAAATAGCAGGTAACATCTTTGAAAAGTCAATATTTAGCAAAAAAGCCCTGGTAGATGCATTTATAGCAAACCCAAATATTAAAAAACTGGAGAAAGATCCAGCCTATAAACTGGTGAGGGCATTCAACACAAAATTCACTGAAAACCAAAAGAACATTGCTGAAGCTAATATTGCCCTTGAAAGAAGCAGCAGGTTTTTCATAGCAGGTTTACGCGAAATGTTACCTGATAAGAAGTTTTATCCTGACGCTAACTCTACTATGAGACTCTCTTATGGTAAAGTGCTCGACTATTACCCTGCCGATGCAGTTCATTATGATTATTACACAACCATGAAAGGTATTATGGAGAAAGAAGACTCTACTAGTTGGGAATTTGTAGTACCTGAAAAATTGAAAGAATTGTATGAACAGAAAAATTTCGGCATATACGGCGAAAACGGCGAAATGCCAGTAGGGTTCATAACTACCAACGATATTACCGGAGGTAATTCAGGAAGCCCGGTAATGAATGGAAATGGAGAACTTATTGGACTCGCCTTTGATGGTAATTGGGAAGCCATGAGCGGTGATATAGCTTTTGAACCTGAACTACAGCGTACCATTAATGTTGATATACGTTATGTGTTATTCATTATAGACAAGTACGCCGGTGCAAAAAATCTAATAGATGAGCTTACTCTCGTAAACAAAGAAAGAGTAAAGGCTGAAAAACAAGACACAAAAGCTCCCGTTACTACTGAATTAGTAAATTAGGAAGTATAAAAATTGCTACCGGTGAACTTGTGTTATTAGTGCAAGTTCACCGGTAGTTTTTTAAACTTAGGTTATATATAATGTCTATTTGTAGGCTTCACAACTTGAAAAAATAACTTAATAGAAGCATTATGGCAATGGAA
Organism: Bacteroidales bacterium; assembly: GCA_024636955.1. Taxonomy (GTDB): domain Bacteria; phylum Bacteroidota; class Bacteroidia; order Bacteroidales; family Lentimicrobiaceae; genus Lentimicrobium. Next base: position 51,095 of record JAGXGB010000026.1, read on the forward strand.
ATAGAAAGAAAGTTTCTGTTAAATACTGATGATTACAGACAACTTGCGGTACCAGTAAAATACATCCAGGGCTATATTGCATTACTCGACGATAGGATATTGAGGGTTAGAATTGCAGGTGAAACCGGATATATTACACTTAAGATAAAGATCAGTAACCTGATTCGTAAGGAATATGAATACAAAATTCCTCTGGAAGATGCGAATGAGCTATTAAAAGAAGCATCAGTGACCGGGATTATTGAAAAGGTGCGATATACTTTCTTATCTAATGGCAATATATGGGAAGTTGATGAGTTCCATGGCGACAATGAAGGATTAGTTGTTGCTGAAATTGAGCTTTCATCTCCTGACCAACAATTTGACAAACCGGATTGGCTTGGTATTGAAGTGACTGATGATGATCGATACCTGAATGCTAATCTTGCAAAGAACCCTTATACAAAATGGATTTAGCAAAGCCCATAGCTGAAACGCAAATTCCAATCAGGGCTCAATATAGTGCCTGGCATCAAAAGACTGTAAAACTCATTGATCAGTTAAAGAAGAGAAGCACAATATTAGCCTGGTTGCGATTACTTATCTTCCTTCTTTTTATAGCCTCTGTTATTATTGGGATCAATAATAACATTTTATTATGGGTGTCAGCTATTATACTTGTGGCATTTCTGATTCTTATCAACTATCACAGCAAGCTAACTGACCGGCTGAAGTATAATGAAGTTTATAGTAAGACTATAGAGGATGAATTGCTGGCCATAGAATATAATTTCAGGTTTGACGGAGGGGATGAATATTATGATAGTACACACTCGTATAGCAACGATCTGGATCTTTTTGGGAATGACTCCCTATTCCAATCACTGAACCGAACAGCAACTTCACATGGCCGGGATAATCTTGCTGAACTCTTCATTAATCCGAAATTAAATGAGGATGGTATAATTATAAACCAGAAGGCTATTAAGGAACTTTCAGAAAAGCCTGAATGGTTGCTTCGTTTCCGGTCCTATGGTATTTTAGGCAATACTTCAGAGTCTTCGGAGAAAGAATTGCTTTCATGGATAGATACCAAGCCATTATTTCTTTCACAGCTTTACACAGCATTGATTTGGCTTATTCCGCTCTTATCGTTAGGCGCCATATATCTTCTGGCTACAGGATCAATTACGTTCTCGCATTTTATGCTGTATCTCTTAATTCCACTCGGGATTCCAGGTATTTTTTCAGCAGGAATATCAAAGCGCCATATGCAGGTTAGTCGTAAAGCAGCAATGCTGGATAATTACTCAAAGCGATTAAGTTTAATTGAAAAGGAGGTTTTCAGCAGCGATTTATTGGTAAAAATGCAGCATTCCATAAAAGGGCTGCATGGTTCAGCCAGTTCAGCTATAAATCATCTTGGAAAAATTATTACCTCAATCGATGCACGGTTAAATTGGTTGATGTGGATAATTCTTAATTTTTTAATGCTTTGGGATATCAGACAAATTCAAAGGTTGGAGAAGTGGCAAAAGGTTCACTATGACGATTTGAATAGTTGGTTCATAGCTTTAGCTCAACTTGAAGCTATGGGCAGTCTTGCCGGATTCAGTATAGTTAATCCATCCTTCACTTATCCAAAGCCAGTTGATAATATTCTAATGGTAGAAGCACATGGTGCAGGACATCCTCTTATTCCAGCATTTCGAAGGGTAACTAATGATGTTAAGATTAAAGGTAAAGGCTCATTTTCAATATTTACCGGTGCAAATATGGCCGGTAAAAGCACTTACCTCCGCACTGTAGGAATAAACCTGGTGTTGGCACGTATTGGTGCTCCGGTTTGTGCAGAATCTTTCAAATTCTTCCCAGCGAATATATTTACAAGCCTACATACTGTTGATTCGCTAAGTAGTAATAAATCGTACTTCTTCGCAGAACTGGAAAGGTTGAAATTGATTATTGATACCTTAAACAGCGGGAAACAAATCTATGTATTCCTTGACGAAATATTAAAAGGTACTAATTCATTTGATAAACAGCAGGGCTCAAAAGCCCTATTAAAACAACTTATAAACCTGGGAAGCGCAGGTATGATTGCTACACACGACCTTGATCTTGGACAGTTGGAGCATACCTTCCCTAACAATATTTCCAATTATTGCTTTGAAGCACGTATAATCGACAATGAATTATTGTTTGATTATAAGCTTAATCCAGGAATTGCACAGAATATGAATGCAACATTCCTGATGAAACAGATGGGAATTACTATTTAAGGTTGAAACTAACATTAATACATGAATGCATCTTTCTTAGTGGAGCAAATTGGAATTACTATTTAAGGTTGAAACTAACATTATGACTATAAAAAAGCCGGAGAAGATATCTTCCCCGGCTTTTTTGAGATGAGTGCTGAATTTTAGTTTATTTGTTCGATAGTACAAAGTCTAACTCCTCAATAATTCTTTGAGACTCAGCATATTTATCAATTATGAACAATACGTACCTGATATCAACATTAATTGTACGTTGCAGAGCTGGCTCAAAAGCTATATCGCCACTCATTGCTTCCCAGTTACCGTCAAAAGCAATGCCTATCAACTCTCCATTGCCATTTAATACAGGACTTCCTGAGTTGCCTCCAGTTATATCATTGTTTGAAATAAAACAAACCGGTAACCTACCTTCTTTGTCACGCCATTTGCCAAAGTTTTTTGATAAAATGAGCTCTTTTAATTTAGCCGGCACGATAAATTCTTCACTCTTAGGATCTTCTTTTTCAAGAATACCTTCAGCGTATGTAATATAATCATAATGAACTGCATCAGCAGGAAAATAATCAAGTACTTTTCCGAAAGAAACTCTCAGAGTTGAGTTAGCATCTGGATAGTATACCTTTTCAGGATTTGCCTTACGCAAACCATCAACAAACAACCGCTCAGCCTTATCAAGCTTTTCCTGAATTGCCCCTGTGGTCATCATTTGCGTCATAAAAGAGTTATAGAAGGAATTCGTAAGACGAAGTGCTGGGTCCTTTTCAAGCTTTTTTAATGATGGTTTCTTCAAAAATGAATTATAATTCTCTTCTGTAGTTAAAATTGATTTATTAAAGAGGTAATCAACATACCTGCTAATATTACCTTTATGCTTATTGTCAATATAATTGTAAATGTCAGGTAGAGCAGCAGCAGGCATATCCTGACGGAAAGTTTCAAGAACTGCAATTAACACTTTCTTTTCGGTGTCAGGATCATAATCTTTGAAATGATCTTTTGCTGAAGAAGCCATTGGTGCAAGGGCGCCCTGCAACTCTTCGCCTTTTAATCCGCTCTTTAGAATATTAATCATTCCTTGATTTGCCAATGGGAATGGCATTACCTGTGAGCCATAAAAAGCCATCTGGAAATACCATAATTGCTTATTGAAATTCATTGCACTAAGCTGATTATAAACATTGCCTATATCATCAAGTACGGTACCGTATTTTTCCTTGCGTTGCTCATCAGCATTCACCCATTCTGAAAAGTGCTTTTCAATTTCCCTTTTCTTATCATAAACATCAAGCCTCTTTAGTCCACGTGTTTCACCTATCTTATTCTTCCAGAAGTTAGCCAGTCCGGCATAATGTGATGCATATTTAATTCTGACATCATCTGAAGCATCCATATTCTCCTTCATTGCCTCAAGTATATTACCACTTAGATTGACAATTGCAGGATTTATCTCATTAATGGTTGCCATGATTCCATGAGAAGTTCTGAAACGATCTGTTGTTCCTGGAAAACCCCACACCATAGCAAAATCGTTTGGTTGAATACCATGAGGGTTTATTTTAAGATGATATTTTGATTTGAGAGGAATATTCTCCTTGGCATAAGCAGCAGGTGAACCATCAGGTGCTGTATATATACGGAATATGGAGAAATCACCGGTATGACGAGGCCACATCCAATTATCAGTATCACCGCCAAACTTTCCAACAGCTGAAGGAGGGGCACCTACCAACCTTACATCATTGTATACCTGATATACAAAGCGATAGAATTCATTGCCATTATAGAAGCTTTTTACTGAAACACTGTATTTACCTTCTTCTTCACCTTCATGCTTTAATACTTCTATAACTTTTGCTATGGTAGCTGATCGTTCAGTTTCAGTCATTTCTGGTTTTACTTTTTCCATTACCATTTTTGTAACGTCATCCATTTTAACCAGGAAGGATACTGACAACCCTTCGTTTGGCAATTCTTCTTCAAACGAAGCTGCCCAGAATCCATCAGTCAGATAATCATGTTCAATTGAGCTGTGTGTTTGAATAGCGTCGTATCCACAATGATGATTTGTAAAGAGCAAACCCTGAGAAGAAACAACTTCAGCAGTACAGAAACCTCCCAGATTTACAATCGCATCCTTTAAACTTGAATTGTTAAGATCATATATTTCCTGGGCCGTTAGTTTAAGTCCCATTTGTTGCATATCAACATAATTCAACCGTTCGATGAACATAGGGAGCCACATTCCTTCATCTGGTGGGTTGTCAGCACGGGTAAAGCTGATGCTTATAAAAAGCAGTAAAGGCAATAATAGTTTTTTCATCATTAATATATGTGTGTAGTTAAATAACTGTATTTTTAAGGCAGCCCACCTAAATCGTGCCATAAATTAACCATTTAAGAATCAATTAAATAGCGGAATATTGATAGTTTACAGGTAGCCTGAACCCATAATTATTGTCCATTGATGTACACTGAATTTACATAAACGGACAGTTTTCATTTATAGTCCAATAGCCGACTTGCCTTGGTTAAACACAATATCAACAGGTATTCCGGCATCTTTCAACCTGTCAAGGTCAGCTTGAAGATTAGCGGGTATAACTGATTTGGTTTCTATGAGATTTTTAACAGCACCGTAGTCACCATCACCCTGCATTGTCAAAATCATTCCACTTAGATTTTCAAGGGCAGTTTTCATATTATTGAAGTTCACCTTATAAGTTCCATTGGCATATTCAAAAGCATTGTTATCAGCAAAATAGCTGAACGTAAGCATATTCGCTTTGCCATGGGCACTTGCAGCACCAAACCTTACAGAACGGAATATACCGGCCATGAATGTAACATAATTGTCCATAACCTCGCCTTCCTTGATCTCTCCCATTTCAAACAGTTTAGTTACCATGTATAAGCCTAGTAGATCAGCCTTCGCTTCTTCAATAGCTGAGTATTGCTCTTTAAGTGCTTCACGTACAGTACCCTGTCCATTTAAAGTGTTTTTGATTCCTAACCCATGAGCAACTTCATGAAACATGGTATTAGCAAAGAATGCATCAAATTTTACGTAATTGCGTTGGGATTCGTCTATCAGCTCATTTGAAATAGGTACTAATATCTGGTCAAACTTAGCTTTCATGGCATTCTTAAGCTGAAGCTTACGTGAACCTTTTTTAAGCTGAACCTCTTCATCGTTCGGAAGGTTAATTGCTATGGTTTTACTACCGGCATTACAATCCCCGGCATAATAGACTACATCATAAGCGTTTAAGTCTGCATCTGATCCGGGTACCTCACTCTTGTATTTCTGATCAACAGGTAGACTTTTTTGCAGTTCAGGCAATAAGCTTGCAAAATGAGCCAACCTATTACTCCATTCAACGTCTTTTATAAGTACGTATGCCTCCTGTGCAGCTTTGGTCCCAAAGAGCGCATCCTCATAGTTTTCTATTGGACCAACAACAAAATCAATATTTGAAGTCTTCATATCCATCCAGGCAAAATCGCTTTCCTGGTATTTATCGGTAAGCAATGCCTCAGCACGAAGCGTAAGATAGCTTTTGAGTCCAGCATCATCAGCAAGTTCAGCAGCTTGTTTCAATAAATCAGCAGCTTTTTGAATTTCTGATGCATAAGCTTCATGGTACCATACAACTCTAAGAGTACTGTCCTCATTACGGCGAATTAAAGTGTACATACTCGTCTTATTTGTATCCGCCAGTGCTTCGAATTCCTTCTTAGTCATGTCAATAGGATAGAAATTTGCACCCAAGGGCTTGGAACCAATTCCGGCAATAAATGGTTTATTTCCGTTTAATCGATCCCATGGCCCATAATTAATCTCAGCAAACTTGCGGGTAGTTTCATCATTAATCTGCGACAGGAATGTATTTTTATCACCCAGGGTTTGTTTCCAAAATATGCCGTCCATGATAGCAGCAACATCAAGCAATAATGGGATTATCTTCTTTTCATTATCTGAGAGGGAACTGATATCAGTAGTTAATGTATATGGGGCATAGATTGAAAGTCTTTGCTTAACATCAACTGCCGGATCAGGAATTAATGTTGCATTTTCCATGATTACTCCTTTGTAGTTCTTTTCCATTTCTTCTTCACTATTATCGGTGGATTTGACAGCACACCCTGAAGTTAGCAGGAGTATGCTCACTGCCAATATCGAAATTGCATTACGTAACATAAAAAATAAGTGTTAAGTTTATAAATATTTTGAGATTGCGATTAAGAATTTTTAAAATAACACTTAGGAGGCAGTACCTTCCTTAAGAGGAATAGTAAAACTGAATTTTGAACCCTCTCCTATCACACTTTCCACTGAAATAGCACCACCGTTCTTTTCAACAAATTCCTTACAAAGAATAAGACCTAAACCAGTGCCCTTTTCATTAGCGGTTCCTTTAGTGGACGATACTTTTTCATCAAGGCTGAATAATGCTTTAAGAGTTTGAGGCTCTATGCCGGTACCGGTATCTTCAACCGTAATCCTTAACATGTCTTCAACTCTCGATGCTTCAATGGTGATCATAGCCCCTTCATAGGAAAATTTAATTGAATTTGATATCAGATTCCTTAGCACAGTTCTGATCATATTAACATCTGCAAACACAGTTGACTTGTCAATAAGCAGAACTTTAAGGGATATACCTTTTATCTTGGCTTGTGGTATTGAAAGATTAATTGTTTCAATAATCAGCGATTCAATATAAAAATATTCAGGATTAAATGAAGTGTGGCCGAGTTGAGTTTTAGCCCATGTTAACAGGTTATCAAGCAATTGGAAAGTAGTTTCAGTAGAAGTGAGTATCTGTTTGATCATCATTTTCCGATCATCATTTGAGAAATCATCATACTCTTCATTAAGCAATCGTGAGAACCCTAAAATGGAAGTGAAAGGACTACGTAAGTCATGTGCAATAATGGAAAAGAACCTGTCCTTTGTAAAATTGGCATCATGGAGCTTCTGATTGAAATATTTCTCCTCAGTGATGTCAATCATTGCACCAGCAGCATAGTTAGCTTCACCCTTTTGTCCATTCACATGGTATCCTGAAATTCTGATCCACTTAATTTTTTTGTCAGCCTTTATCCTAAATTCCATTTCAAACCATCCGGGCTGTGAAGTAATACGTTTCCACATCTCAAGAGCACGGTCCTTATCCTCATCAGCCACCTTGTCCATCATTATTTCAATAGAAACAGGTCCGGGTGCCAAGCCGAATAACTTATAGCATTGCTCGTTCCATGAAATATTATCTGATCCTGCATACCAATTCCAGGCTCCTGCATTGAGTGCCTTCAATGCAAGTTCAAGACTGTTGTCTCTTAGACCCTCATATAGAAGATTTTTTATATTTTGAGCAGGAATTCCATTCATAGATTAATAGCCTTCAACACCTGGTTCTGATTCGAGAGATAAAGATATTAAAAATAATAACACAGTAACTAATCATTCGATTTTACAGAACCAGCACTTCGAATGATGAAATACCCTGCAATACTTGCAACAAAAGAAGTAATCAGAATTCCCATTTTTGCTTGTTCAACAATTTCAATATCGGTGAATGCAAGTTCTGCGATAAATAATGACATGGTAAACCCAATAGCTGCCAGAAAGCCTGCACCGATCATGTGCCGCCAGTTGCAGCCTTCGGGCAAAGCACTGATTTTTAACCAATACATTAAAGCAACCATTCCTGTTACACCAACAAGTTTTCCAATTAATAGCCCAAGTGAAACACCCAGAGTTACCGGATTGCCGATATTAGCAATGCTTTCATTAGTAAGTGTAACCCCAGCATTGCTTAATGCAAAAAGAGGAATGATTATAAACGCAACGAGAGGGTGTAGGGAATGCTCAAGTCTTTGCAGGGGCGTTGAGGCTTCCAAAGTTAGTGTTTCTACGCGCTGGAGTATTACTTGTTGTTCAAGAGTAATTGTGGAATTCTCATTAGGTTTTGCATTTTTAAACTTATCCATTAGATTACACATTTTCTTGTAAAATACATTCTCAGCAATGCTAACCCTGGCAGGAATGGTAAATGCTGCAAGTACAGCTGCAATAGTGGCGTGAACCCCTGACATTAGGAATGCCAGCCATAATCCGCCCACTCCAACCAAGCCATAAAACAATGTGCTTCTTATACCTATTCGGTTACCGATTATAAGAACTAGCAAGAAAACAGCACCTGTTAGAAGACTGATTGTATTAATATCTGAGGTATAAAAGAAAGCAATAACCAGCACAGCACCAAGGTCGTCAGCAATTGCCAGGGCAGTTAGAAATATTTTTAGCGACACTGGCACTCTATCGCCAAGAAGGTACAAGATACCAAGAGCAAATGCAATGTCAGTTGCCATCGGTATTCCCCAACCATTGCCAGAAATTGATAATGGATGATTAAAAGCCAGATAGATAAGTGCGGGAACTACCATGCCGCCAAGAGCAGCGGCCAGCGGCATTATTGCCTTGCGTGGATTGCTTAACTCGCCACCTATAATTTCACGTTTTAGCTCAAGGCCCACAACAAAAAAGAACACAGCCATTAAACCGTCATTTATCCAATGATGGAGGTTTTTCGACAAAACCATTCCACCCAGCGACATTGACAGTTTTATTTCCCAAATATTATGAAACCATTCGGAAAGTGGAGTATTAGAGATAATAATTGCAAGCAGTGCTGTAGAAAAGAGAACTATTCCACTCATGGAACTATTGCTCACAAACCTTTTCATTGGATCAAGGATCCACTGATTATAAATAGGCTTTCGCATTTATATTCATCGGTTAATTAATGATCAAGCTTATCCAACAAAAATAATAAACTTCAAGGTCAGTTCCTAACAGCAGATATATACAAAGTGGAATTACTTCTTCTAGTCTTAATATACATAGAGGAATTACTTCTTCTCTTCTTCCTGTGCTATCTGGATCTTTATCTTCTCTTTGTTGCTTAGCCCACTGAGCACTTCAACATTCAATCCATCACTTAAACCTGTTTTTATAATCCGCTTCTCAAAAACATCAGGGGAAGTTTCAATTTCAACCCAGGCTGTATCTTCATCGAACTTTAACAAGCTTTCCTGAATGGCAAGCACGCTATCGCGCTTTTCGAGAACTATATCAGCATTTGCGCTATATCCGGCTCTTATGAATTGGTTTTCTTTAAGCACAACCGCTGCTCTAATCTCGAATTGTATGGCTCCGTTCTCTTCAACTCCTTTTGGTGAAATATGTTCAAGTTTTGCTGTGAATTTCTCTGTATCAATAGCACCAACAGTCATTATAAGTTCCATGCCCTGGTGAAGCTTACCAACTTCTGATTCATCCACTTTTCCTTTGAATATCATCTCGCCCATATCAGCTACAGTTGCTATGGTTGTACCATCATTAAATGTATTGCTTTCAATTACCGAATTACCGATTTCAACGGGAACTGTAAGCACCATGCCATCAATAGTTGACCTGATAATTGTGTTGCTTGATTCACCTGCCCTTTTGGTTATGCCTTCACGAATAAGCTGCAAGTTGTTTTCAGCTGCATCTACACTTTCTTTGGCAGTTTTGAGTGCAAGGTCAAAATTTTGCAACTCAGCAGAAGCAATCACTTTGTTGTCAAATAATGACTTTTGCCTGGTGTAATTCTTTTGAGCATCATCATATGCAAGTCTGGCACGATTTAATCTTGATTCAGCTTCGTTCAGGCTAATCATATTAGGGATAATGCGGACTTTAGCTATCATAGCGCCACGTTTTACAATCTCACCTGGTTCTACAAAAAGCTCTGCTACAATACCTGAAACTTGAGGTTTTATCTCAATCTCTTTCCTGGGCACAATTTTACCTGTAGCAACCGTTTTCTTAACAATATTAGTCACTTGTGCGCTAGTTGTTTCATACTTAACCGGTTTAGCAGCCGACTTTTTATATAGATAGACAATGGTGCCGCCAAAGACGACGAGAATAATTACTCCAACTAAAATTTTCAATGCGGTTCTCATGCTTCAACTTTTATAAGATTTCATTATTGCTTTGATTGTGACCATTTCTTTCAACTTAATTCACCTGAAGGTGATTATTATTCATATCGTAATGCATCTATCGGCTTAATGCTTACAGCCTTTCTTGCAGGAATCCATCCTGCAATTGCTCCCGAGATTACTAAAACTGCAAGGGCAATAATGGCCATATTAAAATCAATACCGGGGTTTTTAAACATAGTATTCTCAGATGCTTCACCTGATAGCAGCATCTTGTTTAACAACTCAAGCAGTCCCACACTAATAACCAATCCAACATAACCAGCAAATGTGGTAAGAAATACCGATTCGGTTATTATCTGAGAAATTATCTTGAATGGTGAAGCTCCGATTGCACGCTGAATACCTATCTCTTTAGTTCTTTCCTTCACAATAACCAACATAATGTTACTGATACCTATAACACCTGCAAGCAGTGTTCCAATCCCTACTATCCAAATCAATCCATTAATGCCTTGAAATAAGCCAGTCATCTGGTTATATTGCTTCTCAAGGTTAAAAGAACCTATAGCTTGCGCATCCTCGGGAGATACAAGATGCCGCCGTCTTAACAGGGCGCTGGCTTTTTCTTCCACCACTGATGCTGGCACTCCATCTTTTGATGTAAATGCAAACCAACCAATTACATCGCCCCAGTTATACACCCGTTGAAAAGTGGTTAACGGCATATATATGGTTTGCTCCTTATCTCCGCCGAAGTTTATACCCGAATTCATTGGTTTAAATGTACCTATTACCTGAAAGTAAATACCTTGTAACTGAATATATTGTCCAATAGCATTCTCGCCTGGCTCAAACAAAATTTCCTGAACTTTCTTCCCTATAACTGCAACTTTACGTTTCTCCTTGAGATCAGCATTGTTAAGAAAGCGTCCACTTGTAATAATAACCGGATCAATTTCATTCCACTCAGGGTAATCACCCATAATTGAAAAAGCACCTGATTTAGAACCTCTTATTACATTATTGCCTCCCTGAAAGCCTCCACCTTGTGTACGAGGCGATAGAATATCTATTTCAGGGATCTCTTTTTTAAGGGCAGCAACATCATCCATCTTGAAATTATAGTTTCGGCCCCTTGGCAGACCTTTATAAGGAATAGTTGTATTACGGGTCCACATAAATACACTGTTAGTAGCAAAATCACCAAAGTCACTTGTAACACCATTACGTAAACCATTGCCTGCACCAAGCATAACAATCAACATAAAGATACCCCAGAACACACCAAAAGCGGTTAAAAAGGTGCGCATCTTGTTTTTCTTAAGTGCGCTCATTATCTCTTGCCAACGATCAAGATCAAACATTTTGTATTTTTAAATTAATGTTGATTCTTTTTATAATTACACTTACTCATCCCTCAGAGCTTCAATAGGTTTAATAGCAGCAGCTTTCCTGGCCGGAATAAAACCTGCCACTGCACCACTCACAACTAAAAGTATTAGTGCATAGATTGCAACACTTAAATCTACTTCGGGTTGTGAGAAAAAGCTTGATTCTATCTTTGACCCAATTGTTTCTAATAATACCACTCCAAGCACTAATCCCACATATCCCGCAAAAGAAGTAATAAGTATAGCTTCCTGTAAAACAAGACTTATAATACTCCATGGTGTTGCTCCCATTGCCTTGCGGATTCCAATTTCTTTTGTGCGGTCCTTTACAACTATCATCATAATGTTGCTTACACCTACAATCCCGGCTATGATAGTGCCGAAACCTATGATCCAGATAAAAAGCCGTATACCGGCAAAAAGTTTATTGAACTTAGTGAATTCTTCAACACTATTCCACGATCCTATTGCACGTGGGTCATTAACATCAAAAGTATGAAGCTTTGCAAGCTTTGCTTTTACTGATTGCTCGATAGCTTTGCTCTCTTCAGCAGTTGCATCACCAACAGTTATTGCAATTGTATTTATGCGGTTATCACTTGAAAAAACACGCTGGGCTGTCGACATAGGAATATATATCATCCTCATGTTATCATCCCTGCCGTCATCATCAGTAAACACACCTACAACTTTAAAAGGAATGCCATTTACCTGAATATACTCGCCCAGTGCGGGACTGCCTTTAAAAAGCGCCTCAAGCACTTGTGTACTGATAATAGTTACTTTCCTGAATTGCGCAATGTCAGTATTATTAATGAACCTTCCCTGGGTAATGCCCAGTTTTTCAATAAACTGATAGTCAGGATAAACAGTGCGAATGTTAAATGTTCCATATTGTTTCTTATAAGATAATGTGTTACTCCCCCACATGTTGTATCTGGGAGAGCTCATGTCAATTCCTTTTACTGTTCTTTTTATTTCAAAATAATCATCATTCTTCATTTGTATGTTCCGGCCCGGCTTCATTCCTTTATAAGGTAAGCTTGTTTGCCCACTCCATATCCATATTGTATTGGTAGCTGAAGATGCAAACTCTTTCTGCACACCATTTTCAAGTCCGTTTCCTGATCCAAGCAGGATAATAAGCATGAAAATACCCCATGCCACGCTAAAGCCTGTTAGAAAAGTCCGAAGCTTATTTTTTCTAATGGTACTTAGTATTTCATTCCATTTATCCAGATCTAACATGGGTGACGCTTTTAATAATTTGATCAGATTCTTGGAGTATTCTGGAAACTTTCCTGATGTGATTGACCATTCAGGAGCTCTCGTTCTATTAAACCATCTTTTAGATGAATTATGCGCTTAGTCATATGTGCAATATCATTTTCATGCGTTACAATAATGATAGTGATTCCTTCCGCATTTATTTCTTTTAATATTTGCATTACTTCATAACTGGTAGTTGTATCAAGTGCACCAGTGGGTTCATCAGCAAGTATAACCTTTGGCTTTGAAATTAAAGCCCTTGCAATTGCAATACGCTGTTTCTGCCCACCTGATAATTCGTTAGGCATGTGCTCAGCCCAATCCTTCAACCCCATGCGCTCAAGGTATTCCATTGCTATGTTGTTTCGCTTCTTGCGACTAACATTCTGATAATACAGCGGTAAGGCCACATTCTCCATAGCGTTTTTGAAAGAAATGAGGTTAAATGACTGGAATACAAAACCAATATACTTGTTTCTGAGCCCAGCAGCTTTTGTCTCAGTTTGATTCCTAATGAGCGTATTATCAAGATAATAGTCGCCATTATCGTACTCATCAAGGATACCAATGATGTTAAGCAGCGTAGACTTTCCTGAACCTGACGATCCCATAATAGATACAAATTCGCCTGATTCTATCTTTAGGTCAATTCCCTTTAATACGTGCAATGTATTATAACCTGTTACATACGACTTATTGAGATTTTTTAGTTCTATCATGGTGATTATGAAAAAAGATACCATTACATTTTTTGTGCCAAATCCTGAAATCCTTGATACTAAAGGTTTTAGGGAGGATCAAGCCTTCACATATTCAATTAAGTGTTCGCCTTCGAACGACTGATTGCTTTAAAATGAACACTTCCAGTAGTGTGTTGAGCATTTTAATAATCACTGCATTAATAAACAAAAACGCTTCACATTACAATTTGTTATTATCAGTTAGTACGGCAAAGGAAAAATCCTATATTTGACCTGAAAAAAAATATCAGCTCTTGCGATTTAAATCTTATTTCCGAAGAAAGTCTGTTGATATGATTCTTGCCAATGCAGCGCATGAGCGAGAATCAGGAGGACAAATGCGGAAAGATCTGGGAGTGCGTGATCTTACCTCGCTCGGCATCGCCGCCATTGTAGGTGCAGGCATCTTCAGTACTATTGGTAATGCCGCAGCCGCAGGGGGACCTGCAGTTTCCTTATTATTTGTTTTTTCAGCTATAGCCTGCGGTTTTTCAGCGCTTTGTTATGCACAATTTGCATCATCCATTCCACTAAGTGGAAGTGCCTACACATACGCTTATGCCAGCTTTGGTGAACTTGTTGCATGGATTATAGGCTGGGATCTTATCATGGAGTATGCTGTAGGAAATATTGCAGTTGCCATTTCATGGTCCGGTTACTTTGTTGGGTTAATGTCAGGTCTGGGAGTATCAATACCCGATTATCTGGCAATTGACTATCTGAGTGCATCACGTGGATTTGCAATGGCAAATGAACTTATTGCACAGGGCAGCTTGCTAAGCAATTTGCCGGGTGAAGTTGCTGAAGCTTACAATGCCTGGGTCACCGCTCCGCAAATTGGAGGAATCAGGCTCATAGCTGATATTCCTGCTTTTGCCATTGTTGTAGCAATTACATGGTTGGTATATAGAGGCATCAGGGAATCAAAAACTGCCGGTAATATAATGGTTGTGCTTAAAATAGTAATACTCATTATGGTTATTGCCGTAGGCAGTTTTTATGTAGATCCTGAAAACTGGTCTCCTTTTGCTCCTAACGGTATAACCGGGGTTTTAAAGGGAGTTTCAGGGGTTTTCTTTGCTTATATTGGCTTTGATGCAATATCTACTACTGCTGAAGAGTGCAAAAATCCTCAAAGGGATTTACCACGGTCAATGATATATTCGCTGGTCATAACCACCATTCTTTATGTTGCCATTAGTCTTGTTCTAACAGGTATGGTGAGCTATCACCTTCTTGGCGTGTCTGACCCTTTGGCTTTTGTATTTGACCAGCTTAACCTGGCAGGTCTATCGGGTATTGTTGCATTAAGTGCAGTTATTGCCATGGCCAGTGTATTGCTTGTATTCCAGGTAGGTCAACCACGAATCTGGATGAGCATGAGCCGGGATGGTCTGTTGCCTCCACGATTTTCACGATTGCATCCCAAATATCGTACTCCCGGATTCTCAACAATAATTACAGGCATACTCGTGGCAGTTCCTTCACTCTTTTTGAATCTTACTGAAGTAACTGACCTCACAAGCATAGGTACACTGTTTGCTTTTGTGCTCGTATCAGGAGGAATACTTATACTTGATGGACGCAAAACACCTGTAGGTAATTTGGGTGGCAAAGGCACAGGCAAGTTTAGAGTGCCATATTTTGATAGTCGCATATGGTTGCCGGTTATTTGGCTTGGATTAATAGTGATCATGACAATGATTGATACAGAGCCCCTGCAAGATCTTTTCAATTTCGACAAGCAACCATCAGAATCATTCTGGGATGTAGTAAAGCACAAAATTCCCCATTATTCTTTCCTCATCGTAGCCATATCAGTCACCATTGCAGGAATTGCCAAACGCCTTTCTCTAATCCCCGTATTGGGCTTGATAACAAATTTCTACCTTATGTCGCAATTAGGAATTACTAACTGGTTGCGCTTTCTTGTATGGTTGCTTATTGGACTAATTATTTACTTTGCATACGGGGCAAGAAAGAGTAAATTACAATAATCATCCCCCCTTTTAGCACTTTCGTCGCTGATCATTTCACCCCGGTCATCTTTCATTTTCGTAGCCTTGATGGTCACAATACCTTTGCTGCATCAAAAAAACATCAAACCTAAAATTAAGAACAATGAAAACTAAAGCATCTATTTTACTCGCACTGGTATTATTAATCAGCACCAATGGCTTTGCACAGGATCTGGTTAAAGAAAAAAAGTTTGGATTCGAATTAAATGGTGGCGCTTCATTTGCCATCAGTGAGCCTGATGACACACATTTCTTACCGGGATTCGGTTTTGAAGGAGTGTTACATTACACTTTCACTAAGAATTTTGGCATCTACGCAGGTTGGGGATACAATGATTTATTTGCCGACAAATCATTTTTGGGTACTGACAAAGACTTCGAAGAAACAGGTTATATTGTTGGAATACAGTATATGCATCCTCTTGAAAACACTAGCATCAAACCTTTCCTCAGAACAGGCATTTTGTATAATCATATTGAGATAGAAGATAATGACGGTAACATAATAAAAGATTCAGGCCATGGTGTAGGTATTCAAATTGCAACAGGCGTTGATATCCCTCTTGGATCAAACTGGCATCTTAGCCCTGGTATCAAAGTAAACTGTTTATCAAGAGATATCACAATGGAAAGTGTTAAGCAAACAGTTGACTACCGATACATGCAGGTACGGGTCGGGATAATGAAAAAGTTCTGATTTGCAAATTGATCTTTTTCAGATCACTCTTGAGTTATTCTATTGAAATATAGTTACCAAATGGGAGGTTAACAATAAAAATAATTGAAACAGGTAGAAGAAAGATTCATTTATGCAAACAGATGAATCTTTCTATCTTACTTTTGTATATGTAACACCATCTCCCTTATTTTCTAACAGCCATTAGTTACACATAAATGATATTAAAAAAGGTTGATCGAATAATGCCGCTTCGTAAGCTATTTAAGCTAATTATCTCATTGGCCGCTTCAATCCAGATTATCCTGATCCTTTATAACCATTATACGGGATTTTACGTGCTTAGCGGACTTTTGCATTTTATTCAACGACTCTCCTTAGGACTTATACTTAGTACGATAGCCGGTTACATGATTACAATTCCTGACCTTTTAATAATCGACTTTCTTAACCGGAAGTTTCCATGGAATCGCAGGATACTTGCAAGGGCCGGGTTACAATTTTCCTTTGCCATTGTGTTTGCAGTTATCGCTGCCGCAACCATAACCGTAATATCACATTCATTGGGACCATACAAGGAAGGCCTTGTAAGGATAATTTGGCTCAATGCACTTATTGCTTCCGTAGTTAACATAATCGTGATGGCAATACTTGAAGCACTACTCTATTTTGATGAAAGCAATCAGGCCAAAAACAAAGCTGAAGTACTTGAGCGTGAACTATTCCGTATTAGATTTGAAGTATTGAAAAATCAAATCAATCCGCATTTTATGTTCAACAGTTTAAATGTACTGTCTGGTCTTGTTGATAAGGATGTTGAAAAGGCACAGGTTTTTATAGGCGAGTTTGCTCATATATACAGATATGTGCTTGAAACAATCGAGAAGCAAGTTGTTACACTTGATGAAGAACTTGGTTTCGTGCGTTCCTATATTTACCTTCAACAAATCAGATATGGTGATGCCATTCAATTAGCAGTGAATGTTCCGGCTGAAATTCTAAAACTACTTATGCCCCCGCTTTCCTTGCAATTGGTACTTGAAAACGCCATTAAGCACAACATTATCAGCAGCACTCAACCACTATCAATAGAGATCTATTATGATAGCAAATGGCTGGTTGTGCGAAACAATATCCAATCAAAAGTATCAGCTGGCAGATCAACCGGAGTAGGGCAAAAGAATCTGACGAAACGCTACATGATGATAACTAACCAGGTACCAGAGTTCAACGTAACAAATAATGATTACATTGTTAAACTTCCATTGATAGAAACTGAGTATGACGAACGTACTGATTATTGAAGATGAGAAATTAGCTGCTGAGCGACTGGAGAAATCGCTTAAGCAAATCGCCCCGGATTTCAACATATTAGCGAAATTGAGCTCTATCTCAGAGTCAGTAAAATGGCTGATACAACATAAGGCTGATCTCATATTCCTGGATATTCAACTATCTGATGGATTAAGCTTCAGTATTTTTGATAGTATCAGCATTACAACTCCCATAATATTTACCACAGCTTACGATCAATACGCTATCAAAGCTTTCAAGCTTAACAGCATTTCATACTTACTTAAACCAATAAGAAAAGAGGAACTTGAAGAGGCATTGCAGAAATACCGAAACCTCAAACCCCCAACTCCAATTGATTTTGAGGGACTTCTTGCCGCAATACAAGGCAAACACGAATACCGAAAACGGTTCCTTATTCAAATTGGAGAGAAATTCAAAAAGATAGAAACAAGTGAGATAGCCTATTTTTATGCGTGTGAAAAAAGCGTTTACTTCAAAACCATTGATGGTACCAATTGCTCTTCAGAATATAGCCTTGATTCTCTTCAGGAGATGCTTGATCCTGAAGAGTTTTTTAGGATTAACCGCAAATATATAGTAGGCATGAAGAGCATTAAGAGCATGGTAGCCTGGTCGCGAAGCAGGATAAAGATTGTTTTGCATCCTCAAGCGGATGATGAAATGGATACAATAGTAAGCATTGACCGTTCAGGGGATTTTAAGAGCTGGATGAACAGGTAATATCTGAAGCAACATATACCTCATTCTGAATGTAATAAAACAGTCTGATTGCTTACTTGCATAGTATAGCAGTGAACCAAATCCCTTATAAATCCGTCTTATATAGAAATACAATACCATGAAGAAAAGTTCAGTTAAACTGCGCAAGGATCTGGTTGATCTTCATTATCGATATAAAGGATCAGGCAAAATCACACTATTATTTATTCACGGATGGAATATTAACAGTTCGTATTGGGATGAGCAGATTGATTTTTTCAGTGAAGCATATTCAGTTTATGCTATCGATCTGCCTGGCTTTGGAAAATCAAAAGCTGAGCGCAGCAATTGGTCAATGGAAGAGTATGCCCTCGATGTAAAAGATTTTATCAAGACACTGGAACTTAAAAACATCATTCTTATCGGCCATTCAATGTCAGGTGGCATTGTAGTTGAAGTGGCGCTTAAATCATCTGATGAGATACTTGGTGTAATAGGCGTTGATAACCTGAAAACCATCGGAAGGACAAGCTTACTGGAAGAGAAACTGCAAATTGATAACTTCATAGGAAATATGCACACTAACTTTAAAGGAACTGTTGGTGCTTATGTTGATGAGCGTCTCCTCCCACCAAAAAGTACTGACGAAATCAGAAAAAGGGTAAAGAAAGACTTCGAAGATGCTGATCCAAATATTAGTACAGAAGTGTACAGGAATTTAGTTGCATTTTCAGAATCACTGGATGAAAAACTTAAAATGTTACCCCAAAAGTTACACCTGATTAACAGTGATATGCGGCCAACCCTCGAGAAAGGGCTTGAAGAAACATGCCTGAATGGCTATGAAGTGCATACTATTCGTGATACCGGTCATTTCCCTATGATTGAAAAGTCTGCTGAATTCAATGGATTGTTAACTGAGGTTTTGAATAGTATAGTCACGAATTTTGAAAATAAACTAATGGCACGGGCGACAGTAAGAATCGAAGCACCAGCCTCGAAAGTATGGAAAGCCCTCACTGATAGCGCTGTTATTAATCAATATATGAAAGGTGTAGATGTAGAATCAGAATGGGAAGCCGGTAAATCAATTAAATGGAACGGTATCTGGAATGGTTACCATTATGATGAGAGAGGTGAAATCATAAGTATTCTACCAGGCATCATGCTAAGCTTTACAAGCTATAGTCCGGCCAGTAGCAAGCCCGATGAAAAAGAATTTTATAACATTATTGCTTATCAACTCGCTGAAGAAGCCACTCACACCTCAATTCTCATCGTACAGGATAACAATCAGGATACTAGTGAACGCGATAAAGCCCAACATAAATGGGATGCAATGCTAAAAGCAATGAAAAAGCATCTCGAGAGTAACAGTAATTAGCTTTTGGCTTTAAAGCTTTGTATTAAGTTCTATCTCTTTTTAAACTGAACACTTAAGTCCGCTCTTCCAATTTTTTTGAGCGTGGATTCCAACCATTTCCTGTTTTCTGGTTTATACCAGAAGAAAAAACGCTTCTGTTCAAGCTTTTCTTCACTTCCTTTGGCCACATACACCGGTTTTTTAGTATAAGGATCCATCTCGGTGTAATACATTGTAGTTGCCAGAGTCATTGGTGTTGGAGTAAAATCCTGCACCTGCTCCGGGTGAAAGCCCTGTTTCATTGTTTCACATGCTAACTCAGCCATGTCCTCGAGTTCACTTCCCGGATGACTTGAAATATAGTAAGGTACAAGTTGCTGCTTTAGTCCAGATGCGCGATTGATCTCATTGAACCGCTGCAAAAATGCATTGTATGTGTTGTAATGGGGTTTACGCATAATCTTCAGTACAAAAGAAGATTTATGCTCGGGTGCTACTTTAAGTCGCCCTGATACATGGTACTTTACTACCTGTTGCAGGTATTCAGATATTCCATAGTTTTTATCTTCTGCTTCAGTGTGATTAACCAATAAGTCATACCTGATGCCACTTCCAATGGTAATACGCTTGATATTTTTAATCTTCAATGCCTCCCTGTAAAGCTCAGTCATTGGCTTGTGATTAATATTGAGATTGCGGCAGATAGTAGGAAAAATACACGACGGCCTACTGCATTTCATACATCTTTCTTCATTCACACCTGCCATCTGATACATGTTAGCTGATGGCCCCCCCAAATCAGTAATATGTCCTTTGAAATCAGGATCTCCGGCAACCTCCTTAACCTCCTTTAAAATTGACTCTTTCGACCTACTGGCTACAAACTTACCCTGATGGGCAGAAATGGCACAAAACGAGCATCCCCCAAAACAACCTCTGTGAATGTTAATTGAATTCCGAATCATCTCGAAAGCGGGTATCGGACCTCTTTTTTTATATCGGGGGTGCGGCTCGCGGGTATATGGGAGGTCAAAAGAAGCATCTAATTCTCCATTTTCTGCTGGTGGATATGGAGGATTAACCACTATTACTGAATCACCGTGTGCCTCTATGAGTCGGGCACCCTGCCAACGGTTTGATTCATTCTCAAACAATGCAAAATGATTTGAAAACTCATTCTTGTCCTTTAAGCATGTTTCATGTGATGGTAAAGTTATTGTCCGCCAACCTTCAATTTCCGGTAAAACAGTATCGCCCGGAATTCTGAAAGCTGTTTGCTCAATATCATGTAGCTGATCAATAGTTAAACCTGATGCTAATTTTTCTGTTATGGTAGCAATACACTTTTCGCCATTGCCAAACACTAGTAAGTCAGCTCCGCTCCATGCAAGTATACCGGGCTTAACAGAGTCGCTCCAGTAATCATAATGTGTAAGGCGGCGCATAGATGCCTCAATCCCACCCAGAATTACAGGCACATCAGGATATAGATTCTTTAATACTTGCGTATAAACCACTGAGGCATAATCAGGTCGGAAGCCGGCAGCATCACCTGCAGTATAAGCATCATTTGAACGCAGACGCTTGTTAGCAGTATAATGATTCACCATGGAATCCATATTGCCAGCAGTCACCCCAAAAAAAAGCCTGGGTTTACCTAGTTTCTTGAAATCACGCAGGTCATCCCTCCAGTTGGGTTGTGGTAAAATTGCCACCCTGAAACCCTTACTTTCAATGATGCGGCCAATGACTGCAGGACCAAAAGAGGGATGATCAACATAAGCATCACCCGAAACAATAATAACATCAACCTCATCCCAACCACGCTTTACTAATTCCTCACGGCTCACCGGGAGCCAGTCAGTAATCGGTCGTTTGTCATTACCCGCATGGTCATTATTCCTCATCAGGCTGCAAAAGTAAGCAAAACATGTGTAAGTTATCCATTTTCAATGAGTTGACTCATATCTGAAGCAATCAACAATATGGTCGTTTACCAAACCCGCTGCCTGCATATATGCATAGCAAATTGTAGTGCCACAGAAAGAAAAGCCGCGCTTTTTCATATCCTTACTCATAGTATCTGATTCAGGACTCGATGAAGGGATTTCTTTGATACCTTTCCACCTGTTCTTTAGTGTCTTATAATTGGTAAACTGCCAAATGTACCTATCAAAGCTTCCGAATTCCTCAACAACTTTAAGGAATGCCTCTGCATTCTTTATTGTGCCCTTGATTTTAGCCCTATTCCTTATAATGCGGGTATCATTCAATAACCGTTGGAAGTCATCATCACCATATTGAACGATTTTATTAGGATCAAAATTATCAAACGCCATTCTGAAACCTTCCCTTCTATGCAGTATTGTTTTCCAACTCAGGCCAGCTTGAAAAGCATCAAGTACCAGGAATTCGAAAAGCTTGAGGTCGTCATGTACCGGCACACCCCATTCTTCATCATGGTACCTTATCATAAGTTCATCATTGGAAGGCCATTCACAGCGGTTTGTCATGATCTGATCGTATTAAGATTTGTTATAGCAGAAATATTGCTGTAGTCAAATATACCTTTTTCAGTAATGATTCCTTTAACCAGCTCAGCTGGTGTTAGATCAAATGCCGGATTCCAGGCATTAGATCCAGGGTTGGCAACTCTAATGGTGTGCTTCTCACCATTTTTATCGATGCCTGTCTGCCATAGCATTTCATCAGTTGAGCGCTCTTCAATTATAATATCGTTACCTGAGCTTATACTCAGGTCAATAGTTGATGTTGGTGCTGCTACATAAAACGGTATGTTGAAATACTTTGCAGTAATTGCTTTCTCAAATGTGCCAATTTTGTTTGCAACATCACCATTGGCTGCTATACGGTCAGCCCCCACAATAACCATATCAATCATTCCTTTTGACATCAACATGGCACCTGCATTGTCAGCAATAATTGTATGTGGTACCAGCTCATTTGAAAGTTCCCATGCTGTAAGCCGTGCACCCTGACCACGCGGGCGCGTTTCATCAGCATAAACATGTAAATTTTTACCACTTGCTACAGCAGCATATATGGGTGCAAGGGCGCTGCCATAATCTACAAAAGCTAACCAACCTGCATTACAATGAGTTAGTATACGGAATCCGTCCATTAAAAGCTCATTGCCAATGATTCCAATAGCTTTTCCTGCCTCCTCATTTTCAAGGGCAACTGAAAAGGCAACTTCCTCAGCCAGCTTAACTGAAACTTGTCCGGCAGCATATACTTTCTCCACTGCATAAAAAAGATCACGTGCAGTAGGTCGGGCTGACATAATTAACTGCATAGCTGTGTGAGGATCAGCTCCGCTCATAAAAGCCTGAGCCATAGCATAACCTGCGGCAGCACCAATAGCGCCTGCCCCGCGCACAGTCATGTCAATAATAGCCTTACATGTTGATTGGTAATCTTTGCATGTGTGCACCCCGAACTCAAAAGGAAGTTTGTTTTGATCGATCATGTGAACAACCGGTCCTTCCATCCATATAGTCTTGTAATGTAATCCGTTGACTCTCATCTTACTAATTAAATGAGGGACAAAAGTACACAAATAGGATGCGCAATTCCTAAAAACCTAATGACCTCTGGCTTTCAAGCAATGATCGTAGATAAAAAGAGACCCTGAGTCTATCTACCGAGAATATACCTTATGGATAAGGCTCCGTAACCTCCTCTGAACCTATTGATTGATGAACCCGGGTAATCATACGAGTCGGACACAACTATTGTTGGAGCCCAGTCGAGACTCACGTTCAAGGGCATTTCATCAAAAGCATAGTCAAGACCTAATACGCCGGAAATACCAAGCTCATAATAATTATTATATCCAGCATAACCATAATCCCAGGTAGTGAAAGAACCGCCTAAACCCCAATACCAACTTAAATTGTCAATAGAATATATAGGGGTATGTTTTAACCAATATGCTCCTGCAACAAATCCGCCCCATCTGATACCACCGAAGATATCAACTGCTGAGCTTTCAGTTAAAAATGTTTTGTATGTTGCTATAAGGCCATATCCAACCTTACCACCTATGGCTGATTTATAATCCTGAGCTGATAATTGAATTGCCATAAAGGCAACAAATAGAGTAATGAAGATTTTTTTCATTTGGTTTTGTTTTCGTTAAACATAAGCACTGGATTTTAGGAATCCTATGTTAAGAAACAACCAATTGAACTCAAAGTTTAATTACAGCAAGTTTGGGATAAGATAACGTGCAAATAATAATTACACCTTCTTTACATTCACAGCGCTTAAGCCCTTTGGACCTCTTTCAGTGGAGAATGTTACTGTATCACCCTCTTTTATTAGTCCTTCAACTGAATTAATATGAACAAAAAGACTATCTCTTGATGTTGAATCTTTTATAAATCCATAACCTTTTGATTCGTTGAAGAAACTCACCACTCCTGTACCTGGAACCTCTTCATTCCTGGCTACATTCTTATTGCGAACATCAATCTCAATATCTTCAGTATTGATTACAATCTTTTTCTGAGTCGGATCAGGGGGGGTAGATGTAATTCGTCCGTACTCATCAACATAAGCCATCATATCATCGAGATTACTTCCATCACGCGATTCTGACTGGCGCTCCATTTTCTTTTGCGCTTTATCTTTTTTCTTCTTCTGCTTAAGTTTTTCTTTTTCCTGCTTATTTCTTGTTTGTTGCGATTTTACCATATTTCTCTATTGTTTTCTTTTTTAGACTTTCCCTGTTTCTTGCCAGGAAAAAATGAAATTTAATTTAGCAAAGATACATAAAAAAATGCCTCTATTGCAGATACAAAACTAACCAAGTTACTTCCCAATTGTTTGTTCGCAGAAGCTCAGTATTAGTACTTTTGTAATCCAATGAATTCAACTCATCAAATATATCTGGCACCATTTCAGGGCATAACAACCCATACATTTATTCGCGTATATTCTGCCCATTTTCCATTCATTTCAAAATACTATACTCCATTCTTTAGTAAGATAGATCATGATACCCGGCTTTCATCTAGAAAGGAACACGAACTTCAGCAACTTGGAGCTGGCCTGCCCGAAGTGGTTCCTCAGATATTAAGCAAAGACCCGGCTGAAATACTACGCTTTGCCCGAATATGCAAATCAAGAGGATTCCATGAGCTCAATTGGAATCTTGGTTGTCCATTTCCACAAGTAGCTTATAAAAAACGTGGTTCAGGTATGCTTCCTTATCCTGAATTTATTATTGAAATCCTTGATCAGGTAATGAAATCAATGCCACTACGATTTTCAATTAAATGCAGATTAGGATATTCGAATAAGGATGAAATTCTTCAGTTAATTCCAATATTCAACCAATACCCAATACATGAGTTAACCATCCATGGCCGTATTGGCAGGCAGCTCTATTCGGGTGAATCTGACAATGACATGCTCGCTTACATCAAGCCACTTATATCAATCCCATTTGTACATAATGGCGATATTTTTTCTTTGGAAGATTTCAAAACTGTTTCAGGCAAAATGCCTGATAATACAAAATGGATGATTGGTCGTGGGATACTTTATAATCCCTTTCTTCCTGAAGATATCCTCCATGAAAGAACTGATTACAACAGAATGCAAAAGCTCCATTCATTTACAAATGATCTTTACCTTGCTTACCGATTTGACATGCAAGATCGTCTTACTATTCTCAATGTACTGAAAGAATACTGGGATTACTTAGTTAACTTTTTTGAGGATCCACAAAAAGTAAAACGAATTATTAAAAAGGTTAAAAACTTTGATGAATATGAGGAGGCGGTAAAGAGAGTCTTTGAATTACCTATACTGTAACTCAGGATATTAAAGATTCATAAGTTTTATATCAAACCCTCCCATTCTTTATAGAATTGCTTAAGGAAAGTTTCCATAAAGTCATGACGTTCTTTGGCTATTTTTCTACCTGTTTCAGTATTCATCATTTTGCTTAATAAAAGCAACTTATCATAAAAGTGGCCAATGGTATGCCTGTTAACCTGATTACCATTGATAGCCTCTGTTCCTTCAAATTCTATAGGTTCATATAATCGCCTGTTCATGTAACCCCCAAAATTGAATACCCGGGCAATACCTATAGCGCCGATGGCATCCAAACGGTCAGCGTCCTGCACTATTTGCAGTTCAACTGAATTGAATGTACTATTGAGATGGCGTTTCCTGAAAGAAATATTTTCTACTATTTTGATTACATGGGTTACTGTTTCTTCAGGAAGTTCAAGTGAGCGCATAAATACACCTGCAAGTCGGGGGCCAATACTTTCATCACCATTATGGAATTTTGCATCAGCAATATCATGGAGCAGGGCTGCCAATTCTATTACCAGCATATCACCCTGGTTTTCTTCTTTAGCTATAAAAACAGCATTTTTCCATACTCTTTCAATGTGATACCAATCGTGACCACCTTCAGCTTCCTTTAGTTCACTTTTAACATAATCAGCAGTTTTATCAATTATTTCCGTATTGGTTAGTGAATTGGGATTGTTAATCATATTGTAGTCAATAGTTATTGTGAGTATAAGGAAAACAGATTGAAGAACAAAGTGTTCTTTGTTTAATCGTGAGTCCCCAATAATAAACGGTTTTAAACTGGAAATATAGCAAAGTTACGACTGTTTTCCCGGATAGTAGTTTTTTCTCGAAGTGCCAAAAAATCAAAAGCAACCCAAAAAAGTAAGGATTCATTATCATCAAATCTATCTGAAATCTACATTATTTCTACCTCATCTCTATGTTTTACATAGAGATGAGGTATGTTTGAGGTAGAGATAAGGTAGAGATAACATAGGCATAATGGTAATTTAGCCTTAATAAATCTAAAAAAATGTCCGAAATCAATGCTATTTTATATTGGATTAGGGTTTTCTTTCACTCTTAAGAGCTGAACCTCACAGGTGATTTTTACATCATCGTCAACCAACCAACCACCTGATTCAAGTGATGCATTCCAGTTAAGTCCCCAATCTTTACGGTTTATTTTTCCTTCAACGCTGAAGCCGGCTTTTTGGATTCCCCATGGATCAGTCATTGCCCCACCATATTCCACTTCAAGTTCAACAGGTTTACTAATTCCCCTGATAGTCAGATCACCCCTTAGCTTGTAAACATCTCCGGCTTCTCTTACTACAGAAGTGGAACGGAAAGTGATGCTCCCATGATTTTCAGCATCAAAGAAATCGGCACTCCTCAAATGTGTATCACGGTCATCGTTATTCGTGTCAACTGAGTTTGCATCAATTCTGAATTCTACCTGTGCCGTAGTGAAATCATTACCAAGTGTTGTGGCATCAAGTTCATATTTCCTGAACCTTCCTTTAACGTTGGTTATCATTAAGTGCCTGACTTTAAACTCAATTAAAGAGTGTGCCGGATCAATCTCCCATCTGATTCTGTCGTCCATGTCGTATTTGGTTTAATGTTTAATAATCAACAATCTATCTTACATTTTGTAGGACATTGTGAATACATATGGTGAATTATGTGTTATTTGCACAATCTAAACTTTAGAACTAATATTTTGTTAATTCTCACTATTCCAATATGTTATGATCAAACTTATTATTACTGACCTCGACGGAACACTCCTAAACGATGAAAAGAATCTTCCCGATGACTTTTGGCATATTGAGCAGGAGTTGAAGCAAATGGGCATAACCTTGGTCATTGCAAGTGGTAGGCAATATTATACAATGGCTGATCAATTTAAGCCTATAATTGATGATGTTTATCTATTGGCAGAAAATGGGGCTCTTGTATTGAAGGGTACTGAGCAAATACATTGTAATCCACTTGATAAAGAAATTGCCAATACCCTGATCAAGAAAGGAAGGAAAGTATCCGGTGCCTGGCCTATATTGTGTGGAAGGGAATCAGCTTATGTTGAAGATAACCATGGCCCGTTGCTTGATGAGGCAAATAAATATTATAAGCGATTAGAGGTAGTGGATGATCTTACAAAAGTTGATGATTTGGTATTGAAATTCACGATGTGTGACTTTGATGGCTCCCAGGAAAATAGTTTTAAGTACTTCGAAGATCTACAACATCTTTGCAAGGTTGCAGTTGCCGGGAAAATATGGTTGGATATGACCAACCTAACTACCTCAAAAGGCACCGCCTTAACAAAGATTATGGAGCATTGCGATATTTCACCTGATGAAGTAATGGCCTTCGGAGATTATATGAATGATATGGATATGATTGAAGTTGCACATCATAGTTATGCAATGAAAAATTCACATCCAAGTATTATAGAAGCCGCTCGATTCATTACCACTCACGATAATAATAATAGTGGTGTAACACATGAGCTACGTAAATATTTTAATCTGCCTTATTTGGGGAGATAAAGCTGAATGAGGTCTTTGCGTGGTTTTTGAGGTCTTTACTTTGAATTCCAGGGTTAGTTAGTACTTAAGGCTCTTATGGTAAGATAAGCCATTAAACCGGCACCTGTTTCAAGGCTGCTTTCATCAATATCAAATTTTGAGGTATGCAGGTTGTGGGTAATTCCACGTTTTTCATTTGCAGTGCCCAGTCTGTAAAAGCATGAGGGTACCAACTGTGAAAAGTAGGCAAAATCTTCAGCAGTCATGCGCATCTCCAGATCTTCCACGTTCTCCTTACCCAAATAATCTATAGCGGCCTGGCGGGCATCTTCGGTTACTTTATCATCATTCACTAAGAACGGATATCCACTGTCAATAAATACATCGCAAGTGCCTCCCATGCTTTCAGCAATACCAATTGCCATTCGCTTTATTCGTATATGGGCATCGGCTCTCCATTTCTCATCAAAAGTGCGGAGGGTTCCAGCAAGTTTAACTTCATCAGGAATAATATTAGTCCGACCCTCTGCAATAAATCGTCCAAATGAAAGTACCGCCGGAATTGCCGGGGGTGCATTTCTACTAATAATCTGTTGAAGTGACACCAGAATATTTGCTGCAATCAGCACCGGATCAACATTTAAGTCACGAGTAGCAGCATGGCCTCCCCTGCCTTTTACAGTTAAATAAATTTCGTCGGTTGATGCCATGTACTTGCCCGATTTAAAGCCAACTTTACCGGCTTCGAGTGTTGGTAATACATGTTGTCCAAGCATAATATCAGGAGCCGGATTTTTAAGCACACCTTCCTTGATCATCATAGATGCTCCTCCCGGAAACTTTTCCTCCGAAGGTTGAAAGATGAGTTTAACTGTTCCTTCAAATTTATCTTTCATTTGTTGCAAGATGTATGCAGCTCCAAGTAGGCAGGTCATATGTGCATCATGTCCGCAGGCATGCATTACATCTGGCACAGTTGAACAGTATTCATTCCCGGAAGCTTCATTAATAGGCAATGCATCCATATCAGCACGTAATGCAACAGTGCGGCTGTCAGGATTTAAACCTTCAATTAATGCGATAATTCCATGCACAGCTATACCCTGGGTAAAACTAATATTGTACTCCTGAAGCTTTGAAACTATGAAAGCCGACGTTTTCTCTTCTTCCATTGAGAGCTCAGGGTTTCGGTGCAGATGACGCCGAATTTCGATCATTTTATTGGCCAGGGAAGCGGCAAGTTCTTTAATATCCTGTATCATGTGCTGAGAATTTTATTCAAACGTCTGCATGTCATGGAGTCGCTTATATGCGCCTTTCACCTCAAGGAGTTTACTATGCGTGCCCCGCTCAACAATCCTTCCCTGTTGCATAACAATAATCTCATCAGCAAACTGAACGGTTGACAGTCTATGGGCTATAACAATAGAGGTGCGGTCTTTCATCAAATTCACAATAGCTTCCTGAACAAGTCTCTCTGATTCAGTGTCGAGCGCTGAAGTTGCTTCATCGAGTATAAGTATCGGCGGATTTTTAAGAACTGCTCTTGCAATACTAAGCCTTTGACGCTGACCTCCTGACATCTTAATGCCCCTGTCGCCAATATTAGTTTGATAATTTTCAGGCATCTGCATAATGAACTCATGAGCATTGGCCACTTTGGCTGCTTCAATCACAGCTTCAAGGCTCACATTGTTCATTCCAAAAGCAATGTTATCTAAAACAGTGCCATTGAATAATATAGTTTCTTGTGACACAATGCCCATCAAACCCCTCAAATCATCAATTACAAGGTCATGGATGGGGATATTGTCAATGAAAATGCTGCCTTTTGTAACATCATAAAACCGGGGTAGCAGATCAACAAGAGTTGATTTACCACTTCCTGACGCACCAACAAGGGCAATTGCCTTTCCTTTAGCCACTGTTAAATTGATGTCTTTTAACACTTCATCCTGCTGGTACTTAAAGCTTACATTGCGGTATTCAATTTTATCGGAAAATTCCTGAATACGTCTTGCATTTTCTTTTTGAGTGATTACTTCTTCTGCTTTGAGAATCTGCTCAATCCGCTCAACTGAAGCAGCCCCTTTTTGTACATTGTATGAGGCAGTACTAAGTGCTTTAATTGGGTTTATTATTTGAGAGAAGATGGCAATATAAGAAATGAAAATAGCAGCATCCATACTTGAATCAGGGGACAGAATTAATCGGCCACCATACCAAATAACAAATACAGAAACCGCAATACCCATAAATTCACTTAATGGCGAAGCCAGATCGCGCTTTCTGTATAGCTTCACCATCAATCGATTATACTTGAAGTTGGTCTCTTTAAAATTTTGATCAGCCCATTCAATTGCATTAAAGGCTTTAATTATCCTTAATCCGCCGAGGGTTTCTTCAATTATGGAGAGGAGCTCTCCCATTTTACTTTGCCCTTTTGCAGAGGTGCGTTTTAAACTTCTGCCTATCTGCCCAATTAATAAACCACTAACCGGGAGTAATACCAGTACCATTAATGTAAGTTCATAATTCATCATAAATAGGGCAACCAGATAAGAGATGATAGTTATCGGGTCGCGAAACATCATTTCCAATGAACTCATAATTGACCATTCTACTTCCTGCACATCAGTAGTCATGCGGCTCATGATGTCACCCTTACGCTTTTCACTATAAAATGACAGAGGAAGTATCAGAACCTGCTTATACATTGCATTGCGTATGTCGCGTACAACCCCATTCCTCACCTCCGCTATGAAATACATTGCCAGGTATCTGAAGAGGTTTTTCAGGAAAAATACAACAACAATAACCCCACACACATATGCAAGTGTTGTAAGCTCACCGTACCTTTCTATCATTTGGCTGATCAAATAATAGAAATTTAATTTGAGCGACTCGAAAGTCATTTCAAGCGGGGGAGCTGAAGTTACGGTTGCTTCAAGTTTGAAGAGGATATTCAATACGGGTATGATAGCAGCAAACGAAACAAGAGAAAAGAAAACACCTATTATGTTGAAGATCACATTGAGTGATGCAAAACCCCAATAGGGAATTGCATATCTAAGAACTTTGAAAAGATTTTTCAACATTACATTAGTGTTTTAAGCACACCCTCATAAAGCAACAAAGATAAGGTGATTGCATTAAATGAGAAAAGAAAATTATCTACCGTTATTGTAACTGGAATTAAGGCTTTAAATTGCTTATTTTTGCGTAATGGAATCAAAACGTCAACAAAAAATATCCCGTCTGCTACAGAAGGATCTCGGAGAAATCTTAAGAATATTTGGTAGTGAACACCTACACGGTTATATGGTAACAGTTACAAAGGTTAACATATCACCTGATATGTCACTAGCACGGGTGTACCTAAGCCTCTTTGGCCCTAAGGAAAAAGCCGAAGTTTTTAATACAATTAAACAACATAATAAAGATATACGCCATCAGTTGGGCTTAAGAGTTAAAGGTCAATTACGCATCATTCCCGCGCTTGATTTTTATGTTGACGACTCACTGGATTATATAGAAAACATTGACAAGTTACTGAATACATAAGCATTGAATTTACCCTTCTACATAGCCTGGCGCTACCTGAAATCTAAGAAGTCGCATAATGTGATAAATATTATTTCAGGCATTTCTGTGGCCGGTATAACAATTGGCACTATGGCGCTTATTGTTGTCTTATCTGTGTTTAATGGCTTTGAAGGATTGGTAATATCACTGTTTAACACCTTTGATCCTCCTGTTAAAGTCACGCCCGCACAGGGCAAAACGTTTGATTCAAATGTGTTTCCCTGGGAACAGATTAAGAATATAGAAGGGGTTCGTGAAGCAACCGGAATAGTTGAAGAGAAGGCACTATTGAAGTATGGCAGCAACCAATTCCTGGCTACCATAAAAGGGGTTGACGATAATTACATTACATGGACAGGGCTTGACAGCATGATGATTGATGGCAGTCTGATGCTTAAATTTAATGACCAACCTCTCGCAATTCCCGGTCAGGGCGTGGCTTATTACCTGGGCGTAGACCTTAACAGTTATGATGCAATGATTGAAGTTTTTGCTCCAAGCAGGACAAAAGCCGGTTATGTTAACCCCGAGTCAGCATTTAATCGTATTGATATCAGGCCATCGGGAGTATTTTCCGTACAACAGGACTTTGATACTAAGTACATGATAGTACCCCTAAGTTTTGCACGTGAACTCTTTGAATACGAAAACGAACTAACCTCAGTAGAAATAGCCATAACGAGAAATGCTAACATGGTTTCCGTGCAGGAAAAGCTTAAGGAAATACTTGGGAGTAGCTATGTTGTAAAGAATCGCTTTGAACAACAGGAAGTGCTGTACAAGGTGATGAAATCAGAAAAGTGGGCTATCTTTTTCATTCTTTCATTTATACTTCTTGTAGCTACTTTTAACATGATTGGTTCACTTTCCATGCTCATACTTGACAAGCGGAAGGACATACAAATTCTTTTCGCCCTTGGTGCAGATAATAAGTTAGTTAGGAAGATCTTTATGACCGAAGGAATCCTTGTAACACTAACAGGAGCTATTGCCGGCATTATACTTGGTACGCTTATACTCATCCTGCAACAAAAGTTTGGTCTTGTAAAGATTGGTGCTGAAGGAGGTTCTTTCCTGATATCCTCATATCCTGTTGACATGCATTGGAAAGACTATTTGTCAGTGTTTTTAGTTGTAGCAGGAATAGGTTTTTTTGCTACCCTGATTCCCGTTGCAGGGATTAAAAAAATAGGAAATCAGCAACCTGAAAGAGATGCATAACATAAGAGGGTTGCTATAGAAGCATCCCTTGTATAATATTCGTTTAATAGTTTGATTATCAAGGTTAATATTTGTTAGTTTTGTAACAGATCAGGATTCTTCTATTAAAATTCTTCATTATGAAAACATCACTACACTCATGTACTGCCTACAGTATGACAGTGCTAATTTTCATCTTATGTTTCATTATCCCTGCAACAGGGCAAGTAACTTTAAACAATTCACCAACCTCATTTTCTATTAAGGAATCGTCAATCAATGGACTCACCATCCATAACACTTTCTCTTCCTTCCACACACAAAATGTAAGAACTGAGGAAGGCTATTTCACTGAAATCAGTTCTGAAAGATATTCCTACACTCAGGAATCAGGCTTTCCTAAATTGCCGATGATGAGAAAATTAATCTCTATTCCAATTGGAGCAACTGTTCAGATAAATGTGGTTGCATCAGAGATAAGGGAGTTCAAGCTTAGTGATCTTGGAATAACCAATCAACTCATACCTGCCCAACCACCGGTTGCAAAAAGCAGTAAATCAAAACCTGATTTTGTAATTAACCGTGAAGTCTACAACCAGAACAAATTCATTGGTGATGAACCTGCAAGTGTGGAAATTCTTGGATTGCTGAGAGATAAGAGATTGGCTAGAATAGACCTGGCTCCTGTACAATATAATCCTGTAACCGGAATCATTAAGGTGTATGTTAATATGGTGGTTGAAGTAAATTTTATTAATGGCGATTATGAAGCTACTCTTGAATTAATGGAGAAGACAAGGTCATACTATTTCAACCTCGACCAGATGTTTGCTAACAGGTTGCCCATTGAACATACAAGGGAAAACATTGTGCAATATCCGGTTACAATGGTAATTATATCTGATCCCATGTTTGAGGCTGCTTTACAACCATTAGTGGAGTGGAAAACTAAAAAAGGATTTAAAGTTATAGAAGGATATACTAATAATCCTAATGTTGGTACAACAACAACAAGTATCAAAAATTACCTTCAAAACCTATATGAATCAGGAACACCAACTGACCCATCGCCTTCATTTGTATTATTCGTAGGAGACGTAGCCCAAATTCCTGCATTCAATACCGGCAGTCATGTCACTGACTTATACTATTGCGAATTTACAAATGACTATTTGCCTGAGATGTATTATGGCAGGTTTTCAGCAAATAATCTCGATCAGTTACAACCACAGATTGATAAAACACTCATGTATGAGCAATATCTTTTCCCTAACCCTGCGTTTTTAGGTGAATGCGTAATGATAGCAGGGGTTGATGCAACATGGGCTCCGGTACATGCAAACGGGCAAATAAACTACGGCACAACATATTACTTTAATCCTGATCATGGATTCCTGAGTCATACTTACCTTTACCCAGCCTCGGGGAGTGCATCAGCACAAATTATACAAAACGTAAGTGATGGAGTAGGCTTTGCCAATTATACAGCACATGGTAGTGCCAGCGGATGGGCTGATCCTTCATTTCAGATTAGTGATATTGCAGGCTTGCAGAATAACGGGGAATATCCATTAATGATTGGTAATTGTTGTCAAACAAGCATGTATGGTACTAATTGCTTTGCCGAAGAGCTGCTCAGAGCACCCAATAAAGGAGCAATTGGTTACATAGGTGGATCAAATAATACCTATTGGGATGAAGATTTCTATTTTGGTGTAGGAGTAGGGCAAATTGTTGTAAATCCTACTTATGAAGGAACTACACTTGGTGAATATGACCGCTCTTTCCATGATCATGGGGAGCCGTTTGCAGATTGGTATACAACAATGGACCAGTTAATTTTTGCCGGTAACCTTGCTGTGATGGAGGGTTCCCCTTCTCAGGCAGAGTATTACTGGGAGATATATTGCCTAATGGGTGATCCTTCACTAACAGCATACATGGCGGTTCCTCCGGTAATGACTGTTAGTCATGAACCATTGATGCTTCTTAATACAAATGAATTTACTGTAACTGCAGCTCCATATGCTTATGTGGCAATTTCAAAGAACGGTATACTTCATGGTGCAGCTCTAGCCAATGAAGCAGGTGTGGCAGTTGTTAGCATAGATCCTATTACTGTTCCCGGAAATGCTGATGTGGTTGTTACTGCTCAAAATATGCAACCTCACATAGGTACCGTACTGGTTGCTTCGCCCGACGGTCCTTATATAATGCTTGATTCCTATTCAGTAAATGACCCTGCTGGTAACAATAATATGCAAGCTGATTACAATGAAGTATTCGGTTTTAATATTGGCCTTAAAAATGTTGGTGGTGCAGAAGCAACCAACCTTGTTGTGAATATTACAACTGATTCGCCATACCTTATGATTAGAGAGGATACGGAAGACTGGGAAAATATTCCGGCAGGAGCAATAGTAAACAATCCACTTGCATTTACTATAAGTGCAACTGACCTTATACCTGATCAGGTGACGGCAACTTTTACACTTACTATTACTGATAGCGCTGAAGTATGGGTATATCAATTCAATACAACCTTAAATTCACCTGTTCTATCAATAAATGAAGTCATAGTAGATGATTCACAGTCAGCCAACCCTAATGGCCGCATAGATGCCGGCGAAACAGTTATATATAGAGTGCCGGTTGATAATATTGGACATAGTGATGCACATAATGCAATGGTGTATTTATTCACTGACAGTGACCTGGCAACTATTAGTGAGAATGCTTATTATAATGGCGATGTTATTTGTGGTACACCTTCATATGCATTGTATGAGGTTGAGATTGCTGATTCTATACCAACGGGTAGTCTTATTACCTTCTTTTCCAGTTCAACTGCAGATCCATATTATGCAACTAAAAAGTATGATATGGGCGTAGGACTAACTGTTGAGGACTTTGAAACGGGTGATTTTAGTTCATTTAACTGGATCAATGCAAGTACAAAGCCATGGGTTGTAACACAATTTGCTCATAATGGCGGGCTATTTGGTGCACGTTCAGGGGCTGTAGGTCCAAATGGAATAAGTGAATTGGAAGTTACTATGGATGTTGAAGTGAATGGTGTAATCACATTTGCCCGGAAAGTGTCATCCGAAAGTGGAGGTGATTTTCTAAAATTCTATATTGATGGAGTCGAGAAAGGATCGTGGTCAGGTGATGTTCCATGGGATTACGTCAACTATGCAGTTACTGCCGGGCAACGAACTTTTAAGTGGGCTTACAAGAAAAACCTGGTAAATACCAGTGGTATAGATGCAGCATACATTGACGATATTATCTTTCCTGCACAGGTGTATGAAGTTCCTCCCACAGAGTTCATGGTATATCCATTCGCATATCCTGAAGCAGCTTGCTTTGAGCAGGACATAAATCTTTTCGCATTTGTTATCAATAATGTAGAAGCTGTTGAATACCAGTGGGATCCTGATGGAGTTTTAAATAACGGGACTATATACAACCCGGTAGCTATCTTAACTGAACCAACAGGCTTCACAATTAATGCAATTTCAGGTGCACAAGTTAATCAAGGAACGCTAATGGTTGAAGTTAATGCTATTCCAAATGCTCCGGTAATCACTCAGCAAGGAGCATTACTTTTGTCAGATGCATCGGAAGGTAATCAATGGTATAATAGACATGGCCCTATTGAAGGAGCAACCAGTCAGACTTATGAACCGGTAACTACTGACTTTTATCATGCCACAGTAAGATCTTCCGAAGGTTGCGAGTCGGAGACTTCAAATGAAATTTATGTAGGTTTCGTGAACACAATAGATAAGGCATTAGAGTCTACATTTAATGTGTATCCTAATCCTTTTATTGATAAACTGTCTGTTGAATTCACATTAAAAGCTGAATCAGGGATAAAGATCAGCCTTCTTAGCCTATTAGGCAGTGAAATGGCTGTGATTTACAACTCTGCTTCAACAAACGCCGGGGAACATAAATTGGAATTTATTCCAAAAAATCTTAAAGGTGGCGTTTACTTTATTAAATTTGAAGCCGGTGAAACTGTGAAATTGAGAAAGCTTATAATGTTGAATTGATTTTTATTTAGTGGAAACCATTGATTCCGAAACTTATAGGTAAGCAAATCAAACCATGGGGTTTGTGCATACCTGCAAGTTTAATGATCATTATGTCCCTTTTTGATTTAGATAACAATAAACACACAACGATGAATTCAAAAAAATTACTATTAATTGCAGTAATGTTTTTCAGTTTAGGCTTCCTATCAGCCCAGAACTGGATAACTATCAATTCGCAAGAGCCTTCAGCAGCAAATGTTGAGCTAATTGAAAGTGACATCAGTAACTCCATCATTAAAGTTGAATTGGGGGGCTTCATGCTAAACCCAGTAAACACCCCTAATGGTGAAGCTTTCACTGTCAGTGTTGGAGAATCATCACCAATATTAGAGAAAGGGATGCCTGATCTGCCAAAACTGACTACCTCGCTGATTATTCCCGATGATGCAGGCATGGATATAGAGATAGTATCATCTAAATTCAAAGATTTTGCTGATATAAACATCGCCCCATCAAAAGGTAATTTCACCCGCGATATTAACCCGTCGGATGTACCGTACACTTATGGCAGTGCTTACACAAGGAATGAATTCTTTCCTTCAGAAATTGGCTTTCTCAGGGATCCGTTCATTTTAAGGGATTACAGAGGGCAAACAGTTGTTATTAGTCCTTTTGCCTATAACCCTGTAACTAAAGTGCTTCGGGTTTATTACGAGATTGTGATTGAAGTAAAAGCTTCAGGTACATCCTCCATCAATATACTCACCAGAAACAGTAACGTTAATGAGAGCGTAGATTTTGATTTTAAACAAATATATGATAGGCAATTCCTGAATTCAGCCACTACTTCAAGATACACCCCACTTGAAGAGCAGGGCAATATGCTCATTATATCTTATGGTGCATTTATTCCGGCAATGCAGGATTTCGTGAACTGGAAACGTACTATTGGTACTCCAACTGAAATTGTTGACGTTGCTGTAATAGGAGCAAATTCAACAGCAATAAAGAATTACGTCGCTGACTATTATACAACTAATGGCCTTACATACCTACTTTTGGTAGGTGACCATGCACAGGTGCCCACTGTAACAACCGGAAATATTGGTGGCCCATCAGATCATGCATATGGTTTCCTTGCCGGAAGTGACCATAACCCCGATATATTCGTAGGTAGGTTCTCCGCTGAACTTGAAGCACAGGTTGTTACTCAGGTTCAACGCACAATAGCCTATGAGCAAAATCCGGTGGTAAGCTATGATTGGTTCTCAAAGGGCGTTGGTATAGCTTCAGCAGAAGGTCCGGGGGATGATAATGAGTACGATTGGCAACACATGAGGAATATCAGAACTGATTTGATCAATTACACTTATACTACTGTTGCAGAACTTTATGATGGGTCACAAGGTGGTGAAGACCTGCCCGGTAATCCCAACTCCGCTTCCGTTGCTACAGAAGTGAATGATGGACGCTCAATAATTAATTATGTAGGCCATGGGAGTCAAAATTCATGGAGCACTACAGGATTTTCTAACTCAGGTGTTAATCAGCTTACTAACAATAATAAGTGGCCTTTTATCATTTCTGTTGCATGTGTTAACGGCGACTTTCTTAATGCTACTTGCTTTGCTGAAGCATGGCTGAGGGCGACTAATACTAACGGCCCAACAGGTGCTGTTGCAGCCTTGATGGCAACTATTAATAAGTCGTGGAATCCACCAATGGATGGTCAGGATGAAATGAATGATATTCTGGTTGAGAGTTATGAAAGCAATATTAAAAGAACCTTTGGCGGTGTTTCCATTAATGGATGCATTAAAATGAACGAGACATATGGTTCAGCAGGTGATGAAATGACTGATACCTGGTTGATATTTGGCGACCCATCGCTTATGCTTCGTACCGCTTTGCCAGCCCAGCTTGCAGTTACACATAGCAATGTTGCCTTTATAGGTTCAAACCAGTTTGTGATCAACTGTAACGTTGACGATGCCTATGCATGCCTCACTATGAATGGTGACATTCTCGGTACAGCAACAGTTAGCGGCGGCACTGCAATTATAAATATTCCTCCTCTAACTCAAGTAGGAATGATGAAGCTTGCAGTAACAGCTTACAATCGTCTTCCATATATTTCTAATATAGAAATTATACCTCTTGAAGGTCCTTATATCGTATATGACAACAATGAAATTAATGACGAATACGGTAATAATAACATGCAACTTGACTATAATGAAACAGTTACATTTGCACTAGGTTTAAAGAATGCCGGTACGGAAGATGTTCAAAACGTAACTGTTACCATTCAATGCGCAGATCCATTTGTTACCCTAAACGATACTGTTGAACTGTATCCGTTGATTTCAGCTGGTCAGGTCACTAGTATTGCAGATGCATTTGGTTTTACTGTTTCAAATGAAATTCCTGAAGAACATCAGATCAACTTTGACTTTTTAGCTGTTGCTGACACTAATCAGTGGGAAGGTAGTTTTGTCATAATTGGTCATTCCGTTGTTCTGAACTATGCAGGTATGTCAATTGATGACAGTCAGGGTAATAATAATGATAAGGTAGATGCGGGTGAAACTGTATTTCTCAATCTGCGAATTCTTAATGCCGGAACTGCACCTGCCTATGATGTATTGGGTGTTATTGGTACTGATGACCCTTATCTTTTAATTAATGTGGATAGTGTATATATTGCAACAGTTGGTGGTTATGAAATTGTTGATGCAGTATTTACTGTTACAGCACTACCAACCACTCCAACAGGACATCAGGTGGTACTTGATTTTGATATTTCGTCACTTGGTGGGTTTACCGGTTCAGGTGCACCTACTTTTATTGTTGGTCAGATTCCGGTACTAATAATTGATATCGACGGGAACAAAAACTCTGGGCCGGTTATCAGAAATTCACTATCGAATATTGGAGTAACTGCCGATTACGTTACTTCATGGCCTATGATCATTGGTCCGTATCAGTCAGTATTTGTTTGTTTAGGCAGCTACCCTAATAATACAGTACTTACAAGCGGGCAAGGTCAGGCACTGGCCAATTTTATGAATAATAATTCCGGCAGGGTGTATATGGAAGGCGCTGATACATGGGCATATAATGATCCAACAGCAGCACATCCAATGTTCAAAATTGCCGGTGATGGTGATGGAGGTAATGACCTCAGTATTATAAATGGAGTAACAGGTGCTTTCACTGAAGGTATGTCGTTCACCTATTATGGTGATAACAGCTACATTGACCATATCCTGCCACTTGAGGATGCATTTGTTGTTCTTCAAAATACTTCACCTGCCTACAATACAAGTATTGCATATGATGGCGGTACTTACCGCACAATTGGAAGTTCAATGGAATTTGGTGGTTTAAATAATGGTACAGGAATTTCACATAAGGATTCCCTGATGACCCAGTATATCAATTTCCTTGGAATTGCCAATACAACCACATTGCTGGCTAACTTCATCGCTTCTGAAGTAAAGATCTGCGAGCTGGATGAAGTAACATTTACTGATTATTCTGCAGGTAATATCACTTCATGGGAATGGAGCTTCCCGGGTGGCAATCCTGAGACTTCTACAGAACAGAACCCAACAATTTCATACAGACTTACAGGCAATTATGATGTAAGCTTAACAGTATCTGATGGTATTAGCAGTTACACAGCCACCAAAACATCATATATTGAAGTTGACATCTGCTCATCTGCTCGTGATCAGTATCTTAGCAAGTTGCTAATGTATCCAAATCCTGCAAACAATAACTTTACTATTGTATTGCCTGATAACAGAGGAGAAACATTTATTGGTTTATACACAACTTCAGGTGTTGAGGTTAAGAGGGATATTGCAATAGGTAATGAATTTATGATGGATGTAAGAACCCTTCAGCCTGGAATGTACTTTGTTAAGGTGAGCAGCAATCAATACAATGAAACCTTAAAATTGATTATCACAAGATAATTATTCAAAATGTTTAAGTAAGAAAGGAGGAAAATTCATGAATTTTCCTCCTTTCTTTTGCTCCTTATCATTCAGGAGTTACAATTCATAGTACAAGGAAAACACCAGAGCATCATTAAATTGCCCGTGGTCAAAGAACCTCCATACATCACCATTTACTCTTTGAGTGCGAATTGTTAGAATTGAATTATTGGTTCTGAAGTTTACAATTGTTCTTTCTCCAATCCTGTATGAAAGCCCTAATATGAGGCACAGATTTCTTTTGGCGAAGGGACTGAATAATTCCTCATTATTGAACTTCTCGTGACTGTGCAGCAAAAAGTCCATTGCGGGACCGATCTCGAAATTCAATTTTTCACTATATAACATTCTGTACAATAATGCCAGTTCAACATAGCCTAACTGCATTCGATAGAAATCATATTTTTCCTTTTCGTAATCAGGATTTTCCCGACTTCCTTTTTGAATATACGATAACTCCATCTGATACTGAGTATTTGGAGCACCCAGCATACTTACCCATCCACCCCCGGTTATCCCCGCTTTATTATACCCACTAAACCTGTCACCTGCTACCTGACTCCCAACGAGCCCTGCCAGCACACCCCCTTTAAAACTCTGCCCTTTTACCATGCCAAAAGGAATTAAGGCAATGATCATTAATAAAATGAATCGTTTGAATATAGCTGAATGGATTGTCACAAATGAGATGGTAGAATTGAATTTATAATGGAGTTTCATTGTCCGAATTACTAAAGTTTAGCACCATAAAGATAGATATTTTTAAATGAATTGCAGGAGCTTCAGGCATTCTGTCACCGTTATCAGGTTATTTGAAATTATTAATTAACTTTGAGCAATATAACAACCTAGCCCAATGGAAAGGGAACAATATTGCATTTTACTTGTAGATGATGAGGCTGATGTGCTTGAATTTCTATGCTACAACCTTTTAAAAGAAGGCTACCAGGTGCTTAAAGCCAGCAATGGTAAGGACGCCCTTGCTCTCTTGAAAGATAATCGTCCCCACCTTGTTATCCTGGATGTGATGATGCCGGGTATTGATGGGATTGAAACCTGTAGGCAGATAAGGGAAATGCCAGGTTTTGAAGACACCATTGTAATTTTTCTAACTGCCCGGGGCGAAGAATATTCGCAATTGGCAGGATTTGATGCAGGGGCTGATGACTATATAACAAAACCTATCAGGCCCAGTATACTTACCAGCAGAGTCAAAGCTCTTTTACGTAGGTCAAAAGCACCAACTATTGAAGAATCTTCCTCTGACAAACAGGAGATTTTTATTGATAAAGAAAAGTACATGGTGGTTAATAATGGACTTGAAATCTCACTACCGCGCAAAGAGTTTGAGCTCCTTTCATTGCTGGTATCTAAACCTAACAGGGTATTCACAAGAGAAGAAATATATTCAAGTGTATGGGGTACCGGCGTTATTGTGGGTGACCGGACTATAGATGTCCATGTAAGGCGTATTCGTGAAAAAATAGGCATTGATAATATTATTACTATAAAAGGAGTTGGTTATAAATATTCGTTGTAAAATCTTGAAAGTAAATTTCTCTGAACCCGTAAACCTGTCATTTGTCATAGCCCTGGCTATGGCACTGTTTATGCTTGCTGCTTTGATAGTATTAGGGTTACTTTCGGGCTTTTATTTGTCAACATGGGCCTATGTCATATTATCATTACTAACTTTTGCTTTTGCATTTGGCATTGTAAGTTTTTTGGTAAAGCGCTTCCTTATTGAGAAAATAAGGTTGATTTATAAAACCATAAGAACATCAAAGTCAACAAAAGATGATAAGAAAGATAAGGTACTTCCATCACTTGATAAGGTGAATAAGGAAGTGATTGAATGGACAGAGAATAAAAAGAGAGAAATTGAAGAATTGAAAAGGATG
The DNA here is from genome assembly GCA_024636955.1 of Bacteroidales bacterium. Taxonomy (GTDB): domain Bacteria; phylum Bacteroidota; class Bacteroidia; order Bacteroidales; family Lentimicrobiaceae; genus Lentimicrobium. The sequence goes on from JAGXGB010000026.1 coordinate 93,938, forward strand.
GCAACCTACCGACGCGAGTTTTTAGGTAACGTTTCACATGAGTTAAAGACTCCTATTTTTAACATCCAGGGATACGTACTCACCCTACTTGACGGCGGGCTGGATGATCCAACAATTAACAAGCAATATTTGCTTCGCACAGAGAAGAGTATTAACCGGATGATAGCTTTGGTTGAAGATCTTGAAAAAATATCTCAACTTGAATCGGGTGAATTACAGCTTAACCACTCAAAATTTGACGTATCAGCATTAAGTCGTGATGTGATTGAGTTTCTTGAGATTAAAACAAGAAAGAAGAAAGTTAGTATCACTTTTCCTCAGCCTGAGAAACCATACTTTGTGAGCGCTGACAGGGAAAGAACAAGAGAGGTTTTAATTAACCTGATTGACAACTCCATCAAGTACGGCAATTCAAACCATGCTGAAACAAAGATTAGCTTTTTTGATATGGATAAGCACATTTTGATTGAGATATCAGATAATGGTCCGGGTATAGAGATATCAGAATTACCAAGAATATTTGAACGTTTTTACAGGGTTGATAAAGCCCGTTCACGAGAACTAGGCGGCTCAGGACTAGGCCTTGCTATAGTGAAACACATCATTGAAGCGCATGAAGAAACCATAAACGTTCGCAGCTCACCTGGAGTAGGTACTACCTTTGCTTTTACCTTGCGGAAAGCCTGAAAAGAGTGATCAGGCAGCGCGTTAATTCTTTCTCTCAGTTGTGAAAAGTACAAGATCTCTTAGTGACCTAAGAGCTTCTGATTCAGGAAATTCTGATAGTATTTCAATGGCCTTTTCCCGATATTCCAGCATCTTCTTTTCGGCATAAGCAATACCACCACTTTCATGCACCTTCTGCATGAGCTTAATTACCAACTCTTTATCGTTATTGTGGTTTTTAACTGTGTTTATTATTTTACGCTTCTCATTCCAGTCGGCTTTACTCAGAGTGTAAATTAGCGGAAGCGTCATCTTCTTTTCCTTAATATCGATGCCTGATGGTTTGCCGGTTTCCAGAGTTTTATTGTAATCAAGAAGGTCGTCCTTGATTTGGAAAGCGATCCCGGTGAGCTCACCAAAATAGTGCATCTTCTTCTGTAGCTCCTTGTCGGCACCAACAGATACGGCACCAGCGGCACAGCATGATGCAATCAATGAGGCTGTTTTCTTACGGATTATCTCAAAGTAAATGTCTTCCTGAATATCCAGCCTTCGAGCCTTTTCAATTTGCAAAAGTTCACCCTCACTCATCTCACGGGTAGCTTCAGAAACTATGCGTAATAAATCAAAATCATCATATTCAAGGGATAAAAGAAGCCCCTTTGAAAGTAGATAATCTCCTATAAGCACAGAAATCTTGTTCTGCCACAGTGCATTAAGTGAGAAGTATCCTCTTCTCTTGTTTGAATCATCAACAACATCATCATGTATTAAAGTTGCTGTGTGGAGTAGTTCAATGAGTGAAGCAGCCCTGTATGTGGTATCATTAATTTCGCCACAGGTTTGTGCAGTTAGAAATACAAACATCGGCCTTATTTGCTTTCCCTTTCTCTTAACAAGATATGCAGTGATACTGTCAAGTAAAGGAACTGAACTTTTCATAGCCAGCCTGAACCTCTTTTCAAATTCTTGTATATGTTGTTCTATTGGAGCCTTAATCTCTTTTAAGGAAGTCATTGTAAAAGTTTAGTCATTCAAAAATAGCAATTATTTACTTATCAATCATGTTGGCTAACTGAATCAACTTGTACGTTTATCAAACAAAAGGACCAATTACACGGATAGAGCTTAACTTAATCATTACTTTTGCAGAAAATTACATCCATGTCAGGTTTTTTGTTTAGCGAGATAGTGTTTGGTCCGGTTAATAGCCGCAGGTTCGGAGTATCATTAGGAATTAACCTCCTTCCCGATACAATGAAATATTGTTCTTTTAACTGTATATATTGTGAGTGTGGATTAACTGCCAAAGATCAGGATAAGCATGCCAAATTATACCCAACCTCAATTATCTTGTCGGCATTAGAAGACCGGTTCAAAGAATTGAATGAGAAGCAATTACTTCCTGATAACATAACTTTTGCGGGCAATGGTGAACCAACTATGCATCCCGGCTTCGCTGAAATCATTGGCAGGACCATTGAATTAAGAGACACGTATTTCCCTGCCTCAAAAATTACCGTACTGTCTAATTCAACCAGACTTCACAATGATTCTATCAGAGCAGCACTGCTCAAAGTAGATCATAATGTGCTTAAGCTTGATGCTGGTACAGATCACATGTTCCAGGCAATCAATCGTCCGGTTTCTTCAATTACGCTTCATGACGTTGTTGATCAGCTGACACTTTTTCATGGGCAGGTTATCATTCAAACCCTGTTTATCAAAGGAAAATGTAACGGAATTGAAATTGACAATACATCAGATGAAGAGATTAGTTTGTGGCTTGAACACCTACAAAAAATACAACCCTCACTGGTGATGCTTTATACCATCTCCCGTGAAACACCCGAAGAAGGCTTATTAAAAGTTTCAGCAGAAGAACTTGAAAAAATTGCCGGAAAAGTAAAAGAAGTAAACCTTAATGCAGAAGTCTATATATAACTGAACCTTTTGTGAAGGCTTCATGTTTTTCTTTAAACAGATTATGCAAAACGTAAACATGTGGCATCAAATTGAACATCCGGATAACGGCAGTTTATTAGCAAGATCATATGAGTTCAGCAACTTTCTGGAAGCATTTGCCTTCTGTACGAAAGTAGCCTTAATTGCTGAGAAACAAGCTCATCACCCCTCAATTACTATAGAGTACAATAAAGTAAATATAAGTACTACCACTCATGATTCAGGTAATTCGATTACAGAAAAAGACAGGAAACTAACTGCAGAAATAGATAAACTTAAAACATAATGCTTGACTATCCGGTAAAGATACTAATTGCTTTCGGCGAAACCATTAGTGGTAATGATGAGCTGTTTCAATGGTTACTTTCAAATGGATATCCTGAACTAGCTGCTTTGTCAAAAGCAATCAGGGGCAGTGAGGAAGCTTTCAACTGGCTTATCAAGAATGGATATGTGCAATATGCTGCCCTTGACAGTGCCATTGATGACAATTTAAGGGCATATCATTGGTTAAATGTAAACAGGTATTTCTTTCTGGCAGTCCTATCAGATGCATGCCGCAACCAGCAAGAAGCAATTGAGTGGCTTACCAGGAACGATTTGAAGATATTTATTCTAATTGCTGAAAAAATACGGTTCTATCGCAACAATCAAGTGTTTGATCATCACAAGATACATTTCTAATCTTTTATCCGCACTTTGAGTATCCGCAATGCTTGCATGTTAAGCAGCCTTCCTTGTATATCAGACCGTCTTTTTCTTTACACGATGGGCATTCAGTTTTATCATTAGCCTTGGTTCCATCAGGTATATAACGTTTAAGGGACCTTACAACGCCATTTTTCCAGGTATTGATACTGTCATTGTCAAAAGTCAGGTTATCAATCAGGTTAACCAGGAAAGGCAAAGGCATTCCATGTCTTAATATGCCGGAAATAAGCTTGGCATAATTCCAGTACTCCTTATTAAACGAACGTGAAAGCCCTTCGAAAGTGATTTTATAACCCTCTTTATCAAGGAATTGGAAATCATATCGTGCTTTAGAGTTGCCTTCTTTACTCTTTATTACCCATCCTTTGGTTACCCATGGAGGTAGGAAGAAGCCTTCAGCCTTACCTGTAAAAACCTCATAAGGCTTATTGTTTAACAGTCCAATCACAGCTATCCACTTTTCGTAATCATTTTGAAATCTTACAATTTCAGCTTCAAGCTTTACTGGCCGGGGGGGCGCTTTTGTTTCATGGAACTCAGTTTCTTCCTTTACAGGCTTGTCATTGCTAACAAGCACACCTGCGCGTGAACCATCACGGTAAATGGTCATTCCTTTGCATCCGCTTTCCCAAGCAGTTAAATATACCTGGCTAACCAGATCTTCAGTTGCTTCCTTTGGTAAATTTACTGTAACACTTATAGAGTGATCAACCCATTTCTGGATCTCACCCTGCATCTTTACTTTATTCAACCAATTGATGTCATTACTGGTTGCCTTGTAATATGGTGACTTTTCAATCAGAGGCTCAAGGTGGGCTTCATCATAAAGCTTTACTGCATCAGGGTCGTATCCATTGACTTTCAGCCACTCAACGAATTTTGGATGGAATACATTATACTCTTCCCATGAATCACCTATGTCATCAACGAATGTTATATTTACATTCTTGTCGTTCGGGTTTACTTTCCGCCTACGCTTATAACTTACCATGAACACAGGTTCAATACCTGAAGTGGTTTGAGTGCATATACTAACACTACCGGTAGGAGCAATTGTAAGCATTGCTATATTGCGCCTTCCATATTTCCGCATCTTTTCATAAACTTCAGGGGATGCTTCTTTTAAGCGCTGAATGAATGGATTATTCTTCTCCCTATCGAAGTCGTAAACAGGAAATGCTCCTCTTTCTTTTGCAAGGTCAGCACTTGCGCCATAAACCTCAGTGGCAAGTATTTTGTGCACATTAACTGAAAAATTTGTTGCATCCTGTGTACCATATCGTAAGCCCAGTGCAGCAAGCATATCTCCTTCAGCAGTGATGCCTATACCAGTACGACGTCCTTTGATGGTCTTTGCCTTAATGTTCTCCCATAATTTCCGTTCAATGCGCTTTATTTCTTCATCTTCAGGATCATTATTTATTTTGGCAATTATTGCATCAATTTTCTCAGCTTCAAGATCAATAATGTCATCCATTATTCGCAAAGCAAGAGCTGCATGCTTGCGGAACAAGTTATAGTTAAAAGCAGCCTCAGGTGTAAAAGGATTTTCTACATAACTATAAAGGTTTATAGCTATCAACCGGCAACTATCGTATGGACACAAAGGTATCTCACCACAAGGATTGGTTGAAAGTGTTTTGAACCCCAGGTCAGCATAACAATCGGGCACTGATTCCCTCAGAACGGTATCCCAGAACAATACACCGGGCTCAGCTGATCTCCAGGCATTATGGATGATCTTATTCCACAATGCTGATGAATCGATTTCTGATACCTTTAACGGATTATCAGAATTAATGGGATACTGCTGACGATAAGGTGTGCCATTCTTCACTGATTCCATAAAGGCATCATCTATTTTCACTGATACATTGGCACCTGTAACTTTACCCTGCTCCAGTTTAGCATCAATAAATTTCTCTGCATCAGGATGCCTAACTGAAATGGTAAGCATTAATGCACCGCGGCGACCATCTTGTGCAACTTCACGAGTTGAATTTGAATATCGCTCCATAAAAGGTACGATACCTGTTGAAGTTAATGCGCTGTTCTTTACCGGGCTTCCTGTAGGTCTTATATGAGAAAGATCATGTCCAACTCCACCTCTGCGTTTCATGAGTTGCACCTGTTCCTGATCAATCTTCATTATACCACCATACGAATCATAATTTCCATCTCCTCCAATAACAAAACAATTGCTTAGCGATGAAACCTGGAAATTATTACCAATGCCAGCCATTGGACTACCCTGAGGGATGATGTACTTGAAGTTTTTAAATGCCTCAAAAATAACTTCCTCACTTACCGGGTCAGGGTACTTTGATTCAATGCGGGCAATTTCTGATGCAAGCCTGTGGTGCATATCATCAGGCGTAAGTTCATAGATATTGCCATCACTATCTTTTAGTGCATACTTATGCATCCAAACATTAGCTGCCAGGTTATCACCTGCAAAATAGGCTGTAGCCTTTGCAAGTATTTCTTCATCAGAGTATGCTTTATAGTCTGAAGCCGGAGTTGCAGGCTTAGTTATAATTTTAGTATTCATTGGTTTTTCCAGTAATGCGTTTTGTTCTTCAACAAGTTCCCTTGCAGGTCTTACACGTTTTTCCAGCATCTCATCGTAAAAGCCTTTACTTCTTGAGTCGGTAAGTGAAGTATTTTCTTCCAATTGTGCGAAAAGGTTGCTTTCCATAGATCCGGTTAAAATGATTGTTAATTGTAATTACCCGAGCTTTCAATTTGACTGATTTTGAGCATCAAATTCTCATTGAGGACGGGCTTGTAATTGTACGACAATATACAATTATAAAACTGTCAACTCATAGCGTTAGGTAAAAGTACTTATCAACAAAATGTGTTTAACTATCTCTGTTAGAGCGAATTAAATTCTTAATAAGTTATTTTTACCTGTTTTTTGATACTTTGCACCTCTATTTCACAACCAAATTGTTAGACCTAATTTTGGTTCAAGATGCTGATTTATCGCTTAGTACAAAGTATAGAATTTACGAACAAACTCCAGGTTAATTAGTTTTGCAAATTTCCATATTACGAAGGTTCAAAGCATATTTTTAATAGAGATTTTTTTAAAAGTTACTAACAAGCGCCCAAGGAATAAATATCAGTATGTATTTTAAAAGTTATTATATTATAGAACAAGAAAAAAGTCTACCGGACCGGCAGCAGGATTAATTGAGGCTGGGCTTGAATGTTTAGGTCGCTTTGCTTGGCGACTCTTCACAAAATGGCAACCATAAATTACAAAATGCCAGAGATAAGGATGTAAATCGCAATTATATTAGAAGTCCAAACTTAAAGAAACATAGAAAATGGGCTTACTGATCTCAAAATCTTCAACGCCCCATGCGTAATCAGCTCTTACGAAGTAGCCCAAAATGCGTGATCTTAAGCCTACGCCGTAACCTGCAACGATTGGTTCACGTTGTTCACGAACTGTAATTACCAATGGACCCTCAAATATTTTCCTGGTAAACAAAGAGTTCTCATCAGAGTATGGAGTTGAACCCGTCCAGGCTGTGCCAACATCAGCAAATCCTACTATTTGAAAGTTGTTGAAGAAGTCAGATCTCAGGGGTCTGTTTGCCAGATATTTGATCACTGGAAACCTTATTTCACTGTTTATAACAGCGAATGAATTGCCGTTTCTCACGTTTTGATTAAATCCCCGCATATTAGTAGCAAGGGTTTGATATGCATAGTTTTGTGAATAGTCAATTGGTGCTTCACGGGTAAACTTTGGTGTGAGCCAAGTATCAACACCTCCCATATAATAGATGAGTTTACTGCGTCCAAAAGAGGTGCTGGTTGCAAATCGGTTAGCCCATATAAGTGTTCGATGAATTGGCAAATAGTGCCTTATATCAAACCCAACGACTATCATGTTAGTGTTGCGTTCATTTCCTTCTATCTGGTGATAATACTCACCAAAAGCTTTGAATCGAAGCCCATCATAAAGGTTTACACCTAACGAACGAGTAGCATCGTATGTGAGATCCAGTTTCCCTGAAACCCAATAACGGTTAACATCAGGTAAGCGAAGATTAAATTGATCTGTTGACATAAATATTGCTCTATCCTTCCTTACTGAAGCGGTTCCTTTTATACTCAATAATGGATTGAAGGGATACTTAAGAATATAGTGCAACTCATGTATTCTATATCGGACTATTGAATAAAGACCTGTTTGTTCTATGGATTGCCGATGAAAGTATATTTCTCGGTCGAGCCGATGCTTCAGGTTTGCAATGCTTATAACATATTCATTATTAACCAGGTTGAAGTCGAGTCTTACACCGGCAACAATACGGTAGTCTTCAAGCAGGTCGGTCATTCCAATTTTAAAAAAGGCATTTAACCCGGGAGTCAGGAATATTGGGCCTGTGCCTCCTGAAAACGGTTGATACGATGCACTTAGGAATGTAAAGTCAAGCTGATTAACCAACTCATTAATAGTGTACTCAACGTTGTAGTTACGTGCTTTTGGAGGAGTAAACCCATCAGTTGTTGTATCAACTTCCGCAACTGGCCGTTCATATAATATTGAAGGACTTTCAGGTGATCTCTCATCCAAAGTATCAGTTTCATCACTGTATACATTCATAAAGCGTGGCAATTTCCTGATAGGCTCAACCACTGCTTCTTCCATCTGTTGCTTTTCGAAAGCAGTTAGTTTCTGCTGCATGAAAAGTGTACTCTTGATACTCAGGGGTTGAACAGTTGAAGCCGGGGGACGCTCAGTGACAGAAATGGGCCACTTTTTTCCTGTATTGATAATCTCCGCCATTTTACCAGATCTGTTTGAGATATCATGACTAAAGATGTTACGTGGATAGTCGGTAGTTAGATACTTGCGGGTAAAAAATCGGTAATGTGCTGCAGTATCAACATGTGTGATAGCACTGTCAAGCCGCGCTATGTATCGATTATAGATTCCTGTTTGATCACTTATGTAGGTAAGATACCCCTGCTCATATTCCATCGGGTGAAGCTCATTTGCATTTGGGCTATCAGTCACCCTTCTAAGCACATCGCTCTTGTCGGCATAATTATAAATAAACAAGTCATGATTTCCAGAAAGCCCGGGTTTGTTTATCTTAACATTGTTTTCAAGTGTATCGCTTTTACGATTTGAACTGAAAATGATTTCATCTCCACCTCTCAGGAATGACGGATTAAGGTCATTATAAATGTCTTGTGTAAGCTGATCAGAAGAAGCTGAAGCAATATTAAATACGAACAGATCACTTTGGCCTCTTCTGATGGCAGAGAAAACAAGGTTACGTCCATCAGGTGAGTATGACATTGAAAGAATCTTCTGATAACCAAATATGAACTGCTTAGTCTTTTTTCTGGTTTGAAGGTTTATCTGGTTAAAAACAATTTGACCTTTCCTTTCAGTTATTAAAGATAGAATGCTACCGCCAGGATGGAAGTCAATAATGGGATATGAAAGATCGTTTTTTTCATCCAGCCGATGGCCTTGTTTATAAATGCGGCGGGTTTTATTTTTAATGTTATCATGTACCCATACCTTTACGAGGCCTGAGTGATTACTTACCCATGCAGTATATTTACCTGTTGGATCAAGTTTAACCTGATCATTTACCACATCCTTTCTAAGCTTTTTATTTACATCATGTTCGGGTACTTTTTGCCGCTCCGCAGACTGGGAGTATCGGGTTTGCATCTCTGAATACCATTCTTTCAGGAGGTTCTTGAATGATATATTAAGGACATAAAGAAAGCCTGTTTCAACATTCCGGCTCATTCGAGCCAAATAAACTATATTAGGAATACTCTGTGCGCCATACTTTTCAGCGATATATCTCCATATAGCGTGTCCAGCTATAATAGCATCCTCACCTGCCAGATGATTGAACTTGCGATACTTATCAGACAATACACCTTCTCTTAATTTATTATCAAGTTCGGTATTCCAACCTTCAGAAAGATATGATACCAGTCCATCAATAAACCAGGAAGGCATGTTCATAACGGTAGAATTTGTTATTTGCCTTCCAACAGAACCTCCGTAAATAGTTTGGTCAATTAATACCCTGGCCATGCCTGCTTTAAGTTGTTTTTCAAAACTGGCATAATTACCGTCGAAATAAACAAAAACCTTGTTGCCTACTATATGTGTAATACCTCCAATATTATATTGCTGCTCATTAATTAAACCTATGTTGCTTTGCTTAAGGTCAGTAAGCGAGTTAAAGATGATGAACTGAATTTTGTCGCTGTAACGGTTATCAAGTATTTCTTCCAGTTCGGGAATAGTTTCACGCGCGTACCGGGCAGTGTAATTGGCAAGCTCCTTACCATTAAGGTAAAAATAGACATCAAAATCAGGTAATCTGTAGTAAGTCCAAAGAAAATCGTTGTATTGAACCCGACTTTTCCCAAACGGCATCTGTGATCCATTGTAGAATTGCGCCTGCACTTTGCTATTATCCGATACAAACACGAATAATAACAGTATTATCTTATAGATAATCAAGCGAGTATATTGTATTCTGAGCGGTTGCATCATTGATAGTAAAAGGAAATGCTAATTTAACGTAATATTCCTAATTATGGTACAAGACATAACAAACTGTATGGCAGTTGTGTTATTATTCAAATGATTAAATTTGCGGTCTAAACCACTTTTATTAACCTTTTTATTAATATGATTAACGTTAAATCACTCACATTTAATCTCTTCTCAACAAATACGTTTGTACTATCAGATGAAACGCTACAATGCATTATCATTGACCCGGCATGCGGCAACCCTTCAGAAGAGGAAGAACTCTCAACTTATATTAAGGGTAAGAACCTCATTCCGGTGGCTCAAATAATTACGCATTACCATATTGACCATATACTTGGAGTAAAGTATATTAAAGAAACATACGGAATTGGAGCTACAGCCCATCCTGATGGGAAGGTATTCTGGGATGTAGAACCCGGTATTAGAAATGAATACGGCATGAATAGTGATGCCATTATTCCACCTGATCATTTTATAAAAGAGGGTGATAAAGTTGTGTTTGGCAATTCAGAACTTTCGGTTTTAGATGTCCCGGGGCATGCCGATGGAAGTATATGCCTAATAAATTATCCACAGCAGTTTGTAATGGCTGGTGACGTATTATTCTACGGAAGTATTGGCAGAACGGACCTTCCAACAGGGGATTTCGATTTATTAAAGACAAACATCCTCAGTAAGCTCTTCACGCTTGATGATAATTTCACAGTTTACTCGGGGCATGGTCAGAAGACTAATATAGGAATGGAGCGGTTGCACAATCCTTATATTTATTAAGTTCTCGGATCAGGAGTTTCTTTTAGATATAACTCCATTAATAAAATCAGCGATTTCGCTAATATTCTGTCTTTTCATACAGTTGAAGTGTTTGAGGGGGCACTCCTTATAGCCAATCTTACTGCAAGGACGGCACTTCAGGTTTTGTACTTCCGCTATTAGGGAAGGTGTTGAATTTTTGAGATATGGGTACATGCCAAATTCAGGAACAGTGTTTCCCCATATTGACGCAATTGGTTTTTCAAAGGCAGCAGCAATATGCATAAGGCCTGTATCATTGGATATAACAGCTACTGACTGCTTCACCAATGAGGCTGACTGCATAATGTTATAATTCCCGCAAAGGTTCAAAGCTTTTCCTCCTGTAAGCTTAGAAATCACTTCACCCCGTTCGCGATCTTCTTTTCCACCTAATAAAACGGTAGGCAAATTAATTAATTTAGACAATTCCGCTACCCTATCGGCTGGTAGTATTTTTGTATTATGATTGCCGCCAATCACAATAGCAACGTACCCATCATCTATTTTAGGAAGTTCAACATTAATATCCAGATTTTCGTCTTCAGGAATGAAAAAATCCAGTCCCTTACCGTCATTAGTTATACCAAGTGGATACGCTGCTTCAAGGTAACGCTCCACAATATGCTTTTTAGGAAGCATTTTTATTTTAAACTGTACCAAAAGCCATTTTTTCAAATTCAATTTATTGAATGAAGTGTGTGGCTTTTGCAAGGATAATAGTACCCTGTTTGAACGAAGGTTTTTATGGAGATCAATAATATGGGTAAATTTCTCTTCTTTGAGTTGTGGTAAAACTTCCGACAAACTCTTTTCAAAAGTCCATACCTTATCTATATGAGGGTTACTCTCCACTATTACCGCAAACTTTTTCTTAGTTACATAATGTATGGAAATATCCTTCAACTGCTCATCCAAACATCTTAAAACAGGAGAAGTGAGAACAATATCACCAATTGAACTAAATCTGATAACAAGAAGTTTTAATGGCATAGTTTACTGTTGATAAAGCAAAAATACATCAAACTACCCTGTTAACAATAAACTAATCGATTTAGTACCTTTGTGCCATGTATTTCATTGATACTCATACTCACCTATATCTTGAAGAGTTTGCCCACGACAGGCAACAGGTAGTAAATTCTGCTTTGGCGGCGAATGTTCAAAAAATGATGCTGCCAAATATTGACAGTTCGTCTATTGACGGCATGCTTGGTTTGGCAGATCAGTACCCGGATAATTGCCTGCCGATGATTGGGCTTCATCCCACCTCAGTGAAAGATGATTATTTGAATGAAATTGCAATTGTGGAGAAATGGATAAATGCACGGAAGTTTTATGCCATTGGAGAATGCGGCATTGACTTGTACTGGGACAAAGAACATGCTGTGCAGCAAGAATTTGTTTTCAGGCATCATATTGACCTTGCTCGAACACACAACCTACCAATTGTAGTTCACATACGTGATTCGTTCAATGAAGTGATTCAAATATTAAAGGATGAGAATAAAAGTGACATCAGAGGTATTTTCCATTGCTTTTCAGGTTCAGTTGAACAGGCAGAACAAGCTATTAAATATGGATTCAGTTTAGGATTGGGAGGTGTAATAACTTTTAAAAATAATAAGATGCAAGAAACGCTGAAACATGTTGATTTAAGGCATCTTGTTCTTGAAACTGATGCGCCATTTCTTGCACCGGTACCATATAGGGGTAAGAGAAACGAGCCATCATACATACCGAATATAGCACAAATGGTAGCCAATATAAAAGGGATAACCCTTGATCAGGTTACTGAAGCCACTACTATTAATGCAGAAAAACTTTTTCAACTAACCTGATGTCTAATCAAAGGTATAATCAGAGATATTCAACGCAGATTTATAAAAGGCATGACTAACAGCAGTAAGAATCCACGAATACTGGTTATTTATACCGGGGGAACCATTGGAATGATACGTAATACCGAAACAGGTGCCTTAACTCCTTTCAACTTTGATGCCCTCTATAGACATATCCCGATACTTGAGACATTTAATTGCCTTATTGAGAGTTATAGTTTCGACCCTTTGATTGATTCATCAAATATGAAACCAGCTTTCTGGATCAAGCTGGCTGAGGTGATTGAAGAAAATTATAATCACTACGATGGTTTCGTAGTATTACATGGCACTGATACAATGGCGTACACAGCATCAGTGCTTAGTTTTATGCTTGAGAATTTGAACAAACCTGTAGTTTTCACAGGTTCGCAATTACCAATGGGAATGATACGCACTGATGGCAGGGAAAATTTTATTAATGCTATTGAAATTGCTGCTGCTTATGAAAATGGAAAGCCTATAATTCCTGAAGTGTGCATTTGCTTTGAAAACAACATAATGCGAGGGAATCGCACTAATAAGTTCAATGCTGAGAACTTCAATGCCTTTTTAAGTGGCAATTATCCATTGCTGGCACAAGTAGGGGTACATATTAAATACTTTAACCAAAATATTTTAACACCCAAATCAGGAGGATTAAAGGTTCATAAAAAACTAGACCAAAGTGTCGCAATCCTTAAGTTATTCCCGGGAATTACTGAAAATGTAGTGCAAAGTATTTTATCAATCAAAGGTTTAAAGGCAGTAATCCTTGAAACATATGGTGCAGGTAATGCTCCAACTGATAGTTGGTTTATCAATTCACTGAGCGATGCTATTTCTTCCGGAATTGTTATTTTTAATGTGACCCAGTGCAAAGGTGGCTCAGTGGAGATGGGTAAATATGAAACAAGCATTCACCTCGAGAGTATTGGAGTTGTTGGGGGTTATGATATTACAACTGAATCGGCAATAGGAAAAGCAATGTATTTACTTGGTGAAGAGTATAATGGTGAAGAATTAAAGAGGCTGCTGCAGACTCCATTACGTGGGGAGCTAACAGTAGAGTAGTCAATATTATAGCACCAGAATGACTATTAAAATGCATAAATTTCATTTTGGTTAGATACTTATGTGACTTACTATGTTGTATACATAAATTAAATATTGCGTTGAAGTGTTAGAACAGTAGCACCAAAACCAAAAATTACTCGTATCTTTATCAATTCCGGCAATATTAAATAATAAGTGTGTGATTTGGGTAAAAAAAATAAGTCATAATTCATTGTTCACATTTTTTTGTAATTTAGCACGCTGAAAATGGGTTAAGGAGTGTAAATTTGAGCCTATTACGGAGAGATGGCCGAGTGGTCGAAGGCGCACGCCTGGAAAGTGTGTATACGCCAAAAGCGTATCATGGGTTCGAATCCCATTCTCTCCGCGTGAGAATCTTTTAAAACAAAGCAATAAACTGAAATAAAACAAGTTCATTTTTTAAAAACAAAAACAATAACAATTAACTATGAAAAAATTAGTTGCATTTTTAACCGTAGTAGGGATGCTTACCTTTGGCGTAGTGGACGCTGTGATAGCACAGGATCAAACTCCTGCACAAACTGAACAAGCTACCGATACAACAGTAGCTGAGGAAGTTGTAGAAACCCCAGCACCAGCTGAAGCTCTTGCTGCAAATGAAGATCCAAAGTCTTTTCACCAGGTTTTGAAACAAAAATTCATCGAAGGGGGTGCTATGTGGATGTTCCCTATTCTTTTTGTTCTTATTTTAGGACTTGGACTCACCATTGAGCGTATACTTTATCTTAATCTTTCAACAACTAACACCCAAAAACTTCTCAACAAGGTTGAAACAGCTCTTGAAACTGAAGGTGTTGGTGCTGCAAAAGAAATCTGCAAAAATACCCGCGGTCCTGTAGCAAGTATCTTCTATCAAGGTCTTGATCGCTATCAGGAAGGTTTGGAAATTGTAGAGAAATCAATCGTGTCATACGGAGGAGTATTAATGGGACGCCTTGAGAGCAACCTCTCATGGATCGCATTGTTTATTGCTCTTGCTCCGATGCTCGGGTTCCTTGGTACTGTTGTAGGTATGGTTGCTGCTTTTGATGCTATTGAAGCTGCAGGTGATATTTCTCCAACCGTTGTTGCTGGTGGTATGAAAATCGCTCTTTTAACAACTGTATTCGGACTTATTGTTGCTATTATCCTCCAGATTTTCTACAATTATCTCATTGCAAAAGTTGATAATATAGTAAACTCAATGGAAGATGCAACTATTTCTTTCATGGATATCCTTGTAAGAAACAAAAATGCTAAAAGCTAAATCAATATGGACAGCGCAATAAATATAGGGCTTATCATAACCTATCTAGCTATAGGTTTAGCCTTGCTCGGGGCAATAGTGTTTCCCATTATTCAAATGGCTGGCGACATAAAGAGTGCTAAAGGAGTGTTAATAGGTATTGTTGCATTTGTTGCAATATTCTTGCTCTCTTACCTTATTTCATCGCCAGAAACCGGTGCTTTCTATGAAGCTAAAAACGTATCACCTAATTTTGCAAGGATAATAGGTGCTGGATTAATAGCAACCTACATTGTTTTTGCTGGTGCTGTTTTGGCTATTTTGTATTCTCAGATTACTAAATGGATTAACTAACCTTCTTTATAAAGAGGCTAAATTATGGCAAGAAAAAGTCCAGAAATAAATGCCGGCTCAATGGCCGATATAGCCTTCCTGCTCCTGATATTCTTCCTGGTTACAACAACTATGGATACTGACTCGGGAATTTCAAGAAGGCTACCTCCGCCACCGGATAAAGACACTCCTCCACCTGATGTGAAGGAGAGAAATATTTTCAATGTGCTTGTTAATAAAAATGACCGCTTATTTGTTGATGGCGCATGGGGTGATATTAAGACTCTTAAGGATGAAACTAAAATATTCCTTAGCAATCCTAACAATTCTCCTGATCTACCTGAGAAAAGGGAAGAAAACATTCCAGGATTAGGTGTATACCAAGTTTCCAAAGGAATTATTTCTTTAAAGAATGATCGCGGTACTTCGTACGATATGTATATACAAGTACAGAATGAACTAACTGCTGCTGTTAATGAATTACGGGATGACCTTGCTCAAGACAAGTTTGGTAAAAAGTTCTCAGAACTTAAACAATCAGATGCTGAAGCAATTCAAAAGGCTATACCGGTTTCAATATCAGAAGCTGAACCTGAAGATATAGGAGGAAATTAATATGGCACGTTTTAAAAAAGATACCTCAAAAAGCGCACCGGGAATTAATACTTCCTCATTGCCCGATATTATCTTCATGTTGCTTTTCTTCTTCATGGTTACAACTACCATGAGAGAAGTTACACTTAAAGTTCGCATTCTTCCTCCAGGCGCTACTGAAGTTCAAAAGCTTGAAAAGAAGTCGCTGGTTAGTTACATCTATATTGGTCCACCTATTCAGTCCAGAATTTATGGAACTGAATCACGCATTCAACTTAACGACAGTTTCAGGACTGTAGATGATATCGGCGAATTCATTTATGCAGAAAGAGAAGCTCGTGATGAAGCCGATCGTCAACTTCTTACTACATCTCTTAAGGTTGATAAAGAAGTGAAGATAGGTGTAGTTACTGATGTTAAACAGGAACTGAGGAAAGTTGGTGCATTCAAGATCAACTATTCTACAAGGAAAGGCGCTATCGCCGAAAACAGATAGATTTCATAGTTAATTAATAAAAAAGACTGTCAGTAATGGCAGTCTTTTTTATTTATAGGCCTCCCTCTGCAAGGGAAGTTGATATAATGCAATTAGTTTAAATTATAATCTCCTCTCCTTTTTTTGGTATAAGGACATCACTATACCCGGCTTCTTCAAGTTTTTCTTTATACGAAGATTGTGGACCTATTTCGCCATGTACAAGGAATACTTTCTTTATTTGCTTTCTATCCTGACATTTGAGATAATTTAGCATTTCAGAATAATCTGCATGTCCGCTAAAAGCTTCAATCTTTTCTATATCAGCCCTAACTATGTATTTATCTCCAAATATTGATATCTCCTTATCACCCCTTAGTATCCTTGCCCCGAGTGTGGTTGGAGCACAATAGCCGACTGCAAGTACGGTATTCTTAGGATTCTCAATATTATTAGCCAAATGATGCTTGATACGACCAGCTTCCATCATACCGGATGAGGATATAATGACACATGGTTCTGTAAGCGAGTTAAGACTCTTTGATTCTTCAGCCTTCCGAACATAGTGTAGGCTCTTAAACCCAAATGGATCAGGATCTGTCTCCATTACATCAAGTACCTTTCGATTAAAACACTCAGGGTGAACCCTGAATATGTCTGTAGCATCAATGGCTAATGGGCTATCAAGATATATTTGGATTTTCGGCAGCTTGCCTTCATTATAGTAATTGTTTAATACCTGTACAATTTCCTGAGCTCTTCCAATTGCAAAGGAAGGAATAATTAGTTTACCTTCCTTTTCTACACAGGTTTCCTTAACTACCCTGAGCAGTTCCTCCTCAGCGTCTTGTATTTCCGGGTGAAGCCTGTCACCATATGTTGCCTCGGTGATGAGGTAATCACATTGTGGGAAAGCGTCAGGTGACCTTAGAATTCGATTCTTTGGCCTTCCTATGTCACCAGTATAAGCCAGGCGCACCAACTTTCCACTTTCAAGAATGTCAAGACTTATAACGCCACTACCGAGCATATGTCCTGTATTCGTAAATTTCACCTTAGTATTGACATCAATAGTAAATTTTCTATTATATGGAACACCAATAAAAAGCTCCATACATTGCACAGCATCTTCACGTGTATATAGTGGCTCCACCGGTTGTAAACCTTGTCTTGCGCGCTTTCTGTTAAACCGCTCGGTATCTGATTCCTGAATAAAACCACTATCAGGCAACATTATAGCACAAAGATCCCTGGTTGCGTGGGTACAAACTACTGAGCCCCTAAACCCCAGCTTATATAAGTAGGGGATAACACCCGAGTGGTCAATGTGGGCGTGACTCAGAAGAATATGGTCGATTTCTTCAGGTTTAAAGCCAAGAGCCTTATTCATGCCCTCTGTTTCCAATCCTTTACCTTGAAACATGCCACAGTCAAGCAATATCTGTTTACCACCTTCAGTGGTTATTAGGTGCTTGCTTCCTGTGACTTCACGTGCTGCTCCAATAAATTTAATTTTCATTTTCCTGTTTTAACTTAAGCAGTATTAATTCTTTACTAACATTTACAAAACTAAAGTGGCTTTAATTATTATGCAACCCATGCATGCTTATTGATCTTATTCTTGAGTCTTCAATAACAGCTCTTATCTCGGAATATTCATATCCTTCGCCCAATGCTTCCTTTATTCTACTGAGTGACACTGTGCCATTTAGTCCAACTTCTTCCCTTATACGTTCAACTTTTGAAGGGTGCACAAAGTCACTCAATGTGACCTGACCTGTTTCTAAAAAAGTGATTAGATGGCTGGTTATAGTTGCAGCCGCCAAATTACGTTCCTGCGCTACTTCTGCGATGCTCATTCCCTGATTATAAAGATGCATTGAAACAGCAGCTGAAGAGGGTACTAATGAGGTGGCAGTTTTACTTTTTTTCTTTTTGATTGGTTTTGGACTCAATTTACCATCAATACGAGATGACAACCCATACATTGCACAGTGTTCCCTGATAACCGCAACAAACCTTTCACCGTACTTTTCAACTTTATATTGCCCAAACCCGGATATTTCAAAGAGCTGATATTTCTCTGTTGGTAAATATTTTACTAGTTCTTCAATGCTATAATCTGAGAGCACAATATAAGGAGGCACATTTTCTTCCTCAGCTAAAATTCTCCGTACATACTTTAAGTGCCTGAATAAATCAATATTTGATTCCTGGTTTATATTAGTCGTATCAGGTGCAGTTTTAATGTCTGCCCTTAGCAAAGTAACAGGCATACTTCCCTTTAATACTGAGCGGCTATTTTCTGTGATACGAAGTACCGGATATTCTCCATCAGATAGCTCAAGTATATTTTGACTGAGTAATTGCCCAATAATATTCTGCCATTCTTCTGCACTTAGTTCATTACCAATGCCAAAGGTCTTAAGGCTGCGCATCTCATGGGTTATTTTCTTAATCTTTGCACCTCGAAGAAAATCAATAATCATTTTGATTCCAAAACGTTCTTTTAGCCGTGTTATAGCAGACAGAACTTTTTGTGCAGGGATTGTTCCATCATAAGGTTGATAGTTATCCATGCAAAAATCACAATTATTGCACTTTCCATCATGTTGTTCGTCAAAATACTGCATGAGCATCTGCCTTCTGCATTTAAGTGCTTCAGCAAAACCAGCCATTTGATTTAATTTCTTGTACATGATATCAGCATGGGCAGGATCTGATTCATTTGTAATGAAGTAGCTTAACTTTGAAACGTCACCTCGGCTATAAAAAAGTATTGCATCTGATGGTAAGCCATCACGACCTGCCCTTCCAGTTTCCTGATAATAACTTTCAATGTTTTTGGGTAAATCTGCATGGATAACAAACCGAACATCTGATTTATCAATGCCCATACCAAATGCAATGGTGGCAACCATAATATGAATCCTGTCGTGAATGAAATCATCCTGAACCTGTTGCCTGGCTTTCCTTTCAAGGCCTGCATGATAGCAAGCAGCCTTGAAGCCCGATTCTCTTAATTGCTCAGCCAGTTCTTCCGTTGACCTTCGTGAAAGGCAGTAAATAATTCCTGAGCTGTCCCTGTTTTTATCCAGATATACTCTCAGAAAACTATCTAAACGGTCCTTTTTTTGGATTGAGTATCGGATATTTGGCCTGTTGAATGAGGAAATGAATCGATTGCTTCCAGTAAGATTTAATTGTTTTACAATATCATCACGGGTAATTTGGTCAGCACTGGCAGTTAGTGCCATAATTGGTAAATCAGGAAATTGCTTTTTCAAAGATCCCAGTACAAGATAGTCAGGTCTGAAATCATGTCCCCAATGTGATATACAGTGAGCTTCATCAATAGCAATCAGTGAGATAGTAATACTTCCTACAAGTTTGGCCAGAGAGTTTGCTTCTGATATTCTTTCTGGAGCCAGATATAGTAGTTTCAGTTCTCCACTTTGAAGCCTCTCAATAATATTGCGTTGCACCGAAATGGACTGGGATGAATTTAAGAACTCAGCAGCAATTCCATTTAGCTTAAGCGAATCCACCTGATCCTTCATCAGCGCGATAAGAGGAGAAACAACAATAGTAACCCCTTCAAGCATGAGTGCAGGAATTTGGTAACACATTGATTTACCACCTCCGGTAGGCATAATTACTATAGAATCATAACCATTGAGGCATGACTCAATTACTTCTTTCTGGTTTAAACGGAATTCATCAAATCCAAAATGCTGTTTTAATATTACTTCAGGCGTCATGCTTACAAAAGATTACTAAAGGCCGGATATTTCTAACTTGTACAACAATTGATTTAAAAGGAGATTATACAATTATGCCTATTGCAAGTGGCAAATCAAAAGTATAACTTTCCTCATATTTCCTGATAAAAAATATTCAAATATTTCACTTGATTTTGAAAAAACACATATTATCCTAAATCGTAAAGACACACCGCTTGAAAAAAGAAAACTATGCGCCGCTTATTCTTGCTCTTGACTTTAATGGCCATAAAAGTAAAAGACCACCTTTAAAGGGTGGTCTTTTATATCACTTGTTACTTATTTGTTAGTTACAACCGCAGCCACAGCCACAAGAAGAAGCTTCTTTGAGAACGCCGAGTTCTTTACCAACTTTTGTAAAAGCAGCTATACATTTATCAAGATGTGCGCGTGAATGAGCTGCCGAGATTTGAACACGTATGCGTGCCAGTCCTTTAGGAACAACAGGGTAGTAGAATCCAATAACATAAATACCTTCATCAAGAAGTTTAGCAGCCATTTCCTGTGATAGTTTTGCATCATAAAGCATTACAGCAACTATAGCACTCTGGGTAGGTTTGCAGTCAAAACCTGCTTCCATCATTTTCTGACTGAAGTAGGCTGTATTTTCATGCAATTTATCCTGTAATTCATTGGTTTCATTCATCATATCAAACATCTTGATACCTGCTGCAGCAACCATTGGAGGAATTGAGTTTGAGAATAAGTATGGGCGTGAGCGTTGGCGAAGCATAGCAATAATTTCTTTTTTACCTGTGGTAAAACCACCAATTGCACCACCAAATGCTTTGCCTAATGTTCCGGTTATAATTTCAACTTTACCGCGAATATTATGAAGTTCAGTTACACCTCTGCCTGTAGCACCAACAACACCAGCTGAATGGCATTCATCAACCATTATCATCGCGTCGTATTTTTGAGCAAGGGCATGAATCTGATCCATTTTCGCAACATTACCGTCCATAGAGAAAACTCCGTCGGTTACAATAAGGCGGAAACGCTGTGCCTGAGCAGTTTTAAGCTGTTCTTCAAGGTCGGCCATATCAGAATTATTATACCTGTATCTTACTGCTTTGCATAGTCTTACTCCATCAATGATTGAAGCATGGTTAAGTGAGTCAGAAATGATAGCATCTTCTTCACCTAATAAAGGTTCAAAAACACCACCGTTAGCGTCAAAACATGCTGCATATAGAATGGTATCTTCAGTACCAAAGTAATCAGCAATTTTAGCCTCAAGTTCTTTATGTAAATCCTGTGTGCCACAAATAAATCGCACTGAAGAAAGTCCGTATCCATGTGAATCAAGCGCTTCCTTAGCCGCTGCAATAAGCTTTGGATTGTTTGAAAGTCCAAGGTAGTTGTTTGCACAAAAGTTTAAAACTTCTGCACCTGAGCTTACCTTAATTTCTGCTCCTTGTGGAGAAGTAATAACTCTCTCATTCTTAAATAATCCGGCTTCTTTTATACCGTTAAGCTCTTCTTGAAGGTAGGTTTGAACGCGATCGTACATAATGAATCCTTTTTTTATGTTAGTGTTGTTGTTTGTTAATTAACAATGCGCAAAGATATTACTTTTGATTTAGCGCTACATTCTTTTTGTCAATAATTTATAATTTAATAACTTGACTGATTTTCAGGTGGTTAGTTTAACAAATCATCAGCTTTATAAACGTTAATAAATTTAGGCATTTTATGAAAATATTGTATTTTTGCGGGCACTTACTGTTAATTGATTCACAAAACAGATATAACCTTCAAAAACACAAATGAAAAACATCCTAGTTATTGGTTCAGTGGGCCAAATTGGTTCGGAACTTACCCTTGAACTTCGTAAAAGATACGGCAATGATAATGTTGTTGCCGGTTACAGATCAACTCAGCCAACAGGCGAACTATTAGAATCAGGACCTGCCGAAATCGTTGATGCAACGAATATGGAACAGATTGCTGACGTAGTTAAGAAATACAAGATCGATACAATTTATAACCTTGCAGCTATTCTTTCAGCGGTTGGTGAAAGCAAGCCTTTAGCTGCCTGGAATGTAGGAATTGGAGGCCTGCTCAATTGCCTTGAGATATCACGTGAGTATAATTGCGCACTCTTTACTCCAAGTTCTATTGGAGCATTTGGTGGAGGTACTCCTCTTGACAATACTCCACAAGATACAATCCAAAGGCCTCAAACTATGTACGGTGTTACGAAGGTGACAGGTGAATTATTAAGCGACTATTATTACAAGAGGTTTGGCGTTGATACAAGGTCAGTACGTTATCCTGGTATCATTTCAAACGTTACATTACCTGGTGGTGGAACTACTGACTATGCAGTAGAGATCTACTATGATGCTATCAAAAAAGGTAAATTTGTTTGTCCTCTTGGTAAAGGCACTTTCCTTGATATGATGTATATGCCCGATGCTATTGATGCTGCTATTGATCTTATGGAAGCTGATCCTTCAAAACTCAAACACCGCAATTCATTCAATGTTACAGGTATGAGCTTTGATCCTGAAATTTTGGCTACTGAAATCAAAAAACATATTCCTGAGTTCGAAATGATTTATGAGGTAGAACCAATGAAACAGGCTATCGCTAATTCATGGCCTAATAGTATGGACGACAGCGCAGCTCGTGAAGAGTGGGGCTGGAATCCTAAATGGAAACTCGACAATATGACAGTTGACATGCTGAAAGTAATTGGTGAGAAACACGCTAAAGGACTCATTTAATATTGAAACCACCCATCTAAATGGATAATAAAAAAGCCTCTGTTATAACAGGGGCTTTTTTTGCCACAATAGTGCCATAGAATTGCATTCGCCAAATCATTAAATAAATACCGCTAATTGAAATGATTTTATCATAGCTTATAATGGATAAATCTCATGAATGCATCATCAATTCTAATCAAAAGCTAACATCTTGTTTTACACATTATATCGGAATGATGACATGATATATATTGAAAATATAGCTAATGCCCAACTTCGCGCTACGAAGGATCATGGGAAAAAGGTTCTACCATGTATTTTATTGGGTGAGGAGAAAATGGAAAGGAGGGAGGAATGGTCAGCCGCATAAATGAAAATATTCCTAACAAGTTCATTAGTAATCAGCCGTTACGCTAATTTATTATCACTCATCATTCGGTAAATAGTGGTTTTGCCGATATCGAGTTTCTTGGCAACCAGCCTTACCTTATTATCGTATTTTTGAAGATAGTGGTTAATGATTCGCTTGTTGTATTCTTCAAGAGTCATCTCTTCGTAAAGGAAGTCCTGATTCATACTCGTAGTGCTAAAAGTTAGATCAGAATCCTCAATGGTATTGGTATTAGTCATTACAGCACCCAGTTCAATGATAGCCTTTAGCTCCCTTACGTTACCCGGATATGGGTATTTCTGCAACTTCTGGACAGCCTTTGGAGATATAGAAAGCTTCTTCATTTTATTCTTAGCACAAAATTCATCCACAAAAAATCGGGCAAGCAGTGGTATATCATTTCCTCTATCGCGCAATGGTGGTAAGTTTATTGGTAAACCGAGCAAACGATAGTAGAGGTCCTCACGGAATTGCCCTTGTTTTACTAATTCCTGCAAATTCTTATGTGTGGCAACAATAACTCTTACATCCAGTTTCACTACTTCACTTCCACCAACACGTGTAACTTCCTCTTCCTGCAGCACCCTCAATAGCTTTGATTGCATATTTAGATCCATGTCACCAATTTCATCAAGGAAAAGTGTTCCTTTGTTTGCCTCTTCAAAGCGACCGATGCGTCTGTTGGCAGCACCCGTGAAGGCTCCTTTTTCATGACCAAACATTTCACTTTCAATTAGCTCCCGGGGTATTGCAGTTACGTTTACTGCAACAAATGGCTTCTTACTTCGGGGTGAGCCAAAATGTATAGACTTAGCAACCAATTCTTTACCTGTACCTGTTTCACCATAGATGGATACTACAATGTTTGTTTTGGCTGCCTTTTCAATCAAATTAAATACTTTCTCTATTGCCTGACTACTTCCTTTTATCAGGTTGCCTGATTCGTATTTCTTACCTATCTCCTCTTCAAGAACTGCTATTTTCTGCTTTAACTTTACATTCTCACGTATATTCCTGGTTATATTCCACAATCTTTCTTTTGTATCCTGATCTTTAAGGATATAATCATAAGCACCTTTCTTCAACAACTCAATTGCAGTGGCAAGGTCCTGCTGCCCTGAAACGATCACAACCGGGATATCAGGATTAAACTCACGAATCTGCTTTAACACCTCCATTCCCGTCATGTCAGGTAGATTGTAATCAAGCGATATCAGACATGGGTTTTTATAAAGATTCTTCATCAAAGTCTTCCCATCAGGAAAAACTTCCACCAGGTTGTCAGGGTTGAGTGACAAATGGTATGAAATTATCTTGGCAAAAATTACATCATCCTCAACCAGAAATATTTTAAAAGGCTCTTCAGACATTGTTGATATTTTAGGCTAAAATACAAAAATTACATCCTACAACATATAGTTCACTCGTATTAAAAGCAATAAGAATAAACCTGTCAAATTAAGTGAGTTGATTAATAATTTCCACTCGCCATATTGTTCACTCGTAATAAAAGCAATAAGAATTAACCAAATAAAATAAGTTAAAGGATTAATAATTTACCATCACCATATAGTTCGCTCGTATTGAAAGCAATAAACTTAAACCTATCAAATTATGTGAGAGGACAATTGTTTTCCTGCTGATTGCTTTTATAATATGCTGAATGTAAATCCCGGATAACTATGACCAATACTGTCAAGTACTTCATATACTTCAATAGCTGATTTAGCAAGCATTAGTCTCATCCTGAAAGGCTTAAAGTCAGGCATACCCTTAAAGTAATGAGCATAATGCCGACGGGTTTCCAGAACTGCGCACATCTCGCCTTTCCATTTAATAGACTCAGATAAATGACGCCGACATACATCTAAACGTTCTTTTAAAGTTGGAGTCGGCAATACTTCGCCTGTGTGCATAAAGTGTTTGATGTCCCTGAAAATCCATGGATTACCAACTGCGGCCCTGCCAATCATGATGCCATCAATACCATATGAGTGCCTGGCAAAGAGAGCCGACTGGATATCTGTAATATCTCCATTTCCAATTATGGGTATATTAATACGAGGATTTCTTACAACTTCTCCTATCAATGTCCAGTCAGAAATGCCCGAATATAATTGCGATCTTGTGCGGCCATGAATTGTTAAAGCCGCAATTCCAATGTCCTGAAGTTGCTCAGCAAGTGTGGTAATGATCTTTGACTTTTCGTCCCAGCCAAGTCTTGTTTTAACTGTTACTGGTTTCTTTACTGCCTTAACTACTTCCCCTGTTATTTCAAGCAGCAGAGGGACGTCCTGAAGCAATGCAGCCCCTCCTCCTTTATTTACAATCTTCCTTACAGGGCATCCGAAATTAAGGTCAATAAAGTCAGGATCAGCCTCTTCAGCAACCCTGGCTGCATTAATCATTGAATCAATGGTATTTCCAAATATCTGTATTCCCAAAGGCCGTTCAGCCTGCTGAAATTTTAACTTTTTCAGGCTTTTCTCAACATCACGTATCAACCCATCAGCAGCAATAAATTCAGTTATCACGGCTGAAGCACCCATTTCCCGGCAAATCAACCTGAACGGAGGATCGGTAATGTCTTCCATTGGAGCTAATATCACAGGAAATTCGCCTAAATCTAATTCGCCAATTTTCATCGTATGCATTTCTAACTGCAAAAATATAAATATTGAGTAATCTCTCTTGAAAATGAAACACTTATTATTTAAAATGTCTCTAAATACCAATGGTTAATTCATTGGTTATCTGTCAGTTAAATTTCCTAATCTTCATTAGGTCAAGTATATCCATTGTAAAACAGGGTTCTTAATCAGAAAATAAACTGATTTATGTCATAACTCCTTTAGGGTATGCATGATACTATATTTTAATTAATAGTTACTTTTGCCATTCCCTACAATTCAATAATTCATTCCTTTCATTATTAGGTAAATGAAGACCAGACGAGAGTTTATAAAGATATCGGCACTTGGCATCGGGGCTGCTGCTATTGCTGCACAAAGCAATAAATGGGGCCTTGGTTCACCACTATTTGCTGCCACCAAGAAAGGTAACTATACCTCTGCAACTAAAATAGTATCAACCTACTGTGAAGTATGCTTTTGGAAGTGTGCAGCATGGGCACATGTTGATGACAATGGAAAAGTATTAAAGCTAATTGGTAACGATGCTGATCCACAGTGCAACGGGCGTTTATGCCCCCGGGGCACAGGTGGAGTTGGCATGCTATATGATGACGACCGACTCAAAACCCCTCTTATTAGGGTTACTGAAAATGGAAAACAAACTTATCGCGAGGCATCATGGGATGAGGCACTTGATTTCATTGCTAATAAAATGAAGGAAATTGCTGCAGCCAATGGTCCTGAAAGTGTAGCCCTTTTCAACCATGGTTCAGCAGGAAGTCACTTTTCACATCTGCTTAAGGCATTCGGCTCAGCAACAATTACAGCTCCTTCCTATGCGCAATGTCGCGGTCCCCGTGAAGTAGGTTTTGAAACAACATTTGGTTCACAAATCGGCAGTCCTGAACCAACTGATATTCGTGATACCAGATGTCTTGTACTTATCGGTTCTCATCTTGGCGAGAACATGCATAATGGTCAGGTTCAGGAATTCTCTGATGCAATCGACAAGGGAGCAACAATTATCACTGTAGATCCGAGGTTATCTATTGCGGCTAATAAATCAAAATACTGGTTACCGATAAAGCCGTCTACAGACATGGCATTGCTACTCGCCTGGATTCATGTACTGATCTTTGATGAACTCTACAATAAAGAGTATGTTGAAAAACATTCTATCGGACTGGAGCAATTAAAAGAACACGTTCGGCCATTCACACCTGAATGGGCTTATGGCATAACAACTATTCAACCATCATTGATACGCAACACTGCCAAAGAGATGGCTGACAATGCCCCATCAGTATTGGTACATCCGGGCAGACATGTTACATGGTATGGTGATGATGCCCAGCGCTCAAGGGCAATCGCAATCATAAACGGACTTCTTGGTTCCTGGGGGGCACGTGGAGGTTTCTTTATGAAAGAAGGAGCATCAATTCCCGACTTCCCCCACCCTGCTTATCCAAAACCTGCCTGGTCATGGCATGAACTGTTAAATGGGAAATTCCCATTTGCCACAATGTCAGTTTCAAACACTTTCATTGATGCAAGCATAGCTTCAGAAGATAACAAGCACCCCATTAAAGCATGGTTTATTGCCGGCACAAATCTGCCAGTGGCAATCCCATTAATGAGCCAGATGGAGAAAGCCCTTCAGGACCTTGAACTAGTGGTTGTTGTTGATACTATGCCTACAGAAGTAACAGGCTTTGCTGATGTTGTGCTTCCTGAGTGTACATATCTTGAACGGCATGATGATCTGCGCGATGCACCTCACAGAGAACCAACAATAGCATTACGCGAGCCTGCAACAGAACCTAAGTGGGAATCAAAGCCTGCCTGGTGGATTGCTAAAGAACTGGGCGAACGACTCGGCTTACATGATTACTTTGCCTATGATACCTTTGAAGAGGTGATCAAGTGGCAGCTAGAACAAAAAGGACTAACTCTTGAAGAAATGCAAAGCAAGGGTGTGGTAGTATTACCAAGAAAAACTGAAAGTCCATATCTTGATCCTAAAGAATCTCACCAGTTCAAAACACCATCTGGTAAAATAGAATTTTATTCATCAACGCTTGCTGCAGCAGGGTTTGACCCAATGCCGGTATATACTCCTCATCCTGAACCTGAAGAAGGATTTTACAGACTGATATACGGTAGGGCACCAATGCATACCTTCAGCCGTACTGTAAACAATCCTAACCTTGCTGACCTGATGGATGAAAATACAGTATGGGTACATCCTAAAGTAGCATCCCTATGGGGGTTACAGGAAGGGAAGTACACATACCTGCGTAACCAGGATGCAATAACATCCGATTTCCCGATAAAGATTAGAGTTACAGAACGGATTCGCTGGGACTCTGTATATATGGTTCACGGCTTCGGTCATAATCGTAAAGAGCTTTCCAATGCATTTGGAAAAGGTATTGATGACACTCAGTTAATTACTAAAGTATTGATTGATCCGCTAATGGGTGGAACAGGTATGAGAAGCAACTTTGTTACTTTCGCATCAACCGGTGCACATAATGAAGAGGAGGCAGCTATATGAGATATGCCATGGCTATTGACACACTAAAATGTGTAGGTTGCAGTGATTGTGTAATTGCTTGCCAGATGGAGAACAATGTACCACTGGGTTTTTGCCGCGACTGGGTTGTTGAAAGTGTTCATGGTACTTATCCTCAGGTAGGTCTTGAACTCAGGTCAGAAAGATGCAACCATTGTGAGAATGCTCCATGTGTAAGATGCTGCCCAACAGGTGCAAGTCATATTGTTGATGGTGGTATTGTGCTGGTTACTCCTGAAAAGTGTATTGGCTGCGGAGCTTGTATTCAAGCCTGCCCTTATGATGCCCGCTACTCCCATCCTGAAGGATACGTTGATAAATGCACTTTTTGTGTCCATCGTATTGATGAAGGACTTGATCCCGCATGTGTGGCTGTGTGCCCTACTAAATGTATGTACTTTGGCGATTTGGATGATGTGAATTCCGATATATCTAAAATCCTTGCCAGACGCAAGTTCAAGGCACTTGCCCCCGAAGCAGGTACCAATCCTCAGATCTATTACCTGGTTTGATTCATAAATAAGGAGCACAAAAATGAAAGAAGAACTTTTTGTAAGCGGTAGAAATATACCAAACATTGACCCATATCTTAATATATGGCACTGGCAAATACCTCTGTATCTTTTTCTCGGCGGTCTTGCTGCAGGCATACTTTTCTTTGCAGCATTATTCACTATAATGGGTAAAGAGGATCAAATGTATGCCACAGTAAAAAAAGCTCCCATCCTTGCACCTATTGCACTTGTGTTGGGTCTGATCGCCTTATTCCTCGATCTCAAACATCAGCTCTTTTTCTGGCGTCTGTACACAACATTTCGCATTGATTCTCCTATGTCATGGGGTGCCTGGGTTTTAATGGCCATCACACCACTGTCATTTTTATGGGTAGCCAGCTATGCAAAGGAACTGAGACCCGGATGGGACTGGAAATATGACATTCTCAATAAAATTGAAGCCTTTGTAATAGAAAAGCGCATATGGCTTGCGTGGATTATCATTGTACTCTCAGTAATACTGGGCATTTACACCGGTATTCTTCTCTCAGCATTTAATGCCCGACCCTTATGGAACACAAGTATCCTCGGACCATTGTTCCTGGTATCGGGTATGTCAACCGGAGCAGCGGCAATACTTCTTATGAGCAAGTCAGCTGCTGAACGCAGGATAATCGGAGGAATTGATATCCTTCTGATTGTTATTGAATTATTCTTTATAACCCATATGATCATGGGGTTTCAAGCCGGTTCACAAACTCAGATTGATGCTGCCCAGCTTTTCCTTGGCGGTCCATTCACCGTTCCATTCTGGGTATTTGTTGTGATACTTGGACTCATCTTCCCTGTTATCCTTGAAATTATGGAACGTTTAGGAGTACACATGCCGGTTATTGTACCTGCGGGGCTTATAATTATAGGTGGATTAATATTCCGTTTTATAATGGTTGAAGCAGGTCAGATTACAAGGTACTTATATTAGCACAATAGTTTATTCAGACATAATTGCAAGTTAATTAGTTAGTATGAAAAGAGATGGTTCATTTTATCTAAACCCTTACCTGGGAGGCTTTTTACTGGGTTTGGTACTTTTAAGCACATATTATATTACCGGGCGTGGTTTAGGCGCATCGGGTGCAATAAAAAGTTCAGTAGTTACTACGGTACATGCTGTAGCCCCTGATCATGCAAAGCAATCAGCATATTATAGCCAGTTCTTGAGTGATAAGAAAAGTCCAATGAACAACTGGTTGGTATTTGAAGTACTTGGTGTTCTGGCAGGAGCATTCTTTTCAGGTGCTTTATGGGGAAGGCTCAAAACAAAAGTTGAGCATTCACCGAAAATAACCGGCCGAACCAGACTTATTTCAGCATTAATTGGTGGTGCCCTGTTTGGTTTTGGTGCACAATTGGCAAGAGGTTGTACTTCAGGTGCAGCACTAAGCGGAATGGCGGTACTTTCTTCTTCAGGCATTATTACAATGCTGGCTATATTCGGCTCCGCCTATATTTTCTCATGGACATTTAAAAGACTTTGGATTTAACAAATACAGTTGTAATTATGACAGCTCCTTTAATTCCCCTGGAACAAATACCTGAAGCATGGAACAATGTAATTGCATTGATGCTGGGTATGGGCTTTGGTTTCGTACTTGAAAGCTCTGGCTTCTCATCTTCCCGCAAGATTATGGGAACATTCTTCGGATATGACTTTGTTGTTTTGAAGGTTTTCTTCACTGCAGGAATTACTGCAATGACAGGCATCATCTATCTCGATTATTTAGGAGTAATGGATGCTTCCATGCTTTATATCAACCCTTATTATGTATATGCAGCTATCATTGGCGGCTTAATTATGGGCGCAGGCTTTGCACTTGGCGGCTTCTGTCCTGGAACCAGCTTTACAGGCGTAGCTATCGGAAAGATTGATGCTCTTGTATTCACAATAGGTTTGTTTGCCGGAATATTCCTTTTCTCTGAAGCATACGGATTGTTTGAAGGCATTTTCAATGGGCACTTCATGGGGACCTCAAAGATATATGAGCTGATTGGTATGAAAGAATCAGTGTTTGCAGCTTTGCTTATTATAGTGGCTGTTGCAATGTTCTTTGTGGCAACATGGGTTGAAAAAAAGGTTGATAAAGTAAATTACTAATATCCTGCTGTTATGAACAGAAACTATTTAGTACTGATTATTATTGCTGTTGGACTAGCAATAGGCATTCTCATAATGGACAGAGAGAAGCAGGTCAAGCAGCTTGATCCGGCAACTCTGGCAATCGCTTATAATGAGCCTTCGCGTTTCCTTACTATCGATGATGTGACCCATCGTCTTATAACTAAAGATCCCTCATTAGTTTTGATAGATGTGAGGCCGGCGGAACAGTTTAAAACATTTGCAATACCCGGTTCCATTAATATTCCTCTTGATTCCTTACTCACTCCTTCTGCTGTTCAGCTTTTCAGTGCACGTGATCTTGATAAGGTGATGTATTCAAATGCAGCTGTTTGGTCTGATCAAGCTTGGCTATTATTAAAGCGACTTGACATGCCCAAAGTATTTGTAATGGATGGTGGGGTTAACAATTGGTTTGCAAGTATTGTGCAGGCTGTTGAGCCTCTCCCAACTGCTCCACGGGAAGAATTCGACCTATATTCCCTTCATATAGCTGCAAATCAGCACTTTTATGGAAAGAAAGTTGCTGATCAGCCTATCGAGAAGCCCGTGCAGAAAGTTAGTAAACCTGTACCGGTAATTCGCCAGGCACCTGAAGAATCAACAGGTGGTGGGTGTTAACAAGAGTGTTTTGAGTAATACAATCTAATTCAAAATGGAAAAAAGTACTTTAAAGAAATTGGTCTGGGGTATTCCCGCTGCAATCATCACTATAGCTATTATTGTCACTGTAGCACTCTACTCTCCTGATATACCTTACGAATTAACTGCAGAACAAACACTCAATGAGCTCAGCAATAAGGATAACTTTGTTAACCAGGAAGCCGTTGGTCAACTGAAGAATACCGCGAAGGTAGTTTTCATTGATGTCCGCAATCAAAAAGAATATAACTTCAGGCATTTCAGTGAGGCCATAAATGTTCCGGCTGAAAAAATATTGAATGAAAATTACCTTGAATCAATAAGGCAAATGGAGCAAGAAGGTAATAGTATTGTCATTTATGGAACTGTTCCAAATCAGGCAGTCGGTCCATGGATGTTACTCAAACAAATCGGAATTACCAGTGTGAAGATGTTTGACGGGACTTTCGAACAGCTTATGAGCGAACAGCAATTGTCACTAACCATAAACAATGAGGTTCCTCTAATTGACACAAGTGCGCTTAACAAAAAGGTAGAAATTGCGAAAGTTGAGGTGGGAAAAGCTAAAGCCCCAAAGACTGAAGCACCCAAAAAAGTAGTAATACCCACAAGGGTAGAACCTGAGCCTGAGTCAGGTGGAGGCTGCTAGTGCCTAAAAAAGCGTATCTTTATCCGGTGATCTAAATGCCTTAACACATTGTGACTAACCGGGGCCCACACTTCTATAATCGCCGAACATTTATTAAAGTTTCAGGCTATGCAATTATCAGTTTTTTCATGCTGATATGGTATCAACTGATCAAAAAGCATTTTGAAACTACCGGAGGCAAGGACTTTCAGAAGATTAGCCTTGCAGGAAAGGCCAATGGTATTTATTTCTTTGATTCATTTCTTGTAGTTAAGAAAGGTGCCAGTTTCAACGTGCTGAGTAATCGTTGCACTCATGCAGGATGTAAGGTTAACAAGGAACATGATGGTAATATTCTATGTGCATGCCATGGTTCAACATATAGTCATACCGGCAAGGTAATGAAAGGCCCTGCTACTAAACCTCTTTCGCAGCTTAGTTATACAGTAAGTCCGGTAACAGGCGAGATAACAGTAAAGCTTAACAGTTAAACCAATGAGGATAAGCTTTAAACTCTTCGATACGTATGGGTGGATCGCCATAGCTTCCTTGCTTGTGTGCGGACTAACAGGCGTATTTCTTATAATCCCTTTTGATCCCTCAGCCGCGTATTTATCAGTAACCTCATTCATTACATCCAATCCTGCTGCTTCATTTACCCGTAATATACATTACTGGAGTGCCCAGCTCTTTCTGATTTTTACAATTTTGCACTTCATTGAGCATTTTAAATCAAAGGACTCACTCAAACTTGCAGGCACTAAACCTAAGCGCATTATTACTAAAGGTATCTGGCTCAGGTTGGTATTATCAATTATAGTAGTCTTCTACGTAATGCTTTCAGGCTTTATCCTGAAGGACGATGCTGACAGCAGGCAGGCGCACTTGTTGCTTTCAACTCTCCTCTCTTCCGTTCCAATAATAGGAAACTTCCTTAGCAGTTCTTTGTCAGGAAGTGATAATTCACTTTTCATTCTTTATCTGCATCATGCTGCAACAGCCACAACCATTATTTTCATTGTGATATTTGAGCATGTAAGAAGTATTAAGGTCAAATGGCTCACTTTCATTCTTACATCTCTTATTGTGATTGGCATAAGCCTTTTATTCAGGGCACCTATCACCACACTTGATGAAATTATAATGAAAGGTCCATGGTACTTTGTGGGGGTTCAGGAGATGCTCCATCTTACAGCAAATCCACTTATTGTAGTTGCTATTCTGATGTTTATTCTTGCCTTAATATATGTAGTTCCCTTCACTGGCGTCAGGACAGCTTACCTTATTAAAATTGCAATTCTTATATTCGGCATTGGCTATTCAATTCTCACCATTACAGGATATTTCTTCAGGGGTCCAATGTACTCACTACAATTACCGGGTCAATCAGAATATAACCTGCCGGCAACCATGCACTGGAACCCATTAAATGTAACAAAGGATGAACATGGCGAACTGGTTGAAATTGCAGGCGGTATTGAAGGATGTATGAGTTGTCACATTGGAATGAAGGGCTTGTCAGCCTCTCATGATCCCGCTATAACCGGTTGTTACAGCTGCCATGGCGGTGATCCTTTTACCCTAAATGCCTCAGCAGCACATCGTAATATGTATTCTGTTCCGGGTAATCTTGGTAATGCATCTCAAACCTGCGGAGGTAGTGGTTGTCACGATGATATTGTGCAACGGGTGCCGAAATCTATTATGGCAACCTTAAGCGGAATGATATCTGTGGACAAGTGGGTTTTTGGAGAGATTGAACTACCGGAAGGTCATTTTAATGTCAAAGATTTAGAAAACACTGCTGCCGATGCCCACTTGAAAAACCTTTGCGCCGGATGCCATATTGGTATGGAAAAAACTAGCCATGGCAATGCTGAATGGTTGGAAAGAGGAGGAGGCTGCCTTGCTTGCCATCTTACCTATGATGACAAATCCCTTAATTCTTTAAAAACCATGCAGAAGTCGCAAAAAGAAAAGCTGACTTCAAACCAGAGAATAAAGATTGACAAGCCGCTATTCCACCCTGCCATTGATGTGAATATTACGAATGACAAGTGTGAAAGCTGCCATAGTCGGTCAGGCCGTATTTCCATGTCATATGCCGGTTGGCATGAAACACAATTGAAGACTATACCTGCTGATGGTGAAAATAAATTAAACGATGTTTCTGCTAATGCCAAGTCAGAAAAATACAGGCTTCTCCCCGATGGTAGAATATTTACCGCCATGCCGGCTGATGTGCACCATGAAGCAGGAATGTTGTGCATCGACTGCCATAATTCCTATGAATTAATGGGTGATGGCAAAAGTCACCAGCATAAAGAAGATGCTGTGAAAGTGAAATGTATTGACTGTCATCCAACCACATCCGGCACAACAGCATCAGCTAAATTGTCGGAAACTGACCGTGAAACACAACTCATCGCCTGGTTGCGTGGGTGGAGTGAAAATGATCCACGGGTAATAATAACTTCAACTGGTAACCAACCATTAGTCAATACAAGGTTTGAGAATAAGCCAACACTGATCAGGAAGTCTGACAATAAAATCCTCAACCTCAAAGCTGCATCGTCCAAATGCTACATTGATAAAGCACATGAGCGATTAACCTGTGAAGCCTGTCATACATCATGGGTTCCTCAATGTATCGGCTGCCATAACACTTATGAAAAATCATCACAAGGTTATGATATGACCACCCGTACCAAAAAAAGAGGTGCCTGGGTAGAATATACAGGTGAGTATATGGCCAACGCACCTGTACTTGGAATTAAGGATGCTCATAAAACTGAAAAAGATCAGCAGGTAGGGATATTTTCACCCGGTATGATAATGACCATCGATAAGTCCTCTTATGCGAACAGGGGGGCTGCAATTGACGATGCAAAGCATAAATTCCATCGCCTGTACGCTCCCGTATCAGGCCATACTACCCAAAAGGAATCACGCAGTTGTGTTTCTTGTCATCTTGATCCTATGGCTTTAGGCTTTGGAAGAGGAAAATTAACTTTAACAACCACTGGTACATGGGAATTTGAACCTGAATATATGCTTAATGCTTATGACCAGTTGCCTGAGGATGCATGGATCGGCTTCTTGCAAAACAGAACCGATTTGTCGGCAACGCGCTTAAGCATGCGACCTTTTAATGTGAAGGAACAAAAACAGATATTAAAGGCCGGAGCATGCCTCACTTGCCACAAGGAAAATTCTGATGTTATACAAAACTGCCTGATTGATTTCAATAAAACC
>JAGXGB010000027.1 GCA_024636955.1 Bacteroidales bacterium
AATATTCGTGATGATGCTGCTGTTGAGCTTAATAAGGTAGTTAACTTCCTGAAGCAAAATGCAGGAGTTTCTATTGAGCTTGGCTCACATACTGATAGTCGCGGTACCGACAGGTACAACGTCCGACTTGCAGACAGGCGTGCTGAATCGGCAGTTAAGTATATTGTAGACAATGGAATATCGAAAGATAGAATCACTGCCAAAGGTTACGGTGAAACCCAATTGGTAAACAAATGCTCAGATAACGTAGAGTGCACTGATGCTGAACATCAGGCCAACAGACGCACAGTGATAAAAATAACCGGACTGGCACAAGAAGATCAGGGGGAGGATATTGAACCACTTGAAGCATACAAAAATGGTCAGGTGATTAAATTAAATGACCTCAAAAAGAACTTTTTCATCGATTGTTCATCGGAAAAAGTAATCTAGTATTTTTCCTTCGCCCCCTTTTTCTTTTTAATACGTTTCCCTGGAAAGCCTTCGCAAGAGGGCTTTCCTCCTTTTATATTCGATACCACTTGAGGGCTTCACTGATAGCTACTTCAATAGAAGTTTGTGGCAATTTAAGTTCCGCAATAGCTTTATTGGGGGAATAGTAATTTTTGATTGTCAATATTCGGGCATTTGACCTGTTTAGGGCCAGATTAAATCCAAACCTATTAATGAGTGAAACTGCGTAACCGGTAGCCCTCAGAAGTGCATTGGGAATTTTGATTTTTTGCTTGGTGATCTTAGAAATAGATTCAACTTTACTATAAAATTCATAATAAGTTAGATTCTCATTGACAAGAAGATAACGTGAGCCGTTGTTGCCATTGTCTATGGCATTGCATATTGCTTTTGCAGCGTCATCAACATAAATGAAGTTCTTCCCACCTCCTGGAACTAGAAGCGGATTACTCTTCAGGAACAAGTTGAAAATCTTCATCGTACTCCCCTTTTTGGCGTCATATCCAATCATAAATGACGGATTAACAATAATAACTTCAATCATGCCTTCGCTAGCGGCCTTAAGAAACATGTTCTCAGCATCCCACTTACTCTTTGCATAACTCGAAACTTTAAATTCCGGGGATATCACCATCTCCTCTTTACCCGGATTCTGTTTGCCACCAAATCCTATTGTATTAGCTGTGCTTATGTAGATGATTCTTTTACAGTGATTGGCAATTGCAGCTTCGAGTATATACCCTGAGGCTATCACATTAACCCGGTTGTATTCAACTTCTGTTGCAGTGGGCGATGTTACTGCAGCAGTATGTATAACCACATCAATATCTCTCATAGCCCCGTTTACTTCCTCTTTATTGAGAATGTCGCCATGAATGTGAGTGATTGACAGATCAATGAGATTTGATGCATTAGCATTTTTTCGGTATAAGCCATACACCTCTTCATTCCTGTGCAAAAGGTTGCGGATAATATACCCTGCCAGAAATCCGTTTGCTCCAGTAACCAGTACTTTCATTGGCCCATGAGATAATCTTTCACTGGAAGTGCTCTTCGCTTAACAATAGAAGTGTTAGCCTCTCTCTTAATAATACCAGATGCCATATTTAGCCGAAGGTTGAGAGGAATGATCTTCAACAAAAACCATATTAACTTATTATATAATCCTGGAACAATTTGGGCTTGTTTATGAAGAAGTCCATCAATAGCTATTCTCGCTGCCATTTTAGGTGAGAGTAGGCCAAGTCGTGCATAATAACTTTGGTTTTCAATACGGTTTGTTACTTCTGCATTTGTTTTCATGGGTCCGGGGGTTATAACACTAACTGAAACGCCTGAACCCTTGAGTTCCTGGTGTAAACCCATGGAAAAAGAGAATACAAATGATTTTGAGGCTGGGTAAATGGTTTTATATGCAATAGGACTAAATGAAGCCATACTTGCTACGTTCAATATGTAGCTTTTCTTATGACTCTTTAATTCAGGAAGCATCAACCTGGTAAGAATGGTAACAGCCCGAATATTAATTTGAATCATTGATTCTAGTAATTCGATGCTTGCAAATTCAAATATCTTTGATCCGCCAATGCCTGCGTTGTTAATAAGAGTAGTAACCCTGTAATTACTTAATGCCCAGTTTGCTATATCGTAAACTGACTGTTCTTTGTTTAAATCAGTTTCATAGTACCATGCCTTTATTTGATAGTCCTGTCTCAATTGTTTGCAATATACTTCAAGTCCTTCACCAGGAAGCGATACAAGCAATAAATTAATTTTCCTTCGAGCGAGCTCACAGGCAAGTTCCTTGCCAAAACCTTGACTAGCTCCAGTAATTAAAGCATAAACCGGCAGTTCATTCATACTTTATAGATATATAGGTGATTACAATAAAAGGTTTTGAATCATGGTTAGGATTTTATAATTATATTTCTATATTTGTAACGCAACAGAGGCAGTAAATGTTCTTTTCTATACCATATGTTTGTAATTTTACTGAATATGAACGGGGATCTCTATCATTATCCAAAATGCAAAAAATCAAGGGCAGCTCTTGAATATATCAGGCAGCATGGTGTAGAACCAATAATTATCAACTACGTAGAGGAAGGTATTACTGAGCAAACCATAATATACTTGCTTGAATTACTAAAGGTAAGTCCCTTTGAATTGGTCAGGCAGAATGAAGAATTTTATAAGGAGAATTTCAAGCATAAAACTTTAAGTGACGAAGAATGGGTTGCAACCTTATCTAAATATCCTAGGCTACTGAAGCGACCTATTTTTGTTTATGGTAAAAGGGCGGTATTAGCTGATCCTCCACAAAATGCAAATCAAGTATTAACAGTATACAAACAAGACTTATGAAAACAAGAATTGAGCATGACACAATGGGCGATATTGAGGTTGCCGTAGATAAGTATTGGGGTGCACAGACTCAAAGATCGCTTGAAAATTTTAAAATTGGTGATGGCAGAATGCCGATTGAGATTATAAGGGCCTTTGCTATTTTGAAGAAGGCTGCTGCTTTTACAAATCGTGAACTTGGGGTTCTGTCAAACGAAAAAGCTGAACTTATTGGAAGGGCATGTGATGAAATCCTGGATGGTAAATTTGATGACCAGTTCCCGCTGGTGGTTTGGCAGACTGGGTCGGGTACTCAATCAAATATGAATATGAATGAGGTGATCTCTAACAGGTGCCATGTGCTTAATGGTGGAGTGCTGGGTGAAGGTAAAAGTCCGGTGCATCCTAACGATGATGTTAATAAGTCGCAGTCGAGCAATGATACTTTCCCCACAGCAATGTCAATAGCAGCATATAAAATGCTCATGGAGACTACCATTCCGGGAGCTGAAAAGCTTAAAAACACCTTAGCCGCAAAATCGGAAGATTTCAAGAAGATTGTTAAGATAGGTCGTACACATTTGATGGATGCAACACCATTGACATTAGGACAGGAGTTCTCAGGTTATGTTGCTCAGATGGAACATGGTATCAGGGCAATTAAAAATACATTACCTCACTTGGCGGAATTAGCTCTTGGTGGAACTGCTGTTGGTACAGGTATCAACACACCTAAGGGATATTCTGAAATGGTAGCTCAAAAAATTGCAGAATTAACAGGGTTGCCATTTGTTACTGCACCTAATAAATTTGAATCCCTTGCTGCACATGATGCTATGGTTGAATCATCAGGAGCTCTAAAGACATTAGCTGTTGGACTGATGAAAATTGCCAATGATACAAGGTTACTAGCTTCAGGACCCCGCTCAGGTATTGGTGAACTTACACTTCCAGCCAATGAACCCGGTTCTTCTATTATGCCCGGAAAGGTAAATCCAACACAGAATGAGGCATTGAGTATGGTTTGTGCCCAGGTTATAGGTTGTGATGCTGCCATAACAGTGGGTGCCACACACGGGCATTTTCAATTAAATGTATTCAAACCGGTGATTATTTTTAACTTCCTGATGGCTGCAAGGTTACTGGGTGATGCCTGCGTTTCATTCAACGACAACTGTGCTATTGGAATAGAAGCCAATCTCCCATTTATTAAAAAGAACCTGGAAAATTCACTAATGTTGGTTACTGCACTCAATACACACATAGGTTATGAGAATGCTGCCAAAATTGCCAAAAAGGCACATGCGGAAGGAACTACTTTACGACAAGCAGCCCTCGACTTAAAATTGCTTACCAATGAGCAGTTTGATGAATGGGTTGATCCGGCTAAGATGATATAGTGGATTACAAGCCCATGAGCTTTTAGAGTACTGACTATACTTGCGAGTATATCAGTCAATATAATTGTGTAGTCTATACTTTTTCTGGTGTTCGCAATTACTTATGATTCTTTAGTGTTGGTCTGCAGTCAGGTAGTCGGGTGGTAACTTATGCAAATCTGACATTATCCAGACATAATAGTACTTAACCAGCAAGTCCTGTCTGTATATCGGGATTGTATCAGGTTTACTAATGGAATAATAATCAGAGAAGTGCCATCGAGGATCATCGAAGTCATAGCTTGAGGAGATAAAGTACGCATCCATGCCTAACTTAAATCCGCCTCTTTCATTAGTGATCCATGCATATTTATGTGCCCTTTCAAGAGGTGCAAGGGTGAGAACTTTCATACTCAAAGGTCGGGCAACGTAATAATCAAGATTTGCAGCAGGGAACCACCTATGTGATACAATAACAGCGCTGCTATCTATGGTGCCATCCTCTAAATTCCTTGAGTGCAATTTTTCAAATTCTGTTCCGAGATGTTTCCATCCATACATATCGAGGGTAATATCTTTAATGCCTAGCCTTTTTCCAGTAACAGGATCAATTCCTTTATTGAGAAAAACACCGTAAAATATTTGCAGTAATGCAGCTATAATAACCATAGCAATAAACCCTGCACCCACTTTAATCAAGCCCGGGAACCATTCACTCCTTTTCCCGCCTAATGTTCTTTGCCTAAGCCATAATGCAGCTAATGGTATCAATGTTACATAAGCTGGTCCGGTCCAGTGAGGTAGTGTGGAACGGAAAAGGGATATTGTAAGAAATAAAAGGATAAATGGGATAGCAATTAGTACAAGTAACCAAGCACTTTGCGTTTTCAATACAAGCTTCTTCCTGTATAGAGCTATAAGTGCCAATACGATTAAGGCAAAAACGATTGGATTATTATACAGGATTTGCCCAATAAGTTCTGTTCCAAACGAATCTAATCTAAAAAGTCGTTCACCTACTTCTACCCTGTCACTATGAAAAGTGAAACTAATGAAATCGTTCCTCACATTCCATACCAACACTGGCACAAAACATAATAGTGCGATCAGTGCAGAAGCATATATATACCATTTCTTAAACCAATACCTATACTTCATGAAATACAATAATGTACCTAAAAGTAAAAATACGGATGTGTATTTTGATAACAGAGCTAATCCAACTACTAATCCTGCAAGCATGAAGTTAAAGGCAGTAGTGTTGTCCTTTGCAGTTTCAGCAGTCGAACTTTGGAGATTATCAAGGATTTTAACATTTCCTGATTCGGAGCTACTGGAATCTACTAAAGAATTATTATTAGAACTGAAGGGATCATTTTCAATTGCAATGACGAGAAAAAGCAGACTTAACAGCCAGAATACCATCTGAGGACTATCGGGCATGATAAAAATGCCGGTAATCACAAATCCATAAACAGAAATATTATAGAGGATAGCTGCATACCAACCGGTTACTTTGTCACCCAGTTTTACCCCGATGTGGTATATAATAAGAGTACTCAAAGTGCCCGACACAATTGCAGCCAAACGTATCCAACCCTCACTATCGAAATTAAGATTTAAGGTAAAAAGCTGAATGAGCCAACCAATCATCGGTGGGTGATCAAAATGACTCAGGTCAGGGTAGAGAGCATAGGTTATATAATACACTTCATCGTTTCCAAGTTCAACTACTGAGCCGATCAATAGCCGTAAAATGGTTGATAAAACCAGAAGTATTATTACGGGGTATGAACCTTTACTCACTTTATAGATAGAAGTATTATTCAGGGTTAAGAACCTTTGCACACTTTAAAGATAGAAAGATTATAAAGGGAAAGAACCTTTGCACACTTTAAATACTAAAACACCAATGTTGCAATACTATGTGGTAGGCTCTTAACAGGAACTGCTGAACCATCTACCCAAAGGAAATAATCGGTTTCCTTATCAGTTTTATTCATAACTATCACAACCACTGACCCATCAGGGTTGACGAAAGCAGTTGACAATAGCTGACTGCGACTTGGTGATGCAATAATGCGTTTTGCGCCTGGTTTAATAAATTTAGAGAAATGGCCTATGTAGTAGTATGAATTCGTATACTTCAATTCACCTGTACGTGTATCGCCATGCAGTGGAGCAAAGCAAAAATTACCTACATGATTTGGTCCGCCAAATTCATCAAGCAGTATATTCCAGTCTGTCCATCCAACAGCACCACTGTTAAAATCATAAATCATTGATTCGCCGTATGATTCGCCCAATGACCACATTTGATATTCAGTAGAGTCAAAGTTTTCTGCTGTACCTTCAGTGAAGATCAACTGCATATCAGGGAATGCTTCTTTTACTCGAACAAGGTTATCATACATTGGCAATCCGCCGCTCCAGTCTTCATACCAATGGAAACCTAACCCCCAAACGTATTTAGCGACCTCAGGATCGGAGAAATAAGTTTGTGCACGCTGGTATATCAAATCCCTATTATGATCCCACATGATGATCTTTTTATCACCGAGACCTTCCTTATGCATTGTAGGAC
The DNA here is from genome assembly GCA_024636955.1 of Bacteroidales bacterium. Taxonomy (GTDB): domain Bacteria; phylum Bacteroidota; class Bacteroidia; order Bacteroidales; family Lentimicrobiaceae; genus Lentimicrobium. The sequence continues at coordinate 6,760 of JAGXGB010000027.1, forward strand.
CAAGGTTATTTACTAAGAAATCACGTTCCTCTTCAGCTGTAAAAATGCAACTTTCCCATGTTTGCTTGGCCATTGGTTCATTCTGTATGGTAATTCCCCAAATAGGTA
>JAGXGB010000028.1 GCA_024636955.1 Bacteroidales bacterium
ATAAAGGCCTTGGGTACCGGGAAGTGCGCTTAGCAGCATATAGCTACCAAAAGCATCATCCTTCTTTTTGAGTGCACCTAATGTTGCATTACCTCCTGAAACTACCCCGATAGCGCTACCGACGCCCGAAAGGATAAGCATAAGTGCAAGACCTACGTAGGCCAGAATTACAGCAGTTGACATAATTTTTTCTCCTTTTGAATATTAGATTTGTTGTTATTGATTTTATTACTCTTTTAATGTTTTGCAAATGGTGTGTACTTCTTACCTCCACCTATAAAGCCTGCATTCTTATAGAACTCCACAAAAGTGAGCCTCATTGGATGCACAAATGCTCCAAGTCCGGCTAATGCCAGATTTGCTCCATGACCTACGATCATTATAATTATAAACAGTATTGGTCCAAGCACCGGAATACTGTCAAGTAATGGTAAAGATATGCTGTTTATTACGTAACCAAGTATACCACTTGAAGCGCTTAATGCAAATAACCGGATATAGGAAAGTACATCACCAAAGATTCCTGTTACATTGCTGTAAACATCCCAGAGGCCTTTACCAAAACGCGCAAAAATGTTAATGTCAGGGTCACTAAATAGAAACATCAGTGCAATTCCGGCATAAACAACATAAAGTGACATTCCACCGCCTACTTTAAATTGGAAAATATCTATCGCTCCGAAAATAGCCAAAAGAATTCCAATAAGCGAGAGTGAATATTTGAATCCAAATTGCCGGGCTCGTGAGTATGCCTGTATAATTAATCCATAAATTATCTGAATCAATCCTAAAATCAATGCAAGGTAAAATACTGCATTATCATCAAGCATGAATCTATGAATAGGCTTAAAGAATGCTATTTCTTCCATGACAAATCCGGCTATAGTGCCGGTTACAACGCCAAAGATAATAGTTCCAATACCAAGGAATATGGCAAGTGTTAAAAATGGTTTTACCGAAGGCGATACCCACTTACGCATAAACACACCCACAAGCACCAGGATTATTCCGTAGGCTACGTCGCCCATACAAAATCCAAAGAACATCATGAAAAATGGTGCAAAGAATGGAGTAAGGTCCATTTCTTTGTACTCGGGCATGGAGAATATCTCAGTGATAGGTTCAAATAACCTGGCAAACCATCCGTTTTTCAACATGATAGGTGGTTTATCATCAGGTATTGGCCTCTCTTTATAATAAATCGCATTCGAGTTGCTAAGGTAGCTTTCCAGTTGATCGTTATCGTTTACCGGGACATAGCCTGTTAACACGCAAACCTTGTTATCAGCCTGAAGACTTGTTTTGAGCACCACCTGCTGATATTCAACCTCACCAAGCAATCGCATCCTGGTCTTGTTCAGAGCTGGGATATACAAAGTTGCATATTCATCAAGCTTTTTGTTTATCTGAGCAATTTCATTTTCAGTATCCACCAGCATCTGCCTGAGTTGGTCGGGTGATACTGCAGGAACCTTAATTTCATCGGCATCAATATCCTGAAGCTTTTCGTCGCTTTCAAAAGCAACAAAGTAAACATTTGTTTGATACCTGTTAACCTCAACTATCCTCAGATTTGTTGCCAGTTCTTCAGTGAACCGTCGTTCAGGGGTGATAAAAAAGCGTATAGTATAGCCTTCATCATGAAGTTTTTGAATCAACTCAGTTGAATAATTGCCCCATGGCTCAGCAATTGATATTTCCTTTCGTATTAGAGATGCTTTATGCTCTGATTTTTCAAGGTCAGTTTGCAACTCTTTTACCTCTGTCATTACTTCAATTCCGTCCTTATCAGTTTCACTTTCTAATGGTGTTACTTTCCTATAGGCAAGATACTTTATCAGATCATTAATCTGCGTATTCAACAGCATCTTGTTGCGTATATTGTCGTCAACATCGTTACGGTTAACTGACACATCCACAACTCCAATCTCAGAAATATCCTTCAGAAAGGAATCAAATTCCCGATGATAAACCACAAAGGAGTACTTATACATTGGTACAATCATAATGCAGCCTCCATTGTTTGCCTTGTTTTAACGATCTTCTGTGCTGATTTTGAAAGGTTTTCCTCGTCTTCCATAAACCGCTTGATCTTCATAATTGCTTCCTCATATCCTGGAATCTGCACTTTTTCATAAAGATTAACCTTTTGGGTTGTTTTACGACGTGCATGATCAAGCAGATGCATGGTGCGAACACTAACTTCACGCTCAATCCCAATGGTAGCAAGGTTTTTTATGATTAATACACCTTCACTGTACCATGCCGGACTTGTAAATAAACTGTATTCACCTATCCTGAACTTAACTTCATTAAGTATAGGAATCCGTACCCCGGCAATTTTCTTTATCGAAAGATCAACATCTTCAACTTCAACAAGCCCTTTATCAAATTCACTCCATAAGCGCGACATAGATGAATAAGTATTTATACTTTCTTCTATTTGCTTGTCAAGAATCATTGCTTTGTCCTTAGCTTTCTTAACTTCCATTCGGAGTGCTGATTCCTTATTCTTGATAGTAGGCAAAGCACGCACACGCACCTTAAGTTGCTTGTTTAAATCCTGTAATGATGTCTTGTTATATTGAAACTTTATTGCCATAATTTATCAGTAATTCCCGGTTTCCTTAATATCGTAAACGATCTGCTTACTCTTTTTCAGTCCAATATAAATCAACAAACTCTTGTTTTATTCCCACTTCTGCTTTACTAAAGTGTCGTCCAAACAAACCCCAGGCAGTGTCAAGCATCTGGGTTGTATCAATATTGACATCAATTGCCAATAATTCCTTTGAATACTCTCTTGCAAACCGCATGGTTCTTTCATCGTATGCAGTAAGGTCAAAACCATTCTCCAATTTAGTCTTGGCATTGGCTGCATCAGCATATAAACGAACAGCGGCATTCATAACCTGTGGGTGATCAGCGCGTGTTTGTTTACCAATCACCAATTGTTTTAACCGTGAGAGTGAACGGAAAGGATCAATGATAACTTTCCCGATATCTGTATCACGGCGAAGGAACAACTGACCTTCAGTAATATAACCGGTATTATCAGGGATTGCATGTGTGATATCACCACTCGATAAAGTTGTAACCGCAATAATCGTGATAGAACCACCTTCGGGGAATTGAACTGCCTTTTCGTAAATCTTGGCAAGGTCACTGTATAATGACCCTGGCATACTATCCTTTGAAGGTATCTGGTCCATACGGTTTGACACAATACTTAATGCATCAGCATAAAGGGTCATATCAGTAAGTAGCACCAGTACGGTTTCTTTTTTATCGTAGGCGAAATATTCTGCCGCTGTAAGCGCCATATCTGGGACCAGGAGTCGCTCAACCGGCGGATTTTCAGTTGTATTTACAAAACTGATGATCCTGTCCAGTGCTCCGGCATTATCAAATACATTTTTGTAATACAGGTAATCGTCATTGGTTAAACCCATACCACCTAATATTATCTTGTCGGCTTTTGCTCTGAGGGCCACCATTGCCATAACCTGATTGAAAGGCTGGTCAGGATCGGCAAAGAAGGGTATCTTCTGACCTGTAACAAGTGTATTGTTAAGGTCGATCCCCGCAATACCGGTAGGTATTAATTCCGATGGTTGTAAACGCCTCACAGGATTAACTGATGGTCCGCCAATTTCACGCTCTTCACCTTCTACTTCCGGTCCACCGTCAATTGGCTGACCATAAGCATTGAAAAAGCGACCTGCCAAATCTTCACTAACCTTAAGTACAGGGGGTCTTCCTAAAAAGGTAACCTCTGCATTGGTTGGAATGCCTTCAGTACCTGAAAATATCTGAAGCGTCACGTTATTGCCGTTTATCTTAACCACCTGCGCTAAACGCCCGTTAACCTCAGCCATCTCATCATATCCAATGCCTGAAGCCTGAAGTGTACAGGTTGCCTTAGTGATCTGAGTAATCTTTGTATATATCTTCTTAAAAGCTGTAGTTTCCATCAGGCAGATTTTCTTTCTGTTAAAATGGTCGATAATTCGTTTTCAAATTGGCTGAACTGGTCTGACATGTAATCAGAGTAGTTCATTTGCTTTAGTGTATTGATTACACGCTTGAAGAATGGGTTAACCTCCTCAAAAGAATCAAATTCAAGTGGCGTATTGCATACGCCCAACACCAGGTTAAGCATATATTGCTGCCGTTCCATAGGTGTTGAGCTATCGGTTTTATCAAATGCATCCTGTTGCAGGATCACAAAATCAATAACCTCTGATCGCCAGTACCTCAGATGATAATCAACAGGCACTCCATCATCACCAAGAATATTGATCTGTTCGTTTGCCTCTTTACCTTTCAGCAACAGATTCCTGGTTTCTTCAACTTTATCAATCCATTCCTCTGAAACGTGACTTGAAAGGTATTCTCTTACCTCGTCATACTCTAAGTATTTTGAGTAGCTGTCAATAGGATCAACTGCAGGATATCGCTTACTGTCAGCCCTTTGCTGTGATAAAGCATAGAAACAACGTGCTACCTTCTTCGTTGACTCGGTTACCGGCTCTTTAAGGTTACCCCCTGCAGGAGATACTGTTCCAATAAATGTGATTGATCCGGTGGCACCGTTATTCAACTTCACATATCCTGCGCGGGCATAAAAATTACTGATAATTGCGGGAAGATCCATAGGAAAAGCATCAGGACCGGGCAATTCCTCCATTCTGTTCGACATTTCCCTAAGTGCCTGCGCCCACCTTGAAGTTGAGTCGGCAAGCAGCAACACTTTTAAGCCCATCGACCGGTAGTACTCACCAATGGTCATAGCTGTATATACAGAAGCTTCACGGGCCGCTACAGGCATGTTTGATGTATTGGCTATAATGGTAGTACGTTCCATCAATTTACGGCCTGTTCGCGGGTCATCAAGATGTGGAAATTCATAGAAGATCTCAACAACTTCATTAGCCCGTTCACCGCAAGCAGCCACAATAATAAGGTCGGCATCTGCCTGCTTCGACAATGCATGTTGCAACACAGTTTTGCCTGAACCGAAAGGTCCGGGAATAAATCCTGTACCACCTTCAACTATCGGATTCAATGTATCAATGATCCTGATTCCGGTTTCCATCAAACGGAAAGGACGGGGTTTTTCTTTATAAGCTTTAATAGCAATTTTAACCGGGAATTTCTGAACCATGGTAACAGGTACTTCCTTGCCATCCTCATCTTCCAGCACCGCCATTACTTCCGAAGCAGCATAATTACCTTCTTCAGCAAGCCATTTTACCTTATATGAATCAGTAAGCTTGAAAGGAACCATGATCTTATGATTAATCCAGTTTTCCTTCACTTCGCCTAACCATGATCCGGCTATTACCTTCTCGCCAACTTTAGCAAGTGGCTTGTAGTCCCACTTCTTACTGGTATCAATTGCTTCAGTATACTCCCCGCGGCGAAGAAATGTACCTTCCATTTTATCGAGATCATGCTGCAAACCATCATAATTCTTGGAGAGTATTCCAGGACCAAGTGTTACTTCGAGCATGTGACCTGCAAAAGCAACAGTGTCGCCTACCTTAAGTCCACGGGTACTTTCAAATACCTGCACATAAGCAACATCACCAAGCACTTTAATGACCTCAGCCATTAAATCAACCCCGGCTAAATTAATATAACAGATCTCATTTTGAGAAACCGGACCATCAACCTGAACCATAACAAGGTTTGCTATAATTCCAGATACTACACCATTGGTATTTTTATTTTTTTCCATCTTTTATTGAGAATTCATTGGGAAAATCGTAGCCTGATTGTAAATCACCAAGTAACTTGCGGAACAGTTCTTCACCTGTTTTAGGATCTAACTTCAGCCATCGCTCAATCATCATGATCTTGATCAAATAGCTGATCACCACCTCTATTGAAAAATAATTAAACAGGTTCATTTCATCAAGCACCGACCAACGAAGCAGGTCAACAGATTTCTCTCTGTTTGCTATTTCATTGATCTCAGCAAGTTGTGTAACCTTATTATAATGAATCCATTCAGCAGCTTCGCCAACATCACGTCCTATTTTACTTAAGAGCGAGTTGGCAAGATCAGTAATATTTAACAGCTCACTATCATAGGGAATACTCAGCTTTTGTGCTGTATGATACACCAGCAGGTTCTTGACATTAATCTCAAATTCCAACCATTCGCGCAGAAATTCATTTTTAAGTTTCATTGCTTCACGGTAATACAGAGTAGCAAGAATTAAATCACGATTCTTTGCAGGCATGAGTTCTTCTTCATTAAAGAACATCGTGATAAACTCTTTCAAATACAGTTTTACTCCTGAGGGTTCATCTGAAATTATCTTATCAGGTGAAACCACTTCTGTTATGGCAAGCTCTAACTGATCGCGGGTGTATATACCGGCAGTGTTCCACTGATCATCTCTCTGTGTGAGTAGTGAAAGCAAATTTTGATTGTCGTATGGCAGAAATAGCCATTCAATCAGTTGATAGTCGTCGCTCTTTAACTGAGATTTCACATATTCTCTGAATTCCACGCTACCAAACTGCAGTTTGCCCTGATCAATAGACAGGTCTGGGAGACCTGCTATCAGATAATAATAATTACGCTTTGCCATTACTCTTCTCTGAATAGAAGTTCAATTGTCCTGGGCCTCATGAAGCTTTTAAAGTAGTTTGCAAAGTCTTCATCAGTGAAACTGACCGTATAGTTTTTGTCCTTTGGAATAATCTGGAAGCCTGCTTTCATTGTTCCCTCAAATTTTACAGTAAAACCATTTGCCAGTTCGGTATTTAACCGATCATTGAAATAAGCTGATATTTGGTCTTTCTCTGACTGGGGCAAAATAAGGGTTATATTATCATTGTAGCAGGAAGCTACTTTCTCAATTAACTCTCCAACAAATTTCTTATCTTTCATCACATCCCTGATAGGCATTTCAATTGCCTTTGCAATAATCATTTCAATTATCTGCTGCTTCAATTTTGCAATAGCCTGACGTGATGCCATCCTAAGTTCTGACTCTGCATTCCGACTTAAATCGTTAGCAGTAGCCATTGCTTTTCTTTGTATTTCGGCCGATTGTTTTTGTGCTTCCTTTATAATTTCTTCAGCTTTCCTGTTTGCTTCCTGAATGATAGCAACAGCATCGGCTTTTGCTTTTTCTATGCCTTCTGAGTATACCTTTTGAGTAAGTTCGAGGAGTTTATTATCCATGTTCGTACCTTTATCGTATTAGATCTGCAAAATTAGGGTAAATATTTAACCGCAATAACCAATATCATTGCAAATTGTTAATGAAATAACAAAATAAATCAATTAAGCTTCTGGCGGGCAAATTCGTTGTACTTGAATATTGTGGTGCCATAATTCTCAAAGCCACCGTCCTGCGACTTTATGAAGATTAAATTATTACTTAAGCCGGGATTCCGAAAATCTTCCAGGCACTCAACGAAATTCTTACCATAGGAATGAAGGGCAGCTAAAAAGTACAGAGTTGCATCATAGCCGAGGTAGGCATATCTATCAACTTCAGGTTCACCTGCATACCTTTCTCTGTATTTTCTGATGAAACTTTTTACTTCAGGGTTACTATAATCAACAAACCATGGTTTGAAGAAATGTGCTTTAAGCTCCATCAAATAGTCATAATCAAGTTCGAGTTCTTCCCATTCGGGCAGTCCAACTACGGCTATATCCATAGCGTCGGCTTTATACGACAAGTCTCTTAAAATAGCTGGCAGGATTGCTTTATCATTGGTAAGAATTATTACCAGGTTAGGTTTTGAAGATGATAAACTCTTATTAATACCACTCCAGCCACTAACTCCATAATTAACTTCATTGAATGTTGTTCCGGCATCAGCTGCAAGCGTTGACTTGATCACATTGGCCATACTATTATTCTCTTCCGAGTTTCGCCTCACAAGAACAATGTTGTCATTAGCATGTACAGCTTTTATATACTTAGTCAAAGTGTTGTATTGTGCCCAGGGCGTCGGCTGCATCTTAATGATATACTCATTATCCTTAACCAACTCTGATCGTCTCGACAATGGGTTCACTATAGGTATCTCTCGCTTTTTCGCAAACTCTGACACCAGGTCAAAGCTCTCAGCAAAAAAAGGCCCGATGATCAGGTCCATTTCAGCCATCTCAGGCTTATTGAGTATTCTTCTGGTCTTGTTTACGTCATCGCCATAGTCAGCATCAAAAACATGAACTTTTACATTCATACCCCGCTTAGCCATTGAATCAGCGGCAATAACGGCCCCTTCGTAAAACTGTATGAAGTCAAAGGAAGAGTATTCGGGAGCAGAACTCAGGCTTGACAGGTCTGATACTGATATACTATCAACCAACTCTAATTGCATTGGAACAAGCAAGGCAATGCTAAACTGTGATTTATTGTCAGGGATAGTGGCACACGGCCTCTTATCAATAGGTAAAACTGCATGCTTATCAATCTCACGTCCCATTATAACGGTGTCAGGTTTTACAAATGGTCTTACATTTTTTGTGTACCTCGGAATCCTTATAAAATCACCTTTACGGAGTTTCCCATCAAACTCAGGATTTGCCTGCAGTATATCGTTTTGCTCAACATTGTATTGCTTTGACAAACCATACAGGGTTTCTCTCCTGCCAATTTGATGTATTACATAAACAGTATCAGTTACCTGAACCTTCAAACCATTTCCTTCAACACGGGTTGTCGGTACCATGATCATCTGGCTAACTTTCAAACCATCAGCAAGGGATGGGTTCAACCGTATCAGTTCATCAATGGTTGTATTATATTTTTTGGCCAGACTAAACAGTGTTTCCTGTGGTTTTACAGTATGTTCCGCATATCCTCCGGTTATTACTTTGGTAGCTTCTGAAATCCCCGGAATAATTACATTCATACCGATCTTCAGAATTCCGATATCCGGATTGGCATTTATAAGTTCATTTACAGGCACTTTGTATTGGCGTGCAATTCCATACCATGTTTCCTTAGCCTGAACAACATGGGTAGTTCCTTTGGCAGCTCGTTTTGAAGTATCCTGCTGAATCGTGTAATTTATAACACCTGCTGATTTAACAGGTATGCGAATCACTTTATGAGGCTGTAAACCTGAGGCAATCTCAGGATTTGAGCGATAGATCTCTACATTGGATACATTGTACAGAGTAGCCAGCGACTGAACTGTTTCTCCGGGCATAACATAATGCATGTACCACGATTCCCCTTTGTATGATTCAATAATCTCTGACTTTTTTGATTGTTCCTGTGCCATTAGACAGAAGGAAAAAAGGCTGACAAAGACTATACTCAGTAATATTCTCACTACGAAAGTTATTAGTTAATAATTTCGATTATTATTCCCATTCAATGGTTGCAGGCGGTTTTGAACTAATATCATAAACAACCCTGTTCACGCCTTTCACCCTGTTGATAATATCATTTGACACCTTTGCCAGGAACTCATATGGCAAATGCGACCAGTCGGCTGTCATGCCATCAGTTGATCCTACAGCTCTCAAAGCTATTACATTATCATAAGTACGCTCATCACCCATAACACCCACTGATTTCACAGGAAGCAAAATAACAGCAGCCTGCCATACCTGATGATACAACTGAGCTGATTTCAGGCCTTCAATAAAAATATTATCAGCTTCCTGCAATATTGCAATCTTTTCAGGTGTAATGTCCCCCAGTATCCTTATTCCTAAACCCGGTCCCGGGAAAGGGTGCCTGTTAAGAATGTTTTCACTGATGCCCAAACTAAAACCTACTTTCCTTACCTCATCTTTAAAAAGACTTTTAAGAGGCTCCACCACTTTAAGTTTCATAAAGTCAGGCAATCCGCCAACATTGTGATGCGACTTTATAGTTGCAGAAGGTCCGTTTACCGAGATCGATTCAATTACATCCGGATAAATAGTTCCCTGCCCTAACCAACTCACATTGGTAATCAAGTGAGCCTCGTGATCAAACACCTCAATAAATGTCCTGCCAATAGCCTTGCGTTTCTGTTCCGGTTCTGATAGTCCTTCCAACCCTTTAAGGAAAGCATCAGTAGCATCCACTCCTTTTATATTTAATCCCATGTTCTTATATGATTCCAGAACCTGGTGATATTCATTTTTGCGAAGCAGTCCGTTATTAACGAAAATACAATGCAGGTTAGTGCCTATGGCCTTATGAAGTAAAACAGCCGCAACTGTTGAATCCACCCCACCTGAGAGGCCCATCACAACCCTGTCGTTCCCAATTAACTCTTTTAACTCATGTACCGTAGTTTCAATAAAGCTTGCGGGAGTCCATAACTGCGAGCAACCACATATAGTAACCACGAAATTATGGAGCAAAGTACTGCCTTCAGTTGAATGATAAACCTCAGGATGAAATTGTATTCCCCAGGTTTCTTCTTCCCTTACCTGAAAACCTGCAATTTCAACATCTGCTGTACTGGCAATTATATCAAACGATTCAGGCTTTGCAAGTATAGTGTCACCGTGCGACATCCACACCTGGCTGCCGTTTGAAATACCCGTAAGCAATGAGTTAGTAGAATCAACATACCCAAGATTAGCTCTGCCATATTCCCTGATCTGCGAAGCTCTCACTTCTCCACCAAAATTCTGTGCCAGAAACTGAGCGCCATAGCAAATAGCAAGCAGGGGTACTTTACCTTTAATAGCAGATAAGTCAGGATATGGTGAGTTCTCATCTCTCACTGAAAACGGACTACCTGAAAGGATTACTCCTTTAATATGGGTTGTGATTTCAGGTATCTTGTTGAAAGGATGGATTTCACAATAAACACTTAATTCTCTTACTCTTCGGGCTATTAACTGTGTGTATTGCGATCCGAAATCTAATATCAAAATGGTCTCTTGCATGGGCGCAAAGGTAATAGTTAATGATCAATTTGTAGGTATTACTTCAACTTTTATTGCTATTCGATTGAGCATTTTCATCACTTTGTTGTTACCTTAGTGCTATATTATAAATGGCACTATATGTCAACCATTAAATGACATTACATAAAAGTGCCGGGGAGTTAAATGCCGTTTCTGCGTGCGTGATTGATTGAATCCTTATTGTATCTGCTTTTGCATGATTGATATTAATTATTCACCAAATATAAAATCACCATGACACATGAACGCAAACTTTGGATTGCCTTCTCGGCCGTAATGATCATTTCTTTTGCAGTATTAATTTACTATGGGTTTGAGATATATCAAAAGGCTCCACCTGTCCCTGAAAAGGTTGTTCTTACTGATGGTACGCTACTTTTTACCGGCCAGGAAATTAAAGATGGCCAGAATGTTTGGCAAAGCATGGGCGGACAGGAAGTTGGCACTGTATGGGGCCATGGTGCCTATGTTGCACCTGACTGGACTGCCGACTGGCTGCACCGTGAAGCTTTAATAATTCTCAGGCTAAGAGCTAAAGAGGAATTCAACACCACTTATGAAAACCTTGATGATGAACAAAAAGTTGTGCTTCAAAACCGGCTGCAGAAAAACATAAGAGAGAACACCTACAATCCTGAAACAGGAACTCTTACCATCAATGAATGGCGAAAACAAGCCTATGATTCCCTCACCATCTATTATACATCCCTGTTTATGGATGACCCTGATTTCAGGGAGCTAAGGGCTGCCTACGCTATTCCAAAGAATGCAATAAAGGACCCGGAGAGAATGCAATACATGGTTTCTTTTTTCTTTTGGGCATCATGGGCATGCGTAACTGAGCGCCCGGGGGAGTCAATTACATATACTCACAATTGGCCACCCGACGAAATTATTGGTAATAAGCCTACCGGCAGTCTGCTGTTATGGACAGGGTTTAGTGTGATCATGTTGCTACTGGGTATAGGTGTTCTGGTGTACTATTACGCCAGCAAGCGTGATGAAACTGAAACAAACCTGCCGGTGGAAGATCCGCTTATGAGCCAACACATTACTCCTTCAATGAAGGCGGTGGAAAAGTACTTCTGGGTTGTGAATCTTTTGATTATTGTACAGGTTATCATGGGCGTAGTTACTGCGCATTATGGCGTTGAAGGCGAAGGGTTGTATGGCCTCCCGCTTCAGGAATGGATACCCTACTCTATTACGCGAACCTGGCATGTTCAAATGGCCATATTCTGGATAGCCACAGCTTGGCTTGCTACAGGACTATACATAGCCCCTTCAATTGCAGGGCGCGATCCGAAATTCCAGGTAATTGGAGTTAACTTCTTGTTTATTGCACTCCTCATCATTGTTGCCGGCTCTATGATAGGCCAGTGGATGGGCGTTATGCAGAAACTGGGTTTGGTTGAAAACTTCTGGTTTGGCCATCAAGGATATGAGTATGTTGACCTCGGCAGGTTCTGGCAAATGTTCCTTATGGTAGGCTTGTTCCTGTGGCTGGCTCTTATGATTAGGCCATTGTTGGATATCTACAAAACAAAAACGCCTGAGAAGCACATGCTTACCCTCTTCCTGATATCATCTGCAGCAATAGCTGTTTTCTATGCAGCCGGACTAATGTGGGGACGTCAAACAAACCTTGCCATTGCTGAATACTGGCGCTGGTGGGTGGTGCACCTTTGGGTTGAAGGATTCTTTGAAGTATTTGCAACTGTAGTGGCTGCATTTCTCTTTGTGAGAATGGGATTACTGCAAATCAAACTGGCAACCCATAGTGTTTTGTTTGCAACAATCATTTTCCTATCCGGAGGTATCTTAGGCACGTTCCATCACCTGTATTTCAGCGGCACACCTGTGGCCATTATGGCATTAGGCGCAACCTTCAGCGCGCTCGAAGTAGTCCCGCTGGTGCTTATAGGCTTCGAAGCATTCCACAATTATAGGCTTAGCCATGCAACTCAATGGCTTAAGGATTATAAATGGCCAATATACTGTTTTCTTGCAGTTTCTTTCTGGAACTTCCTTGGGGCAGGTATCTTTGGCTTTATAATTAATCCACCAATTGCACTGTTTTACATGCAGGGATTGAACACAACTGCTGTTCACGGACATACTGCTCTGTTTGGTGTATACGGTATGTTGGGAATCGGACTGATGCTGTTTGTATTACGCAGCTTATACCGTAAAGATATATGGAATAACAAGCTCTTAGGATTTGCATTCTGGTCAATCAACATAGGCCTTATGCTCATGGTGCTGCTGAGCTTGTTGCCCATTGGATTCCTGCAAACAGTAGCTAGTGTAAACAAAGGTATGTGGTATGCACGTTCAGTTGAATTTATGCAACAGGATCACATGGTTATCCTACGCTGGTTACGTACAATAGGTGATACCATCTTTGCCATAGGAACCCTGGCTTTGGGCTGGTTTGTCTTCTCACTGGCCTTCAAGAATAGGAAGAAAGAACTGGGCACACCCGATGCAACTGGTCCAAATACTTATCAGGATAATTTAAGGAGTTAAGGATACTGTGACAACAAGATAAGCCCTACAGTAATAAATTGACAATGCTTATCCCTACGACAAATTCTCAATTTGTTTTCTGATCTTTATCTTAACCAGGCTCATTTTAGCCAGCTTGGTTAAGATAAAGAGCAAGACAAAAACAAAAATAATAGTTGCCCCTGACGGGATATTATAGAAGTAAGAAATAAGCAACCCTCCTATAGAACCCATAATGCCAAAGGCTATTGATAACAAGATGATATAGTCGAATCTCTTTGTCAGGATGTTTGCAGTTGATTGCGGTATTGTAAGAAATGAAATCACCAGAATAATGCCTACCAGCCTGATGTTAAGCACTATTGTGATGGCAACAAGGCTTATCATTATGTACTTTATCAGATTAACCGGGGCCTTATGCGATCTGGCGTACTCTTCATCGAATGCCACGAACAGTATCAGGTGATAGAACAAGGTAAATGTCACAATCAGCACGGCAGCCAGGATACCAATCATCCATAAATCGGTATCACTCACAGTGAGTATATTCCCAAACAGGTATGACATCAGGTTCGGTGCATAACCCGGTGTAATAAAGATAAATATAATACCAACTGCCATTCCGAATGACCACAGGATTCCGATGGCTGAATCTTCCCGTATGTTTGACTTTGTTGATATCCATTCAATACCCAGGGCAGCCATTACACTAAAAACTGCTGCACCCAATACCGGATTCAGTCCCATGAAATAAGCTATCCCAATACCTCCAAAAGAAGCATGTGTTATACCGCCACTTATGAAAACCATGCGCCTGGCAACAATGTATGACCCGATGATTCCGCAAACAATACTTGCAAGTATTGCAGCCAACATTGCATTGTTAAAGAACCGGTAATCAAACAGCTCAAGAATTTGCTCAATCATGTTTGTGGTTATGTATATGATCACCCAACACCGTGTGGGGTACCTGGCCGTGCGTAATTAACTGTATAGGACAATTGTATGATTCAAGCTGACTCTGTGTAATTATATTCGACTGATGATAATGAAGGTTTCTGTTCACACAAGCTATCGTTTTAACATAACTGGTAATGGTTCCTACATCATGGGAAACCATAAGTATAGCCATTTTTTGATTGAGTATCCTTAGCAACTCATACAAATCACGCTCAAAGCTATTATCTACAAACGTGTTTGGTTCATCCAGTATAAGAATCCGTGGATCTGATACTATAGCCCTTGCAAGTAGTACCCGTTGCATCTGTCCACCTGATAAGCCTCCTACATTTCTATTTGTCAGGTGACTAATGCCCATCAGTTCAAGCACATTTTTAACCTTCAGTCTATCAGCATCTTTAAACCTACCCGCAAACCTTTTGACTGACATAAGTCCCGACAAAACCACCTCTGATACTGAAACCGGGAACTGCTTGTCGTTTTGATTTGACTGAGGCAAATAACCAATGTGCATGTTCGCTTCATTCTTGTGCCAAACTATCTCCCCCTTCATAGGCTTTAACAATCCCAGTATCACTTTAACCAGGGTTGTTTTCCCACCACCATTCGGACCAATTATCCCAATAAAGTCATGGTCATCAACCACCAGGTTAATATCTTTCAATATAACCTCGTCAGCATACCCAGCACTAATATCTTTTATCTCAACTATCGGCATAAGATTACTTAACGGTTGAACTTATAACCCGGTCAGTAAAGGTAAGCAGGTTTTGCTCAATATTCTCCTCAAGCGGATTGAAAGCCACAAGTTCCAGTCCTAATTGGTCAGATAATGTTTTAGCACTCTTTATGTCAAATTGCTCAGAGTAGAAAATGGTGTTTATCTTGTTTTCCTTAGCCATATCAATCAATTCTTTCATATACGAAGGACTTGGCTCTTTCCCTCCCAACTCAATCGGCAATTGCTTCACGCCATAGTCCCTGACAAAATAACTTAAAGCAGGATGGTATATCATAAACACCGGTTGCTGACCTAATGCTTTGAACTTATTAGCAATAACTATATCAAGGGAATCAAGTCGGCTATTAAACGCCGCATGGTTGCCTGCAAATTCAGTCTCCATTTCCGGCTTAAGCCTGATAAGTTCTTTTAGGATAGTATTACTTTGAACCTTGAGCTCCTTGATAGAAAGCCAAATATGCGGATCAACGCCTGCATCGTGATGATGGTGTTCTTCTCCGTGAGAGTGGTCATGATGCATCTCACCCTCAATCAAATCAACACCTGATGAAGTGTTTACAATCTTCAGGTTTGGATGTAATTCAGCAACCTTCTGAAGCCAGCCCTTCTCAAAATCCAGCAACCCGGTCATAAAATAAGTCTTCGATTCACTCACCTCCTTCATCTGCTTAGCCGAAGGCTCGTAAGTTTCAGGTCCGCTGCCATCCGCTACAAGTATATTTATGTTAAAATAATCACCGGCTATCTGCTCAACCATGTACTTCTGGGGGCGGATGCTTACGGTTATGGTTTCTTCAATTGATTTAGTTGGAGTATTATTACAGCTGAATAAGCTTAGTGACATTAGGAAAACTAATAATTTGCGCATACTTCATATTTTAGGAGTGCAAAGGTAGTAAAATAGTGGTTAGGGGGTAGGGATTAGTGGTTAGGTGTTAGTTTTCAGTGGTTAGGGGTTAGGGGTCATTGAAAGCCATTATTTTATGTCGAGAGGATTTCCTAATTGGGTTCATGATTCATTTTTGTCAACCTTGTTTCAACCTTATATAAACTATGTATAAACCATGTACTAACTATGTACGTTTAACAATGTTGCAAGTTAATTAATGATAGGATAAGCTATAGTGGGGAAAAAGGAATCTAAAATGAATTTGACACCTATTGAGCTAACCATAAAAATAGGGCGAAATTTTAGCACGGTGATGGTGTATTGAGGTGAAGGTGACCTGAACTAAGTAATGAGTAAATATATTTTTATTTTTTGTGGTGTGTTTTGATTTTTGTAATTTTGAATGCGGGATTTCTCGGACAGGTTGATTTATCCGTAAATTCAAAACATTAAACCTAATGTAAACTCAGAAAGTGGAAGAACGAAACGCGTTTGATGTATTAGTTGAATATCCGGTTAAACGTGGATTGGAATTTGATACTCAACAAGATTATAGACGATTTATTTTTGCCAGACCTGATTCAATACTGAATACGAAGTTTGTAATATTTAAAATTGGTTCATTGTTTTTTTATGCCTTTGACTCATACGCTGCAAAAATGAGTATGTCAGATACTACTACCGGATTATATGGTATTGCAAATGTTGCTGATGAGGTTGAATTGAAAATACACAGAAAAGATTTTACTGATTTATTTCTGAGGATCAATAAGAAAAAGACCGGATTAAAGTATGTTGATGATTATCTGACAATTACTTCCAACAAAGAAATCTCACTCTCATTATCTAAGGAAGCTGTATCACTATTTCTGGAAATGGCTAAAAGGTTCAGCCCATTTCATTTGGTTATTGAAAATGATTATATTCACAATATTAGTGAGTTAAAAGACAAAAAAGTGATTGGACTGGAAACTCAGCAGTGGCTTTACAAAGAAGAAGATGTTGATTTGTTTTTACGATCAGGGGAAGAATTATTAGAGCATATTAAAATTACCTGACATTTAAGCTATTTTGCTAATTAATAACTTACTGATTATGAAAAGAATAATTACTTTATCAATAGCCTTATTGTTTTTACTTTTTAAAGCATATGGTACAGAATCCTGGGTACTTAAAAATTTCCCCGACAGTGTATTAATAACAGGTTTAGAAATAAATTCAGCAAACGAAATATTTGTTATTGCAGGTTATACTATCACTGAGCCGTGGTTTGTTGGTGTTGTTTATCGATCTAGTGATGATGGAAATAATTGGGTTCAAATTGTCTCCCCATCTGATCATTTTCCTGAAATACTAGATATTCTGATAGACAACGATGACAACATTTATCTTGGAACATTTTATGGTGGTATATATAAATCAATAAACAATGGTGCGACATGGGTAGAAAAAAGCATTGGATTATCCAATACTGTTCCGGTGTTTCTATCAAAAAGTTCAGAAGGAGTTTTATATGCCGGCCAATTTTATGGGGGAGGAATTGATTATTCTTTAAACGGTGCAGATGAATGGAATCAGACTAATCATCCGTCAAACAGCGGTATTAAAGGTTTGGGGGTTGGTAGAGATGATTATATTTTTTCAAATGGTGGTATTTATTCCGGTGACGGTGGTGTGTCGTGGCATTACAATAATGTTGGGCTCTCAGGTTATACACTTCTTAATCGGGTTTGCTATGCTTTTAATGAAACTAACGAAATTTTTTTAGGTAGCATTGACGGAATATATTACTTGAGCTCAATAGATTCATCCTGGGAAAAGATTCTTTCAACAAGTGGTTACGTATTAGACATTATTTCCACATCACAAAACACAATTTACGCTGCCACAAATCAGGATGTTTTCTTTTCAGTTAACAATGGTCAGGATTGGGAAATTCTCAGTGACCAATTTATAAATTCTAAACCTCAAAAATTTTGCTTCGACAATGAAGGATATTTGTGGGCTGCCTCAGGAAATGAAATATACAAAAGCCAAAATGTACTAACAGGACTTTCTGAAAACTCTGTTAATCAAAAAAATATTAAGATTTTCCCAAATCCATTTAAGGATAACTTGACAATAAGGTTTAATAATAACATGCAGGATGGCGAAGAAATCAGTATAAACATTTTCACCCTTGATAGCAAGCTTCACAAATCAATTACAGATAATGCATATGACAACCAAATAGTTCTGAGTTTAAAAAACTTAACAGCAGGGCCTTACTTAATAAGAATTGACCAGAGAGGTTCCAATATAAAAAATGAAATAATTATTAAAAAATAGAAATCTGATAAGATATTGTCACCTTATTTTTTCAATTTTCCTGGCACAGCTGTTTAATAGAAAAGTGTTATTATATTTGTCAGATAGTATCTGCAATTCTCCGTTTAAACAGCAATGTTATTACAACCCATTTTAAAAAGAATCCATGAAATTTAAAAGCCTCATTCTTGTAGCCTTTTGTTGGTTAACACTTCTGCCTGTTGGAATATCGCAGGTTTATGACCAGGCGAAACTATTTAAGTTGTTGCCTGCAATTCCCTCAAACCTTTCAACTGCTACGGATGATGAAGTATCCGCTTTCAGAGCATCTTGCGACTCAATATATGAGATATTGACCGGCTATGAAGAAAAATACAGGCGGTCAGGAAACTCCGAAACGAACAGTGCTCTAATCATGGAGTATTATGACATCAGAGATTCGATACTTGACTTTCATGCTACCCAACGAACAAAGTACTATGATCTGTTTCCCTTGATTTCAGATATGGAGTATGAGTTATCAGGAAAGAATGATGTTATTAATGATGCAATTGATAATATAAAATACGATAATAATAAAAAGGAAGAAGTAAAAGCATTATCTAAACAGATATACGCTAACAGAGTGGAATGCAGTGAAAAACAAATAGCCATATACCTACAGTTTTTGAAAGATTACAGGACTAAGCTTAATAATATCTCCGATAAAGCAAACAAATCAGAAGTTATTCCACTGCCTGGTCACCTGAATAAGAATGTTTCTTACGTCATTCTGAATATTAAAAACTACCTGAATTACCTGGGTGAGGTCTATAAGTTTAATATTGGTCCTGAGCTAATGGGTGAATAAATTAAAATAATTCGTAAATTTTCTAAAGTGTACAATTGTGGAAAGTGAACTATACACTATTGTGATTATAAACGATTTTTTATTGGCAATATAAATACACGATGATGCACAAAAATATTGTATTATATGTCGTAATAGGATTATTATGTGAATGCTTTTATGGCTGCCAATACAAAAATACTAATAATCAATCAAATATTGAGATTGTCGACCATTTTATGTATGAGAAGCTAAAAAAGTTAGACAGTTATAGTCCATTAGAAAGTAGGATTTTTGTTGTTAAATTCCAAAATCATTTTGGTGAAGAACTTGTGACATTTTCAAATCTTAAATGTCTAAATTTAGAAGAGCAATATAGCGGCTATTTATTATTAGAAGGCGATACGATAATCATTCAAGATACTTCCAAGTTTGGATCGAATTATTATAATAGTTATGAACTAATAAGAAATATTCCTGATGATATTTGGTGCTCTGAATATGTTTTTGATTCAACATTCTCACTATTATATCTAAAGATTGATACAGTATTTTATAGATATGGAGCTAGTTTAAATTTCGCCAAGTTGAATATCCAAATAAATGACAGTACTGAAAATCCTGATTTTTTATTTTGATTTGCTGAAAAGCCACAATTTTTGTATGAGGTAACTAAACAGAACCAAAAAGTAATATGCTCATTAGCGCCGTAAGGATGCCTCTGATCCCTAATAGCTACTATCCAAGACCACTATCCCTTGATCTTAAATGATTTTACCAGATAGTATATTAATGGAATGAAGATTATGCCTAAGGTAAATGGTAAAAACTTAGTTTCAGGTACCTGATCAATCTATGCCAAACCCGTCAGTTTGTCCTGTAGCATTATAGTGGGTGGGAATAATTTCGGGCAAATGACTAAAGTTTACAAGAGTCAATACCCAAACTGCCACTAATAAAGCCCAACCTATATATTCAAGTAACTTATCGGTAGCTGTAAGTTCTACTTTTATTTTTGGTCTTTCCTCGCTCATGATGGTTTGCGATAATTCAACACATCAAAGATGAATATTTTTTTCACACATCCCAACATCTGATATCTCGCCCTGTCAGGGCTTGCAAATCGTAATACCATTATTATACGATGGGTTTCACCCATCGCTGACATATGCCGCCCTTTCAGGGCTAAACCGCTTAAACCCTGAACCCAGAACCCAGAACCCAGAACTTATATAATGCTACTGAGTCCTGACTGCTGACTGCTGACTGCTGACTGCTAAAAACTAATTTGCTGAGTGCTGATTGGTAACATTTCACCTCTTTTTTAAACACTGTGTAGAAAAATATACACATCCGGAAAATAAAAGATTTTCTTTAAAACCCTTACTAATCAACCCTTTCAAGAAAAATATTTCTTTTTGGCTTCAATTTTGAATAAATTGATAGAAACACTAAAAAACTAATAACACCATGAGAAAACTGATATTTATTGCTATGCTTCCATTGATTTTTGTAGCATGCGAAAATAAAGAACAAACTGCCAGAATAAACCAACTGCAGGAAGAGCAGGAAATGATGGTTAGTGAAACCAGAACTAAGGATTCACTGATCAATGATTTTATGCAGACACTAAACGAGATTGAATCCAATCTTTCAGAAATAAAATCGAAAGAAAAACTCATTAGCAAAGAAACTGCTTCAGGAACTGAACTGAGCAGGTCGGCACGCCAACGGGTTAATGAAGATATAAAGCTCATCAACGAGTTGATGGCTGAAAATAAGGAAATGATTGCTTCACTAAATCAGAAACTTAAGAGATCAAATGTTCGTATCGCTGAGTTTGAAAGAATGGTTGAAGCTACTAATCAGCAGCTTGCTATCAGAGACGTGGAAATCGATTCGCTTAAAACTGAACTCTCAGCACTAAATTTCACTATCGCAGTTTTAAATGATACGATCTCACAAATTGCAAATCGCAATATGGCTTTAAGCGGTGAGGTTAATGAAAGAACCAATGAGCTCAACACTGCGTATTATGTAGTTGGCGATCGTAAGGAACTTTTAGATCATAATATCATCAGTAAACAAGGTGGTGTTTTAGGTATTGGACGTACACAAAAAGTTACCGGTGATGTTGACTTGAATGAATTTACTAAAGTTGACATTCGTAACTTAAAGACTATTCCGCTTGATGTTAAAAAGGCAACTATTATGTCAGTTCACCCCGCCGGTTCGTATGAACTTGTTGGTAGTGACAAAAGAGTTAATGAATTGGTAATTAAAGACCCTGAATTGTTCTGGCAAAAATCCAGAATGTTAGTTATTTCAACAGATGTCTAACCTTTGCTTCTTGTGATTTTCCCCCGTTAGAATAATCTGACGGGGGTTTTTTACGTTTATTGGTTAACTTTACTCTTTATAAGATAAACTACCGTGGGGATAAAAAAGAAAATAGTAGCAGGCTTCCTGCTGTTGCTGGCACTCATATTTGTTGCGGTATTCTCCGTATACCTGCTTGCAACTCAGCTCTCGCCACCCGATCAGGGTATTTCATCCTCGGTTAAAAAACTAACTCTCACCAGCAATCTGCTATCCAGTTTGATTGAGGCCGACGGAATGGCCCGTGCGTTTATTAGTACAAATGATTCTGTTTATCACGATCAGTATCAGAAACAGCAGAAAATTACGCAGCATTTGATTGACTCGCTCACCCTGAGCAGTATTTCCAATACAAATCAGTTTTTACGAATGCTGGTTGTTGATAGCCTTATGGAGATGAAGAGGGTAACCTACAATAATTTCTTCACGCTGCGTAAAATTAATAACCCTTATAAAACAGTTGATCTGTCGAAAATTGGCAAACGGTATGATACAATAAGAGTAGCAACCAAAACCACCACCGCTGCCCCCGATGAAACTGTAACGGTAATAACCGAGGAGCCTAAAAAAAAGGGTTTCTTTACCCGCATCTGGGATAACCTGACCAATAAAAGTGAACCTGATACTGTTGCTGTTGCCGTACCAACAGAGGTGGTGACTTATGATACCGTGATTTCCTACAAGGCAGTACTTGATACCACGTTAAGCCAGGTAAAAAAGCAGTTGCGCAGAATGGCTGCCGCCGAAAGCTATGAACGGCAAATGCTTGCAGAGCGCGAAATGCAGCTTGTGCAGGCCGATCAGGATATCATGAATGAGATAAGGGCAGTGCTTTTGCTTTTTGAAAAGGAAGAAATTGCCAAAGCCATCAGCGGTACTGAAAAGAGTGGGAAGATATTGAATAACCTCTGGACTATTGCCCTCATATTGGCTGCATTTGGTCTGCTCACAACCATCGGTTTTATTATTATGATTTGGAAGGATCTGGCAAGAAGCGCCTTCTACAGAAAGCAATCAGAGCAGGCAAGGGCTCTGGCTGAAAGTCTGCTTAAAGTAAAGGAGCAGTTCCTTGCAAACATGAGCCACGAAATCCGCACACCCCTCACTTCCATTATCGGCTTTACCGAACGACTATCGGAAACCCATATCAGTAACGAGCAATCTAAATACATCAGGTATATAAATTCATCGTCAGAGCATCTTTTGGAACTAATCAACGATTTGCTTGACTTCTCAAGAATCGGCAGCGGGAAACTTACGCTTGAGTCAAAAACTTTCAATATTGTACAACTCTTTGAAGAGGCTTATGATTCTCTCTCATCCAGAGCAAAGGATAAGGGGCTGGAGATTATTCTCAAACAAAACATACCACCTCTGCTTCTTAAAGGTGACCCTTTGCGGATACGTCAGATAGTAATAAATCTGCTTGGCAACAGCGTGAAATTTACTGAAAAGGGCAAAGTAATGCTTCAAACAAAAGGTACACTTAGTGCAAATGGTGAAACGGTGAATCTTATCATCAGGATTGCCGATACGGGCATAGGAATTCCTGAAGATAAGCTGAAGTCAATATTCGAAGAATTCTCACAAGTTGACCACAGCATCACACGCAAATACGGTGGATCAGGCCTTGGGTTAGCTATCAGCAGAAGGCTGATACAAATGATGACTGGCACAATTAGCGTGCTTAGCCGCGAGGAACAGGGAACTATCTTCACCATCCGACTGGCGCTCCCTGTTAGTGCGGAAACTGTAATTGATAGCCGGCAGGTTGACAATGTCATTCACCCCAACCTGAAGAACTCAAAAATACTGCTTGCCGAAGATGATGTCACCACAAATGCCCTTATAACTGAATTCCTTCAGGGATGCAATGCGGAAGTCTATTCAACTACAAACGGCAACGAGGCACTGAGAATATTCAAAGAAAACCCGGGCACTTTTGAAATTATCATAACAGATATTCAGATGCCCGGTAAGAGTGGTCCTCAACTTGTGCAGGATATCAAGGAAGTTTGCAATTCCAACAACCTCAAACTTCCAATAATAATCGGACTAACTGCACATGCCGATACTTCAGAAACGCAGTCATTTATTAAAAATGGTATGGATTACTTTATCCTTAAGCCATTCAAAAATCAGGATATAAAGGAGGTTCTTAATACCCTTTCATCCAGGTTAGGAGAGAATTCATCTGCTAAAAGCAACCCAACTTTCCGGAACGGTCAAACTTACCGGCAGAATGTAAAAGATGGGCATGAATCAAGAGCTAAGCGGGAATCATCCAGCAGGGAAACATTAAACAGTAAGGAATCTCCAATCTTAAATCCTGATTTGAATAATCTGGAACCGGAGACCATAAACCTGTTGAGTTTCAAAGAATTTACCGGTGATGATGAAGATTCACTGAATACAATAGTATTATCGCTGCAAGATAACATCCGCCGTACCTCCGCTGAAATGCAGGCTGCATTTGACAAAAGTGACTTTGTTGAACTATCCTTACTGGCACACCGGATATTACCAAATATACGCCTTCTCGGTACCAGGAATACGGCAGCAGTGTTAAGGGAGCTTGAAATTAAAACAAAGGAAGAATCTGCAGATGAAACCGGTATTAAGAATAGTCTGAAAGCAGCAATCCGTGGAATGAATCTCATAGGTGAGCAACTCAGGCTTTTGGCTAAATCAAAACCTTGAA
>JAGXGB010000029.1 GCA_024636955.1 Bacteroidales bacterium
AATGAAACGCCTTTCGGTAAAACCGCCGAAGAAATCATCTCTGAAGCAGTTAAGGATTACAAGTACCCGGTTGTATTTGGATTCCCGGCAGGCCATAAGACTTTGAACCTGCCATTGATCCTCGGCAGAGAAGTGACTATAGAAGTAAGTGACAAAGCATCTTTGATCATTACAGCACCTATTATTAAGAAAGGGTTCAAATGGTTTAAAACTGTACTGAAACCAATAATTTTCTTTATTTCTGCATTCTTGCTACTGTACCTGCTTTATGCTTTGGTTCTTAAGCGTATCTGAATGTTGCACTTACACCTGTTATCATTTTACCCGAATACAAATTATCAGATTACTAATTATCATAGTGTTGATTATCAGGACACAAAATACCGAGTACACTGCTAAATTGCAAATCTAAAAGTAAAAGAGTTTTTATATGGCTGAGCACAATGATTTGGGTAACCAGGGTGAAGAAGTTTCACTTACTTACCTTATTGATAAAGGATATACAATTCTTGAAACAAACTGGAAATTTGGCAAGGAAGAGATAGACATCATTGCATTAAATAGTGAGTACCTGATTATCCTTGAAGTAAAAACCCGTAGCTCAAATGCTTTTGGTGAGCCATACAACTTTGTGACAAAAAACAAACAGCGGCTGCTTGTAAAAGCTGCGCAGGCATATGCTGAAAGGTGGCGTATTGGCCAGGAAGTAAGATTTGATATCCTATCACTGATAATCAACAAGAATGCTGTTGAGATTGAGCATATTGAGAATGCGTTCTATCCGGTGCTGTAATATTGTACAATACCGCAATGTGAAAAACATTGAACTTCAACCCAATGTGGATTCAGCTTAACTCGCATTGTTCCTATGAATCTTTAGCCTTAAATACCATTAAAGGACGGCTGATACGATGCATTATCATCTTAGTGACGCTAGGGGCAAACAAGCTCTGCAGAATTCCACGGGAATGATTAGTTAAGGCAATCACATCAACGGTGTTGTCCCGCATGTATGTTTCCAGTCCGTTGATTATATCATCGCCTACCAGTATTTTGCATTTTATAGGAAAGTGCTCATATTCTTCCTTGATGAACTTCTTTAAAGAATCCATCTTCATTTTATCCCATGATTTCTTTGATCCAATGCTTATGTGAACTATGTGCAGAGTTGCATTAAACGGGTGCATCAGGTTAATAAGCTTACTCAATGCCACCTGATCATAGTTATCAAAATCAGTAGCATAAAGTACATTCTTCAACTGCCTGACAGGAATTGATTTTGAGTTTTCGGGAATTGCTATAACAGGAATTTCTGATTTCGACACTATTTTTGCAGTTACACTGCCTATTAAGCCCCCTGATTGGTTTCCCATACCTCGTGATCCCATCACAATGAGCCCTGGCTTGAATTTGTCACTCATGCTAAGAATCTCATCTTGTGCAAGGCCATTCATAAGTGAAAAGGACACTTTAACTTTATGCTTTGATACAGCTGCCATTTTACGGGTTTCATAAACAAGAGATGCCATTTGCTTGCGGGCTGTCTGCTCTATCTCATGTAAATAATTAGAAAGATTAATTTGGTATGCATGGCTGGTATCAAATGGCACAACATCTATAGCAGGGTTATAAAAAACATGTAGTAGTTTTACCTCGGCCTTAATCATATCAGCAATCTCTACAGCAAATTTCACTGCCTTTTTTGAGGCATTTGAATAATCCACGGGAACTAAGATGCGTCGAACGCTTTTTAGCTTCTTTACTGACTTTTCCTTCTGGATACCACGCTCCTGCTTGTACTGCTCAATTAACCGAAGTGCCTTATCAATGTCTGATTCGCGCACTTTAATCTCTACGCCTGTTGAAACAGCAGGTTGTAACAAGTTCTGATGTGAAAGGAAACAATCAATACCTTCTGCCTGAAGCCTTGATTGGAGTAATAAGGCTCTATTGTTAGGGAAACGTGCAATTGTTAAAATTTTTTCATCTATTGTTTCCATAATTAATCCTTTCTTTTTTAATTTAACAGGCATAACAATACTATTCCTACGCAATATACGAAAAAAACTGATGATAGTCAAGGTGGCAGGCTCCTTTTATAGGTTGATGAAGGAGAAAAGAAATATTACTTAGATCCATTTAACCGGAAATATTATAGCTTAAGTACTTTAAAAGAATTGTTGAAGCTTAACAAAAGCGCCGTTGAAGCTTTATTATACTTTTATTGAAGTTTGATTAAAGCTCAGAGCAAGTAAAACTATAGCTCTTTCCGTAATCTGGCGACAGGTATACTTAATTGTTCCCTGTATTTGGCAACTGTGCGGCGGGCAATGTTGTATCCTTTTTCTTTAAGGATTTCTGTTAGTTGTTCATCAGTGAGCGGTTTGCCTTTTTCTTCCGCAGCTATACAGTCAGAAAGTATCTTCTTAATTTCCCGTGTTGAAACCTCTTCACCTGTATCAGTTTGCATGGACTCTGAGAAGAAACTTTTCAGCAAGTATGTGCCATAAGGTGTTTGTGCATATTTAGAATTTGCAACCCTCGAAATTGTTGATATATCAAGTCCTACCATTTCAGCAATGTCCTTAAGGATCATTGGTTTCAGTTTAGTTTCATCACCAGTAAGGAAATACTCCTGCTGATAATCCATTATGGCACTCATGGTTACAAATAGTGTGTGCTGGCGCTGCTTTATGGCATCAATAAACCATTTTGCTGAATCAATCTTTTGCTTGATAAACATTACTGCCTCGCGCTGAGTATTTGATTTACTCTTGTTCTCAGCGTATGTTTCCAGCATATCCACATAATTGCGGCTAAGCCTTAGTTCAGGCATATTGCGTGAATTGAGTTGAAGCTCAAGTTCTTCATCCCTGCTGTATATAAAGAAGTCGGGCATGATGTACTGGCTGCTCCTTATACCTTCATCAACAGCGTTTCCGGGTTTCGGATTAAGCTTAAGTATCTCATTGATAGCATCTCTAAGATCCGCTTCACTCACCTTAGTTTTTTTCGTGATCTTATCGTAATGCTTTTTTGTAAGCTCATCAAAGAAATTTTCTACAAGCTCCAAAGCAAGCTCAACAGGCAAGGTTTGGTCCTTTCGGCGAAGCTGAATTAGCAGGCACTCCCTCAAATCACGAGCCCCAACTCCAGGTGGGTCAAACTCCTGCACAATCTTGAGCATGTTGTTCAACTCACGGACATCGGTAATAATATTTTGAGTAAAGGCAAGATCATCAACCATGGCAGAAAGCTCACGGTTCAGATAACCTGAATCATCAATATTGCCAATGATGTATGAAGCCATCTTTATTTGCCGCTCATCAAGTACCCGCAGGCCAAGCTGTGAAATCAGCATTTCATGAAAACTGGTACCTGAAGCATAAGGAACTTCTCTATGTTCATCGTCAGCACTGGTATTGCCGGCGTTTAATCGGTATGCGGGAACATCGTCGTCATCAAGATATTCAGTTATGTCAAAATCCTCGCGTTCACGTTCAAGCTCCTCAACAGGATCAGGCTCAACATCTGATGTATTCTCTTCAAGATCAGTAGACATTTCAGGATCATTAACATCCTCAAGTGCAGGATTTTCCTCTATTTCTTGTTTGATCCGCTGCTCCAGGGCAATAGAGGGTATCTGCAGTAACTTCATCAGCAATATCTGCTGAGGTGACAGCCTTTGTAATAGTTTCTGCTGTAGTTTCTGGCTTAACATGCAAATTCCTCTTCTCTGTTAGTAATGATTTCTATCAGTATAATGCAATCTGATAACGTTTTGTTTATTGTATTATTCTATTAGAACTCAGCATTTTGTGGAGTTCGGGGGAATGGTATAACATCACGGATGTTAGCCATACCTGTTATAAATAGTATAAGTCGCTCAAATCCCAACCCAAAACCACTATGCGGAGCAGTGCCAAACTTCCTGGTGTCAATATACCACCACATTTCATTTTCAGGGATTCCCATTTCATTCATTCTCCTGGTCAGCTTTTCAAGGTTCTCTTCCCTTTGTGAGCCACCAATTATTTCACCAATTCGCGGGAACAGCACATCCATAGCCCTAACAGTTTTTCCATCGTCATTCTGCTTCATGTAAAAAGCCTTGATTGACATCGGATAATTTGTAAGAATAACCGGTTTCATGAAATGCTTCTCAACAAGGTAGCGTTCATGTTCACTCTGCAAATCGGTACCCCAGTTTACCGGGTACTCGAATGTTTGTCCTGAAGCTTTCAAAATGTCAATAGCTTCAGTGTAATCAAGCCTTTGAAATGCATTCTCGGTTACAAATTTCAAGCGGTCAATTAACTCTTTGTCATACATATTATTGAGAAAGTCCAGATCATCCTTGCAGTTTGTGAGTGCATAATTAACCAGGTACTTCAGAAAATCTTCAGCCAGGTCCATGTTGTCCTTTATGTCATGGAAAGCCATCTCAGGCTCCACCATCCAGAATTCAGCCAAATGCCTGGGAGTATTAGAATTTTCAGCTCTGAATGTTGGGCCAAATGTGTATATATTTGATAACGCCATAGCACCCAGTTCACCTTCAAGCTGACCTGATACGGTAAGGTTAGTTGGCTTACCAAAGAAATCCTGTGTATAATCCACTTCACCTTTAAGTGTTAGCGGTGGTTTTTTGTCATCTAAAGTTGTTACTCTGAACATAGCACCTGCACCTTCAGCATCAGAGCCGGTGATGATTGGTGTATGCAGATAATAGAAACCATTATCATTGAAATACTTATGAATAGCAAATGACATAGCATGCCTTATGCGCAGTATAGCACCAAACGTATTTGTACGGGGCCTGAGGTGTGCAATTTCACGCAGGAACTCAAGTGTGTGACCTTTTTTCTGTAATGGGTATGTTTCAGCATCAGCAGTGCCATAAACTTCAATCTCACGCGCCTGCAGCTCAACAGCCTGTCCCTGACCCGGCGATTCAACCACAACACCATTAACTGATATGCATGATCCGGTAGTAATCAGTTTCAAAGTTGCCTCATCAAAAGATTCCAGGTCAACAACAATTTGAATACTATGTATAATTGAGCCGTCATTAAGTGCAATGAAAGCAACTTTCTTATTACCCCTTTTTGTTCGCACCCACCCTTTCAGGTTAATTGTGCTACCTGCACCAATACTTTTCCATTCATGCAGCAAATCGGCAATTCGTATTCTCTTCAGAGATTCCATTTATAAAGTATATTTTTCTTTATGACTTAAGCAACAGTTTGCACTCCCGACAGTTAGAACTATCAGGATGGCAAAGTTACGAAAAATGTGTTATAGACACACTTTCATAGCCCCAAGCTATCTTTTACTAATTTTGCACAAAATTGCATCAATGGAGTTTGTGTCTCTGAATAAATGGATACCCTATAATGAAAAACCTTTCGTTATAGCCGGTCCATGCAGTGCTGAAACTGAAGACCAGGTTATGGAAACAGCCCGGCTTCTTTCAGCTATTCCACATGTAAAAGTTTTCAGGGCTGGTATCTGGAAACCACGAACACGACCCGGAGGCTTTGAAGGTGTTGGGAAAGTGGCATTGGGATGGCTTAACAGGGTTAAGAAGGAAACAGGCCTCTTAACTACTGTTGAAGTTGCAACACCTGAGCATGTGGAATTAGCAGTTGCAGCAGGAATAGATATTCTATGGATCGGGGCACGTACTGTGGTTAATCCATTTTCAGTGCAGGAACTGGCAGAGGCATTAACAGGCATAGATATTCCGGTACTGATTAAGAATCCTGTAAATCCTGATCTTAAACTCTGGATAGGCGCTATTGAGCGAATAATGAAATCAGGGCATAACAGAATTGCTGCAATACACAGAGGTTTTTCGCAACATGAAAAATTAGGTTTCCGATATCCTCCTATTTGGGAAATACCCATCGAATTAATGCGTTTAATGCCTGGACTTCCATTGATTTGCGATCCCAGTCATATTGGCGGTAATGCTTCTTTGATACAGTCGATATCTCAGCAGGCTCTTGATCTTGAAATGCAAGGGCTAATGATTGAAACACATACTGACCCACTTAACGCATTAACTGATTCAAAGCAACAAGTTACCCCTTTACACCTTCAGGAGATATTAAACAATCTGATCATTCGCAATCCTAAAGGCACTTATGAAACGGAGCGCAACCTTGAAGCCCTTCGCCGGGACATTGACAATATTGATGAGCAGATGATAGAACTCCTTGCCCGACGCATGGAGATAGCACATGAAATGGGTGTATTTAAACACAAAAACAACATCACAATATTGCAACTTCGTAGATGGAAAGAATTATTTTCTGACCGCATGGTTAGAGGCAGGGACAAAGGACTAAGCCATCAATTCCTGGCAAATCTGCTCAGGCTGGTGCATGAGGAGTCAATTCAAATACAGACTAGTGTTATGAAAAAGGAAGACAATGAGATTAATGAAAATAATTAGTTTGAAGCTAATACTATAAAGGAAAGAAATTACAGTGAGTGTTAGTAATGGTAGTCGAGCAAGGTACCGGATTACTCAAAATAAAGCATAACTAATGATAGAACACAACTTACAACCAGAACAAGCAGTGCTGGTGGGGCTTATTACAAATAAGCAAGATGAGGGCAGGGTTAAAGAAACAATGGATGAACTTGCATTCCTTGTAGAAACTGCTGGTGGTATTCCGGGAAAGCGTTTCATACAGAAGCTTGATAAGCCTGATTCCCGCACCTTCATTGGATCAGGGAAATTAAATGAGATAAAGCAATACATAACTGCTGAAGGAATAGGTACTGTAGTGTTTGACGATGAACTTGGCTCATCGCAGCTTCGTAACATTGAACGCGAGCTTGAATGTAAGGTTCTCGACAGAACAAACCTCATACTCGATATCTTCGCCCGCCGTGCACGCACTGCTACTGCCCGTACACAGGTTGAATTGGCACAATATGAATATTTGTTGCCTCGGCTATCGAGAATGTGGACGCATCTCGAAAAACAAAGAGGGGGTATTGGTATGAGGGGTCCCGGTGAAAAGGAAATTGAAACTGACCGCCGTATTATACGAGATAGAATAACATTACTAAAGAAACAGTTAGAAGTAATTGATAAGCAGAAAATAACTCAGCGAAGTGGTCGCGAAAAAATGGTACGTGTTGCCCTGATAGGTTATACCAACGTTGGGAAATCAACACTCATGAACCTGCTTAGTAAGTCAGATGTATTCGCTGAAAACAAACTCTTTGCTACACTCGATACTACTGTGCGGAAAGTTGTGATTGAAAACCTTCCATTCCTGCTAACTGATACCGTTGGGTTTATCAGGAAATTGCCACATGGATTAGTTGAATCATTCAAATCAACACTTGATGAAGTGCGTGAGGCCGACCTGCTGCTTCATATTGTAGACATATCACACCCTGATTTTGAAGAACAAATTGCTGTTGTAACCCAAACCCTATCAGAAATAAAAGCCTCCGACAAAGCCATGATGATGATATTCAATAAAATTGACGCATATTCTCATACCGAAAAGGAAGAAAGTGACCTGACTGAACATACAGTAGAGAATGTAACACTTGAGGACCTAAAAAAAACATGGATCGCAAAAGCTAATTCGCCGGCGGTTTTCATTTCAGCAAAATTGAAAAATAACATTGAAGAGCTTAAAAAGGAGCTATATGATGAAGTTTATGCCATTCATATTAAACGTTTTCCGTTCAACAAAATGCTTTATTAAGCTTTCAATTGTTTAATATTTATAAGCCGGAGACATGAGCTATAATGGTTATTTAAATAATTATTTATACCTTAGCCCCTTTAACCACAGCATATAAGGCCATGAAAGACATTATAGTTGCCATCGATTTTTCTCAAGGATCAATACATGCGCTTGATTATGCAATTGCATTTGCAAATCACTTGAAGAGTAACCTTATGATGGTATGGATTAATAGTAAAGTTAACCACGATTCGCTTAATAGTGAGGTCAACCATTATAAAGATGAGGCAGTCAGAAATTTCGACGACTTACTCAAGGCAAAAGGTGATTCATTGCTACATGGGAAACTTACTTACAAGTTGCGCAAAGGAAAAGTTTACCAGGAGATTGCAGCTCAGGCAAAAGCAATTAATGCAGAGTTGATAATTGCCGGCACCCATGGTGTTACAGGTTATGAAGAATTTTGGATTGGCAGCAATGCATACCGTATAGTCTCATACGCCCCATGTCCTGTGATTACAGTTAGGTATGATTTCAGGATTAAACCTGAAGGTATACGGAGCATAGTCCTGCCTATTGACAGCTCAGCTGACACACGCCAAAAAGTGCCTTATGCCATTCAACTTGCTAAATCCTTCAATGCCGACATCCACCTTGTAGCAATATATTCAACTACATTAAAATCAATGCAGCGCAGGGTTGAAAACAGTGCTTTGATGGCTCAAAGGATCATTGGTGAAGCTGGGATAAAGTTTAGTCTTAACACCCGGCATGCTGAAAATATCACAAACGCAACCCTTGAATATGCGCAGCTTGTTGATGCTGATTTAGTTGCCATTATGACTGAACAGGAGACCAATGCAAGCAACATTTTGTTAGGCCCGTTTGCCCAGCAAATGGTGAACTATTCCCAAATCCCTGTGTTAAGTATACAGCCCAAGGAGATTTATGAAATATCTACCAGATAACTTACTATGTATCGCTTGATAACTACTCTTTTGCTTGTATTACTAATTTCTTCTGTTCATGCTCAAAATGAACAAGCCGAGCTTATACAGGATAAAAAAGTAGAACTATTAGTTGACAAACACATTTTTTTAAATCGTCACCAATTTACACTTACAGGCTGGAGAATACAGATTTTCTTTGACTCAGGGGTCAGCTCAAAGAAGAAGGCTTCTGATGCTTTAAGACACTTCAATGATAGATATCCTGAAACCGAAGCGTACCTGTCATTTAAGGAGCCATACTACCGTGTACGTGTTGGCGATTTCAGGTCAAGGCTTGAAGCAGAGGGCTTCCTGAGAAGAATTCAGATTGAGTATCCGAACGCTTTTGCGACAAATGATTTTATTAACCCTCCTCCTATTGAATAGGTAAAGCACCCCTTTTCCTCAAATTTTTACTTTTAGCTTCATTTTTGTTGATTAGCACTTAATATTTCCATATATTAGCATGAAAATAATACACTATCACTATGAAAACAATCCTATCAGCAATTGACTTCTCTGATTGTTCCATCAATGCGCTTGAGCATGCGATTACTATTGCTCGGGTTTCAAAATCTAACTTATTATTGCTTTGGGTAAATAATCCCAACACTACTAAAACAATACTCTCATCTGACCTGTCTGATGATCTGCTTGAAGAAGTTGAGCATCAATTCAGCCGATTAATTGCCAAATATACCCCACAACTTCCCGACACCAAGATCGATTATATCATAAGGGAAGGAAAGGTATACAAAGAAGTAGTTAATCAAGCCAAAGAATCAGATGTATGGTTGATTGTTGCAGGTACCCATGGATCATCAGGATTTGAAGAATTCTGGATTGGCAGCAATGCTAATAAAATTGTTACTTCTGCACCTTGTCCGGTAATTACTATCAGGGCTGGAATACCTATCGACCGTCATCTTGATAAGATAGTAATGCCCCTCGACAGCACACCTGAAACAAGGCAGAAGGTTCCCTTTATCTCTGATCTGGCAGCAATGTTCAATGCTGAAGTTCATATTTTGGTCATGTATACTACAAACGTT
The DNA here is from genome assembly GCA_024636955.1 of Bacteroidales bacterium. GTDB lineage: Bacteria > Bacteroidota > Bacteroidia > Bacteroidales > Lentimicrobiaceae > Lentimicrobium. The sequence continues at coordinate 9,763 of JAGXGB010000029.1, forward strand.
GATCAGGTTAGGGAATACGTTCACAGCTATGCCAAACAGTCAGCCACATACTTCGGTAAAAATAATGTTAAGCATCAGATTGTGGAAATGGAAGTTGATAATATCAGCACTGCAACAATGGACTATGCCAAAAGAGTGGATGCAAACCTCGTTGGTATTATGACCGAACAGGAAAAAACAACTACCAATATTTGGTTAGGACCCTATGCACAGCAGATGGTTCACCACTCCCCAATTCCCGTACTGAGTATACATCCTATGGAAATACCAATCTCGCTCGGCCTATAGTTTAGCAATGGGTTTTGAGGGAGCTTAAAAGGAACAGAGATGAAACTATTAAACGTTGATTTAAGGATCCTTAAAGTTGTTTTTATAGGCATCTCTGTTCTGTTATTCTTGCTTGCTGCTGAAGCTTTCATGAGGATCAATGCTATCTCTGAGACAAGCAGATTATTATATCAGCATACCAATAATAAGGCATTAATCCTTAATTCCTTTAACACTTTCAAGGATCTTGAGTCCTCTACCAGAGGATATGTACATTTAAAGGATCCTTTATTTCTTAGTGTCAGGGAGAAGGCACTTGAATCACAGCCTGAAATATTTGAACAACTTGCACAAGCAATTGAAAATCATCCTATTGAGCAATATTATTTCAAAATACTGTTTGACTTATACCAGAATAGGATCAATGATTTGAATATGTTCCTAACTAATAATGATTCTACACTTCAATACCGGGTACTAAGTAAATCATCTGAGGTTATAGAAGAATACAGGGCAACAGTTGATAAGATGTTAACTCAGGAGAATAATCAGATCAAAAATATTAATACTTCGTTAAAGAGAAACATTAAAACTGCCCCTGTCACAATCCTGATATTAATAGGCTTTTTTCTTATTATACTGCTGGCATCATATCTCTCACTGGCCAGCCAACTTCAAGTGAGTACTAAATTGCAAAGGAATTATGAGGACTCAAATTTTAGTCTTGAAATAGCCAACCGGTCGCTGGCGCAATCACAACACTTTTTAAAATCGTTGCTTGAAACCAATCCAAATGGCATACTCCTGTATGAAGCAGTACGAAACCGGCAGGGCAAAATTGAAGACTTTAAAGTGCTTTTCGCCAGCGGAAAGCTCGGCGTGCTTGGAGGCAATAGTCCTAAAGAAATAGTTGGAGCCAAAGTTTCCGATCTCTATCCATTATTAAAAACAACTGATTTTTATAATCATTTGATTGAAGTTACTGAAACAGGAAGATCTGAATTCTTTGAATTCTTTTATCCCTATGATGGCAAGGTGGGTGGATGGTATGAAATTTTACTTTCCAAACATAATGATGGCGTTACGCTTAATGGAAGGGATATCAGCAATATTAAAATGGCTGAGCAAGAACTTAAAAAGTCCATAGAACTATTAAACGAGCGTAACAAGGAACTTGACGAACGGAAAAATTATGCTTTTACCGTGTTTAATGCACTGGTTGATGCAATAATTACTGTTGATGATCAATTTAGAATTACTTCCGCTAATAGCGCTTTCTACAACTATACCAACACTAATGAGAGCATTCTTGGCAAAAGCTTAATAAACGACATTTTAAAGGATAATAGTTATGATTTTGACATTACCGTCATAGAAAGGGCTTTACAAGGTGAAACTTTTGTGCGAAAAGAATATTACAGCAATTCGTTAAAAAGGTATCTTGATTCCTATGTTATTCCTTTGAAAAACAATGTAGGCATCGTTTATGGAGTGGTAATTATTCTTCATAATATAGATGAGCAGGTGAAAGCAAAGAGCGAAATTAATAACTATGTTCAGGAATTAAAACAAGCCAATGAACAGTTAAAGCACTTCACATTCATCTCCAGCCATGATCTGCAGGAACCTCTCCGAAAGATTCAGATATTTTCAAATAAGCTGATTGAAAAATTTTCAGATAATAAAGCAGCTTCAAATGATCTCAAGAAAATCAGAGCATCTGCAACCAGGATGTCTGACCTTATAATAAGCATAACTAAATATTCTCATCTACAGGTAAGTGAAACAGTTCTGCAATTAGTGGACCTGAATGCAATATTTAATAAGGTTGAAGCCGATCTTGCCACCCAGATACAGGAGAAACAAGCAGTAATAACGGTTGAAAAATTGCCTACCATCAATTGTGACCCTTCACAGATGTATCAATTATTTATGAACCTTATCAGCAATTCCATAAAATTCTGCCGGAAAACTCCGGATATTAAGATAACGTGCTCTAAATCAGAGGGGATTAAGTTACTCGAGACTCAGAATCCTGGTAATAAATATTATTTACTCAAGTTCGCTGATAATGGCATTGGATTCAAGAATGAATATAGTGACAAGTTATTCTTAATTTTCCAACGACTGCATGATTCAAATACGTTTCCGGGGATAGGAATAGGATTGGCTATTTGTCACAAGATTGTTGAAAACCATAAAGGAAGAATTATGGCTTATTCAAAAGAAAATGAGGGTTCTACCTTTGACGTATATTTACCGTTCAATTTACCCTTCAGTAAAGCATGATGCATACTCTTCTTTATATTGCCATAGGAGGCATGGCGGGTGCTGTGACTCGCTTCCTTGTTCTGCAATTAACCCACGACATTTACCACAGAACAGGATTTCCATGGGGAACTCTGGCAGTGAATTTAGCTGGCAGCCTGATAGTTGGCATATTATTGGCCTTATCATTTAAATTCACCTTCCTCTCACGAAACCATGCAGGGTTCTATCTATGCATAACCGGTTTTTTAGGAGCTTTTACAACTTTTTCTACTTTCAGTCAGGACAATATGATCCTATTATTTGATAAACAATATGTTGCGTTTGCTATTAACATATTGCTTCATGTTGTTTTAGGAATAGCGCTTGCTATTGGTGGTTTTGTTCTAACAAGAAAGTTGATCTGATTTGTTCACATGCAACTGGGGTTAAGCGAGCTTATTGTTCCACCTCACGTATAGAAGGACCCCATGGTGTCAATAAAATAGCTAAATTTGCGGCCTGTATGCTGAGCAAAGTTCCAGCTCGCCAATAAGTTAACCTGTACAGTGCTATTTAACATGAATGAAAACCTTAATGCATCACCTGAACAACTAAGCGCAACGGAGCGTGAACTTGAAAAGGTACTACGTCCATCTGACTTTACTGACTTTTCAGGTCAGGCGGGTGTAGTGGATAACCTTAAGGTGTTTGTTAAGGCTGCCCGACTTAGAGGTGAATCACTTGACCATGTTCTTTTACATGGCCCTCCTGGTTTGGGGAAAACAACTCTATCGCATATAATTGCCAATGAGCTTGGTGTTAATATACGCATAACCTCGGGCCCTGTGCTTGATAAACCCGGCGATCTTGCAGGAATACTTACCAACCTTGAACCTAATGATGTGCTCTTTATTGATGAGATCCATCGTTTGAGTCCGGTTGTTGAAGAATATCTGTACTCTGCGATGGAGGATTTCCGCATTGACATAATGATAGAAACGGGTCCTAATGCCAGGAGTGTACAGATCTCCTTAAGCCCATTTACGCTTGTTGGAGCAACCACCCGGTCAGGACTATTAACAGCACCTTTGCGTTCACGTTTTGGAATTAATGCCCGATTATCATACTATGATGCAGCAACTTTACATCATATTATTGAACGATCAGCCAGTATCCTTAAAATAGGTATCACTTCTGAAGCAGCTTCAGAAATTGCGAGGCGTAGCAGGGGTACACCACGTATTGCCAACTTACTTCTTCGCAGAGTGCGCGACTTTGCTCAAATTAAAGGAAACGGATCCATTGACATTGAAATATCACAATATAGTTTAAAGGCACTACAGGTTGATAAGAATGGACTTGATGAAATGGACAATAAGATATTATCTACTATAATTGATAAATTCCGCGGAGGCCCTGTGGGGCTAACAACCATTTCAACTGCTGTGGGTGAGGATTCAGGTACAATTGAAGAAGTGTATGAACCTTTTCTTATACAGGAGGGTTATCTTATGCCAACTCCCAGAGGGCGTGAAGTAACACCACTTGCCTACACACACTTAGGTAAAACAAGGCCCGGTGTGCAGCCGGAGCTTCTGTTTTAACATGACACGCACACAATTAAACCAATTCATAAAGGATGAAGCCCTAAAGAGGGGTTTCAGTCATTGTGGCATTGCCCGGGCTGAGCGGCTTGATGATCATGAACCGCGATTGGTTGAGTGGCTCTCAAAGAACATGAACGGCAATATGCATTACATGGAAAATCATTTTGAGAAACGGCTTGATCCACGGTTACTTGTTGACGGAGCGAAAACGGTGATTTCGGTGATGATGAACTACTTTCCCGGGCATAATGCTGAGTATCGGTCTCCTTTGAAAATTTCAAAATACGCCTGGAATATTGACTACCACTTTGTTATTAAAGACAAGCTATTTAATATGGTGGAAGCGATGAAGGAGAAAACAGGTGACTTCAACTATAGGGTATTTGTTGACTCAGCACCTGTACTTGACCGGGCATGGGCAGTAAGAGCAGGTATAGGTTGGATTGGTAAAAATTCTATGCTTATCAGTCGTAAAACAGGTTCATTCTACTTCCTGGCAGAGATCATCTGTGACCTGGAACCTGAATACGACATTCCTTTTGGAGGAAATTACTGCGGTGATTGCACACGTTGCATTGATTCATGCCCTACTGAAGCCATCACGAACAATAAAACAATTGATGCTAACAAGTGCATCTCGTACCTTACCATTGAACTTAAAGATGAAATAGAGAGTGCTTTCAGCGGGCACTATAAGGACTGGATATTTGGATGCGACATCTGCCAGGATGTATGCCCCTGGAATAAGTTCTCTATTAAACACAGCATTGAAGAATTTAAACCATCAGGACATTGGACAGAATGGTCAGCTGGTGACTGGCATCTGCTTAACAACCCACTATTTAATGAATTATTCGGCAATTCAGCCCTAAAAAGAGCTGGATTCAATAAGTTAAAAAATAGCATTAATTTTGTAACCTTATCAAAGTAGCATAATGGCCACATCAAGTGTAAATACTATTAAAAAAATTGCAACCTATGTTAACTCCGAAATTGGGAAACTTGAGGGAGTAATTCTGCATTCACCCGGTAGTGAAGTGGAAAACATGACACCTGAAACTGTTCAGAAAGCTTTATACAGTGATATTCTTAATCTCGAAGTAGCTACACATGAGTATAATCAGTTCAAAGGGGTTCTTGAAAACTACACCTCAACATACCAGGTACATGACCTTTTGATTGATATTCTTAAGAATGAAAAGGTGAAAAACGGTCTTGTTCACAGCATATGTGATCATGAGCGCGTTAACCGAATCAGGGAAAAGCTACTTGGTTTAGATGCTGAATCGCTTGCCGTTGCCTTGATTGAAGGAGTGGAATTGAACCGTGATAACTTGTCAAAGTTTCTGAGTAAGGACCGCTTTGACCTGGTACCATTGCATAATTTCTTCTTTACCCGCGATGCCTCTATTGCCGTAGGCGAAGAAATATTTATAAGTAAAATGGCAAGTAGGGTTCGCGACAGGGAAGCCCTGATAATGGAAGCTATCTTTGATTACCATCCACTGTTTGAAACACAAACAGTAAATGCACAGGCAAGTAGCAACCTATGCAAAGAATTTAGCTTTGAGGGAGGCGACTTCCTTGTGGCACGAGAAGATATTCTGCTCATTGGAACAGGGTCAAGAACCACGCCTAAGGGTATTGACTTCCTTATAGAGCACTACAAGAAGAGCAAGCAAACAAAGCATCTCATAATTCAGGAACTCCCATATGAACCTGAATCATTCATTCACCTTGACATGGTATTCACATTCGTTGATCGTGATCTGGTAATGATATATGAGCCTCTTATTATGCATTCCAGCCGTTTCCTTACAATCCATATTACAATTGGAGATGGGAAAGTTAAGATAGTGGAAGAGGAGAACATTCCAGAAGCACTTATGAAACTTGGAATGAATATAAAGACAATTAATTGCGGTGGCAAAAAAGACATAATAACCCAGGAACGTGAGCAATGGCACAGTGGTGCTAACTTCTTTGCTTTGGAACCAGGAAAAATCATTGGTTACGGCCGAAATATAAATACACTTGAAGAATTAAATAAAGAGGGCTTTGATATAATCAGGGCAAAAGATATCATCAACGGTAAGGATTTCATTGACAACCATGAGCGTTGCATAATTACAATTGAAGGATCAGAATTATCACGTGGCGGAGGCGGTTGTCGTTGTATGACAATGCCAATAAAGCGTACAAAAATTGATTGGTAGGATTTTTGCTAATAACCAACATACCATCTTATGACAAAACTAACTAAACTATTAACTATGGGAATCATGATCGGTTCACTGTTAACCAATCTGCCTGAAACTCTTGCCCAAAAAGCAGCGGGAGGTAACTTTAAGGTAGAATTTGAAAAGTATCAACTTGATAATGGTCTGCAGGTGGTTTTGCACCACGATGCGTCCGATCCCATTGTATCTGTTGCTATCCTGTTTCATGTAGGCTCAAGCCGTGAAAACCCAGGCAAAACTGGCTTTGCACACTTCTTCGAGCACATGCTCTTCCAAAATTCAGAGAATGTAGGCAAGGGCGTGTTCTTCAAAAAGATAGACGACCTTGGCGGTACATTCAATGGCGGTACCTGGAATGACGGAACCGTTTATTATGAAGTTGTTCCTAAGGATGCCCTGGAGAAGATCTTGTGGATGGAAAGTGATCGTATGGGATTCCTCATTAACACTGTTACACAGGGCGCTCTCGACCGTGAGAAAGACATCGTAATCAACGAAAAGCGCCAGCGGGTTGACAATCAGCCTTATGGCCATGGTGATTATGTACTCGACCAAAACCTCTATCCACCGTCGCACCCATACTCATGGCAGGTGATCGGGTCAATGGATGACCTTAGGGGTGCAACTCTTGAGGATGTTAAGGAATTCTATCATAATTACTATGGTGTAAACAATGCAACTATGGTAATTGCCGGTGATTTCAACAGTGATGAAGTAAAGACGCTTGTTCAAAAGTACTTTGGTGAATTCAAAGCACGCAAAAAGCCTGAGGCAATCAAACCTATGCCGGCAGTGCTAACTGAAACCAAAAAACTATACCATGAGGACAATTTTGCTCGTTTGCCTGAATTAACTATTGCAATACCAACAGTTGAGCACTACCATCCTGATTCATATGCTTTGGATGTATTGGCCGACCTACTTGCAGAAGGCAAGAAAGCGCCCCTTTATAAAGAGATAGTTGAAAAAAGAAACCTTGCTCCAAATATTTCAGTGTACAACAATTCACAGGAATTAGCAGGTAAATTTAATATTAGTGTTAAGGCTTTTGAAAATACCAGCCTTGATGCAGTTATGGAAGCTATCAATGAAGGTTATGCTCAATTCGAAAAAACAGGATTCACTGAATCTGACATGCAACGAATAAAAAATATCCGCGAAACTCAATTCTACAACAGCATTTCCAGTTTACTTGGAAAGTCGTTCCAATTAGTTCAGGCTAATGTATTTGGAGGCGACCCTGCCCGCATGATGGATGACGTTAAGTTACTCAATGCAGTAACCAAAGCTGATGTAATGAGGGTTTACGAGAAATACATCAAGAATAAAAACTTCGTAGCTACCAGCTTTGTACCTAAAGGACAAGCGCAGCTTATTTTAGCTGGCTCAATAAAAGCTTCTGTTGTAGAAGAATCCATTGAAGATGCTGGCTCAGAATCAAAGGGCGGTACTGAAATAGCAGATGAATTCATGAGAACCCCTTCAACCTTTGACCGTAGTATAGAACCTGCACTTGGACCTAAACCATTGCTTTCAATTCCAAAGGTATACAATGCTAACCTATCGAATAACCTTGATGTATATGGCATTGAGAGTCATGAATTGCCATTGGTGCAGTTCTCCATAAGACTTAAAGGTGGACAGCTACTTGAGAATACTGATAAGGTTGGAGTTTCAAAACTTCTTGCTGACCTGATGATGGAGGGTACTAAAGATATGACCCCCGAGGAACTCGAAGAAGCCATAGGTCAACTGGGTGCTAAAATCAACATTAACTCTTCATCTGAATTTATTACCCTTACTGCTAACTGCCTCTCGAGGAACTATCAGCAGGTGCTTGCTCTTGTTGAGAAGATAATGATTGAACCACGCTGGGATGCCATGGAATTCGATCGTTTGAAACAAGCTACAATAAGCGGTATCGTACAACGTGAAGCTAATCCTAATGCTATTGCGGGCACCATATTCTACAAGAAGCTTTATGGTGACAACCACATTCTTTCTTTCCCGGGATCAGGTACGGTGGCATCAGTTGAAAGCATTACCATGGACGATTTGCAGGCTTATTACGCCAAAGCGTTTTCTTCGTCTGTTGCCAGTTTCCATATAGCAGGAGACATAATGCAAGATGAAGTAATGAAATCATTGAGTACTTTGGAAAGCAAATGGAAGGCTACAAATGTGATCTTCCCAAAATATGACCTGCCTGCTCAAAATGAGAAACCAACTCTTTATTTTATTGATGTACCTAATGCAAAACAGTCGGTTATCATGATTGGCTCACTAGCTGTTTCGCGCGACAACCCTGATTACTTCCCTGCAATGTTCGCTAATTACAAACTCGGCGATGGTTCAGGATCAAAATTATTTGAGGTGCTCCGACTTGAAAAAGGCTACACCTATGGTGCATATTCATTCCTTATGCCACGTGTTACAGTTGGTCCGTTTGTTGCAAGTTCAAGTGTTCAGTCAATGTACACCCTTGAGTCAGTAAACCTCTTCCGCGAGATTATGACTACATATGGCATAGAATACTCTGACAGCGACCTTGAAACTACGCGCAATGCTATGATTCGCTCAAATGCAGGGAAGTTTGAAACAATAGGCAGCCTTATGGGAATGCTTCACGACATATCAACTTTCAACCTGCCGGATGATTATGTTAAGAAGGAAGAACAAATGGCAGAAAAGTTGACCCTTGATCAAGCCAAAGCCGCATATTTCAAATACATTCAACCTGACAAGATGGTTTATGTAGTTGTTGGTGATGCACGCACTCAGTTTGAAAGACTGAAAGAAGCAGGATTGGGCGAACCGATTATGCTTGATAAACAAGGAAATACTTTAAAACTATAACTTACAAATCAGTAATTGCAGCCGTTTCATAGATCTGGTTGCTATTAGTAAACGAAAAAAGCCTCTATTGAGGCTTTTTTTTTGTTATATACCATCCTGTGAATATTTCCTGATAATTATATGGGCTCAAATCAAGTTCATAATCCATTGGATTTATAAGCGTCTTTTAAGCGTTATACAAACGATGTTTAATCGTCTAAAGACGCTTATAAGACGCTTATATAACGCTTATGTATCGCTTATGATGGTAATGAATCTTAAATGCATCATGAAAGCTTTTAATACACCCTTCGGTCATGGCAAATAAAAAAAACTCCGTCTATAAAGGCGGAGGCGGGGAACAAACTGTTAAGACCTGGAGGATCTTACCAAACATCAAAAAGAAAAGTAGGATGAAATTAATTACCGGGAACGGAGAACAGTGTTTGCTCTATAGATGTTTCAAGCTCTTCAACTGTATCATTATTTGAAAATACGAAATCCGCCATCTGCATGCATTTTCCTATATTCTGGTTGTTAGGATCGGAGGAGTTCATTTCACGACGTTCGTTTTCAATGAAAACATCATAGCTGATGCTGTCGGTTTCAGTTTTTCTTTTGAAGATACGTTCATACCTCAGTTCAGGCAATGCATCAACAGCAATTAGGTAAAAATTACCCTTTTCCCTGAGTGATGAAACCTCACCCGGTGTGCGGATGCTTTCTATAATACAGTTATCGCCACTTAGTATTGCCTCTTCATATAACTGATCAACTATATAGGAAGGAGAATTCTCAGCACGCAGTTTATTAGCCACCGAAACCATGGAATCGCGGTTTACCTCAAGACCCTGTTCCTTGATCCTTTCAATAAGGAATTGCCTGACAGAGAGATGCCTGAAGTTCTTATGCTCCACAAGATAATCAACAATAGTACCTTTTCCCGCACCCAATGTGCCTGTTATTCCAATAATTAGCATAAGTTAAACTTTGCACAAAGGTACAAATAAGTGGCTTTGGGCATAAGGGTACACCAGCCAAACAGTGTATAATTGGGAAACTACGCAGCTTGATAATTACGATTAAAAAATAATCGTAAATTGCTCCTGAGAATATTATATCAAACCATGTGTTTATGAGAATGAATCAAAACATTGCAATAAGTGAAACTGGCTTCTTATTTAATCCGTCAACCGGTGAATCTTTCACCTTAAACCCTGTTGGCTTAAAGCTCATTTCCTATTATAAGGAGGGACTTAATGATGACGAAATCATTAGTCGCATGCAAGAAGAATATCAGGTTGAAGAACGGGAAATTTCAAGAGACCTGCTCGACTTTAAGAATGTGTTGAAACATTACTTACTTGTTGATAACAATGACTAAGCCTACACTTAATATCGGCGTAACAGGACTTAATGCAATTGATAGTCCGGGTCCCGGAGTACCTGTAATCAGGGCTTTGAAAGAGGCTACTTCCTTTAATGTAAGGATTATAGGCCTGGCTTATGAATCGCTTGAACCCGGAATTTACATGCATAATCTGGTCGACAAAAGCTACATGATCCCTTACCCTACCGAAGGAACTGATGCATTGCTTAGTCGGCTTGAATACATACATAGTTGTGAGAAACTTGATGTGATCATTCCCAACTTTGATGCTGAGTTGTATTCATTTATGAAGCTTGAGAAGAAACTGTTGGCTATGGACATACACATGTTCCTTCCTACATTTGAGCAGTTTGAGGAGCGACATAAAGTTAACCTATCAGATTTTGGTAAAAAATATGGCATTGATGTTCCTTTCGGGAAAGCGATATCTGATCCTCATGATCTGCGTGACCTTGAGGATGAGTTTGACTACCCTGTAATGATCAAAGGCAAATGGTATGATGCCTATGTGGCTCATAATATTGAGCAAGCGCGAAGTTACTTCAGCAAGATAACTGCTAAGTGGGGCTACCCGGTGGTGGTGCAAAAGTTTGTTCAGGGAACTGAATACAATGTGATTGGATTGGGCGATGGCAAAGGAAATATGTTAGCTGCAGTTCCAATGCGCAAGCAGTTTATCACTGATAAAGGCAAAGCGTGGGCCGGTATCAGCATTGAAGACAAGAAACTTATAGCATTGACTGAAAAATTTATCAGCTCCACCAAGTGGAGGGGAGCATTTGAGCTCGAACTGATGAAAACAAGTGATAACATTTATTACCTGATGGAAATTAATCCACGAATACCTGCATGGGTTTACCTGGCAGTTGGTGTTGGTCAAAATATACCTGAAGCATTGGTTCACCTTGCCTTAGGAAATGATGTGGCTCCATTGCCGGCTTATGATGTGGGCAAGCTTTTTATAAGGTATTCATATGACCTTATAGTTGACAGGAGTGAGTTTGAGAATTTATCAGTGAACGGTGAGTTATAAATGAGTTTAAAGAATAAACCAAATGGAAAAGAAAGTATACGAACGGCCACATATTATTAAGCTTGACGCGGGCATGCCCGGAAAATTCGGCATGAGGGCTGAAACCCCTGCCATGACCCATGTATTTGGTGTGGCGGTGAAGAAGCTTGTTGAAAAGCATGGTTCTCCCTTATTTGTTATTTCGGAGGAAAGCATCAGGCAATCATATCGTAAAGCACACAAAGCATTCAGCACCCGATACCCAAATGTACAGTTCGCCTGGTCGTATAAAACCAATTACCTTTCGGCGATATGCAATATATTTCACAGTGAAGGTTCATGGGCTGAAGTAGTCTCTGGTTTTGAGTATAATAAAGCTATTGCAAATAATGTTGACCCTAAAAAGATAATTTTCAACGGTCCCGGTAAATCAGATGATGAGCTTTTAACAGCTGCAAACAATGGCTCACTTATACATATTGACCACCTTGATGAGCTTTATCAACTAATAGATATTGCAGAAAAGGCCACCCAAAGACCACGGGTTGCAATCAGGGTAAATATGGATACCGGCATTTATCCTCAATGGGACAGATTTGGATTCAACTATGAAAACGGACAAGCATGGGATGCCATCAACAAGATCATGCACTCAGGTAAGCTTGACCTTATGGGGTTACATACACATATTGGCACATTCATCATGACTGCCAGTGCTTACGGAATTGCAGCCACTAAACTTGCTGACCTCGCTATGGGCCTGCAGCAAAAATTCAATCACACCATAAAATACATTGACCTGGGTGGTGGCTTTGCTTCAAAGAACACATTGAAAGGCTCATACTTACCGGGCAGTGACATAAGTCCGTCGTTTGACGAATATGCTGAAGCAATTTCATCAGCTTTGCTTAATAGTTCCCTGAAACCTGACTCTTTACCTCTGCTAATACTTGAAACAGGAAGGGCCTTGGTTGACAGTGCGGCTTTCCTGATTTCAACGGTAATTGCCAATAAGCGGTTATCAAATGGGAAGAGAGCAACAATTGTAGATGCTGGAGTAAATATCATGTTCACTTCTTTCTGGTATCAGCATCAGATATCACCTGCACAGGGTGCATCACAATATAGGGAAGACACTGTTTTATACGGGCCTCTTTGCATGAACATAGATTGTTTACGTGAGAGTGTGAACCTACCGATACTCAATAAAGGAGACCAGGTTGTAATACACAATGTTGGAGCTTATAACATGACTCAATGGATGCAATTTATAACGCTGAGGCCAAATATTGTTCTCGTTGATTCAGCAGGTGAGGTACAACTCATACGTGAAGCTGAGAACATGGATAGTATTCAACACCATGAAAAAATGCCTGATAAGCTTGTGATTAATCATCCATAATAAATGCACAACCGCGATTTAAAAATATTTGCCGCAGGAATTCTTAACAGCTATACCATGATCTTCTTCTCGAAGAACATGGTATTTGGAATCATACTTGTACTTGTAAGTTTCTTTGACCTGTTTGCCGGTACGGCAGGAATTCTTGCTGTGATTATAAGTAATGCATTTGCAATGCTGCTGGGCCTGAATAAAAAGAAGATAAGTGAAGGGCTTTACGGATTTAATGCTTTATTAGTGGGTTTGGGAATGGGGCTCGCAATTCAACCCTCCCCTGCTTTCTATGTAATCCTCATTTTCATTACCCTAACTACATTGCTCGTGACACTTGCCTTTGAAGGTGTAATTGGCAAGTATGGACTTTCATATCTTACACTACCATTCCTTTTCTCCATTTGGCTGGCAATCATTGCAACCCGGGGATATTCCAGTTTGAGTATAGGTGAATCAGGCATTTTTACACTGAACACCATGTACCTTAGAGGAGGTAAGATATTCATGGATATGTACCTGTGGTTTGACGACCTCAACTGGCCTGTTTATTTAAAGACCTATTTCAAATCATTGGGTGCAATCATTTTTCAATACCATTTGCTTTCAGGTATTTTGATTGCCATCGGATTACTATTATATTCCAGAATTGCCTTTATATATTCCATAGCAGGTTTTACAGCAGCGTGGCTTTTCTATTTGGTGATAGGTGCTGATATTCATGAACTCGACTATAGCTACATCGGCTTTAACCATATATTAACAGCAATTGCAATAGGAAGCTTCTTTACAATAGCTTCAGGGTGGTCGCTGATGTGGGTTGTTTTAATCACGCCGTTGGTATCAATGATAACCAGTGCCGCTATTCAGGTGTTGGGCATTTATCAGTTGCCCGTTTACTCCTTGCCTTTCAATATGGTGGTGTTGATGTTCCTGTATGCACTGAAATTCAGGGAACGCATTAATGCAGGGCCTGAACTGGTTTATATTCAACACTACTCACCTGAAAAAAACCTTTATGCCAATGTAAATGCCCATGCCCGTTTCAGAAACAAGTGGTATATTCCTTTGTCACTTCCTTTCTTTGGATTCAGGCATATAAACCAGGCTCACAACGGTGATGTAACACATAAGGACGAATGGAAGCATGCCTGGGACTTTATAATAAGAGATGAGAAAGGTAAGGAGTATGAAAATGATGGTACAGCACTTACCGACTATTATGGCTTTAATAAACCAGTTCTTGCTCCTGCGGATGGATGGATACAGGAAGTAACCGATCACCTTGACGATAACATACCCGGCAGCTACAACATGATACAAAACTGGGGCAATACCATTGTTATCAAACATGCTGAACAGCTGTACACTAAGGTTAGTCACTTAAAGAAAGGCAGTGCTCTGTATCCAAAGGGCACGTTTGTACAAAAAGGACAGGTAATAGCACAAAGTGGAAATTCAGGGCGTTCGCCTTATCCGCATTTACACTTCCAGGTACAGGCTAACCCATACATCGGATCAGCAACAGTAAACTATCCTATTTCACAGTATATCTGCATTAATGGAAGTTACAAGTTGAAGATGTATGAGATACCGGGCATAAACGAAGAGGTGTCAAATATTCATCCTGATAATGCACTCGAGAAATCATTCCGTTTCATACCCGGTCAGGTAATTGAATTTACGCTTAGCGATGGCGGAGAAGGCCATTGGGATGTGTTGACTGACATTTACAATAATACTTACTTATACTGTGCTGCCAGTAACTCAACTGCCTGGCTTAAAACGGAAGGCAAACTTTTTTACTTCACACACTTTGAAGGCGATAGAAACAGTATGCTTTTCTACTTCTTTATCTCTTTATACCAGGTTTCACTGGGTTACTATAAAGACCTTGAGCTAAGGGATGTATTTCCGCCCACTATTTTACCTTACTCAACACTTAGGATGATACAGGATTTTATTGCACCATTCGTACTTTTCATAAAGCCACAGTATTTGATGACTTTTGCTAAACGGGACGAAGATATTGCAGGAAATACAATAACCATTAGAACACAAACACGGTATAGCTTCATGACTAAATCACTGATTGACCTTGAAGCATTTTTAACGGTTACCGATAATGGATTAAAACAGCTGGATATCAAGATGCCAAACAAAAAGTATTCCCTGACTTTTATCAAACAGTCATGATGTTTATTGATATCCAACTATAACTACTTAGATGACAATACAATGAGATACATTCTTTCCATAATACTTACACTCATCCTTTTTCATCCAGTGAGATCGCAGACTGATTATGAGGCAGAAACGCTGCGACTTTATTACGAACAGAAATGGGATAGTTTACTAATGGTGGGTGAAAAAGCCCTCGCAGAAGGACATGATTATTTCTACATGAATTTGCGAACCTGAGCTGCTGCCTATCATCTTGGTAAATACTTCACTTCAACTAAGTATCTGGAAGATGCACATGCTCAGGATAAAAATGACACGTATGCGCTTGAGATGCTGTTTTACTCATACGTCAATACGGGCAGAACTGCACACGCAGCACTTATTACAAAATACATGGAACCTACATGGGGAAACGCTTTAATGAAAACTTATTTGTTTCCCTCGATATATGTTGAGGCCGGACCCGTAATCATACCATCAATTAAACCAGTAAGGCGCATTTTAAAGTCTTCTGATAATTTGTTTAGCGAGAGGTATAAAGAACTTGATGCATTTTACTTACTCACCGGATGGAAGCAACCTATAGGCAGAAGAGTACAACTAAACACAGCCGTTAGTTATATCTCACTTAATAAAAGCCGGGAAGTCAATATCAGGTACGTTGACTCACTACAAGGAGATTTTCAGGTTGAGCAGCCTGAACTTTACCTTTCTGCATCTGTCACGTTAAATAACCGGTTTGCGGTCGCACCGGCAATCCGGTATGCAAAAACCAGGGTCACTGAGCCAATAATTTCAAATGATTCAATCACAAACCTGTATCTGGGAAATCCTATTGGCGGAAGCTATAATAATATAATAGCGGGTGGAGAATTGACTTACTCAGGTAACTATTTCAAGGCAACAATGGGTGCCTGGCATCTTGCAGTTAACAAAACAAGCTCCGTACAATTAGCATCATCACTTACACTTTACCCAACCGGCAATTTGAATCTGTATTCAATTACAGGTGTTAACTGGAAATCTGAGCGCACTTCAAAACCAATATTTGGTAGTCAAACTGTTGGTTTCAGGATATTCGACAGAACATGGCTGGAATTGTCGGTTACTGCAGGGAACCTGGCAGGAACAATTGAACTGAACGGACAGTTGCTGAATAATCAGGTGGTGGAATCAAACTACCGACTTGCCTCACTTCTTATCTTTGATATAAACCCTTCGTTTAGAATTATTGTCCGTTACCAGTATCTACAGAATAAAGCATCACTGTATGTATTAGATAATGAGTATGTTTTGAACAAGATTAATTACAATTACAACAAGCATATAATTACAGGAGGTATCACATGGAATATACTATAGACAGGATCGTACTATTCACCATCAAAAGATTGGCAAAATCATTCGGGTTATTGTCAATGCATACAATTCTAATAGTGTTTTTACTTATTGGAACTGAAGTGACAGCGCAAAATAACAATCTCACTAAAGCATTTTCAGAAAGCTACATACTTGAAACCAAGGGTGATTATTCACGATCAGCTGAAACCATTAAAAAAGTATACAGTGCTGATTCTTATGAAATGAATCTCAGGCTGGGATGGTTGTATTACCTGGGTAAGAACTATAAAGAGTCTGTTAACTACTACAATAAAGCAATTGTGTTGCTCCCTTTATCCATTGAAGCTAAGTTGGGTTTTGCATATCCGGCATACGCACTGGGCAATATTGAAGGAGTGATAAAGAATTATAAGGAAATACTAAAAATTGACCCTGTTAACTACTACGGCAATTATCGGCTTGGCTCTTTATATTATGAACGCAAGGACTATCAGAATGCCCACAATCATTTCGATAAAATCATTAACCTCTACCCATTTGATTATGATGCTATCATCATGTCAGCATGGACTTATTATCGACTGGGGAATTACCGCGAGGCGAAAGTACTCTTCAACAAGGCTCTGCTAAACAGGCCAAGTGATAGTTCGGCATTAGAGGGATTGGGTTTAATAAAGTAATGCCATAACACAGATTTGTTATTAGAAGTCTACAGGTCTATTAATAGGAATTTTCAGGTCCATAAATCAAAAATTGCAGGTCTTTTACTGAGTAAATGACCTGCAATTTCCTTTTAACTTGTATGTATTTACTTCAATGCCTTTAACGCTTCTGCTGCGGCATTAAGTGATGGCTCAATGGCTATTTCCCTGCCAACAGCATTCTTCATCCAAACCTGTGGCACTAAGCGACCCTGAGTATACATCCTGTTGAATTCTGCTGCGAGTGATTTACCTTTTACTTGCTGTTCGATCTGGAAATCAATAATGTGACCCATCGGATAATTAGACAAATAGAGTGGGTTATCAATCATGTGGGAGTAAATTCCCAGTATTGGCTCATCTTTTCCGCCTAATACATCAGCATAATACATGTTCCATACTTCCTTGGCAGAAGAAATCACTGCTTCCTTAAGCTGGGCAGGGGTTGCATTTGGATTGGCATACATCCATTTCCATACTTTCATATCAACAAGGGCAACTCCCATTATCTCATAACTTCCCCAGAAGTTATCAAGTGCCATCATGTGTTCTTTGTTAGGATCAGTATTTGGCAGACCAAGTAGTTCAAGATCACGCTTCTGGAAAAGGAACGCAACAGCTTCAGTGAATGATGTGTTAGGTACTCCCTGAAGCATGTAATAATCCACATCGTTCATTGTTACAGTTTGCTCAACATTATGTCCTAATTCATGAATAGCAATGTTGTAACCTTTATAGTCCATACCTTTTTCATGAATACGGGTACGCAGATGTGCATAATCATTACGCATAGCTGCTCCCCATGCATGACCTGATCCTCTGGCTGCATCAACAAGTATGAGTGAGGATATTTCCTGGGCTTTCTTTTCTTCCCAGCCAAGTTTAGTGAGTATAACCGGTAACTCTGCTTTAAAGGCATCAGTATTCGGATAAAGGGATGATGTCATAGCAGTTAACTGCTCTTCGGGCATACCGCCGCGTGACTTAAACCCATTATACCATATATCAAAAGGTTGCAGTTTGCGCCCGAGTTGCTTACTAATGTATGCGGCAACTTCTTTTACCTGAGGTGATGAAACGAATTCAGTAAACAACCTCTCGATATCTGCCTGAGGTATTTCCATTCCTTCCTCAAAAGCCCTGTCAATATAAGTTGGGAAATTTGGACTATATGGATCAATAGCCTTTAGTGCTTTGAAGTTATCAAGTAACACAGCGTATCTTTTATCGGGCTCTGAAGTGAAAGTTGCTTCTTTGCCATCCTTGTAAATCTTGTTGGTTTTTGGGTCCCAGGTATACTCACCGCTGTTTATTACACTTTGAGGAATACTTTGATCGATGATACGCTTCATCACATCATATATTATCATCTGCTTCTCAAGCCCTGTTGCACCTACATAATTTGACTTAAGTTCATCACGTAAGCCCCAGTGGGTAATCAACTTCATATCAGCAGGAAATAACTGCTTTCCTTTTGCATTCAGCAGGTTGCCCATGTAAATATTATAGTCGGAGATATAAGAATCGGCTTCAGTTAAGGTCTTTGAAGCATTCATAATTATATCAGCAGGAACCCTTGAAGTAAAGCGGTCGCCCATACGTGCATAAGCCCACTGTTTGCGTGACCATTCCATGCCTTGTGCTGTCTTTTCCAAAAGACTGTAGAAGGGGAAGTTTAGTACAGTTAGGAAGGCTACTTTGTTATTAAAGAAATCATCGTTCAGATGAGCAGCTACATTATAGCTTCCGAACATCATATCAACAGGTTCAATTTCATTACCCACAAGGTGAATAGGCTCTTTCAGTTTAAGGTCGATAACATTGAAGTAACCTGAGAAGATTTCAAAGTTGCGTTCAAGCTTTTTATACAATCTGTCGAGTGCAGCCTCATCATTCACAAAGTTCTCAATGCAAAAAGCATGGAAATCCTGTGGTGTACCATCGGTATCGCGCCAGAGTGCAGCAGCTTGTTGCACTCCTCTTTCTATACGAAACTTTGCACTCTCACCATATTTGGCCTGAAGTTCGGTTTTGACTTTTTCCATAGTTGCTTTGTCAATATTTGCTTTTTCTACGGTTGTATTAGCACTTGCTGTGAATAAGCTGCCGATGAACATGGCAAGCATTATTACTGTTAACAAACTGTTTCTCTTCATGATTCTCTATTTTTGAATATTGCAAAGTTATAAAAAAGTGGGGAGTGACTGATAACAAGTAACTATCTTTGCATATTAAACTATCTATTATGTTTCGAGATGAAAGCGGCCATAGGCCAACGCAAAAGATCTTCACAGAAGTTCCGCCTAAGTACGATTTCCTGAATCGGGTGCTAACCCTGAATATGGATGAGGACTGGCGAAAGAAAACCGCACGGGAGGTCCTTGCTAATAATCCCTCGAAGGTTCTTGACCTTTGCTGTGGTACTGCTGATCTCACAATGCATATTGCAGCCTATGCAGACAAGGAAACAGAGCTTTATGGTTTAGATTTTAGCCACACCATGCTGGCAAGAGCTAAAGAGAAGGTTGCGGTTTTTGGGGAAGACAGGATTAAGCTAATTCAGGGTGATGCAGGGAATATGCCTTTTGAAAATGATTATTTTGATTCTATTGGTATTTCATTCGGCTTTAGAAACCTTACATTTGAAAATCCCGATGCTCAGCTACACATTAAAGAAGTGCTCAGAGTATTAAAGCCCGGTGGCAGGTTTGTAATTGTTGAAACAAGTCAGCCTGAAAATGATCTGGTAAGAATATTATACCATGTGTATCACAATGTTATAACCGCACCTATTGGTGGACTTATATCAGGAAACCGTGATGCTTATAATTATCTTGCCTACTCAGCTAATAATTATTATACGCTTAATGAATTATCGGCGTTACTAAAGAATGCCGGTTTTAGCAAAACTACCGGTACGCCATTAATGATGGGAGCAGCCGCTATAATGGTTGCTGTTAAATAATGTACGATTGATTATATGGACCTCGGGTAGTGATGTAAGCTGAACCTTTTATATGGAGATTGTGATTAAGAAATATGAGCTGAATATGGGGAATCTGATTAAGAAGTATGTACTGGGCTTATTTCTTGCAACCTTGGTTTTACCATTTACCGGATGCCTTGAAGAAGATCCGTGTGGTGGTCTGGATCCCGTGGTTATTGCTTACAATGAGCCTTATATACTTAGATTGAGAACACAGGGCGATACAAGCATATTGCACTCACTTGTATAATATTAAAGACCTGGTGATTGTGGAGAATGGCGATACCCTTGATTACAGATACATAAAGACTTCTTCTGATTCAGTAATTCAGTTTACTCCAAAGTCTCTCTCAGCAGCTTATATCTATCAAAATTTTGGCTCTTTAATGCATACAGAAATTATCTTCCACTATGATTCACTCCAAAGTGATACTATGTTTATTGAGGCGCGCCCAAAAGAGTATGAAACAGCTTGCTCCAAAGTAGAATATCAATCTATTGAGCTGAAATTCAATGAAACCATAATCAGACAAGCTAACAATACCACCTGCATCACTTGTAGGGATACACTTGTTATAAAAATATAGAGGAATTCAGGTTCTCCTTTTTACAGTTATTTTAACTACGGTTGCACGTTATTCTGAACTTTCCCTGAACCTTAACTCCCGAGGATATAATCCTATTTCTTAATAAATCGGATATCAACCAAAGCCATTACCATTTTAGCAATTTCGTCAAGATTGAGAGTGCTGCAGTTAAACTCAACATCAAATAACATATCAGTATCCTCAACTCCCTTAGTAAGGCTAGCAAGCAGGCGGTGGCGTTTTAAATCAATACTTGACAATTCCTTCATCATATGCTCGCGGGTAGTGTGATACCGTTTCATCATTAATTGCAAACGCCAATCCCTGGGTGCGTGTAGTTTGATGTGAATGCCTTTAGCGAGGCCATGGGTTATTGCTACACCTCCCCTTCCAACTATGATAGCATGGCCTTCTGATGCTGCTGAAATAATAACGGATGATATAGTCTGCCTGATCTTACGATCACTTTTATAATATTTGGTTGTAAGGGCATGAAGTACTTCATCCATAGTAGTCCGGTCAACTGAATCAGCTATCTTCATCACCTTCCTGGGTTCCATGTCGAGCTGTTTAGCTGACTGCATGATTATTTCCTTATTCAGGATACTCCACTTTTGACCCTTTTTTTGGAATTCATCGGATAGCATTTTAGCGAGCTTGTTTGCCTGACATCCATAGTCACGCGAAATAGTGATAAAAGGTCCTGCTTTTTCTTTTTCAGGTTGGGTGGATTCACGGTCGAAACTATCAACCATGTACTTTATCAGTAAATTATCACTACTCTCCATTTGATTGCGTATAAGATTTACGGTATCAACCTATTTAAGCCCATCTCTTAATTCCTTCGTTCTTACTCATTAAACTATTTAAGTCTTTCTCTTAATTCTTCGGTTTGTTTTTCAAATCCTGGTTTTCCAAGTAATGCAAACATATTCTTTTTATATGCTTCAACACCCGGCTGATCAAAAGGATTTACGTCAAGTACATATCCTGAAAGTGCGCATGAGAACTCGTAGAAATATACTAATTGACCAAGTGTGTACTCATTTATTTCAGGTAGGCTGATGATAATATTTGGCACCCCTCCGTCAATATGTGCAAGTAACGTTCCACGTTCAGCCTCACGGTTTACCGCACTTATGCGCTTTCCGGCAATGAAGTTTAATCCGTCAGCATCGTCCTCTTCTAAAGGAACTGTTATATTCTTTTGTGGCTGTTCTATACTTAATACTGTCTCAAATAAAATGCGCAACCCTTCCTGCACGTATTGTCCCATACTATGCAGATCGGTAGTGAATGATACGCCTGCAGGGAAAATGCCTTTGTTTTCTTTTCCTTCGCTTTCGCCGAAGAGCTGCTTCCACCACTCAGTAAGGTATGTAAGCGATGGTTGATAATTAACCATTACTTCCACAGGTTTTCCTGCCCTGTACAATGCATTGCGAGCTGCAACATACTTAAAAGCTGGATTATCATCAATAGTCTTTGCAGTAGTAACAAGCTCTTTCATTGCTTTTGCACCTGCAACAAATTGCCTGATATCAAATCCTGCCACAGCAATAGGCAACAAACCTACCGGCGTAAGTACAGAGTAGCGTCCTCCCACATCATCAGGTACTACATAAGTTTTATATCCCTCAGCAACAGCCAGACGTTTTAGGGCACCCTTTGACTGATCAGTTATAGCAATTATCCGCCTTCTGGCTTCTTCCTTACCATATTTATCCTCGAGGTGTTTACGCAGAATCCTAAAGGCAATTGCAGGTTCAGTGGTAGTGCCACTCTTTGAAATAATTGTTAATGCGTAATCCCGCTGGTCGAGTATCTTAATAAGATCGGCCATGTAATCTTCCGAAATATTGTTCCCGGCATAAACAACTAATGGTTTTCCCCGATGATCTCTTGATAAGAGTGGTGCGAAATTATTTTGAAGAGCTTCTATAATTGCCCTTGCACCGAGGTATGACCCTCCAATGCCTATTACAACATAGATATCAGCCGCACGAGCTACATAACGGGCATCATTTTCAATACTTTCTATGAGATTAGCATCAACCTCATCCGGCAATGTTATCCAGCCAAGGAAGTCATTTCCTTTACCGGTTTTATTAAGTAGTGAACCCTGATGAAGTACTAATTCAGAAGTGAATGCAGCGATTGTCTTCTCATCGACAAAGTTTTTTAACCCCCGGATATCTACGTTAAGATTGGTCATTTTGTTTTGTTGATATTATATATACTGATTTTCCTATAACCTAAACCAAGAACAAGTAAGGTAGTTCAACAACTAGTCGTCCTTTAATTCGATTTGTTATAACAAAAGTACATAGAAGGCGTTACATAAAAAAACGAATGCAACCCCTTGGAGCTGCATTCGCCTTTTTCACACAACAAAACCAATTTATAGTTTCACACACACAACACTATAAAAATCATTTGGTATAGTCAATCACTTTTGACCTTACAAAGATACCCCTGCAACGTAGCTTCACTTGTTAAGCAAATACAACAAACGTTAAAAGATGTTAAGGTTAAGATAATCAATCACCACGTAGGTTTACCTTTGTACCTATGAACAGCAGAATGATAGTTTGGATTACCTTAATGGTTAGCATTGCCATAGTAGTACTTATAGGCATTCAAACGTATTGGATCAAGAACGCTGTTGAACTCAGGGAAACAAATTTCCAGAGGAGTGTAACAGAGGCTGTTGCCGACTTGATGTCGCGGATTGAAAAAGAAGAAGTTAACCGGCAGATCCGAAAGAATATGGAGTACAATTCCTTACTACGCTCTATTGATTCGCTTGATTACCTTATATACCTTGAAACTGGAAGTACTGATCATTTAAACCAAAATACCGGCACTTTTAACTACCAACGCAAACAGCAATGGGATCAGGTGGTTGAAGATAATAAATGGAGCATGGTTAAAAAGTCAGATTCGGTTGAAATGGACTATCCTGGAAGTGATTCTACTATTGATACATCCGGCGGTTTAACCGGATATGCAATTCAATTGAATCGCAAAAAGGCATTTCTTCTAAACCAGGTTTTTGAGGAGATGTTTAACAATCCCTTTACACCTTACATTGAGAATTGGCTTACTGAAGGGAAGCTCGATACATTGTTAGCGGCCTCACTTACTAATAAAGGCATCAACGCTAAGTACACTTTTGGGGTATATAGCAAATCGCGTAACCTTATGGTTATTGAAAAAGATGCTGAATACAGAGAGTCTTTGGTGCTTGACGGCATGTATTACAGGTTATTCCCTGCAAATAATTATGCATCACCCGATTATCTGGTGCTTTATTTTCCTAATCAAACCAGGTATCTTCTTGTACAGATGGGAGGAATGTTAACCATCTCAGGGTTGCTAATGCTGGTAATCATTTTCGCTTTCATGACCGTGATAATTGCTATCTTCAGGCAAAAGAAGCTGTCAGAAATGAAGAATGATTTCATTAACAATATGACACATGAATTTAAAACACCTATCAGCACTGTATCACTGGCTTGCGAAGTATTGAATGATAAGTCAGTTCCAAAAACTGAAGAATTCGTGCACTCATACATTGATATAATCAGTGAAGAGAACAAACGCCTTGGAGTAATGGCTGAAAAAATACTTCAAACAGCTATTCTTGAAAAAGGTGAACTCAACTTGCGCAAAGAGAAGATCAACTTGCATGAAGTGATTGAAGATGTTGCCCATAAAATAGCCATACAAGTTGAAATACGCGATGGTAGTATTAATGCCGTACTTGATGCAGAAAATTCTGAAATTATTGCTGACAAAGTGCACATCACCAATGTGATTAATAATTTGCTTGATAATGCCAATAAATATACTCCACGTAAGCCCCTCATTAATATAATTACTCAAAACATTAACGATGGGGTGCAGGTTAGTATCGTGGATAATGGTATAGGTATCAATAAAGCCAATCAGAAAAAGATATTCGATAAACTATATAGGGTGCCTACCGGTGATGTACATGATGTGAAAGGATTTGGTTTAGGATTAAGTTATGTTAAGTTCATTGTTGAAAAGCATGAAGGAAAAGTAAATGTGGAGAGTGAACCCGGCAAAGGCTCAACCTTCAAAATATGGTTGCCACATAAGGCATGAAGCAATAAATTTGTAAAATGGAAAATCAAAAAGTAAGAGTATTACTGGCAGAGGATGACCGCAACCTGGGTAACATCCTCAAATCGTATCTTGAAGCAAAGGGTTATTCTACCCGCCTCTGTGTTAACGGACAGGAAGCTTATGACCAGTTCATACGGGAAAAATACGACTTCTGCATCGTTGATGTTATGATGCCGGTAAAGGACGGATTTACGCTCGCCAGGGAAATACGACAGCACGACCGGCAAATACCTATACTCTTTCTAACAGCAAAGTCACTGGAAGATGACAAGTTAAAGGGGTTCCAGGCAGGTGCTGATGATTATCTTACCAAGCCATTCAGTATGGAGGAACTTCTATTACGCATGGAGGCTATATTAAGGCGCTCAGGCGTAAGCCCTTCAGGCAGCAAAGTATTTAAAATAGGGGACTTTGACTTTGATTATAATCTCCAGGTACTAAAGATCAATGGAGTTGAACAACGCCTGACATCAAAAGAGAATGAGCTGTTGAGGCTTCTATGTGAAAACATGAATGAAACACTCGACCGTAGTTTTGCACTCATCAAAATATGGCAGGACGACAGCTACTTCAATGCCCGTAGTATGGATGTGTACATTGCAAAACTTCGCAAGTATTTGAAAGATGATACAAATGTTGAGCTAATTAATGTGCACGGCTTAGGATTCAGGCTGGTTATAAAAGGCCAGTAGAAACTACTTTTTCTTTTTGAAAGGTTTAGCCTTTTTATTTCTCTTCTCCTCTACTTTCTCAGCTTCATCAATTAAAGAACGCCAATCCTTTGGTCCTTCAATGGATAGATCAATTGTTTCAGAGTAATCATTTTTGGTGATCTTCAGCACCTCAATTTCTTTGGTTAGATATGTTTCAATCTCATCAAGCACCGGCTTTTCCTCTTTACTGCAGAATGAAATGGCGGTTCCTCTTTTTGTCCCACGTCCTGTTCGTCCAACACGATGAACATAATTTTCAGCCTTCTCAGGTAGATCATAGTTGATGACATAATCCACGTCAGGTATATCAATTCCACGGGCAGTAACATCAGTAGCTATAAGTATGCTGACATCACCTTTACGGAATGACAATAGGGCTTTTTCTCTTTCTTTCTGATCCTTATCACCATGCATGGTAACACTGGGTATCTCAACGCGCTGAAGTGCAGCCTGAACTCGCTCTGCACGCACACGGGTTCTTACAAATACCAGTATTTTACTTCCAGGATGTTCGTTGATCATTCGTTCAAGGAAGAACCGTTTGTCATCCATTTCAATAAAGGTGACGAAATGGTCAATGTTCTTGGAAACAGGATCTTTTGGTGATATTTGTATGCGAATAGCCTCTTTTACGAGGGAGTAAGCTAACTTTTTTATCTCATGGTTAATTGTTGCTGAGAAGAAAAGTGTTTGCCTGTGCTTTGGTAATTTGGTAACCAGGTGCCTAATGTCATGAACAAAGCCTAAGTCAAGCATATGATCAGCTTCATCAAGAATTAGAATTTTGACTTTATCGGTAGTAATATATCCTTGACTGGTAAGGTCGAACATACGGCCCGGTGTAGCAACAAGAATATCAATCCCCATAGCAAGGCTCTTTATTTGAGGATCTTGCTCAACACCGCCATATACACATAATGTTTTGATACCACTTCCCTTGCTGATGGTTTCAAATACTTCAGTGATCTGTATGGCAAGTTCTCTTGTAGGAACCATTACCATACATCGGATGCCTCCTTCATTTTTATCCTTCAAAAGCAAATTCACCACAGGAATAACGAATGCGGCAGTTTTACCTGTACCAGTTTGCGCTATAGCAAGCACATCCTCACCTTTCAATATTGGGGGGATAGCCTTAAACTGAATATCAGTAGGCCTGCGAAAACCTATCTCTTCAAGGTTCTTCTTAATTACTGGAGCAAAATTCGAATCTTCAAAACGCATAAGGTACCCGGTTAATCAATGTTCATAATTGTAAATTCATCCCAATCAAGTGCAACTTTGAATTGCTCTCTGTAGTGGTTCAAAGGATTGTAGTCAAACATATGTGTAACGGTCTCAGGTTCATTATCACTACAGCCATTTATAACCTTTCCTTTATAATCAATTATCACTGAACCTCCCAGATGTGGGATACCTTTACCGTCGTCCCCAATCCTATTAACTCCTATACAAAATGCCTGGTTTTCTATTGCCCGTGCCTGCAAAAGAGACTGCCATACATATGCACGGCTAGCCGGCCAATTGGCTACATAGATAAGCATGTCATACTCATACATGTCGTTCTTTAAACGATTTTTGCTCCATACGGGGAACCTCAGGTCGTAACACACCATTGGTCTAATTTTCCATCCTTTTAATTCAACAATGAGCTGTTTTTTACCTTGTGCAAACTTATGATGTTCATTACCCATGCGGAATAGATGGCGCTTATCATATTGCTCGTATGTTCCATCAGGGCGCATCCATATAAGCCTGTTAAAGAATTCCTCATTTTCTGACACAGCAATACTTCCAGTGATAACACAATTCAGTAGTTTGGCAGTTTTTGACATCCATTGCATCACAACTCCATCCATAGTTTCACTTATATTATCAGGGTCAGTTACAAAACCTGTGGCAAACATCTCGGGAAGAACTACTAAGTCAGTAGGTTGTTCTAACCCGGTAAGTTGATCAGTGAAATACTTAAGGTTAACTTCCTTTTCAGCCCATGCGAGTGGGGCTTGTACTATAGTAACACTAATAGGTTGAGGGTTCATACGGCTTGGTTTAACTTACGTGTATTCAATAGTTGTTTGACACGTGTTTCAAATAATGTTTGAAGGTGTGCTTGTGAAGGTTAATTGGTATTCTCTTGGTTTTATAAACAATTTAAATCTTACAAATGATTTCAGCTGCTTTTTCCAATGTTTCATTGGTTTTGGCAAAACAGAAGCGAAGCATTTTATTATCAGTTTGATTATGGTAAAATGAAGAAACAGGTACAGATGCAATCCCGTGTTCCTTTGTAAGCCTGATTGCAAAATCTAATTCCTTCTCTTCACTAATGCTTGAATAGTTCAGCAATTGGAAATAGGTTCCTTTTGCAGGGACTGCTTTAAACCTTGAAGTTTTAATCAGCTCAAGAAATCTGTCTCGCTTCTCCTGATAAAACTGCCCAAGATGAACATAGTTTTCTTTATTTTTCAGGAATTCAGCTACAGCATATTGCACCGGAGTATTCACGGCAAACACTACAAATTGGTGTACCTTGCGAAATTCAGCAGTTAGGTTTGGGGGTGCAAGAACAAAACCACATTTCCATCCGGTAGCATGAAAGGTCTTGCCGAACGATCCAACCACAATTGAATGAGTTGCCAGTGAAGGGTATTTGCACACACTCTCATGTTTCAGATTGTCAAAAATCAGATGCTCATAAACCTCATCACTCATTAAAATAATATCACGATTCTTAATAAGTGTTTCAAGCTTTTTCAGATCAGATGATTTTATTATGCTACCTGTAGGATTGTGAGGCGAATTAATAATAATCATCCGTGTATTGCCCGAAATAAGGGATGGCAGAGTTTCCCAGTCGATTGTATATTCGGGTTGACGTAATTGCGCATATTTAACCATACCACCCTGCAATCGAACAGCTGGACCATAACTATCATAAGCCGGTTCAAATATAATTACCTCATCACCCGGGCGGATAAAAGCTTCAATTGCAGTAAATAGTGCCTGCGTTGCACCTGCAGTAATTGTGATTTCTGTTTCAGGATGATAGGTAACCTTATAGCGGTCAGAGAACATCTCTGAAATTCGCTCCCTGAGTATCTGAATTCCGGGCATTGGTGCATATTGATTATTGCCTTTGAGCATATTATCATTCACCAGTTTGATCAACTCTTCACTAATGGTGAAATCTGGAAAGCCTTGCGATAGATTAAGGGCATTGTGTTCACGTGCCAATCCGCTCATTATGGCAAAAATACTGGTGCCAGTTGCCGGCAGCTTGGAAATTATGTTGCCGTTGAAATTATCCATTTGGGGTTATTTGATGAAAAGCAAAGATAAACAAGTTTAAGTGAACTCTATATTAGGTTTAATTGAACCCTTCATCAAGTTTATTTGAACTCTCTTTTAGGTAGTCTGTTATAAAGATGCAATCACAAATATGATGTGGTTTTTTCTTATCTTCGTATTCTGAATAACTAATTACATAAATTATGAAAAGCATTGATTCTTATGATTTTAGCGGAAAGCGTGCATTAGTCAGGGTTGACTTTAATGTACCATTGAATGAAGGTTTGAAGATCACCGATACTACCCGAATAGACTCTACCCTTCCAACAATACGAAAGATACTTGATGGTGGTGGATCAGTTATACTGATGTCGCACCTTGGAAGACCAAAGAAAAACTTTGAAAACAAATTGTCTCTAAAGCATATAGTGCCCTACCTGACCCAGGTTTTAGGACAAGAAGTGAAGTTTGCAGATGATTGCATGGGTGAGTCAGCAAAGGAAATGAGTGCAAACCTCAAACCCGGTGAAGTACTTCTGCTCGAAAATCTAAGATATTACGAAGAAGAAGAAGGAAAGCCCCGGCTTGCTGATGATGTATCAGAAGAAGATAAGAAAGCAGCAAAAACTGCCGTTAAGGAAAAACAAAAGGAGTTTACCAAACAGCTTGCTTCATATGCCGACTGTTACGTGAATGATGCATTTGGCACTGCCCATAGGGCGCATGCTTCCACTGCATTGGTTGCTGCCTATTTCCCAAATGATAAGATGTTTGGGTACTTAATGAATAGTGAAGTTGCCAGCCTCAATAAAGTATTAAAAGAAGGTAAAAAACCTTTTACAGCAGTGCTTGGGGGCGCAAAAGTATCGGGCAAGATCCAGATCATTAACCATCTTATTGATAATGTTGATAACCTGATCATAGGAGGTGGAATGATGTTCACCTTTATTAAAGCCATGGGTGGAAAAATTGGAAATTCATTGGTTGAAGAAGACTTACTTGAGCTTGCAAAGAACACCATGGAAGGTGCCAATTTACATGGTATTAAACTTATACTTCCAGTTGATGCTATTGCAGCTGATGGCTTTTTCAATGATGCTAAGACCCAAGTAGTAAAGGCCAATGAAATCCCTGATGGATGGTTAGGCTTAGATATAGGACCTGAATCAGTTAAGCTTTTTGATAAAATCCTTATGGAATCAAAAACCATTTTGTGGAACGGTCCTATGGGAGTGTTTGAAATGCCTGCTTTTGCTGAAGGTACTATTCAGTTAGCTCAATCAATTGCCAAAGCAACGGAAAAAGGCGCTTTCTCCCTTGTTGGAGGCGGTGATTCAGTTGCTGCAGTAAACAAGTTTAATCTGGCAGATAAAATAAGCTATGTGAGTACAGGTGGTGGTGCTATGCTTGAATTTATAGAAGGAAAGATCCTTCCAGGTGTTGCAGCTATCGAAGAATAAAATCTTAACATTCTTTGCAAAAGCTGATGTAAATAGTGAAAGCTATAAGCATCAGCTTATTTTTATTCTAATGCATTGGTACGACAAAAGTATATGTAAATAGTGAAAGCTTCGTTCATCAGCTTATTTTTAACTTATGCAAAATGATGCGTTGGCATTTAATAACAAGTGTAATGATAAGACAAAACTACTTTAATAGACTATATATAAATAAAGCGAGAGCTCATAAATTAAAGTACTTCCGATTGTTATCAGTATGCCCTTACTTTTTAATTTCATTATGACCTTCAAAGCTGTTAATTATCTTTAGAAGTTCATTAACAGCATCCTCTTCAGGCACTGATTGTTTCATCACTTGCTTTCCTTTATAAAGGGTGACTTTACCACTACCTGCACCAACATACCCATAATCAGCATCAGCCATTTCACCGGGACCATTCACTATACAGCCCATAACTGCAATTTTTAATCCTGTTAAGTGTGCAGTAGCAGCTTTAACTTCATGTAAACGTTGTTGTATGTTGAAGCTTGTTCTTCCGCACGACGGACACGCGATATAGTCGGTACGTGTAATTCTTGCACGTGTTGCCTGCAGGATGCCAAATCCTGTATCTATCAATTCCTGAGTGTTATGACCATCTGCATCCAAACAAAGTCCCTGTCCTATTCCATCTAAAAGGAGAGCACCGGGGTGAATACAGTTTTCGATCATCACATCAGCTGTATTTGTGTTATTAATACAGCTCATAAGCAGGATGGGGTTTATGCAACCACTTTCTCTTAAGTATTGTCCAAGTTCCCTTGTTTCACTTGCTGGCAATTGAATGATCAGTGACTTCAACGGATCTGTCTTTAAGAGTTGAGCAATTTCAAGGCGGCCATTTGAATCAGGCAGTATGTTTGTATGGATTATTTGATGTGAAGGCAACCTCTGCAACTGTTCAGTAACATTGGCAATATAATAATCAGCATCCATTTTAATAACAAGACCAACCGGATCATTAGCATCTGGAAAACCACCAAAGGTTTCACGGTCATTTAAAAAGACAGGATTCAGTTCCTTAATCAATAAGTCATTTCTTACTTTTCTCTCGGTTGTACCATCAGCTGATATAGCAGTGAATCTTTCTTTAATAGCGATTGCAACCGGAAGCTCCTTTTCAGGATCCTCAGTGAGTGATACTCTTATAGTATCCCCAATGCCATGTGATAAAACAGCCCCTATTCCAGCAATTGATTTCATACGACCATCATCACCATCACCAGCTTCAGTAACGCCAATGTGTAAAGGGTAATTAAAGTTCTCTTTCAGAAGTCTTAGTGCCAGATCACGGTATGCTTGTAACATAGTTATGGTATTGCTTGATTTTACAGAGAGTACCAGTTCATTAAAATCTAACTCTTTGCATATTCTTGCATACTCAAGTGCTGACACTACCATTCCTTCAACTGTATCACCGTATTTTCCAACGATCCTGCTACCAAGCGACCCATGGTTTACACCTATTCTTATGGCCGTGCCATATTGTTTACAGATGCTGAGTAAAGGCCTTAAATTTGAAGCTATCAATTCCAGCTCTTGTTGGTATTGTGATTCTGTATATTGACCGATGTCACCATTACCTGATTCTCTTTTCCCTGACTTTCCAACATAATTGCCCGGATTGATCCTTATCTTTTCAACAATAGAAGCAGCAACTTCAGCAGCCTTTGGATTGAAGTGTATGTCAGCTATTAATGGAACACGTATACCCTCTGACCGGAGTCGCTTTTTAATTTCATCAAGATTCTCAGCATCTTTAATACCAGGTGCAGCAATGCGCACAAGATCGCAACCTGCATCAACCATCCTAATCACCTGATTGACTGTAGCCACTGTATCAAGTGTATTGGTATTGGTCATTGATTGCAGCCTGATAGGATTTTTACCTCCCACCAATAACTCACCAATCCTTATCTCTCTTGAAATATACTGTTTCATATCCCAAAATTAATAAAGTATAAGCCCTTGCGGGGTAATGGAGAAAATAAAATTTCTCTGTTCAAAACCTTTTTAACAAATCTATGTTAATGCCCTATACTGCATAACTATATGTTTTAACCAACATCAAACCAATTCAATTAAATAGCAGGCATAAGAACTCAATCGACCAAAATATAAGATTTAATAACCTAAATTAAATCAGTATGGATTTCTCTACTTCATTGCAAAACCTCAATTGGTTGGCTGTATTGTTAGCAGCATTATCAACTTTCATGATAGGTGGTATTTGGTATAAAGTATTTCAAAAAGGGTGGCTTTCAGCAAACAAGATTACCATTGATGATCTTAAAGATGCTAATTCAGTAAAGATCTTTAGCCTGGCATTTGTATTTGCATTTATTATGGCTTTGAATCTTGCTCTCTTCATAGGTACGGAAGGTCTTGAATTTGGCGCAATAGCAGGTTTCATGACTGGTTTTGGCTGGGTATTTTTTGCTATTGGTATTATATCATTATTTGAAAACCGGCCGTTCAGTTATGTCCTTATCAATGGAGGTTATATGATTGTTGCTTTTACAATAATGGGTGCAATTATTGGTACCATGCAATAGAAAGCGAGTGCAATACTGGAGTCATGCAATAGAAAGTTAGATGAATAGTTTTGAAAGTGATAAAATAATTAAAAAAAAACACAACCTCTTTGAACATTAATCTTGTGTTGTGGTTTTGTACACATCTTTAACCTACTTGTTCCTCTATCCGGTTATTAAGAATTCTGACTCATTTGCAGCAATTGATTGATCATCATTTAAATCATCGCTATATGAAATCAATTCTTACAATGTTGGTTATTTTAACTGGTCTGTTTTTACTAAGCTATTGCACAAGTAAAGACCAGAACACAGAAACAACGGAGCAAACAGCCCAAATGTCAGAACAGGAATTAAAAGATCATGGTGAATACCTTGTTACTATAGGTGGGTGCCATGATTGTCACTCACCTAAGGCCATGGGTGAAAGAGGTCCTGAAATAATCAAGGAAACTGCACTTTCAGGATATCCTGCCAGCCGGGAGATAATGAAGGCTGATAATGGAGCAATGAAAATAGGATGGATGCTCATGAATGCCGATGCTACTCAATCAGCCGGTCCATGGGGAATGTCCTTTTCTGCCAATCTAACTTCGCACCAGTCAGGTATTGGAACATGGAGTGAAGAGCAATTCAAAAAGGCGCTTACAGAAGGGAAGTACAAGGGAATGGATGGTGGCCGAATGTTACTGCCCCCTATGCCATGGCAGAACTTTGCAACCATGAAGGATGAAGACATCAAAGCTATTTATACGTATCTGAAGAGTACGAATCCTGTAAGTAATGTGGTTCCGGCTCCAATTCCTCCTAATGAGCTTTGATGCACTAATTGGGTCTTGACGGTTGGATCAATTGACAGCAGAATAAGATATATCAGGTAGTTCAATCAACCTGATATATCGGACTTCGATTTAAGGTTTACCAGCGACTATTTTGTCTACTTTTGCGTTCTATTTATTTAACTTATAGAATGCCAACTACTTTATTTCCAAATAATTTTGAATTTTGCACCCTGGCCAGTGGCAGCAGCGGTAACTGCCACTACTTTGGCTCAGAAGAAGAAGGTATACTCATTGATGCAGGAATAAGTGCACGGCGTATCAGGAAGTCTCTTGATGAAATCGGGAAGGGTATTGAACGGATCAAAGCTGTGTTTATAACCCACGATCATATTGACCATATCAGTGCACTAACGCGTTTGACTAAAAAGTTCCAGATACCGGTTTATTGTACTGAAGGTACCTGGAAAGGAATATTACGTAACAGGTCAACATTTGATCTTGACCAGTCAATGTATCATGAAGTCAGGCCTTATAAACGATATCTGGTCGGGGGTTTTGCTGTTGAAGCATTCCCTGTTTCACACGATGCACATGGCGCTGTTGGTTATCACATATCAAATAATATTAAAAGCGTAACTCTTGCAACTGACCTTGGATATATCTGCGACAATGCAGCTAAATACCTGAGGCAATGCAATGCTATGATGATTGAGTCAAATTATGATGAGAACATGCTGCTCTTTGGAAGTTACCCTCAACATTTAAAACAGCGTATACACGGACCAACAGGTCACATGTGCAATAGTCATACAGCCAAATTTATTGCTGATAACTTTAACCATAACATTTCGCATATTTTGCTTGGACATCTTAGCGCTGAAAACAATACACCGGCAAAAGCAGTTGAAACATTAAATGAAGCACTTCTCAATAAAGGCATTACCACAAACGGAACAATTATAAAAGCGTTGGCGCGTGGTGAAAGGTCTGAGTTGTATGTACTTGAGTAGGTGATTAACCCATAAAACCAAAAAAATACTAACTTTTTTCAGGCACCTCTTGTTTATTTAGAAATAACCTGTAATTTTGCAGTCCCTTTCGAGGGAAGAACATTCCTCCTTAGCTCAGTTGGTTAGAGCATCTGACTGTTAATCAGAGGGTCGCTGGTTCAAGTCCAGCAGGGGGAGCAAAACAAAGCCTTGCATGTGCAAGGCTTTGTTTTTTTTATAAGGCGCTGCTCCTCTCCACCTTTTGCAAGTGCTAATGGTGCCTTGTCACTACCTTAAGCTTGAAAAGCATCAACTTAATAAGATGAATACTCTGAATTTTCATGGGCATTATCTCTCTCCAAGAAGCTTGTCAATTATTTCAACTATTTCTGCTCTACTTGACGGTCCAGGAATTATCTCATCAAGTGCCTGCCCATTTCTGTCCAATAGTAAGTAATGCGGGATGCCAATTATTCCGAATTTTTCTTTCATAATAGCACTTTGCTCTTTATCCAGCCAGTAGTGGTATCCGCTCACCTGGTCATGCTTGATAGCTTTGACCCAACCTTCCAGTTTGCAATTGTATCCCAAATACAAAAAAACAACATCATCGTTAGCATATGCTTCTTTTAACCTTTTGGCAGATTTGAATCCTGCTCGGCAAGGAGAACACCAGTCTGCCCAAAAGTCTATATAAATAACCTTGCCTTTAAATTGCCTGATCAGCGAATCAAAAAAGTCTGCCGGCTTATCAAGGCTATTAACTTTATCAATGAAGAAAGTGTTTTCAGCATATTCAGTGTTACTGGATTCTTCCAATATTTTCCTGTCGAGCTTCTCAAGCATTACTTTTTTAATGACTGAATCATTAATGTTATGCAAAATCCACTCTCTGCCATAAGAGCCTAATGACGAATTCCGAATGTAATTTTGAATTTTGTAAGTTGCATAAAATTGTGAATGAATGTTATGGTCGTATTTTTCCATTATCAGATCCAATCCGCATAAAAATCCTTTTTTAATGATGGTGTCTGGAATCAAATCACTGTAAAGTTCCATTACTTTGTAGTAACCTTCGTTTATTTCAGTGACTTTTCTACTCATAAAATTATCATAATCGAAGTTGTCCTCTGCAAAACTATCTCTTGAAATAAAATCCTCTGGTTTTGGAGCAGGTTGGTCGATGAGATTTTTGATTTGCTGATAATCGTCCGGGGTGCGTGCTTTTGGCAACAAGGAATTAAGGAAATACTTCTTAATGCCTTCTGACGTTACTCCCAAAGGATTCTGGGAATCATAAATACTGAGATAGTTAAGATAAGAAATGTATGAGGGTTCTGTCATATTTACAACTGAACAGTCATGAATATACGGTATCTGAATTGTATATAGTGGACCGATTTGCTGAAAACGGCTAGCATTAATCTGATAACGGTAAAGTTGAGCAAGTAGCTCATGATCAAGATACAAATGAAAATATTGCCTGGCTTTTTTACTACATCCGAACCTATGCAATAAGGAGTCTATCATTTGCTTCTCTATTTGATATACATCTTTTCTCCAACGGATGTATTCCAACTGAGACATAATGTCCATGTTTTCAAATTTAATAGTGGGATTATTGCCGATATTTCTGGAGTATTTTTGATGCAACAAAACTACTTCTTCGGAAAGCATCGCATTTTTTCCCATATAGTGGCTAATTTGCCAGTCGGTGTAACTTTTCCACATTCGGTCATCCTCGGTAACAGCTGTTAATAGTTTATTGAACCCCACAATTGTTGTATCGCCGGGTGAAACCATTACGCCTATTATGATACTTCCATCAATTATTAAATTGACCAATTGTGGATTAAAAGCTCTGAAGCTTACCTTAAATAAACCGGTTGTATCGATATTAAATTTTGTTTGAGAAAACTCTTTATTGTAGCCATGCATTGCATGATACAATAATACCTCTCCTGTTCCATCATATAGTTCATGATTGTAATCTTCAATAAAACCCATTATTACAGCAGTATCGTCAACCATATGTATATCACCAAACCCTTCATTTTCGTATTGTTGAAAATTGGGAGTGACTGCTTTGATGCGCGTTAACCATCTTGCTTCCCCTTTCTGTGATTTGATGGAAATAGTGCAACTGTCAATAAACTTTATATCAAGTCTGAGTGCCCTTCCCTGGTTTTTCAGAGAAACTTTTAACCTTTGATCTGACCCTGATATTTTACCGTATTCCCAAAATTCATTTTTGTATACGGAGAATTGGGGCTGCAAGCTTAAAACCCAATCAATTGAGTCGTTCGCATTGAGCCAATTACCCATTACGTTTTCCGGCATTTTTCTATAAGTGGTGCATGAGGCCATAGCGATAACCAGCAGAAGACTAATAATAACGTTGTATTTCATGATAGAACTATCTATTTACTAATCTATGAAAGCGGCTCTGCTTGAGGAGAACTCCCTGATGGTCGCGACATTTCTACAGGAAGGGGAATAAATTCTTTATCATCATTTGGTGGCAGTTTAATTCTTCCTTGTTTCCAATCTTCTTTTGCCAGTTCAATACGTTCCTTGCGAGAGGAGACAAAGTTCCACCAAATAAACCTTTCTCCCAAAGGTTCACCCCCGCACAGCATGAGGGTTGTATCTTCATTCGCCATAATAACTGGATCAACGCCTTTTTTGAAAACTAACATTTGTCCCTGTTCATAGCTCGTACCAGATAATTCAATACTCCCTTTTGCGATGTAAAATCCCCTTTCAGAGTGCTCATTTGGAAGAGCGAACCGGGCTCCTCTATCTAACACAACATGCAGATAAAATAGTGGTGAATGAGTTTTAACATCATTGTTTAATCCATATGCATTACCGGCTATCAGCCGCATCCATACGCCCTTATCAGTAAAGATTGGAAGTTGCGACGTTGTATAATTATGAAAGGCAGGTTCAGTTTCTTCATCTTTTTCAGGTAAGGCAACCCAGGTTTGTATCATCTCCATCTCACCATTTAAAACAGAAGTGTCTTCAAATCTTTCGGAGTGAGCAATGCCCTTCCCTGCAGTCATCCAGTTAACTTCACCCGGCCTGATGATTTGCTCAACACCCAAACTATCTCTATGTGTAACTTGTCCACCAAAAAGATAGGTTATTGTTGAAAGTCCGATATGAGGATGCGGCAAAACATCCATTGCAGAAGGATCGGAAGGTATATTTGTAATGGGGCCAGCATGATCCATGAAAATGAAAGGGCCAACCATCCTCCTTAACCTGAATGGAAGAATACGTTTTACTTTCACAGTTTTACTTATCGATGCCTCTCTTGACTGAATAACTATATCGAGCATACTCATGGTACTATGTTTTTTGCTATTCAAAGTTAACACAAATTATAAATTTTGCATAAGCTACTTGCTATGACTTACATTATAAAAGTTACGAAACAATACCCGATACAAGCAGTGAGGCTGTCACCTAGCAGCGACAGCCTCACAGTTAATAACTAATGAAAATCTTCTACTGTTTTACGAAAACCTTAACAGCTGATTGTCCGTCAAAAGTTATGCGAAGAAGATAAGTTCCCGCATTAAGCTGATGTAATTCAATTGAATTATTAATTATCTCAGTGCTACACAAACGATTACCTCCTAAAGTGAAGATTTCGGCCTTACCTGCTGGTATTCCTTCAATATAAATACGGTTTACAACCGGATTAGGATAGATTTTAATTGCAGCAGATAGCGCATTTTCAATTCCTGTTCCCAGGAAGATGACTTCTTCAACATCGGCGCCAACAACAGTAACATTCCCATTTACAGGATCATAACCTTCGGCAGTTGCAATATAAGGATACTCACCGTCCTGAAGCTCAATTGCTGCTGTTCCATCTTCACCTGTAATGAGGATTAAACCATTAACTGAAATTTCAGCACCGGCAAGAAAACCGGCTTCTGAGTGTACCATGAAAGTTACTTGATAAAGAATAGGCGCCACAGGTTCAAGGATAACCGTTTCATTCATATTGGATCCGCTGATGTCAACTGATCCGTTCCCGGTTATATAACCTTCGAGTGTAACAGTATAGGTGTAGCTTCCATCAGGCAAATCAATACTTGCAGTTCCATCAAGAGCTGTGGTAAGTGAATCAGGCTGACCGGTAATTCCAATGCCGGCAGATGCCAAGGATGCTCCTTCAGGATCAGTAACAAGGAATGAAAGTGTGTACAATGGGGATGTGGTGCTGATTAGCTGAACAGCTACTTCAGCATTTGCATCATTGATCAGGGCATCATCGGCATAAGTATAGAATCCTTCTTTTGACACTGTAAATGGATATACTCCATTAGCAAGTTGAATGGATGCAGTACCTTCTGGACTTGTGTATAACAGCTCACCGTTTACACTAATTTCTGCTTCAGCAACAGCAGCCATGCTCTCATTATAAACATAGAAACTGAGTTGATAGCTCATAGGGACCATCGTAAATTCCACCTCATTAACTCCAGTTCCTGTAGTAAAAGTACCGGTATAATTAGCATAACCATCAAGCATGGTAGTGAAGCTATGGTCGCCTGGAGGTAACATACTCCAAACAACACCTTGAGCATTGGTCAACAAAGATCCTTCAATTCCTTCAACAGAAATTTCAACACCTGCTAGAGGAGCACCACTTTCATCAATGGCTGTAAATACAGTTTGGTACATGCAGGCAGGCATGAAGTTAACCCTACCAAGAGCAGGATCATCTACAATATGAGAAACAACACCTTCAATACTTGTTGAATCCTGTGTTGCTACTCCCCAACAATTGTACATTGCCGATTGCACAACTGGGCCGTTATTATACAGATCGTAAAGTAAACCTCCATTTCCATTATTAGAAAACTGATTTCCACCCGGATTAAAGTTAGCCGGATCAGAGTTGCCCATATTTACCTGTGGATATCCTACAATGGTTATTCCCCATAGGTTTCCCGAGATAATATTACCGGTAAGTGTTGCAACCAGATTTGATGATGCACTGCTAGCTGTTAAATTGATACCACTTCCGCCTAAGTTTGGAAGATTCTGGATGTTATTGTCAGTAATGGTATTGTAACGAATTACTCCATTGATAGGGCTACCAGTCAGAGTGATTCCATACCGATTCTGATCAACAATATTAGAATCGATTACCACATTTCCCGGAACACCTAATATTGAAGAATAAGCTATTCCACCCGACTGTAAAGCTCCATTACCAATTACAGTGTTACCAACAATATAGGTAGTGTCTCCATCACCGGCAGGCCCCATGTTAATTTGAGGTCTGTTGCTGTTTTCGGTTGTATTCCCAAAAATGTAATTATTGCGTATAACAGCTTTAGTTCCAACATTTGAACCTGAAGCTATCGCACCACGTTGATTGTAGGTTAAAGTACAGTTTGTTATTACTGCATGCCCAGAAACATCGAGTGCAGCTCCTGAAGCATATGATCCGCTAGTAGAGCCACTTCTGTAGTATGTTTTATACAATTTGCTACCATGAATAGTAAAGGTACCGGAAATTGCTCTGATACCTCCACCAAAAAGTAAGTCAGCATTTG
This sequence comes from Bacteroidales bacterium, assembly GCA_024636955.1. Lineage (GTDB taxonomy): Bacteria > Bacteroidota > Bacteroidia > Bacteroidales > Lentimicrobiaceae > Lentimicrobium. Next base: position 50,105 of record JAGXGB010000029.1, read on the forward strand.
TGATGTGGGTAAAATGATCGGTAAGTAACTTAATACCACGCCACCTATTAGTTGATAAGCTATCGATGGCAGTGAAAGTTGCTTTAACAGGCGCATCAATAATTAATGTTCCACCCGATTCTATACCGGTTAGATCATGAAATAATACTGTTACGTCTTCGAGGATGTTTAAAGCATCCTGTGGAGCGATCAAAATTGTTGTAGTAATTTCATAGTGATCGGTGTTCCAGGTTACAGCTCCTGCTGAGTTCTGTACCAGTGAATCGAGTGTCCAGGTTACCCCTGTCCCGGGGGTACTAAACTGTGCCTGAGCAAGCAAGGCAAACAAAGTAAAGAACAATGTAATGGACTTTTTCATAATGTAGAAGTATTAATTAGTGTTTATTAGTTGTAGCAAGAAAGAGATGAAATACGGAGACCTTCACCTCTGAATGACGGGGCAAAGAATCAAATAATTTACATGGTTTATTGTAAGGGCAAAGGTAGGTTTTATCATCAAGCTTCCAAAATCCATGTATTCAATTTGTCATTTCATTATGTTTAAGTTTACACTTATCATACTGTTTTTATACGGTTAGACTACGGTTACTCTACCTTGAGGGTAGAGTAACCGTAGTCTAACCGTAGTCTAACCGTATAGTATCTGTAGAGTATATCTTAATGTAATAAAACGAAATATAAAGGCATACTGGAATACGACTGAAAAGAGGCAATCCATAAAAATTACGCATCAGCTACTTACGAATTAAGAAAAAAGCCCTGCAAAGAGCAAGGCTATATATTAAACTATTGTCTTAAGAGTGACTATTCCATCATAGTTTTCACGTTATTAACATTTACTTGCTCGCCCTTTCCATTGATCACACTCTTGATCTTGCTTTCTTTATGCCCTCCATATAACCAGTAAGTAATCTTACGATGTATATTCTTCTCAATATGCTCAGGTGTTTCAATTGCCTGATCAACTATAACCGGAGCTTTGAAGAATACACAATAGATACCTAATCCCCAGGCTTCATGGCTTTCGACACCATCTGACACTTTATACGAAGCATATCCATTAGTTGAGCCATGGTTAAAAGCTTCAGCAGTTGGTGGGTCATAAGGCATCTCGCTTTGATAAAAATACACCTTCCCTTCATTTCCGTTCCAAAGAGTCTGGTATTCATGGAAGTGCTCACAAAACAGTCCGTACACAGTAACCTTGTCACCATTTACAATAAGTCCATTTTTACATGTATTTTCCGTCCACCCTACATTATTTCCGTGGTCAGCCCTCCAAAGCCATGTATGATCAATATGCACATTGTTGCTGTTGATCTCCATGCAACTTTGGGTTTTCCCTTCTCCATAACCACCTACCCTGATAAATATATCGTGCAGGAAGGTCGGATTCGCTTTATGATCATTGGTTGAATTGGGCTCTCCAACCCTAACCAATGTTTCTGACTCTATTTTTCCGGCATCAATAATTAGCCCGCTAATTGACACACCGCTAACATCCGAAATTTCAATTATTGCATTACCGTTCGCTGGGCGTAAGGTAGGCAATCCAATTCCTGTTACAATTGTACCGGGACGCGAAATTTGGAGGCTTTGGTCGAGTAAATAGATACCAGGACAAAAGAATAGATTTTTCCCATCTGCAAGAGCTGCATTGATGGTAATGGAGTTATCCTTTTTAGGTTTTACAATGTAAAATTCATTAAGGGAAAATACTTCATCATTGAACTTTCCACTACTCCAGCTAATGCCTGTACTGTTTTCTTTGAGTTTAGGTATGCTGAGGGCAAAATCTGAATTATCGATTATCATATAAGGTTTTTCGCGAACAAGAGGAGTAGCACCAATAACTGTGTAAGGATTATCGGGCCATTTATCTTCAGGTGTATTTGAAACACCCATAAACATTATGTTCCAGCTGCCGGCTTCCCACTTTTGCATCTCAGTGTTGCGGGTGAACCATTGCTGCTGTCCGCCTGCCAATATAGTTCCATCAACTTTTGAATCAGCAAGGAAACCACCGCTCGCCCAGCCATTGTCATGTAGCTGCACGTCACCTTTGATGTGCACTCTGCGCATTGGAGCAGCTTGTGAAACTCCCCAAATGTTTAAAGCGCCGGCGGGAGTTTCAATTGTTAAATTTTCAATTGAGCGCCAGAAATTAGTAGTAACATTTCCGTTTTTTTCTCCTTTCGATAGGATAATACCATTAATAACCACATCATTAGGCGATTGACCTAAACCGATGTAGCTCATATAATAGCCAACCTTTAAATTTAAATTGTATGCACCGGGCTTGAATAGCAAAGCATACCTACCTGAGCCGAATTCACTACTTCTTGGATGCTGAAGATTGTATAGTGTATCAATCAATACTTGAATCTCTTGCATATCCATTTGATCATCAAAAATGAAAACGTTTTCATTAAAGGCTTCATTATTGAATTTTGATGCAAAGGCAGGCAATCCGGCAGAGATTGGCTCTAATGACTGAGTTTTGGCTGTTTGCTGACAAAGAATTATAGCCATGAGACTAATAAAAATCCTGATGTTCATGATGATTCGGTTTTTGATTAGAACTGATTTGAGGATGCAATGTACCTGTCGTGTAAAGTTAACAAATAAAATGAGGCCTCACTTTCGATTGGCCTCATTTTACCTTTTCACAAAAACTATTCAATTCATCAATTAATAATAAGTTTCCGGAAGATTACTTCCTCTTTGCACGAAGCTTTTATAATATATACACCGGAAACCTGTTTACTGAGATCCAAATTTGAAGTGTGAAGGTTCATGCCATCTTGTGGTATGAGTTCACTTTTTATCATTAAGCCCTGGGTTGTGAATATTTCAAGATTTACATCGCCTTTGAACTGCTGCAAATCATATTTAAAGTAACCGTCAGAAGAGGGATTAGGATACAAATTCAAAACAGCTGTGTTACTTGTTTCTTCCACTCCATAGGTACAATCAGTAAATGTGAAGTAGATAGTAATGCTGGCTGTATTAGAACATCCGGTAGATGGGTCGGTTACGGTGACTTCATATTCCTGAATATCGGAACCTATTCCTGAGGTTTCCACATGCATTGACCGGCTTGTTGATCCATCATTCCATTCATAGACTGAGCCGGGATTTCCAGCATCAAGATCAAGAGAGTGGAAAACACATGTGCCGACTTCCGTAGGACTAATTTCGCGTACCTCCAGATCATTCGCAGGTAAGAGGTTGATGGTAGGCAAAGGGTTGACTATAACTGTAACATGACCGGTTGATGTTGTTACACCATCGTAAACATCGACTTTATAATCAGTTGTCACCATGGGTTTTACCATTGGGTTAGGCGACTGAGACGTGAAACCCGGAGGATCAGATGTCCAGTTGTATGTGTAGTTGTTTGTACCTCCACCTGTAAGCGCAAATAATTGCACGGTTTGTCCGGAACAGGTATTGTCAGGTTGAGCAGAGGGATTGGCTATTAATACATCATTCTGACTGTAAAGTGGTGAATTGCCGGTGAGTTCACCTGAGGGCAACTGTGCATAAGCATTTATTGAAAATGCTAACAATGCGATTGTAAGGTATTTTATCATAAAATATATTATTAAATGTCCATATGGATATTTCCTATTTTATCACAGAAATGTTACTTTGCTAAGCATCTATTTTTTGTGAATAAATGCGACGTACCAAAAGACCAATGAACTTCTATAAGGATTATATATCATATTTATCAACATAATGTGCTAATGTAACTTCAGAAGATAAAAATAATTTACGTTTAATGAATTTGAAGTCTAAAATCTTCCCCCAGTACCCAGTTTTGTCCAAATTTTTTAAAATACCCGAAAGAGCAGCATGTTACATCTTTGATCAATAAAATTAGTTGTGACTTAACTTGCATTTAATACATTTGCTGAATCTTTGTAAGGCCATAGAAAGTGTTAGTTATAGTTATATGTGGCTGCTTATTAATGATTTACGTAAATAATTGAGTTTCATGAGCGGATTTTTTGGGTGTATCAAAACACAGGATTGTGTCAACGATGTTTTCTATGGCACTGATTACCATTCACATTTAGGGACTAAACGGGCTGGAATGGTGTTCTGGAGTAAGGATAATGGTTTCCAACGCGCAATTCATAGTCTTGAAGATGGTTATTTCAGGAATAAGTTTGAAAAAGATATCCTCAAGTTCAGCGGTAATGCAGGTATAGGAATCATTAGTGACTTTGAAGCCCAGCCAATTGATGTAAGTTCACACCTCGGACGTTTTGCTTTGGCACATGTTGGAAAGATTGTAAATGTAGAGGAATTAGAGCAGCAATTCCTTGCTAAACGCCAACACTTCTCTGAAATGAGCCAGGTTGGAGTTAATCCGACGGAAGTGATTGTTAAGCTAATCTGCGAATGTGAAGACTTCCTCTCAGGAATAAAAAACTTCTATTCCACTATTAAGGGTTCAAGTTCCATAATTATTCTTACCGAGGATTGCATTTATGCTGCACGCGATAAATATGGACGCACACCTATCATAGTAGGTAAGAATAGTCATGGTTATGCTGTTGCCAGTGAAACATGCTCATTCGCTAACCTTGATTATAATATTGAATACTATCTCGGGCCTGGTGAAGTGGTTAGAATAACTGCTGATGGATATGAGCAATTGTTGGCGCCGGGTGAAAAGATGCAGATTTGCTCTTTCCTATGGGTGTATTATGGTTATCCTCCTTCGTATTATGAAGGTATTAATGTTGATTCATGCAGATATAAATGCGGTGCAGCACTTGCATCAAAAGACACTGTTGAAGCGGATTTTGTCGCTGGAATACCTGATTCAGGAATTGGTCATGCTTTGGGCTATAGCAATAGCAGAAAGATGCCTCATATGCGACCTTATTCAAAATATACGCCTACATGGCCACGTAGTTTTATGCCTCAAAGCCAGGAAATGCGCGACCTTGTTGCAAAGATGAAACTCATTCCCAATGAAGACCTTATAAGGGATAAAAGGGGGATTTTCCTTGATGATTCCATTGTTCGCGGTACGCAATTAAAAGATAATACGGCCGATTTACATGAAGCAGGAATAAAAGAAGTGCATATGCGTATTGCCTGCCCTCCTCTTACATACCCATGTGAATTCTTAAACTTCTCACGATCACGAAGTAGTTCTGATTTGGCAACAAGAAGAGCCATCTTACAACTTGAAGGAACGGAAGATGTTGATTTAAAGGAGTATTCTGATCCTAAATCGCCCAAATACAAAGAAATGGTTGAACGAATTCGCCAGAACCTTAACCTTACATCTTTACAATTTCAGGAACTTGATGACTTAGTTGAGGCTATCGGTTTACCGAAAGAAAAGTTATGCACTCATTGTTGGGATGGTTCAAGTTATTTTTAAACCTATTTTTAATACTGAGCACGCTTTAAGTTCTATTTATTCCTTCATGATCTTAATTTTGATTAATTCTGATTTGCTTACAAATTGTTATTGATCCAAGCTATATATTTGTACTTCAATTTGTGTGTTAATTAATTATTTATTGCTACATACTACTGATAATGAAACTTATAACTAGTATTGTGATAGTAATATTATTTCCGTTAGTTGCACTTGCAACATCAATTACAGTTAGCGGACCAGTTAGTGGAACCTGGGGATATGACACCGTTTTCGTGCAAGACAATATCAATGTTCCAGTAGGATCACAACTTATAATTTCACCAGGTACATTAGTAAAGTTTCAATCATATTACAGTTTTGATGTTCACGGCAGTATATTAGCAGAAGGCATTCTCGGCGATTCAATTGTATTTACTGTTACTGATACAGCAGGTTTTAGTAATCAGTTTCATGGGCGGGGAGGTTGGTCAGGTATTAGATTCAGGTCATTGGCATCAACTGAAGATTCATCAATATTCTCATACTGCAAATTCCAGTTTGGAAAGGCTATAGGTGATTCTTTAAATTGTTATGGTGGTGCCATATTAGTGTATAACCATAACAAACTTAGGATCAGTAACTGCCTGTTTTTCAACAACTATTCATTTTACAGTGGTGGAGCCATTTATTTGCAATCCTCCAACGCAATAATAAAAAACTGCAAGTTTACCGGTAACATATCAGGTAACACAGGAATCATATATGGTTATGGAGGTGGCGTTTGCGCCCTGAACAGTGCACCTGTGGTAAAAAAGTGTGAGTTTTACTACAATACATCAACCGGAGTAGGTGGTGCATGCTCCTTTGACAATAGCGACCCTATATTCGAAAATAATATTATGCAATGCAATTCAAGTGCACTTGGTGGAGCATTAGGTATTTTGAGAAGTTCACCTAATCATACGATTAGTAACAACCTTGTATCAAATAATCAAGCATTATTCTTTGGAGGTGGTATTTGTTGTATACGCTCATTCCCAGTTTTTTCAAACCTGACAATAGTTGATAATTCATCAGCTTATGGAGGAGGGTTTTACTGCAACGATTCAGCTTCACCATCTATGTATAATTCAATTATCTGGGGAAATTCAGGATTTGGGGAAAGCGTTTATATTTGGGATATTTATTCGTCTCCAAACTTCTATTATTGTGACATTGAAGGTGATACCATTGGTTTTGAAGGGAGCGGTTCTCAGATGGGTTATACAGGTCAGTATCAGAATAATATTAACCAATCGCCAGAATTTATAGGCACAGGCACGTTTCCTTATCAACTTTCACCAACTTCGCCTTGTATTGATGCAGGAACTCCGGATACCTCGTTTCTTAATTTGCCTTCTATTGATCTTCTTGGTGAGGCCCGAATAACAAATAACCGCATTGATCATGGGGTTTATGAATTTAACAGCACTACACAGGCAAGATTCATTGATTTGTCAGAAAATATTCTATGCTTCCCAAACCCTTTTAGCCAAAGAATATGTATTGCTGTTCCTTCAACAGCTCAAAATATAGAGATAGTAAATATCTATGATTTAAAAGGTCGGGTAATTAGACAACTTGGCAAGGGTCAACCTGGCAGTAATAATTTCTGGGATGGCAAAGATGAACTGGGAAATGAAGTTTCACGAGGGTTATATATTGTAAGGGCTTCATACAAGAATGCATGTTATTTGGGGAAAATTCTAAAGGAATAATATTGGTGATTTACTGACCGTTTATTTTACTAATGGAAGGTTAACAGCTACCCTTGTGCCTATGGGTATTTGATCCTCTGACAAAAGATCAGTAAACCTAATTCCTATCTCTACACCATAATATTGACTCAATAACTCAAGCCTGGTTTCAACAATAGAGATACCAAGTGATTCTTTTCCTTTATCAAAATCAGATTTATTTCTCGCTGAACTGTCCCTACCAACGCCATTATCCTCAACTGTGCAAATCAACTGTTCACCATCCTTCTCAAAGTTTACATTAATTTTTCCAGCTTTATCAAGGGGCATTATACCATGCCAGATAGCGTTCTCAATGAAAGGCTGAACAATAAAAGCAGGAATAAAACACATATCAGGTACAACAGAAGAATCGTGCGTAATACTATACTCAAATTTCTCTTTGAACCTCATTGACTCAAGCTCCAGATACAAATTGAGTGCATTAATTTCATTGCTTAATCTTACAGTTTGTTTTTGTGAATTAGTTAGGATTAACCTCATTAACCGGGAGAATTTAGAGATGTAGATGGTTGCTACCTTACTTTCATTCTTAATAATAAAAGACTGGATACTGTTCAAGGTGTTGAATACGAAGTGAGGATCCATCTGCCGGAGCAGTGATTGCTGCCTGTATCTGATTATATCGCTTTGCATGGCATGTTTCCTTTTAATCTCTTGCATTCTCATTCTAACAGCTGAAAAAATTAAAATCAATGTTACTATTGCCATCAAAGTTTTAAACCACCAGGTTTTCCAAAAAGGAGGATGAATGATAAAATTGATGGTTGCAGGTGTGGAGCTAACAAGGCCTTCAGAATTAATGGCAAATACCTCAAATCTATAATTACCTGGCGGTAGGAAAGCATATTCAACTTCAATATTCTTCGTGTAAACCCACTTATCGTTACTCAAACCAATAAGTTTGTACTTATATAGTAAATCACCCGCATCCCTAAAAGAAATTCCGGCATAGGATATTCTTATAAAGTTTTGATCATAGCCTAAATCATAATTAGCCGCAATAGCAGTACTTTGATCCATAATATTAACACCATGTATATATACAGGAGGGGGGTTAATAAAGGGTTGGTACTTCCTACGATCAAAGATTGTAAGTCCACCATTTGTTGCAATGTAGATAAAATTGCTATCACCCTTAATTTGGTTAATCTCATTTGAAATCAAGCCGTTTTCCTTCTTAAAAACAATGATTTTGGGATTCCCAGATCGTAGTTCATCCAACTTTAATAAGTTCAATCCATTGTTGGTTGCCACCCATAAATCATTACCCGTAATGAGAATAGAAGATATAGAGTTGGAGGAGAGGCCTTGTGAGTGGGTAATTTGGAAGATTGTATCAGGCAAACTGATGACTAATCCTGATCCTTTAGTGCCAAGAACATATTGATGCTTTCCTATGATTACAATATCAATAATTCTTTGAGACAACAATTCTGATGCTTCTCCAAGGAAGGAAAAGTTATTATCTTTAAGGCGATATAAGCCGCTAAAAGTTCCAAGCAGATAAGAACTGTCATAATCTGTTTTGATTGATTCAATTCGTAGTGCAATACTATCGTCAAGATAGGAATCATAAACTACTTTTCCTTTTTTTACAATTGACAAGCTTCGCATTTGGCCAAGCAAGACGCTAGCAGAATCAATAGGATTAATATATTTAGTGCTAAATACAAAGTTGCTATAAATTGACTGTTTTACTAATATCGGATGATTATTGTAAATTTTATGAAATTCTTTATTATTGTAGGAATGCAAATGCGTTTCAGTACCAATCCACAATACCTTATCATTAAAAGTATTTAATACCTTAACCTTATTTCTATCATTACCGAAATCCTCTATATTTTTCAGCTTCCCTTCTTCTATTACATCGAGAAAATAAGAGTCATCAAATCCAAGATAAAGTTTACCTTTAAAAGGTGCAACTGCTTTCACATTTATTCCCGATAAGCCATCGCTTGAAGTGTATGAAGTAAAAGCTTTAGTTGGACGGTAAAAAACTCCATTGCCCAGGGATGTGTACCAAACCCCTCCTTCATTATCAACTAATACTGATGATACAGAAATTCCTTTTAAGTAACTCTCAGAAGGCCCAAGGTGTATTAAGTCACTGTTATATTTATCCACACCTGAAAATTCTTTACCAACCCATAGAGTACCATCGTCTTCCACGTTAATCCATAGAATCCGGTCCTTAAGATTATGAACTATATATTTCCCATCATTAAAAATGTGAACTAGAAGCTCATTATGAGCGAATAATAAGTCGCCCTTTTTGGTTTGATCTAATAAAAAATATCCGCCAGAATATTTGCTTGGATACTTTGGTACAGTGAGCGTTACAGGCTTCTCCTTAGTCTTAATGTAAAGGGTAAATTCTTTTTTACCACTTGTTGAGTTTTGAGCTGCTAACAATTGGCCTTTTGATTTGGTAACAACCACAGAAATTGTATCTTTAGTAATTTCTTCAAGTGTTGTCAGGTTGCCGAAATCATCTATCTTATATAATTTACTACCATTCAAAAAACTAAATATAACATTATCTTTTTCATCAGCCTGAAAGGACTTCTTAATCGGAATCATACCATGGCCGGCAATTGATTCAAGTATGTAATTGTATTTGTACTGGTAAATGCTATCATTATAGAAATAGGAAAGCTGGAATGGGAAACTTATAAACCATAATCTTTCTGACTCATCTTCATAAATTTCAAAAACAGTGTTCTCAGGTAGTCCATTCTGCACATCATAGTTCACGAAAGTGCGTCCGTCAAAACGGCTGACTCCCATATTGGTAGCCATCCATATATATCCCTTTTTATCTTGGATAATATGAAAGATCTCGGAGCTGGGCAACCCATTATCAACAGAATAATTTCTAAATGCCGGCTGTTGGCTTCTTACAGTAAAAGAAGACAAAACTAATATGAAGAAAAGAAGACTTTTCAGAGGGAACTGCATTTGATCAATCGATAGGCTTCAAAAGTAATAATTATTTGAACTAATACACACTATTGAGAATACTCTCATTTATCTTTGACCTGATTGATAAATATAGGTGAAATGTCAGTTAGATATTGAGCACCGATGTACATTCATCTTAATAGGATTGTTTACTGGTTAATTATGCTGTTTTGATTACAATTTATGTAGTGAAAACCTCGATACTACAAGATTTTATAAAATTTCAATAAGTTACACCAGTATCCTATAATATAAATAGTTACATTTATAAATAAATTGCTACAGCTTGCAAAAACCTTTAAAAAAGTTATATTTTTGTTGCTTTAATAAGGCTTAGCGTTTAACTTTATTAGATATTTCAAGATCATGAAAAAACTCATCCCAGGCAGGGTCATTATATCAGCATTTCTCTTATTTCTTATATCATTTTCGTGCAAGGAATCAGAGGATGTAGCAAATACAGATCCCTCGAATATTGTTCTTGAAGTTACTGTTGCAGATAGTACAACAGGAAAGGTTATCATAGCGGCTTCTGCTGAAAATGCTTTAGAATATCAATTGTACATTGATTTGGCTAGTGAACCGGTTTACACTAATTCGAATGGCAATTTCGAATATACATTAGGAGGCCCGGGAATATATAGGGTAGAAGTCAGGGCATATGGAGTTTCAGGCCGTTATATTAAAGCAGAGCGACATATTACAATTGGCGAAGATGACCCTATTTCTGTTGAAGACGGCTACGTTTCACCAGAAAGTTATCCTGATTACGAGCTAGTGTGGCGTGACGAATTTGATGGAACACAAGTCAATCCTCAATACTGGAGCTTTGAGATTGGTAAAGGTTCAAACGGATGGGGAAACAATGAGTCACAATACTATCGAAAGGAGAATGCCTCAGTATCTGAGGGCACACTAGTAATTGAGGCCCGCAAAGAAAGTTTTCAAAGCAGCAATTACACTTCAGCCAGAATGGTGACGAGAGATAAGAAATCTTTTCAATATGGCAGAATTGACATCAGAGCTTTATTGCCTGTAGGTCAGGGAATGTGGCCTGCATTATGGATGTTAGGGAATAGTATTCAAACAGTTGGATGGCCGGCAAGTGGTGAAACTGACATCATGGAGATGATTGGTGGAAAAGGCAGGGAGAATACAGTGCATGGAGTTTTACATTGGGATGACAACGGACATGTACAGGCAGGTGGTAGTTATACATTGTCATCAGGCACCTTTGCTGATGAATATCATGTTTTTTCTCTCATCTGGGATGAAACAAATATCAGATGGTTGGTGAATAACGTGCAATACCATGTTATTAATATTACACCATCGCACATGACAGAATATCATCAGCCCGGTTTCTTTATATTTAACCTTGCAGTAGGAGGAAACTGGCCGGGGTATCCTGATGCAACTACTATTTTCCCACAGCAACTTAAAGTTGATTATATCAGAGTATTTCATTAAATTCAGTGAAAAGTATTAATTTAATACAATTGAAGAAAACAAGAATAAGATTTCAAATAACAAATAAACACACACACAACAGACCTAAAAATTAACAGATGAGCAAAAATTCACGCAACTTGATGCTTTTACTGGTAATGTTTCTGAATGCGAGCATATTGTTTGCACAAACACATAGAATTACCGGTACAGTTTACGATGCAGAAACTAATACCGGTTTACCGGGGGTAACCATTGTTGAAAAAGGAACACAAAATGGCACAACCACTGATGTAGATGGTAAATTTGATATCACACTTGCATCACCAAATGCTACAATTGTGGCATCGTTTATAGGTTATCAGAAACAAGAAATACCTGTAAATAAGAATGTTTCCTTTAATGTTACCCTTGTTCCGGAGGTTACAGCCCTTAGCGAGATTGTTGTTATAGGTTATGGTACTCAAAAAAAGAAGGTTGTTACAGGGGCAATTGTCAATGTTAAATCAGAGGAGATACAATCAACACCTGTTCTACGTGTAGAACAAGCAATGCAAGGCAGAACTGCTGGTGTCCAAGTTACTAATCTCTCTGGTCAACCTGGTGAAGCTCCTACTATACGGATCAGGGGCGCAGGCACTACAGGCAATTCTGATCCATTGTATATAGTAGATGGTATGGCTATTGGCGGAATTGACTATTTGAATCCAGGAGATATAGAGTCAATTGAAGTACTCAAAGATGCTGCATCTGCAGCAATCTATGGAGCAAGGGCTGCTAATGGGGTTATTCTTATTACAACTAAGACGGGTACAAAAGGCAAAATGAACATTTCATACTCGGGTTATAAGGGTATCCAGAATGTTGCTAACACACTCGATATGCTTGATGCTACTGAATATAAGATGATGATGAATGAAGGATACCGGAATTCCTTACCTGAAAATGCAGTTCCAGATGATCCTTTTGACCTAAATGAGGTTCCACAGTATGATACTGATTGGCAGGACTTGCTTTTTGTTAAAAACGCACCTATTGAAAGTCACGATGTATCTGTATCGGGGGGTAATGAAAAATCAACATACATGTCTTCACTTGCCTATTTCAGCCAGCAAGGAATTATAGGTGGAGATAAGTCTCAGTTTGATCGCATTTCAGCCAGATTAAATACAAACCACCAAGTGAACAGCGCATTTCGTTTCGGAAATAACCTCTCCTATTCTCATATCATTCGTAGAGGAATTGCCTCCAACTCTTCGTTTAATGGTGCTTACAGCAGTGCTCTTAATATGGACCCATTAACACCATTATATGAAACTAATCCTGAAGTTTTAGCCGAACGGCCATACTCCTCTGAGCCAGTTGTCAGGGACGCTGCTGGTAATGTATATGGAATTTCACGATACGTTAATGCTGAAGTAGTGAATCCATTAGCGTTACTCGAGATTCAAACAGGTGAAACAAGGGTTGACAAGGTAGTTGGTAATATTTTTGGGGAGTTGGAGATTTTAAAAGGACTTAAATTCAATACTAACCTTGGAGTTGACCTTGCCTATGTGTTAAATGATAGTTATGATCCTCTATATTACCTTAATGGTGCTCAATTAAATGACAACAAAACCAGAGTAAGAAAAAACATCAATAGATTCTACACATGGCAATGGGAGAACACCCTCTCATATTCAAAGAAAATAAGTAACCATAACTTCTCTTTACTAGGTGGAACAACTGCACGTAAAGAAAACTTTGAAAACCTTTACGGCTTCAATACAGGTGTGCCAATTTTAGATCCTAATCATGTATACCTCAACATGGCAACAGATACTGCATGGGATGCCAGGGGAGGTGCTGCATCTTCATCACTGGCATCCATCTTTGGACGTATACTATATGATTATAAAGATCGGTATGCGTTTACAGGTATTATTAGACGGGATGGATCTTCAAAATTTGGAGCCAACAACAGGTACGGCATTTTCCCTTCAATAGGAGTTTCCTGGATAGTAAGTGATGAACCATTTTTCCCTAATGTTAATTGGATGAACTCCTTAAAATTTAGGGCTTCATGGGGCGTTAACGGTAACCAGGAAATAGGAAACTACCAGTTTATATCAACAATTGATAAGAGTAGGGGTTACATAATTGGGAATGGAAGATATACTGGTGCATCACCGTCTTACATTGAAAATCAGGATATTCACTGGGAAGAATCTGAACAGATTGATATAGCATTAGATCTGGAAGCTTTCAATAATAAGTTAGTCGCTACAGTTGATTACTATGTTAAGGAAACTAAAGGGCTTCTGGAAAGAATTCCCATACCCGGTTATGTTGGTAATGAGCCTCCTTTTGCAAACGTAGGAAGTGTTAAAAACAGTGGTGTTGAAGTTATCCTTAATTGGCGTCAAAGAATAAGAGCTTTCAATTATTCAGTTGGTATAAATGGAGCATACAATAAGAATGAGATGACAAAAATTGGCAATGATGAAGGTACCTTACCTGGTGCTAATTGGGCAGTCTCTGGTATGGTTACACGAACTGAACTCGGCCTTCCAATTGCATACTTCTTTGGTTATCAAACTGATGGTATATTCCAAACTGAGAACGATGTCTATCGTCACGATAATAGTGAAGGAGAATACCTTCAACCTAATGCTAAACCAGGAGATGTTCGTTTTGTCGATGTGAACGGTGACGGTGCAATAACTGTTGACGACCGAACAATTATTGGCAATCCAACACCTGACTTCACCTTCGGTTTGAATGCATCTATCACTTTCAAAAACATAGATTTCTCTATGCTTTTAAATGGAACCTACGGTAATGAGATATTTAATGGAAGCCAACGTCGTGATCTTCAATATACCAACATGACAGTAGCCAGTCTGGAAAGATGGACAGGCTCGGGTACAAGCAATGAAACACCTCGATTCACGTGGAGTGACGTAAATCAAAACAACAGGGTATCTGATCTTTATATTGAGGACGGATCTTTCCTAAGGCTTAAAAATATACAAATTGGTTATTCATTTCCACAAACTCTCCTGAGTAAGATTGGCGCTACCGTTTTCAGGTTATACATCTCTGGTGAAAACTTGATTACCATTACAAATTATTCTGGCGCAGATCCTGAAATAGGTGCCCTTAGCTCATTTGATATAGGTATCGACAGGGGTATATACCCTCAGGCAAGAACATTTAGGGTAGGAACAACTATAACTTTCTAAAAAATAAAAACTTAAGAAAATGCAAAATATAAAATTAAGAACATCAAAATTTTTATTCCTGGTTTTCCTGCTAACAAGCTGCAGTGATGATTTTCTTGACTTAAAACCACTTGACCAGGAAGTGACTACTTCATTCTATAAAACAGAAGAACAAGCCATGCAAGCTCTGATTTCTGTTTACGATGTACTTGGGTATGATGAAACCCCAGGCATATCATGGGCTCCTTTTATAACAGTTTCTGACATTTTATCAGATGACTCTTATGCTGGTGGCGGTGATGCAAATGACGGTATGGAGGAAGATGAATTGAATAAATTCAACATTCCAACAACAAATATACTCGCTCATGCTATATGGAATAAAAACTATACAGGTATATATAGGGCGAATAAGTTAATAGAGGTGATCGATGGTGTAGATACATCTGATGAATTTAAAGCAAGGTTAAAAGCCGAAGCAAAGTTCTTAAGAGCTTTCTTCTATTTTGAGCAGGTTAGTTTTTTTGAAAATATTCCATTATTAACTGCTACCATAAAAGGACCTTCTGAGTATAATCAGGTACAAGCCGAACCTTCTGCTGTTTATAATCAAATTGCCCTTGACCTTACAGAGGCTATGGCCGACTTGCCTACTTCAATTCCTGCAGCAGAAGCAGGAAGAATCAGTAAATGGGCAGCACAAGCACTTCTTGCAAGGGTATACTTGTTTTATAATGGTGTTTACGATATGGAATTAAAAGCTGGAGATGCAACTGTTGACCGTAATACAGTTGTCGGCCATCTTGACGATCTGATTGCAAACAGTGGACATGATCTTTTTCCTGAGTATACTGATAATTTCAGATTATCAGGTGAAAATGGGATTGAGTCGGTGTTTGAAATATCTTTTGGTGATACTCCTGCTTGGTGGGATTGGGGGTATGTGAGAGGTGGTGAAGGCAACCTTGCTTCACAGATGCAGGGACCAAGGGTAACAGGATCTGATAATTGGAACAGAGGATGGAGTTTTGCTACTGTTGGTCAAAAGCTTGTTGATGATCTTAAAAATGACCCAAGATATGAGTGGACGATTCTGGAGGAGGGAGAACTAGACGGCAACCTTGATAAAGGGTATCAACACACTGGCTATTACTCCAAGAAATATAGTTCTGACGCTGAACATTGGGGTTCAGGTGGACAGTTTGAACTTAACAGGACAACGAATCGCAGGGTTATACGTTTTTCCGATGTACTATTGATGGCTGCTGAGCTTGGAAGTGGAAATGCTCAACAATACCTTGATCGGGTACGCAGCCGGGTTGGATTAGGAACTATTCCTGCTACACCAGAAAACATATACAATGAAAGACGCCTCGAGTTATCCCTTGAAGGCATAAGGTATTTTGATGTTGTACGCAAGGGCATGACATTTGCCACTGCAGAGTTTACACTCCAGGGAATACGCGGGCCTTTATACGTTGGTGACCAGGTAACCTTTGATGTTACATTTAATCCTTCAACAAAAGGTTTTCTGCCAATTCCACAAACTGAGATCGATCTTTCAGGAGGTACTTTTGCGCAAAACCAAGGATACTAGACATTAAGCTTACAAATGCAAAGTATATTCTAAATCATACCAGTGATTATTAAAGACTATGTTACTGGGTTAATTTCAAAAAGGGATTGCAATCAGGTTGTAATCCCTTTTTAATTCAATCAAAGCAATTTTGAAAGGTTATTCATAATGCATTTCAGTAACAGCAAGTATGCTGATTTCAAGGATTTATAATACAACTTTACTAAATTTGCACCTTTAGTTCTTTAATCACCTTAATTAATCTCAATGAGTCTTGTTATTGTAGGCACCGTAGCATTCGATGCTATAGAAACGCCATTTGGTAAAACCGATAAGATACTTGGAGGTGCTGCCACTTTCATCAGCATGGCAGCTGCCAAGCTATATGATCAGGTAAAAGTAATATCTGTCATTGGTGGGGATTTTCCTGATGAGTACATAACCTTATTAAATGATCAAGGAGTACAAACTGAAGGTATCAAAAAAATACCCGAGGGTAAAACATTCTTCTGGTCGGGCAAGTATCATATTGATATGAATACCCGTGACACCCTGATTACCGAATTAAATGTTTTAGCTGATTTCGATCCTCAAGTCCCTGCATCTTATAATGATTGCACTTACCTGATGTTAGGTAATTTAACACCTTCAATACAAAAGAAAGTAATAAACCAATTGCCGGTTCGCCCAAAGCTTATTGTGATGGATACCATGAACTTTTGGATGAACACTGCAATGGATGACCTCAAAGATGTTCTTACAATGGTTGATGTGCTTACCATAAATGACGAGGAAGCCCGCCAATTATCTAATGAATATTCACTGGTTAAAGCGGCCCGGAAAATACTATCCATGGGCCCTAAATTTCTGATTATCAAAAAAGGGGACCACGGTGCATTGTTATTCCATGAAGATAAAGTGTTTTTTGCTCCAGCTATGCCGCTTGAAGAAGTGTTTGACCCTACAGGCGCGGGCGATACATTTGCAGGCGGTTTTATTGGCTTTTTGGCAAAGACTGACGATATATCATTTGACAATATGAAAAGGGCAATAATTTTCGGTTCAGCTATGGCTTCCTTTGCTGTGGAGAAGTTTGGTACCGAAGCATTACAGGAACTAAAAAACGGAACCCTCTATAACCGTGTACAGCAGTTCCTTAGTCTTGTTAAATTTGATATTATTCTTTCAGAATAATTTTTATCTTTGCGCCTGTCATCAGTAAAATTTACGTAATCAATTAGCAATATGAAGGTTTACAAAACTAATGAATTAAGAAATGTCGTACTCATAGGAGGTGCCAAAACAGGTAAAACTACCCTTTCAGAGTCCATGTTGTTTGAAGGTGGCCTTATCAATAGGCGCGGAACAGTTGAGGATAAAAATACTACATCTGATTATCGCGAAATAGAGCTTGAGAGGCAAAATTCAGTTGCATCTACAATAATGTATGTAGAGCATAAAGGCAATAAAATAAATTTTATCGATGCTCCCGGTTTCGATGATTTTATTGGTGAAGTAGTCGCAGCTCTTAATGTTTGTGACACTGCTTTGATGTTAGTAAATGGACAGAACGGTGTTGAAGTAGGCACGGAGATCACATGGAGGCAAACTGTTAAGGCTAAAACTCCTGTTGTTTTTCTGGTAAATCATCTTGAGCATGAAAACTCTTCATTTGAAGAATCACTCCGTCAGCTCAAACAACAATTCGGAGGAAGCGTAGTTCCTATACAGTATCCTGTAAATGAAGGCATTGGCTTTAATGCAATAATTGATGTACTACAACAAAAAATGCTAAAATATCCTTCTGGTGGTGGAAAAGCTGAAGTGCTTGATATCCCTGCTGGTGAAGTTGACAGAGCTCAGGAAATGTTAGCATCACTCATTGAATCAGCTGCTGAGAATGACGAAGCACTAATGGAGAAATTCTTTGAAGCTGGCACCCTCACTGAGGAAGAAATGATACGCGGGTTAAAGCTTGGAATTATTAGCCGTGGTATGTTCCCTGTGATGTGTGTTGGCGGAAAGCCTAATATTGGTGTTGACAGATTGCTTGATTTTATTGTAAGTTACCTGCCAGCTCCAAATGAAATGCCTGGGCGTAAAACTAAAGAAGGTAAGGAGCTAAAATTTAATCCTTCAGATCCAACATCAGCTTTAATCTTCAAAACATCAATAGAAGAGCATTTAGGAGAAATTTCTTTCTTCAAGGTTTATTCTGGTGAGATTACTGAAGCTATGGACCTCGTAAACGGCATGAATGGTTCAAAAGAGCGCATTCCTCAATTATTTGCAGTTGCCGGTAAGAAGCGTGAAAAGATTGAGAAAGCTGTTGCAGGTGATATTGCTGCAACTATCAAACTTAAGAATAGCCGTACCAATACTACATTAAATGGTCAAAAAAATTCAGGTGATATTATTGAACCAATTGAATTCCCATCACCGCGTATTACCATGGCGTTGAAGCCGAAAAATCAGAATGATGATGAGAAACTTGGTGCAGCATTAACTGAATTACAAAAAGTTGATCCTACTATAACTATCGAGTATTCAAAGGAATTAAAGCAGATCATCATACGAGGTCAGGGTGAATTACATCTTAATATTGCTAAATGGCATCTTGAGAATATTGAGAAAATTATGATTGAATATTATGCTCCTCGTATACCTTACCGTGAAACAATAACCAAATCTGCGAAAGCAATGTACCGCCACAAAAAGCAATCAGGTGGTTCAGGTCAATTTGGTGAGGTTCACATGTTGATTCAACCATACAGTGAAGATATGACTCCTCAGAAAGAATTCCCAATTCGCGGAACTGAAGAGCATCAACTTTCATGGGGTGGTAAATTAGTATTCAACAACTGTATAGTTGGTGGTTCTATCGATGCACGCTTTCTACCAGCTATTCTGAAAGGAATTATGGAGAAGATGGAAGAAGGCCCTCTTACCGGATCTTATGCACGTGACATTACTGTAAATATATACGACGGTAAGATGCACCCTGTTGATTCAAATGAATTGGCATTTAAATTAGCCGGCCGTCAGGCTTTTAAAGAAGCTTTTAAAAATGCCGGACCAAAGATCCTTGAGCCAATTTACGATGTTGAAGTTATTGTTCCTGCTGACCGCATGGGTGACATCATGACTGACCTACAAGGCCGTCGTGCAGTTATCATGGGAATGGATAGTGAAGGTAATTATCAGAAGATTAAAGCTAAAGTTCCTTTAGCAGAAATGAACAGGTATTCTACTGCTCTAAGTTCCCTTACAAGTGGAAGTGGTGCTTACTCACTCAAGTTTGCTGATTACTCACAGGTACCAGGTGATGTACAGACTATATTGCTTAAAGCTTACGAAGAACAGGAAAAAGAAGAAGAATAGAGTTTTTTTCCTAAGCTTCATCAAGCTTCCACTTTTTAAATCGCAATTAACAAATAGGAGGAAATCAATTGATTTCCTCCTATTTATTTAGAAGTGTTCAGAGTGTGTAATCTAAGGATTCTACGTGTGCTTTCTGAGTGTTTTATGTGTTTCTCCAGAATTAGATCCAGCTTCAATTTAAAAAGGTTTATTCTTTGTTCTTTAATTCAAGCCTCTTTAAATAGAAATAATCAAGACTGTTATGACACTGAAACCTATAATTTTTACCACACTATTGTTACTACTGATTTAGCAGTAAGAGTGTATGCCATGTTTTTCTTATTCTGCTTAATACTAAAAACTATATTCTCACTGCTACTATTAACTGCTACCAGAACTTTTGTCCCATCCGTATTCTGGAAACTAACTGCATCAATATTATTAAGACCCTGTGGTAGCAAGGTTGAAATTCGAACAGCTCCGGGCCTAACAAATTTAGTGAAATGCGCAAGTGCATAGTATTCCACATTTTTAGTTACAACACCTGAACCTGAGTTAATAGTAACTACTCCCCTACAGTTATCACAACCATTATTCTTTGGGCCGTCATTTTCATCTAGCGCCAAATTCCATAGTAAAGCATTCTTTGACCAGTTCTTTGCAGTACCTATAAAAATATTCTGCATGTTCCACATCAAGTTTTCAGAGAAATCGGTTGCCCATCTACCGCCTGATATTTCAGTGAAATATAGTCCTTTGTCAGGATGTGCATTATGTACTGTTGTCATAGCACTTACGGTTCCACCATAAGCATGAAAAGCAGAACCGGCAACATATTGTTTAGCTTCCGGATCATTCAAAATGGTGATTGGATAGTCAGGCCTGTCCCAGTTATGGTCATAAGTTATTATCTTGGTGTCAAGTCCTGCAGCTTGTAGTTTTGGACCCAAATGGTCTTTAATAAAATTAAGTTGTTCACCTGGCTGCATGTCCATACATGGGTAAGAAGCTGTTGAATGCAATGGTTCATTCTGTGGTGTTACTGCATCAATTCTTAACCCTTCTTGTCCCATCTGTTGGATGTACTTAACGAAGTAATCAGCATACACACTATAGGAGTCTGTGCGGAGACTTCCACCCACCATACTTTTGTTTGTTTTCATCCAGGCAGGAGCGCTCCACGGTGAACCCAAATAAGTCATCTCCGGGTATATAGCAAGAATTTCCTTTGCCATAGGGATTACATCAAGCGTATCCTGTGAAAGACTAAAGTTTTGCAGTTCAAAATCTGTTTGACCAGCTGGTGGGTCACTATAACTAAAGTTAGATAGCGAGAAATCAGATGCCCCCATTGTTAAACGCAGGTATGAAATACCTATACCTGTTTCAGGATCAAACAAGTCCCTCAGGAGCGTATTTCTTGCTCCATTGCTCATTTCCCTTTTCAATAGATATGCGGATGAGCCCGTGAGAGCAGCACCATAACCTTCAATCGTTTGAAATGTTACGGAAGTATCAACTGTAATAACTGGCCAGCTACCTGTTGCTACAGGCTTAATACTGATATCATGTTCTTTCGAGAACAGTTTTAATTGATCACCCCGGGTAAGATATACGCTTGCGACAACAGTGTCTTTAGGCACCACAGGAGGATCATCAGGAATGTCTTCCTTTCCTTCGCAGCCCGAGATTGCTATGAGTGATAATAGTCCAATGAGAATTAGTCTGTTAGTTAGTATATGGTTGATAAGAGTGTTCATCACTAAATTTTTTGATTGATTTATAATTATGTCAATTTAACTGCAGCAATAAGACTAACAATATAAAGTGACTAATCTTTTTAATAAAATTCACTCTTTGGAAAAGAAAAAAGGTTATTTCAGGATCTGATAATAACCCTTTTTCTTTAACTGTCTGAAACTGTTATTATTGCTTATTAATCTCTATTATTTCATAATCTGAAAAGACGGTGAATAATGGTTAGTAGCCAGGGTTTTGTAAGAGATTAGCATTATTGTCCAATTCACTCTGAGGAATAGGCCATACAAGCTTGTTTTCATTAACCGGGTATGTTATTGAACCTTGAGGTCCTTCTACATTACTCATAACTTCTATTGCCCTACCCGTTCTCTTAAGATCAAACCACCTATGCCCTTCAAAAGCAAGCTCCAACCTGCGTTCCAATTCAATAGCCAATCGCATTTGTTCCTGAGTTGTTGCATCAGTATCAGGCAAATCAACACGTGAACGGATTTCATTAACCAAATCTGCTGCACCTGTAACATCTCCTTGCTCGTTTAATGCCTGGGCTTTTAAGAGCATAATATCGGAAAGACGAAGGAATATATAGTTTTGTGGACTAGGACTCGAGATGTCACGATACTTATTAATAAATGGAAACTCTGATTGTGGCCAATAAGGATCACCCCACTTTCCTGAAACATCTTGAAAATCCAAAGTAGCATTCTTCCTTATCATGTCGCCTTCCTGATCAAAAGCAGCAACGAGGTCGTGAGAAGGAGTATTAAACTTCTTCCAATCTACACCCCTAAACATGCTAGCGCCCCAGTTTCCTGATGAAGATGTCCCTTCATAATTAATCTCAAAAATAGCTTCTGAAGAGTTTTCATTCATGCCATTCCATAGATCATCATAATTTTCCAATAAACTATAAGACCCATTAATTACAGCATCAGCATATTGTATCACTTTATCCCATTCTTTTGGCTCCTTAGTAGCATATACTTTGGCAAGTACTGCATTAACAACACCAGTAGTTACATAACCTTTGTCGGGACCAGTTGATGGAACAGTACCTAAAGCATATTCAAGGTCTTTTATGATCTGATCATAGACTTCATCAACAGTTGCCCTGGCAGGGAACATTTGTGGGTATATAACAGGCAACAATTCAGCACTTACAGTAGTAATTTCCTTTAATTGAAGTGGAACAGCTCCCCACAACTGCACAAGTTGTAAGTAATGAAAAGCTCTTATGAAAGAAGCTTCTCCTTTTATCTCACCTTTGCGTTGATCAGTAAATCCTGCTTCTTCAATCTCAAAAACGTTATTTATGATAATGTTAGCTTTCCCTATTGCTCCATAAAGATATGCCCAATCACGACTAACATTTGAATTTGTAGCGTCAATGCGCATTTCATCTATTTGAAAATTTGCGGGATTATCTGCACCTGCGTATGCATCATCTGATTGTGCGTCACCATTTACAAAATAATCTAGCTCCCAGTATTCATTTCTGAAATCACTGTAAACTCCACCTAATGCGGCTTCGAATTGCGCAGCGGTCTCATATATCACTGTGTCATTTACATCGCCCTTGTTAACAGAAACAGGTTGTGAAAGTGGTTCCAGATCCAGGAAGTCCTCACATGCATAAAATGGCAGTAACCATAATGCCATCAAGAGAATATTTATATATCGTTTCATGATCTTATACCTTTAGAATTGTACATTTATACCAACAATTACAGTGCGGGATTGCGGATATGTTCCATAATCAAACCCTGTTTCAATTGCATTATTTCCATATTGACTAACTTCAGGATCAAATCCAGTGTAGTCAGTAAGTGTCAACAAGTTCTGTCCGGTTACATAAAGCGACAAGAGCTTGAATACCCTGTGGTTTTCCAATAGCCTATAAGCCAATGTAATTGACTTTAATCTAACATAAGACCCATCCTCTACAAATCTGCTTGAGTTTCTAACATTACTGGTATTACCCCCCCCAATTGCTCTAGGTATGTCAGTAATAGTATTTTCTGGAGTCCATCTTCTTAATACATCTATAGATTGGTTCTTACTATCAAACATACCCTCCAGGTCAATTCGTGTAGAATTAAACACTTCATTTCCGTAGCTTCCCTGCAGGAAAAAACTAAAGTCAAACTTCTTATAATTGAAGGTATTTGTAATTCCAAAAATGAAATCAGGCATTCCCGATCCAATAATTGTACGATCACCTGGGTCTAATATCCCATTTTGATTAATATCCCTGTATGTAATATCGCCGGTTTCGGGATTTACACCATCAGAAATATATCCAAAGAAGGTACCAAGTCCAACTCCTTCTCTAAGGATAACGCCTGATTCATTGTTGCTGTATACATGTCCGAAAGAATATATCTTCGTATAATTTAGAGATGTTACTTCGTTTTTATTAAATGACATATTCAAATCTGTAGACCATTTGAATGTTTTTACTGTATTCATGCTACTAATACTGAATTCAAGACCTCTGTTCTCAATTTCTCCGGCATTTGTAATAATTACCGATGGTGAAAGTGAAGTTTGTAGCTGAACTGGAAGAATTACATCTTTTGATTTTTTCAAATAGGTGTCAAAGGCAAGAACTACTCTTCCCCTTAATATAGTAAGGTCAAATCCGAGATTTGTCTGCTCTGTTGTTTCCCACTTCAGATCGGGATTTCCGTATGATGTATTGACGATTGAGGGACCAGAAGCAGGGTTTGTTGGAGGTCTTCTTACAAAACTAATTCCTCCTACATTCGAATAATTACTTATACCTTCAACATTACCTGTGATACCCCAGCCAGCCCTTAGTTTCAAATCATCAATGAATGTAGCACCCTGCATAAAGGGTTCTGAAGATATACGCCATGCAACAGAAGCCGATGGCATATTTCCCCAGGGGTTACTCAATTTTGAAGTTCCATCTACCCGGTAGTTAGCAAGGAAGTAATATTTACCAGCATAATTATATGTAACCCGGCCCATGAATGAAGCCATTGACCACTCTTGTATATTAGTGGTTGCTGTTTGAATAACATTTGCTGCATTAATGGTTTGCACACCATAGTCAATGTTATAGTCAGTACCTTCCATGTATGAGTTTTCCCATCTGAATTTCTCTGCACTGCTACCAGCCATAACAGTAAAATTATGTTCTCCAAAAGAACGAGAATAATCAAGTGTATGATCAAACAACCACTTGAAAGAATTATCCCGTGAAGCTCTCCCAATACCGTTTTGCTGCCTGCCAAACACGGTTCTCACAGGATCAAGGAAATAATCCCACTGATGGTTATTCATGTCAACTCCAAATTTAGGCCTGTAATATAAACCTTCTATTATTCGGGCTTCAACACTAACACTTCCTGTAATTAACCGGTCAGTATTCTTTTGGTCAGGGCCCTCCATATAAGCTACAGGGTTTTCCCATGATGGCTGAAAAGGATTTGGATCAAACCATCCGGCCTGATTAGGATCATCACTATATATCGAGAGAAAAGGAGGGGTGTTGAGCGCACTCATTATTACCCCTCCCCTTCCGGAGCTTAAATTGTCAGGTGTATCTTTAGAGTTAAATTGACCTACCGACATACTGGTACTCATCTTCAACCATGGCCTGAGTTCATTATCAAGGTTAAGCCTAACTGAAAACCTCTCAAAATTTGCTGGTCTAACTATCCCATCTTCTGCAAGGTAATTTCCTGAAACATAGTATCTGTTTTTACTGTCACCTCCACTAACCGAAAGTTGATATGACTGCGTTTGGCCTGTTTCAAAGATCTCATCACTCCAATTTGTATATCCTGTTTCTGACGGATCAATACTATTTGGTGATATCTCATTCATTAGGTCACGATATTGTTTGGTAGAAAGCACTTCGATCGGCTTTCTTAAATCTGACATACCATAGTATGTATTAAAGCTTATAAGTGGTTGATTATCCACTCCTCTTTTTGTCGTGATAATAACCACACCGTTTGCACCTCTTGAACCATAAATAGCAGCAGATGTCGCATCTTTTAATACAGTCATACTTTCAATATCATTAGGGTTTAATCCCCTGATATCAGCACCTAAAATTCCGTCTACAACATAAAGAGGGTCGTTTGATGATAATACAGAAGTCGCTCCTCTCACTCGTACACTCATAGAAGCGCCAGGTTTTCCTGAATTCTGCACAACCTGAACACCAGCAGCCTTCCCTTGCAATGCCTGAGCTGCAGAAACTATTGGTCGTTCACGTATTGATTCTTCATCAACAACAACTACTGCCGTGCTAACATCTCTTTTTAACTGGGTACCATATCCAATAACTACAACTTCATTCAATTCAGTAAGTTCCTCTTCGAGCACAACATTGATGACATTTTGCGCCCCTATAGCTATCTCCTGAAACGTAAAACCTACGAAGCTGAAGCGCAAAGTTCCCTGTGAAGCATTAAGACTAAACTTCCCGTCAAGATCAGTTATAGCCCCGGTATTAGTACCAACAAGCAATACTGTAACACCGGGAATTCCGGCGCCGGTATTATCAGTCACTGTTCCTGTAATTACTCTGCCCTGTGAGAAAGCAAGAAGAGTAAACAGTGACAAGAATAAAAGAGTAATTATCTTTTTCATAGTTTTGTTTGTTTGTTTTGCTAATAAAATAAACATTATTGATACTAAACTACCGGCCTCATACACTCAACATAAATTAATCTGATAACCTGATGCGAGATGCGTTTTGAAGCTAATAGCCTATTTTGAGTCTTCATTTTTATAAACTCTCACATAATCCACTTCCATTCTGGCAATTGAAAGTCCCGGTTCTATGCCATTTTTAAGTTCATTTGTTTCAAACTCCGGATAACTGCCAAAGTTGCCTCCCATAGCAATGTTCATGATTATGAACTGAGGCTTATCAAATGGCCAGGTATCTTTATCCTTTATCGCAGGTTGATAAGTATAATAAACATTTCTATCAACGCTGAATTCAATTTTATCCTTAGTCCAGTTTGCTTCATATAAGTGAAATTCAGTGTTATAGTCAGGTACATCAATGTAACCAAGGTTTATCGTATTACCATGACTTGAAGTAGTATGCATAGCAGCCTGAACCACGCCTGGCTTCCTACCCACATGCTCCATAACATCTATTTCCCCACCTTCGGGCCAACCAACTTCATCAATATTCTGTGCAAGCATCCATAATGCAGGCCATGTACCAATTCCCGCAGGTAACTTAGCCCTGAATATAATTCTTCCATAAGTAAAGCTAAACTTATCCTTGCTTATTAATCTGGCCGAAGTCCATTCGTCATCCTTTTTATGGGCTTCAATAATAAGGACACCATTTTCCTGACGAGAGTTTGCCAGATGATCAGTGTAATTTTGGATCTCATTGTTACCATATCCTGTTGCTCCAAGATTATAAGACCAATGATTAGAATCTGGAGCACCATTACCATTAAATTCATCACTCCAAATAAGGCTACTTTCTTGTGAAAAACAGCTTCCACAAATCAGAAACATAGATAAAAATGAGACTATTTTCATGGTATTTTATTTAATTAAAAGGTCAAGAGCGAGAATTTCTTAAAAATCTCACTCCTGACCTTTTCGATAAATAAATCTAAATTATTATCTTTCTAAAATTACAGACCATGAAGCACCATCAGGTTCAGCACCGTTAAGATCAACTGAAAGGAATAGATATTCCTTTGTACCCGAATCAGCATAACCCATAACTTCGTATCTGTTGGTATCAAATCCGCCATTTGGAGCAGTTGAGTTGGCATCATTTTCACCACCATAGTATCCTTTGTAGAATCCTATAAATGCAGCCTGTGACACACCATTGGTTACAACAATGAAAGGCCTGTCGCCGCTAGTGTCAAGAGTATAAGAGTGAATTGCAGACATGAATGGAAAATCCTGGGTAGCAAGCTCGGCATCAGTAAAGCAACCTGCTGGCTGGGCTTTATATCCATCATTACGGGCATCACCATTAGTCTTATATTCGTAAACTCCACCAGCGCTGAAAATAAACTCGTCATTTGATAAACAAGCCCAGCCACCACCGGCTTCAAGATCAACTAGTGGAACACTCCACCAGTCTGGGCTACCTAATGAAGGACCCACAAATACTGATTTTTCAGCTAAACGTATTTTCCAGGCACCACCTTGTAGTAGAGCATCTGTTAGGATAACGTCTGACAGGAAAGCTAATTTTGTTACTTCACCTGTTCCATTTGCATTTGTAGCTACGAGTTTCACGTTGTAAATACCAGCAGTTGCATATGTGTATGTAGGGCTTTCTTCAGCTGAAGTATTACCATCACCAAAATCCCACAAATAAGATACACCATTTACTGAAGTATTTGTCAAGGTAACTGTTAATCCATCAATAGACATATCGAAACCTGCAGTTGGTGTTGGACCAGGAATTGGAGGTTCGTCGCCAGCATTAGGATAATGAACAAGAACAGCCCTCCAATGAGCTGGAGTATCACCTGCCATATAACTAGTCTGTACAATGAGTGTATCAGCTGTTGTTCCTTCTATAAGCGAAATGATTTCATAAGTAACTGATTCCTGTGGAACTATCACCTCTGCACCACTAGCAGCTTTAGGAATACCAATAAAAGCTCCGAGTCCGGTTACAGTCATCTCATTACCTTCGATGGCCCACTGATGAGTACCACTACTCCATGCTGAAACATCTACACCATCAACATTAACCATAGGATCAGCGCTATTCGCGCATATATTATTTGAACCTTCAGGGAAAATATTTCCTTCAGCCCAATAATCACCCTTGTCGTCATATACCATTTCACCATTTGCTTTGAATATCCATTCATCATTAAGCATACAAACACGGTTTGCAAGATCTTCTTGTAAGCCATAAGCCCACCAGATTTGCCATGGATCATCTGGACCCACCTCTAAAGGATACCTATTAGTTGAAACATCACGAATCAGTTTCCACGTTTTCTGATCACCACCTGTAAGCAGTGTAAGTTGCGCGTTTGCATCAACTACAGGTACATCCCGGGTAATGTTATCATTGCCACCAGCACCGGTCACAGTTAATTTAACTTTGTATACACCTTCTGCTTCATAAGTATGTGTAGGGTTGGCTTCTGTTGAAGTATTGCCATCACCGAAATCCCAACTTGAGGATGTATAATTCTGAGATGTGTTAGTAAATTTAACCATCATAGTGTTTGTAGCATCAACTGCAAATGTAAAACCTGCAATAACTTCTACTGCCGGATCATCATCGTCATCCTTCTTACAGGAAGAGATAACTGTAAGTGCCAGGAGTGCTATTAAAACCCAGCTTAATTTCATTGTCTGTTTCATGGTTTTTAGTTGGTTTTGATTAAATTAAATTGTTTAAAACTATACTCTCAAAAACATTTAGTTAAAAGCTTATAATGATAAAAGTCAATAATCGAAGAATTCACCTAAATAATATTTGAATCTTCTACTCATAATATCATTCCAGTTGGAATACAAATATAATAAGGATTGTTCCATATAACAAATTAAAGTGCAATAATCTTTTGAAAAAAATAAAAAAACTCAGTATTGACAATATTTTGTGAAAGTATATTAATAAACGTTATTATCCTTTCTTAGGACGATACCATTTCAATATGGTTGCATGAAATTGCATCAAATATGGCTTTTTCTGATCTTTATTGTGAGTTCTTTGTTACTCAAAAAACAAAACCGGTATCTTTACACTATAAATTATAAACACCATGAAAGTTTGTAAAATGATTTCACTAGCTATTCTTTTGCTCGCTGCCTCGCTTTCTGCTGTAGCCCAGCAATCAATTAGTTACGCACCAAAAGTGAAAAAAGTTACTGTTTATACAACAGCTGAAAATACTGACTTCAGACTAACACAAACCGCAACTGAGAATTTTAAACAATTCGGACAACCATTTGAAACGCAGGTTTGTGTGTTTGTTGATCCAACAAAAACATTTCAGGAATTCCTTGGAATTGGAGGTGCAATAACCGATGCAGCAGCTGAAACTTTTTATAAATTGCCCAAAGCTAAACAGGAAGAAGTAATGACCGCATATTTTGATAAGAGTAATGGCATTGGTTATACTCTTGTGCGAACCAATATTCATAGTTGCGATTTTTCAAGCGGTAGTTATACATATGTTAATGAAGGTGACACTGAACTAAAGAGTTTTAGTGTTGAACATGATAAAAAGTATCGTATTCCAATGATAAAGGAGGCTATGAAAAAAGCGGGCGGCAATCTCACAACATATGCAAGTCCATGGAGCCCGCCAGCCTTTATGAAAGATACAAAAAACATGTTGCAGGGTGGTAAACTTTTAACAGAATACTATCAGGCATGGGCAAACTATTTCGTGAAATTCA
>JAGXGB010000030.1 GCA_024636955.1 Bacteroidales bacterium
CCTATCTGCTTAGGCTTACACCAACCGGCACTGTATAATTGATCAATAATATTAGTTGCCAAACCAGTAATAGTTGATATCCCTGTATAAAGTCCTTCAACATTCTTAACTTTTCCGGTCAGGTAATCCTCAGCCGTTATGTTTAAAGACTTAGCTTTTAGTCGGAGGTTGATGTCCTTGCTAACAAGGATAACTTTCCTATCAGGATATTCCTGAGCAACTGACAGGGCAGCATTCAATATTCGATGATCAGGCTTATTATCATCAAATATCAACCTGGCATCAAGGTTACTTCGCTCATTCATTATCACCTTGAATTTGCCACCTTTTGTTTTTTCCAAAGGAATCCAGTCAGTAAGCGTTGAACGGTCTGACATGTTGTCAATAATCCTTATGAATTCACGCGCTTCGAAGTTAATGGTATCATTACCCTTCTTGAAATTGTCGAGTTCTTCAAGAACAGTTATTGGCAATGCAACATCATTGTCATCAAAAGTTTTGATACAATCATGGTTATATAGGATAACAGAGGTATCAAGAACAAATATTTTCTTTACTGCAGATGACTTCTGCTGCACTTTAACATCAGTACTAACAGTACTTTCTTTTAAGGATTTTGTTGCTTTGGCAACTTTTGTTTTGTCAACAAGAGAAATGATCTTCTTCGAGTTTCTACTCTTAAGTTCAGCCTGCTTTTTACTTTCCAGCGGTTTGGTTTCCTTTTTGCTTAGTAAAGCATTTCCTGATTCAGAGTCACTGTTTGTTTTGGCACGAGTTTTTTTTGTTACAGCCATATAAAAAATTTTACCTTGCTTTTCTTGAAACCGGCTTACATCCCTTCGGCCAGTCCTTATACTTATCAATCCTCTCCAACTAATTTTAGCGTCACTGTAAAAATATAATTAAAAAGAAATAAATCGGGACTATCAGCTAAAATTATATTAACAATTTTAAACCAATTTCTGTGTGAAAAAATCAGGAGTTGTTAATAAAAAAGGCTGTCGTTCGACAGCCTTAGGTGTTTATTTGCTTATATTAATCAGTTCTCCTTATTGCCAACAATAACGAGGTCACTAACATTGATCTCTGTCAGGTTATGCGTCCTGCCTTCTTTATCATCCCAATATTTGTAAGTGATCTTACCCTCAACAGCCACTTCTTTTCCCTTTGTAAGGTATTTCTCACACGTTTCAGAAAGATTGCCCCATACAACGAGGTTGTGCCATTGTGTATCTTTCACTTTCTGACCTTCTTTGTCATAATACACATCATTAGTTGCCAGAGTCATCCGTACCATTTTCTTGTTTCCTTCCAATGTTCTTACTTCCGGCTCTTTGCCTAATCTACCTATCAAGGTTACTCTGTTTCTTAAACTGTTCATGACTTTAATAATTGAAGTTATTTTTATCTTGTTAATTGTTTTTTCTTTCTTGACGCTATTAAACTGCTTGTCGTCCTGAAATCATCAAAAGGTCGTTTACTGTAATTTCAGTATTCAGCCTATTGGAACCTTCCTTATCAGTGTATGCGCGGTATGCCAGCCTTCCGTCAATGGCTATTTCACCTCCTTTTTGCAGGTACTTGCCGCAGATTTCTGCCAGTTTTCCCCATACCACCAGTTGGTGCCATTGAGTTTTGATACCTTTTTTTCCTTTTTCTATGGTAGGTTCATTAGTTGCTAATGATAACCTTGCCATTACTTTTCCATCATCAAAAGTTCTCATAACAGGATCAGAACCCAGATACCCGATTAACTGTACACGATTGTTTAATGCTTTCATCACTTTTTGTTTTTTGTGCCTTTTGGGCGGTTCAACATTTTACCTTACTTAACTTTCTCCAAACTTAACTGTGTATGTCTGAACGATGAAGCAAATGTACTATCGCCTTTTTCAGGGAGTCGGTTATTAACTAATTACAATCGAATGTAGTTGCTTATAAACGGTTAAAAATGTTTTTGTGCCTGTAATATAGGCTTTTAGCAAAATGCACCTTTTTGAAAAAATCTGAAAAACTTTACCTCATGTACTTCTGTTTTAATTTTTACAATCAAATAAAACAGCTTAAATCATGCCTTACAAAGACATTGAAGACCTACCTGATAGGGTTCGGGATAATCTGCCAAAGCATGCACAGGAAATTTATCTGGCAGCATACAACAGTGCGTGGGATGAATATAAAAATCCGAAAGACAGAGATGGTGATGCATCTCATGAAGAAACATCACATAAGGTTGCATGGGCTGCTGTGAAGAAAAAGTATGAGAAGGGTGACGATGATAAATGGCATCCTGTTAAAGAATGATAATTCTGAGCCTGTTTATAAGCATTTGTATTGTGTTCGAGGAAATAATTACTATATTTGACAAGCTAAAACCTTGTTGGTTGAGAGCAGTATGTATTATTAATCCGTAATAGATTCAAAGCCATGGCAAAAAGTAAGGACGCAAAAAAGGAAACTAAAAAAGAACCTACTAAAACCTTGAAAGAAAAGAGGCTCGAGAAAAAAGAGAAAAAGTCAAAGGCATAATTTAACTAACCAACCTTTACATAACCTCTTTCCGTCTATTTCAGGTTCTATATTATGGAGAAAGTGTGTCTTGATTGCGGTGAACCGTTAATTGGGCGTGCTGATAAGAAGTTTTGTCACGATCAGTGCCGCAATAACTACAACAACAGATTAAACAGTGATACCAGTGCGGTAGTGAGGAAAATTAATAATTTCCTTAAAAAGAACCGCCGGATTCTGTGTGATCTTAATCCTACGGGTAAAACTACCGTACATAAGGATAAGCTTATAGATCATGGCTTCAATTTCGGATATTATACTCATGTGTATGTTACCCAGAAAGGCAGTACATATAAGTTTGTATATGAATACGGTTATCTGCCTTTGGAGAATGACTTATTCATGCTTGTTCAGAGGGAGATAAAGTAAAACAAATATTATATGCTACATAAACCGGGAAAGCTATTCCTGTTAGATGCCATGGCTCTGATCTACAGAGCCTATTACGCGTTAAATAAAAATCCCCGTATTACTTCAAAAGGCCTGAACACCTCCGCTATCCTGGGTTTCGCAAATACACTTTACGAAGTTATTAAGAACGAAAAGCCTGATTACATAGGCGTTGCTTTTGATACTCACGCTCCTACCCAGCGACATATTGATTATGTGGAATACAAAAGTAAGAGAGAGGCTGTACCTGAAGATATCCTGAAAGCCATACCTTACATTCAGCAACTAATAGCAGCCTTCAATATTCCTATTTTGGCAGTTGATGGTTTCGAGGCAGATGATGTTATCGGCACTTTAGCCACACAGGCCGGCCAGGCAGGACATCAGGTTTATATGATGACGCCTGATAAAGACTTTGCCCAATTGGTAAATGAAAATGTATTCATTTATAAACCGGGCAAACCCGGTGAGAAGGCTGTGGTGATGGGCGTTGCTGAGGTTTGTGCGCGTTACTGCATTAAACGCCCTGAGCAAGTTAAGGACCTGCTTGGCTTGTGGGGTGATGCATCGGATAATATTCCAGGAATTCCCGGTGTGGGTGAAGTAACGGCTAGAAAGCTTATTGAACAGTTTGATAGTGTAGAGAATCTTATAGAGAACGCGCTGAATATAGATAGTGCCAGAATACGCGGAAAAGTTGTAGAGTTTGGTCAGCAAGCTCTTATGTCAAAGCAATTGGCAACTATTATATTGGATGTGCCTATCGCCTTTAATGAAGAGGAACTCAAATTAACAGCACCTGATTTCACCAAGTTGAAACCTTTATTGGAAGAGCTTGAATTCAGGGCATTTGGCGAAAGAGTACTTAAAGACCTTGAGCGGGCAACACAACCTGATTTCACCCCCGCAAAAAAAACCGGTACACCCGATCTTTTCAATCAGGATATTGCTGTTGAAGAGGCCCGGGAAGGTATGGACACTTTAATCAACACCCCTCATAAGTACCATTTGGTTGATACGCCTGACAAACGTAAAGAGTTGGTCAGTATCCTTGAGAAGGCTAAGAATATAAGTTTTGATACTGAAACCACTGGTCGTGATGCCAATAATGTTGAACTGGTTGGTGTGTCGTTTTGCATTGAGCCCGGTGAAGCATGGTATGTACCCATCCCCCCTGTGTATGGTGAAGCAGTTGAGATAATAAAGGAGTTTGCCCATCTATATTCCGATGAAACTATAGAAAAAACCGGCCATAACCTGAAGTATGATATTGCAGTACTTACATGGTATGAAGCTACCATCAAAGGCAAGCTCTTTGACACAATGATAGCTCATTATCTTATTGAGCCTGACATGAGGCATAGCATGGATTATTTGTCGTGCATTTATCTCAAATACCAGCCAATTCCAATTGAAAGCCTCATTGGCAAGCGGGGCAGGGCACAAATAACCATGCGTGATGTTCCGGTGGCAAATGTGGTTGATTATGCTTGTGAAGATGCTGATGTTACTTTAAAACTACGCAATCTATTTGAGCCAATGCTGAAGGAAGCAGGAATTGAAAGCCTGTTTCATGATATCGAAATGCCCTTGGTGCCAGTGTTGGCATCAATGGAAGCCGAAGGTGTTAAGATTGACATTGAAGTGTTAAAATCCTATTCAGCAGATTTAGCAGTTGAGATAGCAACAGTTGAAAAGGATATATACCAAATGGCAGGTGCTACATTTAATATAGGATCACCACGCCAGTTGGGGGAGATATTGTTTGATAAGATGAAGATATCTGACAATCCGAAGCAAACAAAAACCAAGCAACATTCAACAGGTGAGGACATCCTGCAGAAGCTGATTAACAAGCACGCAATCATACAGCAGATACTCGACTACCGATCACTCACAAAACTAAAATCAACATACATTGACTCGTTACCCCTGCTGGTTAATCCACGTACGGGCCGTATTCACACTTCTTACAATCAGGCTGTTACAGCCACCGGAAGGCTAAGTTCAAACAATCCAAACCTTCAGAATATTCCTATACGCACTGAAAGGGGCCGTGAGATCCGCAAAGCCTTCGTACCACGCAGCCCAAAACATATACTGGTTGCTGCCGACTATTCGCAGATAGAGTTGAGGATTATTGCTGAATTAAGTGGTGATGTTGCTATGCAGGATGCATTCAGGCAGGGAGTTGATATTCATACCGTTACAGCAGCAAGAATTTATAATGTAGATATTGACAATGTTACGCGTGATATGCGAAGAAATGCCAAGACGGTTAACTTTGGTATTATTTATGGCATTTCAGCATTCGGATTGTCAGAAAGGCTTAACATCCCCCGAAGGGAAGCAGCAGATATTATAGCACAGTACTTTGAGCGGTTTCAGGGCATCAGGAAGTACATGGATGAAAGCATACTTAAAGCCCGTGAACAAGGGTATGTTGAAACAATAATGAAACGACGCCGGTATCTCCGGGATATTAATTCAGCAAATGCAATCGTAAGGAACTTTGCAGAACGCAATGCCATAAATGCTCCTATTCAGGGTTCATCGGCTGATATGATCAAGATAGCAATGATCAGTATTAACAATGAATTCAATCGTTTAAACCTGCATTCGAAGATGATCATGCAGGTTCATGATGAGTTGGTTTTTGATGTACTGACTGAAGAACTTGATACTGTTAAAGTGATTATTGAGAATAAAATGAAGAATGCAATACCGCTTAGTGTTCCGGTAGAAGTTGAAATTAGTACAGGAAATAACTGGCTTGAGGCTCATTAATGACCGATTATTCCTAATTTTAGACAATGAATAAACGAATTTAGCAGACTTGATAAACGAATTTAGCAGACTTGAATAACCAACTGTAGCAGAACTGAATAACCCAATAAGAATTATTAGATAAACAGATTTAAAAGACTTAACCTTAATATTCAACGATATGCGCTTTAAAAATGATAACCGTACAGTAATGGTGCTTGATGCAGGCGGTACCAATTTTGTTTTTTCTGCAGTGCAGGGTGAACAAGAAATTATTGACCAGATTATAATTCCCGCTGAAGGAGCAACCCTTGAAATTGTTCTGAAGAAGATCATTCAGGGATTCGAAGAAGTAAAAGCGAAACTTAAAACCAGCCCTGTTGCAATCAGCTTCTGTTTCCCGGGACCTGCAGAATATGAGCTAGGTATTATAGGTGACCTTGAAAACCTGCCTGCATTCAGAGGCGGGGTTGCTTTAGGCCCCATGCTTGAAGAGATCTTTAATATACCGGTATTCATAAATAATGATGGCGACTTGTTTGCCTACGGCGAAGCTATTGCCGGCTTACTGCCTGAAATAAACCAGAGAATGGAAAGCAGCAATAGTCCAAAAACCTTCCAGAATCTTTTAGGAGTTACTTTCGGCACAGGTTACGGTGGTGGAATTGTAAGTCGTGGTGAGCTATTTGTTGGTGACAATTCAGCACAGGGAGAGATAAACAGGATGCGGAATAAGCTTCACACCAATGCAACAGTTGAAGAAAATGTAAGTATTCGGGGTATCAAACGTATATACTGCCGTGAAGCCAACATTCCGCCTCATACTTGTCCGGAACCTCGTGAGATATATGAAATCGGGATGGGAATGCGCGAAGGCAACAAGGAAGCTGCTGTAAAGGCTTTCTATCGTATGGCTGAAGTAGCAGGTGATTCAATTGCTAACGCCGTTACACTTGTTGACGGTCTGGTAGTTATTGGAGGAGGTCTGGCAGGAGCATATCCACTTTTCCTGCAACACCTGGTTGACGAAATGAACGCCAATTTTACCACGATGATAGGCACTGCAGTTGACAGGCTTGAGATCAAAGTGTTCAACCTGGAAGATGAAAAGGAATTTGCCAGCTTCTATGAAGGCAATACTTCAGAGATCAAAGTGCCATTCAGCGACCGTCGTATCAAATATGATTCATTGAAAAGAGTAGGTGTTGGAATAAGCCGTTTAGGAACATCCAAAGCAGTTGCAATTGGCGCCTATGCTTATGCACTAAACAGACTTGACAAGAAATAAAACGGGCTACATTGTTCCATATAGAAAGTTGCTATTTTAATTTATCGGTTTAAACTGCAAGTTGATAGCTTACATTACACTTCCTTTCCTGGAGTGTAACCAAATATTGAATTTAGATTGTAAGAGAGATAGGTTAATAACCTGTCTCTCTTTTTTTTGATCACATGATTCTTCCTTACTCATCTAATTTTCATTTTGTTAGTCAGCTCAAAACCTATTCCGAGAATGCTGAAATAATGAATCGCCAGTTGTGATCCATTTTATTCACCCATGTATCAACCTTGTATAAACCTTGTATCAACCTAATATTAACAATGTACATTATACATTGTTAACACATGCTTTATACATTGTTTTAATTTAGCAGAATCTAATAGATATCATCCCTTTCCTGATAGAAAAAAATAAAATTTAATCATGTTGTTTTTCAATTAAAGTACTCATTTTTAGGCAACCTATTGGTTTTTTTTATACGTTTACAACTTGTTTTGTCATTACTAAGTTCCGGGATAAAATGACCTTATGAATAAACTCTTTACTATCTGCTTTATTTCCTTTATTATGTTCACCCATGTTGCTACAGCGCAATCGCTTCAGTCATGGCGCCCGGGAGAACAGCAAATTAAGATTATTACAGTTGATGATGTTGAAAAAACAGAAGATGCCATGCATGCACTGAAGGCTTCTTATTCCATCGGCTTAAGCATCAGCTATGAAGAAGCTGATGGATTTATAAGATGCTACGTAACTCCGGAAGAGTTAAACTTTTTGAGGGAACAAAATCTCAAAATAGAAATCGAAGTTGATGATCTAAATAAACTCTCTGCTTCCTTTGGCTCACGCGGAGTGCCGACGGGGTACTATACAGTTGCAGAACTAAATCAGATTGCTGACAGTTTGGCCACAAATTTTCCTGATATCTGCACAAAGCACTTAATTGGCACAAGCAGCGCCAACCATCAGATGTTTGCCCTGAAAATAAGCGATAATTCAGCAATAGACGAAAACGAACCTGAACTCCTTTTTGATGGCGGAATACATGGAGATGAAATAGGCGGTCCTGAAAACCTGATACGTTTTGCCAGAGACCTTTGTACTGGCTATGGTACTGATGAGGAAATTACATTTGCGGTTGATAGTGCAGAAATCTGGATCATATACTGCCTTAATCCCTATGGTCGTGATAATATGACACGATACAATGCCAACTTTATTGACCTGAACCGTGATTGCGGATATATGTGGAATAGCTCAGGAAATAGTCTGGCTTTATTTTCACAGCCTGAAACAAAGGTTTTAAGGAATGTGTTGACTGAGCATCAGTTTGTAATCCATAACAGTCTCCACAGCGGTATTGAATTCGTTAGTTATCCATGGAGTTACAGGCAAACGCTTACTCCAGATGATGCTAACCATAGCTATCTTGCACAACAATATTCAATAAATTCAGGCTACTTGAACCTTCCTTATGGTCCGGGATTCTCAGGTATGTATGCAATTAATGGTAGCACTAAGGATTTTGGTTACGGGGCAACCGGTGCAATAAGCTGGTCAGTTGAAATTTCAATGAATAAGCAAC
Source organism: Bacteroidales bacterium (assembly GCA_024636955.1). Taxonomy (GTDB): domain Bacteria; phylum Bacteroidota; class Bacteroidia; order Bacteroidales; family Lentimicrobiaceae; genus Lentimicrobium. Next base: position 8,592 of record JAGXGB010000030.1, read on the forward strand.
CGCCTGCATCGCAAATAGGTTTGTTTTACCTTAACAATAAGAGTGCAATGCTTTCAATAGTTAACCATGCAATCAACCAGGGAATTAATGGAATAATTACCGATTCAATTACTGGTGAACCATTGGCGGCGACTGTTTTTGTAAGTGATTTGTTCCCTATTAATACATCTGCATTAACTGGCGATTACCACAAATTCCTGGTGCCCGGGTCTTATTCCTTGCGTGTTGAAGCAACTGGCTATCTCACTCAAACGATATCAGATTTTACAGTGAACCAGGGTGAGCAAACCACCATTAACGTTCAAATGATTCGTGGTGGCAGATATTTCGTACAAAGTTTGATATCATGTCAAATACCTAACAACAACCCGGAAGATGAAGGAAACACTCCCGCAGTTATTGGGAAGCCTGACACTATTGCCTATTCCATAGGCCGAAATGGCTTAGTTGTTGTTGACATGGGCACTGCAATACTTAACCGGACAGGCAATGATATTAAAGTATATGAAAGCGATGATACCCCGGAAGGTTATAATGTATATGCATCGGAAAACCCCTTAGGCCCATGGTCGATTCTTGGAACCGGCAATGGGACAACTTCCTTTGATTTGTCGGCCACATTCTTAAGCAAAGCCAGATATATCAAAATAACAGATGACGGAGACGGTTCATCTCAGGTACCCGACGCTGGTTTTGATTTGGATGCTGTTGAAAACCTACACCCCGATACATTGACCGTAGGATGGGTATCAGGCATAACCTACAATGATCAGGAGCCTTACTTTGTGATTCCGGGTGCAATTGTTACAATCAATGAGAATGAGGTTATCAGCAATGAAAACGGTGAATACATAATTGCTTGTGTTCCCGGGGATTTTGAACTTTCTGTTACAGCTCCTTATTATTATGGAATTGACACAGTTACAATCGCCTTAGGTGATACACTAATACATAGCATGTATCTTAGCTTGACTGAATCAACTCAATTCTACAAAGATCAATCAGGTTTTTCAGTTTATCCTGTTCCTGCAACAGATTACTTAACTCTACAAGGCCCTTCAGGCGGTTATTTAATAGAGATATATAACATGCACGGAATCAAACTTGATGAAGCAAATATTTATGTTACAGCTAACGGTTACATATATCAAACAAGTAGGTTCCTGACAGGTTTGTATTTTATGCGTATTTATGATAATGAACAGTTGTATACTATAAAGTTTATAAAAGGACAATAATTCTGAAATACTCAATAAACACAGAAAAGTGATTACAACCACCTGACTCATGATAGGCAAAAAATGCAATACAGAATATTAATATAAGTTGAAGAACAAAAATTTTAACTTCGTAAAAAGTTATATCAAATCAACCAAACCACGTGAATAGATGAAAAAAATCTTTACAATTAGCTTACTGGTTCTTATCTTTTCCTCTGCTCAATCTGAAACAATCAGGAAAACCTACACTACTTCGCAGCCAACTATAACTGTTTCAAATGGCTTCCACACTATTTCTTGTGATGGAATGCTTGTAACCGGCAAAGTTGGAGAACCCGGACTACCCTACAATAGTGTTCAACTACTTCTGCCTCCGGGACACGAAGCCGTTAGTATTTCAATTGAAGGAAAGAACAAAGTTCAACTTGGAGGTTATATAAAACTCTATCCGGTTCAACATTCACGCCCCCTTTCTAATAATTCTCCTGAACCTTTTGTGATAAATGATGAAATTTACACAGGTGAAACAAGCTACCCGAAATCAGCTACCGGTAAGCTTTCAACTCATTTCATGAATGGTTATTCCTATGCACTTTGCACATTTACCCCGGCTGAATATAATCCCGCAGAGGGCATCTTAAGCTGGTATACTTCAGTTACAATAACTATTGAAACTGAAGAGACCGGGCGTGCATCGGCTGCTTTAAAAAACCTTGCTAATGATGAAAGAACATTAGCACGCTGCCGTTCTTTTGCACAAAACCCCGAAGCTGTTGATTATTACCCTTCAGCATCAAGGTCATTTGACAACTATGATATCCTTATCATAACCCCTTCAGCTTTTAGTGGACAAATGCAATCACTTGTTAATTTATACCATCAACAAGGTTTAAAAACTATCATTTCAACCACTGAATATATAGTGTCGCACATTGACGGTTCAGATATGGCTGAAAAGATGCGCAACCTTATAATTCACGAATATCAGAACTTTGGTATCAGTCAGGTAATACTTGGTGGTGATGTAGAGCATGTAACCTACAGGGGTTTCTACTGTGCTGCCCAGTCGTCAACATTGTATGAAGATAACAATATTCCAGCTGACTTATATTTCTCAGCACTTGACGGCAACTGGAATACCAACGGGAATCAGATGTGGGGTGAAATAGGAGAAGATGACCTGCTGCCTGAAATATCTGTAGGCAGGCTATCATTCAGCACAACCGCTGAGCTTGCTTCAATGATCAATAAGACCACTATGTATCAAAACCATCCTGTTGAAGGAGAACTTAGAAATCATCTTTTTGCAGGTGAGAACTTATGGTACAATCCTGATACCTGGGGATCAGATTACCTTGAGTTACTTGTGGGTACGCAAACTGAAAACGGTTATACCACAACCGGTATTCCAGGCTCCTATCCTATTGAAAGGATGTATGATGAAACCTCACAATGGGAACCTCAGGACCTCATGAACACAATTAATGCCGGTAGTTCATTTATTAATCATGTGGGTCATGCAAACGAGAATTATACTATGAAATTATACAACTGGGATATTACCAATAGTAATTTCGCAGGCGTAAACGGCACAACCCATAATTTCCCTATAATTTATACACATGGTTGCATCTGTGGTTCTTTTGATGCAAATGACTGCATTGGTGAACGAATGGTTGCAATTGACAACTTTGCTTCAGCTTTTGTAGGCAATTCAAGATATGGGTGGTTTAATGAAGGACAAACTGAAGGGCCTTCAGCTCATCTGCACAGAGAATTTATTGATGCACTTTTTACTGACAGTTTGAACAGAATAGGTAGCGCTCATATGGAATCAAAGATAGCCACCGCACCATGGGTAAATGCACCCGGGCAATGGGAAGAAGGCGCTTTAAGATGGTGTTTCTATGATTGTAATGTGCTGGGAGATCCTGCAATGGCAATATGGACCAATGAAGTTATTCCGGTTGCAGCAACTTATCCTGCTACTATTTCGTCAACAAGCATGTCATTCGAAGTTTCGGTGCTAAGCCAGGGAATGCCTGCCCAGGGGCTTACTGTTGCAGCAGTTAAAAACGGAGTGCTTATCGGCAGAGGTGTTACAAACCAGGCAGGAGTTGCTGAAGTAATGCTTGACTCATTGATTACAGTCACCGGTCAGGGTGAGGTTGTGATTTCTGGTTATAACTGTAAGGCAACAGCTTATGCAGTAATGTTTTCAGGAAATACTGCAGTTTCTAACATACCTTCAACTAGTTTTAGTTTTTATCCTAATCCGGCTGACAATTATATAAATCTATCGCTCAATGGATACAGCATCAACAAGATTGTGATTACCAACCTTGTTGGCAAAAAAATAAAAGAAATTACATACTCCTCCGCTAAGTCGAACCTTAAAATCCCAACGGGAGATATTAACCCGGGGATTTACTTCCTGCACTTCTCAAATCCATCTGATACAGGGGTAACAAAGATTATCATTCAGTAACTCAAACAATTTATAAATATAAACCTTTCAAAGTGATGCGAAAACTACTCATAATGCTTGTACTGCCAATGCTGATGTTACCTTCAGTAAATGCGCAGAAGCCAAAAAAACAGTTGTATACACCAAATGCTCCTGTTCCGCCAAGTTTACAGGTTGATGACCGTATTGACAACATGTCATATTGGCGTCGCATGGCTTCTTTGGGTCTTGTTCCTGTACAACAGGAAACAAAAACTCCGGGAGCTATTTATGGCACATCGAAGTTAATAGGCAGGTACTTAATGACTGAAGATTCACCTGATGTACCTGTTACCAATCAGACATCAACACAAAGTGAAAACTCAATATTCATCAATCCCATGAATGCTGAAGCGGTTTTGCAGTCAAACAATAGCACAACCCAACCATTTTCAACAATATACGGAGCTAACAGCTTCATGTCAAATGACGCAGGCTCAACCTGGGGTGGTTCATTATTGGGAGCCGGTGGATCAAATAGCGGTGACCCAACTACTGCCATAAGCCTTTCAGGTAGGTATTATGTAGGTTATATTCATAGCAATGGAGGTCAGGGAGTATCATACAGCACTAATCAGGGGGAAACATGGACTTCGGTTTTAGTTGCACCCGGCCCTCCCGGTTATAATTCCCTGCTCGATAAGAATCACATGTGGATTGACAACAGTCCAACCAGTCCTCACGAAGGAAACCTATATAATGCTTGGACTAACTTTGGAGGTACAAATAATAACCAGATTGAAGTATCAAGGTCAACTGATGAGGGGTTAACATGGTCAACACCAGTTAATATAAGCAGCGCAGTGAATGCCGGCAACCATAATCAGGGTGTTAATATACAAACCGGCCCTAATGGAGAGGTGTATGTTTTATGGATTTTATATGACAACTGGCCTTCGGATGAGAAAGCCCTTGCATTAGCGAAATCTCTTGATGGTGGAGCTACCTGGGAACCTGCAGTTAGAATACATAACAATATAAGGGGTATCAGAAACACCGGGGTTGGTAAGAATATGAGGGTTAATGGCTTTCCAACAATGGCAGTGGATATAAGCGATGGTCCTTTTAGAGGTAATATTTATGTTTCATGGGCAAACATTGGAACTCCGGGTATAAATTCAGGTAATGATGCTGATGCATACGTAATGAAATCAACTGATGGCGGTACAACCTGGGGAACACCTGTTAAAGTAAATCAGGACCCATCAGGACTTGGAAAGAAACACTACTTTCCATGGATTACTTGTGACCCGATTAATGGTAATTTGAGCGTCATATATTATGATGACCGCAATGTTAGTTCTACTCAGTGTGAGGTATATGTCTCCAATTCAATTGACGGAGCAGCTACATGGTGGGATGTTAAGGTAAGTGATGTATCTTTTACTCCTTCGCCAATACCAGGTCTTGCCAGTGGTTATATGGGCGATTACCTTGCAATACAAGCACGCGATGGTTGGGTATACCCTGTTTGGGCCGACAATAGGTTAGGATATGTAATGAGTTTTGTATCTCCGTTTGTAATAGGACCTCCCCAAAATCAGCCATGGCTCATGTATTATGACAACTCACTCAATGATGCTGAAGGAAATGGAAATGGACTTATGGATTTTGGCGAATCAACCTTAATGAACTTATCAATTGAAAACCAGGGAGGACAACCTGCATCAAATGTTAATGTTATACTCACAACTGACAATCCTTACATTACAATCACTGACGATAATGCATCTTTTGGTAACATTCCAAGTGATGCAATTATAACTGTAGAAGATGCATTTGCTTTCAGTGTAGCTAACAACATACCCGATGCTGAACAAGTAATCTTCACTATTGCTGCAACTGATGCAAATGACAGCACCTACTATAGCAACTTTAATATTGAAGCACATGCCCCTGGATTTAGAACAGGACTAATTGCTCTTACTGAAGTAACCGGTAATGGCAATAACCGGCTTGATGCTGGTGAAACAGCAACTATACGCATCTCCACTATTAATTCAGGTGATTACAAAGCCTATGATGTTGCAGGTATGCTAACAACTGCCAGTCCATATATTACTATAAGTAATCCTTCATTTCATTGGGACAGCATAATGCCAGGGCCTATGAATGCAGTACTACCTGTATTTAACATATCAGTAGCGCCTGAAACTCCTGTAGGGCATTTTGCTGAGTTTACTTACCAACTAAACTCACAATACCATCAGGCAACTAAACAATTTAGTTACCCTGTAGGGATGATCATTGAAGATTGGGAAATTGGGAACTTCAACAATTTTGAATGGGACTTTGGAGGTTCATCAACATGGCAGGTCACAAACCTTGAAAAGTATGAAGGTGCCTACAGTGCAGTTTCAGGTTCTATTTCGCACAATGCAACCTCTGAATTGAGCATAGACTACAATGTATTGCAGGATGATTCAATATCATTCTATGTAAAAGTATCATCTCAGGCCAATTTTGACTTTCTCAAGTTCTACATTGACAACGATTTGGTTGGCCAATGGTCAGGGCAACAGGAATGGCTGAGAGTTGTGTTTCCTGTATCAGCAGGACCTCAAACTTTCAAATGGATATATTCAAAAAATGGCACTCTTACTGCAGGTCTTGATAAAGCGTGGGTTGATTTTATAGTATTTCCTCCACTACTCCAAACAACTGCTTATGCCGGTGCTGATGGTAATACTTGTGAGCGCGAATCATTTATGCTCTCAGGTGCAGCAAACAATTTTGTAAGTGCCCAGTGGACTACTTCAGGTGATGGTACATTTGATAATGCTACTGAATTAAACTGTTTCTATACTCCAGGAGGTGCTGATATATTAAGTGGAAATGCTATTTTGACACTTACAGTTAATGGACCTGAAGGTGAAGTTAAGACAGATAATTTGTCGCTGACCATCTCAAACCAGGCAATTATTCAAACAATTACGGATATTGCAGTTTGCAATGGTTTAACAGTTGATATTAATGCAAGTGCACAAAACTACACTTCATTAAACTGGACAAGCACAGGAACAGGAAACTTTACTGACCCTTCCGCCTTAACAACTACTTACCAACCTTCACCAGCTGACTATGCAGCCGGCACTATAATACTTTCACTTGCTGCTACATCTCAGTCACCATGTGGAAATATAAGTCGGGATGTTAATGTTGCTTTCTTGCCTTTACCAACTGCCTCGATATCACAGGATGTTGCAATTTGTGCCGGCGAAACAGCTACAGGACAAGTTAACTTAACAGGTACAGCACCATGGTCATTTGAAATTTCAAATGGAATTGGTGTTGTTGAAACAAGCGATAACCCTTACACTTTTTCAGTGAATCCTACTGAAACAACCACTTATTCAATCAATACTGTCACTGATGCAAATCAATGCCAGAATACAGTTGATGGAAGCTATATTGTAACAGTAAACCAGCTACCAGTTGTATCAATTTCAGAAGATTCAACACTTTGCGCAGGCACGTCTATTACAATAACAGCTGGTGCTGAGGGAGAAGTAACCTACCAGTGGAGCCCCGGGAACCAGGTAACTCCATCAATAACCATTGACACTACCGGAAATGGTTTAGGTGCAAAAACCTTTACCGTTGAAGTAACCAATGCAGCGGGTTGCAGTAAAACTGCGTCAACAACAGTAACCTTCCAGGACTGCACAGGTCTTGATGAAATGCTGTCATCTGACCTGGTTATTTATCCTAATCCTTCAAAAGGAGTGTTTACGCTTAAGCTCAACTCTAACAGCAGGGAAACTTATTTAGTTGAAGTTTATGACATGAGCAATAAACTCGTTTACACTCAACCGGATGTTACAATTGGATCTTCTGATAAATACACAGTTAATGTTTCCGGTTTGAGTGATGGAGTATATAAATTGTATCTGAAAAACGACAGTGGTGTATTATCAACCAAAATAGTTATCAGGAAGTAATTATAACGTTTGAATGTCCACCACACTTAAATGCCGTGCAAATGTTCATATTTCTTAATATGATGGGCAAAAGCCTAATTTAGAATGCTTATAAATAAGATGTATTGTCGTATCGACAATACATCTTATTTATTTTTAGTTATTTTTGTGAATCCATATTTTTCGTAAAGCATTTCCTGAATAACCTCGAGTTATCATTTTTATAAAATCAAACCATTGAACCACTTATGAAAAAACATCTACTACGCATTAATCTGAACCATAAATTGATGCAAGTTCTTCTTGCATTGGTTTTAACTATGGGATCAGTATTCAGCTTTGCAAATGAGTACCGCTACAGTGATAGCTGGGGCACTCAGGGACTGAGCACAAAAAGGCAATCATCTGATGGAATAAATCTTAATTTTTCCATGCAACACTTTGCTTTTGAAGATCGTGAAGTTAATGGCAATATAATGAAGGCAATTTCATTCTCCGAATCATTATTGCCTAACCTTGAGGGTAACCCTGATCTGCCGGGCTTTGGAAGATATATTGCTATTCCACAAGGTTCAACTCCAGTACTTGAAATTACAAGCATGCGTACTGAGAGGTTCACCAATATTGAAATTGCGCCTGCCCCACGTATTCCTCTTGATACTGAAACAGGTCCACTTGAATATTCAAAAAACCCTCAGATCTATAATAAAGATGCTTTCTTCCCTGCACAGCCTGTAATGCTTGACAACTTTACACAGATTCGCGGAATAGATGTTTGCATGTTGAACATAGTACCTTATCAATACAATCCTGTAACAAAGGAACTTATTGTTTATCGTGATATTGAAATCAGCATTACTTACGAAGGTGGTAGCCGTAATTTCGGCGACACAAGATACCGCAGCGCTCATTGGGATCAGATTCTTGAAGATATCATCTTTAACTATTCAAGTTTACCAGTAGTTGATTATGATGCACAAGCAGCTAACAGAAGCCGCTCAACCGGATATGAGTATCTTATAATAGTTCCTAATGATCCAATCTTTAGTCAATGGGCTGACTCAATAAAGAATTTCCGTAATGAAGAAGGTATTTACACAGGTGTTGTAAAATTATCGGATATAGGCACAAACGTATCGGCTTCAGCACTTGAATCATACATCAATACTGCTTATAATACCTGGGATATACCTCCAACAGCAGTATTGCTTCTTGGTGATTACGGACAGGCATCAGCCAATGCTAATTCAATTACTTCACCTATTTATGACAACTATTGTGTTTCGGACAATATTCTTGCTGATGTTAACGGTGACCACATGCCCGACATTGTTTTCGCAAGGATAACAGCCAACAATGCAGCACAACTTGAGTCAATGATTGGCCGCTTTTTGAAATATGAGCGTACACCTCCAACCAGTCCTGCTTTTTATGCTAACCCAATTACAGCATTAGGCTGGCAAACAGTACGTTGGTTCCAGATATGTTCAGAAACCGTAGGTGGATTCTGGAAGAACTCACTTGGCAAGACACCGGTTCGAATAAATAAAGTTTATGAAGGTACTCCGGGATCAGTATGGTCAACAGCCCAAAATACAAACACTGTTGTTGGTGTTTTTGGTCCAAACGGATTAGGTTACATTCCACAATCACCTGCTACACTTGGCGGATGGGATGGTGGCAACGCTACAATGATTAATAATGCGCTGAATGCCGGCTCCTTTATGCTTATGCACCGCGACCATGGAAATGAAACCGGATGGGGCGAACCTTCATACCAGAATGGGAATATCAACGGACTTCAAAATACCGACCTGAGCTGGATTCTTTCCATAAACTGCTTAACCGGCAAATACAACTGGTCAAGTGAAAGTTTCACTGAAAAGTTCCACCGTCATACATTTAACTCACAACCAGCAGGTGCTCTTGGGCTAACTGCAGCATCTGAAACATCATATTCATTTGTGAATGACACCTATGTATGGGGCTTAATGGACAACATGTGGCCACAATTTATGCCACAATATGGGTCAAATCCTGAATCACGTGGCGTATTACCTGCTTTTGCAAATAATGCAGGTAAATATTTCCTCCAACAGTCGAGCTGGCCATATAACACAAGTAATAAAGAAGTAACCTATCATTTATTCCATCATCATGGCGATGCGTTTATAAGGGTATGCACTGAAGTTCCTCAGAACATATCAGCAACTTATAGTCCAACTATTTATGAAAGTGAAACTGAAATTACTATTTTAACTGCACCTAATGCAAAAATCTGCATTTCTGCTTATGGATCTATACTTGCTACTGCATCTACATCAATGAATACAACAGTTTCTCTAACCATACCTCAGCAATTTGAAGGTACTGTTTTAAAAGTTACCATTACAAAACCGAACTGCAACAGGTATGAAGGTTACATTACTGTTGTTCCTGATGTTACTGCTGCCAATGCAGGTGCTGATGCCACACAGTGTGCTGACCAGTCAGTTCAACTTGAAGGTTCAGCTACTAACTATGAATCATTATTATGGGCAACCAATGGTGATGGTAGTTTTGATGATGCTACAATACTCACTCCAATTTACACTCCGGGTTCATCAGATATAGCAGAAGGTACTGTAATCCTTTCATTAACTGCCAGTAAAACCGGAATAAGTGATTCAACTGACTATGTAACAGTTACACTTGTTCCTGCTCCTACAGTATTCGCAGGAACTGATGCAAATATTTGTATTGGTGACAATTATTCAGCTTCTGAAGCAACAGCTGAGTACTATACTGAACTGTATTGGACAACAAGTGGTACAGGAGAATTTTCTGATATTAATTCATTAAATCCACGCTACACGCCAAGTGCAGCAGATATATTAAATGGGAATGTTGTGCTCACCCTCAATGTATCCAACGGAATCTGCGAAGTACGTACAGCAACTGTTCCGGTAGCTATTAATCCAAATCCTGAAACATCCATTTCAGGAGCAACAGAAGCCTGCCAGAATCAAACAGGTTTGGTTTACACTGCAACTGGTGAAAATTACGAATATGAGTGGAGCGTTATTGGTGGTAGTGTCACTTCTGGAGCTACTTCAAATGAAGTTACTGTTGATCTGGGTACTGAGCAAACAGCTTATTTGAATGTTTTAGCTACCAATGAGTTTGGTTGTTCCGTTTCTTCATCGTTTGAAGTTGCATTAATTGAAGCACCACAACCGGCTATCACAGGTAGTTCAGAAGTTTGTGCAAATTCTACAGACATAGTTTATTCTACTCCGCTTAATGAAGGCAATACTTACACATGGAATGTGACTGGTGGAACCATTGCATCAGGCAGCGACAATAATGAGCTGACCGTGAATTGGGATGGCAACGGAACAGGAACTATCAGCCTGATTGAAACAAATACTAATCAGTGTTCAGCAACCAGTGAGCACTCAGTTAATATAGCATCACCTTTAATCAATCTTGTTGCTGATACCACTATCTGTGTGAATAATTCAATAAACCTTGGCGTTGAAGAAGGATTCGCATCATACTTGTGGTCAACAGGTGCAACAACATCAAGTATTGCAATCAGTGGTGCAACTATTGGAGCAGGCAACAACATTACCTACCAGGTTACTGTAACTGATGCTGAAGGATGTTCTTCAGAGGCATCAGTAGCAGTAACAGTTGAAAGTTGTGCCGGTATGTCAGAAAACCTCTTGAGCAATGCTTTTACACTATATCCTAACCCTAATACAGGTGAGTTCAGCATCTTATTTAGTGAAACACTTAAGGGCGATGCAGTTGTAAGCATTCTAAGCACTACCGGTTCAATGCTGTTTAGTAAGATGATTACCATTAGCCAGTCGCAGCAAACTGAAAGCTTCAATGTTTCGGAACTTAACAGAGGTTTATACTTTATAAGGGTTGAAACTAAGAACGGTAGTTCAATACAGAAGTTAGTTATCAAATAGTTATTATTTCAACGGATATTACTGATCAAATATCAGTATCGGTGATTAATTATTAGCATTAAAACTGAATAGGAGGAAATGAAATATTTTCCTCCTTTTTTTTTGACTATAAGTCTCCCCTGCCATGCTTTTGTTGAAATATAAACCCTTCATGAAAGAAGTAAATTATGCAATTCTTAACAACAGTTTCAAACCCTGAAATCATTTAGAAACTGAACCTACCTAATCATATTTATGGTTCATAATATACAAACCGTAAACGTTCGTATTAGGTCTATAATGTTTATTTCATTGGAATCATTAGCCCCGTAAAATCATTAATTGACTTCAAAGGATTAAAATTTAACTGATTATGCAATGTTTATCATCAAATTGATGAAATTGCATATGACCTTTTGCGTTTTTGTGTGATTAATAAACACCTGACCGTAAAAGCTTAGTTATGAATGTGTAGTATTAAAAATAAACACTATTTTTAAAGTCTGTAACCTCTTGTTTTGTTGAAAAGATAATTTATACATGATACCTTCACTACCCAATATTCTGATAGTTGACGACATAGAAGTTAACCTTATCCTGCTTGAGACGGCGTTGCGCAAGGAGCATGCAAAAATATTCAAAGCAACCAGCGGCCATGAGGCACTGGAGATTACTGAAAAGACCGAATTTGCACTCATAATTCTTGATGTTTCTATGCCGGTAATGAACGGCTTCGAGCTTGCAGAATATATACGTAAACAGCCATTGAATACATTAACGCCTATAATATTCATATCCGCTATATTGTTTGATGAATTCAGTGTATCCCAGGGATATCGTTCAGGTGCGGTTGATTATATATCAAAGCCTTACCATCATGAAATACTGTTAAGTAAGGTTCGGGTATTTCTCCAATTGTACAATCAGAAACAGGAGTTACAGCATCAAAGCATTGTATTACAGGAAAGCAATAACCGGTATAAGGCTGTGCAGGAAACACTCAAGCTTAGGTTACAGCTGCAAAAGGCAGTATCATTGGCATCAGCAAGATTCTCAGGAAACTTTGAGCTTAATAATTCAATTCACTTTATGCTGAGGGATATAGCCAATGTGTGTGGCTCATCCTCTGCAATTTTCCTACCCTCTGATAAAAGTGAACCTGTGAGTTATATTGATGGCAATAATTCAACATCCACCACTACTAAAACACCAGCAGGACTTATTACTAGACTGAATAAAGCGTTTACCCAGTATCATGATGTAATATTATTCAGTAACAATGGCACTACGGGTCCGTGGTACTTGCCTTACAAACATGATGATGCAAAGGAAAAACCAGTCACCGTTGCCGTGAATGTAGCTTCTGGTGAAAAACAATATGGGCATTTGATCATTCATAATTGCACAGCAATATCAAGCTGGGAAGCTTCAGAACTGAACGCAATATCTATATTTGGAACAATAACCGGTAACGCCCTCGAACGCCACGATACGCGATTAGAATTGATTGAAAGTGAAATGCGTTACAGAAGCTATATTGAGAATGCACCAGAAGGTATTGTAATCACTTCAAATACCGGAGTTATTATTGAATTCAACTCAGCTTTTGATAAGATGTTTCAGGAATACATAACTCATGATGATGTCAATATACTTAACATTCTGAACAATCAAGTAGTAACCGGTCACACCCCAGCTAAATTGAACTTGTTGAATGGTAAATTCTCTATAGCCGAATTTATAGTAAGTACTAATGGCAGTAATATGCTTGTAAAAGCGCAGAGTGTAAAACTGCCTGCCAAGCAGTACCTGATATTCTGTACAAATATCACCAATGAGCGTGATATGGAGAAACATATTATTCAAAGTGAGCGCATGGTTGCTATTGGTGAAATGGCAACAGGCATTGCCCATGAAATAAATCAACCCCTCAACACCATATCCTTTGGTATTGACAATCTCTTTGAAGCATTATCCAGTAACAAGGCTGATGCCAACTATGTAAAAGAAAAGTCGCACAAGATATTTGACAGCATCCACCGGATGAGGAATATCATTGACCATGTTCGTAATTTCGCACGTGGAAATGATGATGTCATCCTCTCATCCTTTGCTGTTACCGAACCTGTTGAAAATGCATTGTCGCTTTTCACTGAGCAGCTTAGAAATCATGGTATTGAAATAATAAAGAATATCAATCCAAATACTGCCAATGCCACTGTTTACGGCAATACATATAAAATTGAGCAGGTTTTGCTAAACATTTTCTCAAATGCAAGGGATACAATGGAAGAGAAGAAAGCGCCTTTAGGCAACACTTATCAACCAAAACTCTCAATCAACGCAATGATAGAAAAGGAGCGATTAGTACTAACAGTTTCTGATAATGGTATGGGAATGACATCTTCACAACTGAAGGATATAACCAAACCTTTTGTTACAGGCAAGGCTCCCGGCAAAGGAAATGGTTTAGGCCTTGCAATTTCACAGAAGATTATAACAGAGCATAACGGGACACTGTCATTCAGCAGTATCCCAAATGAAGGAACAACAGTTAAAATTGAAATACCTGTTTCATTAAAGGAAACTGCAATTAAAGTGTGAGTCAGAAGTACCGGTTTCAGGGGGAGTCATCTTTTTTAGTGTGAGATAGAACTACCGGCTTCAGGAGGAGCCATCTTTTTTAGTGTAAGATAGAATAACCGGTTTCCATTCTGCGGTTTATTAAAGAATATCAGTTAAATTTGGATCAGATTTAACTAATCATGCATTTGAAGCAGTAGCGTTTAATAACAGTACATAACTGATTTAAAGTAAACTAACCCCATAGTAAAGATTTAATGAGCAAGAAACTGTCGGTACTTATACTTGATGATGAAACTGACTTCGCACAGGAATTGCAGGAATATCTGCAGCTAAGGAATTTTGAAGTATATACAGCAGCTACTCCCGGTGATGGCTTTGCAAGCATGCGGAGAAGACCTTATGATCTGTTGATATTAGATGTGCGACTACCAGGGATGAGTGGAATTGACATTCTGAAACAAGTCAGGAAGTTGTATCCTTCCATGGAAGTGATTATTATTTCGGGTCACGGAGATATTGACACAGTTATTGAAGCACTTCGCGAAGGTGCAATTGATTATCTGCGTAAGCCATTCCGCCATATTGACATTCAACTTGCCATTGAGCGTACTGAGAAATATCTGCGCATGTATCATCAGTTTAAAGAGATGGAGAATCGCAATTCTCTTATCTCATCTGAGCTTGAACGATTGATTGATCGGAATTTCATTGGTGAAAGTCATGCCATTAAGCAGGTATTAGACCTTGCAAGTACTGCATCGAGATACAATAATACCAATGTGCTCATAACCGGGGAAAGTGGTACAGGTAAAGAGATCATTGCCCGCATCATACATTATGCGAGTGACCAAAAACACAATCCTTTCGTACCGGTAAACAGCAGTGCGGTTACTGATTCATTGCTTGAAAGCGAGTTTTTCGGGCACGTTAAAGGGAGTTTCACAGGTGCTATTGCTGATAAACGAGGGTATTTTGAAGTTGCTAATGGCGGCACTCTGTTT
This sequence comes from Bacteroidales bacterium, assembly GCA_024636955.1. Lineage (GTDB taxonomy): Bacteria > Bacteroidota > Bacteroidia > Bacteroidales > Lentimicrobiaceae > Lentimicrobium. The sequence goes on from JAGXGB010000030.1 coordinate 23,766, forward strand.
CTGGATGAAATTGCTGATATGCCTTTCGCTTTGCAGGCTAAATTACTTAGAGCAATAGAAGAAAAGAAAATTAAACGGGTTGGCGGTACCGACGAGATACAAGTAGATTTTCGCATTATATCAGCCACCAATCATGACGTGGAGCATCTGATAAAGAACAAGCTGTTCAGATTAGACCTCTTCCACCGCTTAAATACAATAACCATCAACATACCACCTTTGCGTGAACGGCCTGAAGACATTGAGCCTTTGCTGAAATACTTTATATCATACTTCGCTGAGCGCCTTAAAAAGCCCGTTCCGAAGATCAATGCCCAACTGGTGGAAGCACTCACTCGTTATGACTTCTCTGGCAATGTAAGAGAACTACGCAATATGATTGAGCGCGCCATGATCTTCTGTAACACTTCAACATTAAGCACTATTGACTTTCAGCTTTTAAGCACAAACAAGCCCGGCAGTAATGCTCCGGTTGCGCTGAATCTTGAAGAACAAGAGCAAAACCTTATACTGCACGCTTTGAATGAATGTGGTTATAACCAGATTCTTACCGCTAAAATGTTGGGCATATCCCGCGATTCTTTAATCAGGCGCATGAAGAAGTACAATATTAAAGTTGTACGTGAACAGGTTTAGAGATTCAAACTTTCAATAAACCTCTTATTTATAGCTTCAGCAGTTCAACTAACTGCATTCAAATCTAATAGCAGCAGTGCTTTTATAAACTACAACCCGCACAAATGTGCGCAATTGTGTGTGTTTTTGAAAGAGCACCGCACATTATAAAAAAATAATCCCTATTTCTTCACAACCTTATTGCACTGATTTACTGTGTATTATAGTTTACAAAAATTATAGTATACCCGCTAAATTGAAAACAGGCATACTGCTTGCCTGTGCCGTTGCCTCAGCTTATAAAAGCAACGGTTATGAAACAACTTTTACTTTATGCACTCTCTCTGATGTTCTTCGCGCAGGCAACTGCTCAGGAGTATCAGGTATATGATATTAAAGGAAGTGGGATGACCAATCCTGTGATTAGTGTATCCAATCATACTGAAGGAATTCAGATTGAGATGAGCATTGAGAGTTTTCAATCACTTCAGGTTAATACTGCCGATGGGATAGCTGAAAGACTTATATTAACTGATGGTATAAGTGAGATGGAAAGGGGCAGACCAGATATCATGCACCTTAGCACCAGCATTATAATACCTAACACAGGTAATGCTGTTATTGTAATTGATTCATCAGAGTATACTGATTACCCTTTCTTCAATATAGCTCCTTCAAATGGCGATCCCGGTCTCTTTGGTATGGATATAAACATCGATTACTTTGATACAACCATTTACGGCCACAATGCTTTCTTTCCATCTGAAATAGCAAATGCTCATGACCCATATTTACTGGGCGATATCCGTGGTCAGTCAATTCACATGTTTCCAATTCAATGGAATCCTGAAACAAGAGTATTGAGGGTTTATCATTACATCAAATTGTCAGTAGAAACTTTGAACGAACCAGGAGTAAATGAACTCATAAGATACAGTGGTGGCTATAGTGCAACGCTGGAATCAATTGGACGCTCAAATTTCATAAATGCATTAGAAAATTCAGTTAACAGATACAATGCTCCTGAGGAACAGGGTAATATGTTGATCATTGCTCACCCAAAGTTTATGGAGGCCATGTTACCATTTATTAGCTGGAAAAACCAGAAAGGCATTAGCTGCGAGATGGTTGATGTTACAACAATAGGAACTGAAGTTGACAAGGCAGAAGCCATAAGAAATTATATCAACGAATATTATTACTCAAATGGCCTTACATACCTTCTATTGGTTGGTGATGCGGCATATGTTCCTTCCAATCAAGCTGAAAAAGGAGTAAGTGATAATATGTACGGTTACATTGCCGGTGATGATCATTATCCTGAGGTACTGGTTGGCAGGTTTCCATGTGAAACTACTGATGAATGCCAAACAATGGTTAACCGGACAGTTGATTATGAAAAGAATCCTTCTTCAAATTCAGCATTTAATAGTTTTCTGGGCATAGGCAGTGGCTTAGGCCCAGGCGATGATGCTGAGCTTGATTTTGAGCATATTCGCAACTTAAGTCGCGTACTTGGTTCAAGCATGTATCCTCAACAAATTGAATTATTTGACGGATCACGTGGTGGCAACGACCTTAGCGGAAATCCAACTTCACAGATGGCCTCTGATGCAATTAATAAAGGACAAGGTGCAATAATGTACATCGGTCATGGCAGTGCCAATAGCTGGCTTACTACTGGTTTCTCTACAACCGATGCATTGAAGCTTACAAACACCGATACCCATCCGTTTATATGGGCAGCAGGTTGTAACAATGGAAGTTTTACCAATACTACATGCCTTGCTGAAGTTTTGCTGAGAGCTGAGAGCAATGGTAAACCAACCGGAGCAGTTGCTACACTAATGTCATCAGCCAATCAAAGCTGGTACCCTCCAATGGAAGCTCAGGATGAAATTGCCCTAATTCTAAGTGGTAACCATCCAACCAATTCTTCCTTAACCTTTGGTGGCATTTCATTGAGTGGTTGCATGAAGATGAATGACAAATATGGCAAAGGAGCTTATGTTGTAACCGACAATTGGATACTTTTTGGCGATCCATCAGTTGAATTACGCACTTCTGCAACAAGGACCTTTAAGCCTGAGCATTCATCAATTATAGGTATTGATGCATCAAGCATTGAAATATCAAATATTGAACCCAACGCTTTTATTTGTCTATCCTTTGAAGGAAGAATAATAGCTTCAATGAGAGCAGAATCAGAATCAGCAGCTATAGAACTACCTTCAATTTCTGAATTAAGCAAATTAACCCTTACCATAACTGGCAGTAACTTTATTCCTTACATAGGTGAAATAGAAATTACCTCTCTTCCGGCAGTTGCAGTAAATCCGGCTCCCGGGAATAATTTACAAAGGGTTTCTAACAAGCAGAATCTACAATGGGAGCTTAACAGCGGGTGTGTACCTGCATCATATACTGTCTGTTTAAGGGAAGCCGGCACTACTTTGTGGGATATGTATACAGTTCAATCAGCCGACTCGCTTCGCATACCAAAGCTTGATTACCTTACCTCTTATGAATGGAAGGTTATTTCATCAAATGCAAGTGGCCAGACTGAAAGTGAAGTATTCAGCTTTAAAACAATTGACCACCCTGATGAAGACTTTGAACAGTCAGGTTTTCCAAGGAGTAACTGGATTAACACACACGAATGGTTTGTTGACAATTCTGAGGCGTTCGAAGGCAACTACTCATTACACTCAGGAAGCACCGTTTCAAGGGAAAGTAGCTCATTATTCTTTGATTGTGAAACCATATCATGTGATTATATCTCCTTTGAGTTAAAGCTTGATGTTTTAAGATCGGGAGCAAGTATTGAATTTTACATGGATGGTAATTTATTCAATAACTGGACTGAGACTATCGACTGGACAAACATGACTTACCTGGTTGAACCCGGCACTCACTCTTTTGAATGGAGATTCTTAGATGCATCTGACAGTACAGATATTCATTCTGCCGCATGGCTTGATAATATCTACCTTCCTATCAATACACCGGTTGTAATAACCTCAACCACTATGCAAACATGTCCGTCAACTGCAATTCAACTTGAAACAGAAGTTTCGGACTTTTCTTCTATTAGATGGGAAACAACAGGAGCAGGTCATTTTGATGATCCTTCACGCGTGAATGCAATATACTATCCATCAGAAGAAGAACTTGAACTGGAAACTATCAAACTAAACCTGATAGTTACTGCAAATGAAGTTTGTGATGCGGTGCACAATGAGTATCAAGTAATACAAAATCCTCTTCCAGTAATTTCAATGATTAGTGACACTACACTCTACTTAAATGAAACTTTAACAATTGAGCAAAATGAGGATTCAAGAGATCAGTACCTATTGTTTGTGAATAACTCTTTACAACCTTCCTTAGAAATTAACACAAACAATTTATTATCAGGCACTAACAACATAACCATAGTGGCTGAAAACACTCTAGGCTGCACCAGCACAAAACAGTTCAGCATTTATGTTATAGGCAGCAGCAGGCCTGTTGACAATGTACTAACTGTATATCCTAATCCAACGTCAGAGTGGGTGAAAATTAACAATCCTGCAGGAGATGGAGCTGCTGCGGTAAGCATCTTCAGTACCGAAGGCTTAATGGTTGAAAACTTCCTGCTCGATAATCTGAATGAAACAACTTTTCAGGTTAGTCACTTAAAGCAAGGCATGTATATAATACGAACAGAAAGTAATGGCACTGTTTCAACAGGCCGGTTTATAAAGATTTAATTACAATCCCCCGCTTACCCAAGCCTGTGACATTAGAAATAATGGCCGCAGGCTTTTTTTTGTATCCTGTCACTACATATATTAATTATTAGTATTTTCACATCCTTATTCAGAGTAATCAATTTTATAGCAATCAGGGCTTTACGATAACATCAATTAGTGAACAGATAGTTTAACTCAAGTGTTATTGAGATGGCTTAATACATATATCGAAAAATGAAAATAACTACTTCATTGGTGGTGCTTTTTTTAATCACTATTTCAACCGCTTCTTCTCAAATTAACAAAGGCACTACTGAAAGGGAACCCGGCGAATTGCTGGTTATGTTAAAGAAAAACATCAATCCCTTAAAAGATCCGATATTATTGTTGGAGTTTGAGGCCAGAGGTGTGCAGGTCGATTACAAGATCACACGGTCGTTCAACATCTGGCTATTTCGTTTCAATGAAGGAGTAAGCATACCTGATAAAGTGTTGCAACTTATTAAAGCACATCCTGCCGTTGAACTGGCGCAATTTAATCACAAAGTACAGGAGCGTTCTGTTCCAAACGATCCATCATTCAACCAGCTATGGGCACTTTTGAATACAGGTCAATCAAATGGAATTGCTGGTTCAGATATCAAGGCAACTGAAGCATGGGACATAACAACAAGCGGCATAACTGCTCATGGTGACACTATTGTAATTGCAGTAGTAGATGGCGGCGTTGACTTAAACCACAGTGACCTTAACTTCAAAAAAAACTGGAACGAGATTCCTTTAAATCAAATTGATGATGACAACAATGGTTACGTTGATGATTTCCATGGTTGGAATGCATATTCGAATAGTGGAAATGTAAGTGGACATGATCATGGCACTCACGTTTCAGGTATTGCTGCAGCAAAAACAAATAATGGGATAGGTGTTTCAGGTGTATCATACAATTCCAAAGTATTACCTATTGCAGGTTCAGGCACCAACGAAGTATTAGTAGTTTCAGCATACGACTATGTGTTTACTATGCGCAAACTTTATAATGAAACAAACGGTGCAGCAGGAGCCTATGTAGTTGCTTCCAACTCATCCTTCGGTATCGATGCAGGTGATCCAACCAATTACCCTCTATGGGGAGCTATGTATGATTCAATGGGAATGGTAGGTATTTTGAATGTAGGATCTACTGCCAATAGAGGTTGGGATATTGATATTCAGGGTGACATTCCAACTGCAATGACTAATGAATCAATTGTTGCTGTTACCAATACTACCAACAGGGATGTTTTGAATACACAGGCTGCCTGGGGCCTAAACAGCATTGATTTAGGCGCACCAGGTACAGATATATATTCAACCAGGCAGGGCAATCTATACGGCACTAAAACTGGTACATCAATGGCGTCACCAATGGTATCAGGGGCCATAGCACTTCTTTATGCTGCAACCGATTCCACCAGGCTTACCGAATATAAAGAATTCCCCTCCCTTGCAGTATCCCGTTTCAAAAGATATATGATTGCTACAGTTGATACCATACCATCATTAGTAGGAAAATCTGTTAGTGGTGGCAGGCTCAATTTATTAAACGCAGTGATGATGGCAGCTACACCTCCTATGGTTATATCTACACCTGCATCCATCAACCTTGCACTAAAACCCGATTCAACAGAAACCATTACCCTCCAGTTGTCATCAACAGCTTCTGAACCTGATTCTTACGTTATATCTTTACCTCCTGATGCAAACTGGATTTCAACCAGCATAACCCAGGGAGTTCTAATGCCAGGTGTGCCACAATTCATTAATGTTATAATTAATACAACAGGAATGCCTGAAGGAACATATTCTATAAATATTTCGGTTAACGATTACTTCCTTAATCAATTGGTAATACCTGTAACATTGAAAGTTGACAGGACTATTCCGGTGCGGGAAGTAACCACCAATGCATCCATTGCTCTTGCCCCAAATCCATTTGATAATGTTCAACAGGTTTTGATAAACCTTAAGCATAAATCTGACGTTTCTATAAAGGTGATTAACCTGCAAGGTAAGGAGGTAGCTTCTATTCATAAGGGCTTACTTTCTCAGGGCAGTCACACAATCACCTGGAATGGAACCAACAATCAAAATCAATCAGTAATTTCGGGTGTTTATTTTATTGTTGTAACAGATAGATTCGGTACTGTGACACTGAAAACTATAAAAAAGTAAACTCGGATTAACTTAACCATACTGACCAAATGAAATCAAATTTATACAGATTAACATTCCTGGCCACATTACTTCTATTTTCAACAACTCTTAAATCACAGGATACTCCGCAGCAACAAAAGCGTGCTCCTCTCACTCATGAGATGACTCCTGAGGAGTATTTACGTATTGATGAAATTGGCAAGCAATTTATACTTACTGACCCTCCCACGGGAGACATAACTAGTATTGCTGAATTTGATAGAGCATCAGGTGCGGTAATATCGTATGCCAATGAGTTCGGGATTCCAATGTCAGTGATCAGGGAAATGGCAAAAGATGCTGTTGTTACAACGCTTGTGCCAAGTGCCCAGATGGAAGCAACAATCAGGAACCAATATGAAGCAGCAAGAATAAACCTTGATAACTGTGAGTTTCTGATTATACCAACAAACAGCTATTGGACACGTGATTTCGGACCACTCTTTGTTTCATATGGCTCCAATGAAATTGGAATTATTGACTTTCCTTATAATCGTCCGCGTCCGGACGATGATGATGCACCTCGTTCAATTGCTAATGCTCTTGGTATTGAATGGTTTGGTATGCCTGTGATACATACCGGGGGTAATTACATGACTGATGGTTATGGCTTTGCATCATCCACAACCATTGCATACACTGAAAACCCTGATATTACTAATGCACAGGTTGACCAGCACATGCAAAATTATTTAGGAATTGACGACTATTCAGTGCTTGAAGATCCGAACAACACATACATTGATCATATCGATTGCTGGGGTAAATACCTTGCTCCCAATAAAGTGCTGATACGTTCAGTGCCTGCAAGTCATCCTCAATATGATGAAATTGAAGCTACTGCAGCCTACTATGCTAACAAAACAAGCATCTATGGAACCCCTTACCAGGTTTATAGAGTAAATACTCCTCAAAATCAACCATATACTAATTCATATATTCTAAATGACAAAGTATTTGTTCCTATAATGAACTCACAATACGATGCTCAGGCATTACAAGCATACCGTGATGCCATGCCAGGGTATAAAGTATTTGGAATTTTAGGTAAATCAGATACCCCATGGCAATCAACTGATGCATTGCATTGCCGTGTACATGAGATGGCTGACCTTGGAATGCTCTACCTGAAACATATTCCACATATTGGCAATGTGCCGGTACAAGGGTCGTATAATTTTGTACTTCACGCCAAGCCACACAGCGGACAGCAGGTAATTGCTGACTCAGTAATTCTTTATTACAGGATTAATCCAAACGCATTAACACCATACACTGCCATCAATATGACAAATGCTATGGGTGGAACTTCATGGACAGCAAACATTACCGCTCCTCAGGAAGGTTCAACAGTAGAGTATTACTTGCTTGTAGTTGACCAGTCGGGTAGAAGGGAATTTCAGCCTTTCATTGGTGCTGCTGATGCTTATAACTTCTATGTTGGTAGTCAGCTGCATGCTCAGGCCTCAATTACTCCGGCAAGCCTGAATTTCACAGTAATGAAAGATACTTCCGGAGAATTGCCCTTAAGTATCAGCAACACCGGTGAAACAGGTCTTAATTATAATCTGGTACTCGCTACAAATGTTAATGACACAGTTACTTATTCACTTGCAAACAGCCCTGTTGCCACAGCATACAGCTCAAACACCCTGACAGAAAATGGCTGGACTACTTTCACAGTTTCTGAGGAAGCTGATGTTCAAAATGTGGTTATCAGCTATCTGTGGGATACTGACGAGTATTATACCGAAGGCTCTCTTTGGATTGAATCACCTTCAGGCACTACTTACCAGGCAGGTAGCGAACAATTGGACGGAAATTACATTGTAGTATGTCCGATATTTGCCGGAGAGCCTATGAACGGTAATTGGAAGCTCTGGATACAAGACTCAAGAGGAGATGGGGGGCATCGTGCAACTAATGTTAAAGTAAAAATTATTCGGGAAAATCCTCAGGGTAATTGGCTAAGTGTTGCTGGTTCAACTGGTATTATACCAGCCGGCTCATCAGTAGATATATTGGTAACCGCCAATGCACAGAATATGGCTTATGGTAACTATCAGGGAAAATTAACAGTATTTTCAAATGATCCTGATCAGCCCGAAACAATTATACCGGTTAATCTTACAGTAACAATTAACACTTCTTCAGCAGGTGAAGTTTTGGTTGCTGACAAAATTGAAGCTAACCCCAATCCTTTCACTACTGAATTAAAGCTAATATTCGAACTTTTACAGGCTGATAACCTCCTCATAGAAATATATAACAGCAATGGCTTACTTGTGCATAGTTCAACTGAAGTAATAGGCAAAGGGCTTCAGCAAACAACTATTGCAACCGGCCAATTTACTCAAGGTGTTTATATGATAAAGGTTACCGGTGTGAACATCCAGAAAACTTTCAAGCTGATAAAAGGCTTATAATTGGCCTCCACTATCGGGCAGCTCTCAGACATCATTCTGAAAACATCGGGATATTCAATCTAGCGGAAATTCCTCAATAACTTAAAAGAGGAAACCTATACCAATATATAAACCACTGTCCCCATCACGTTTATCTGCAGCCAGGCCATAATTAACTGTAAGTATGAGGTTACGGGCAATGTCCACATGAACACCAATGCCATAAGATGCATGGAGCTTATCTTCTTTCTGGTCGAAGTAATCCGTGTATTGCTCGCCCTCAGGCAGTAAGTCCTTGTTAAATTTAACAGGGTTAGTTACCATTCCGGCATCATAAAAGCCACTAACTGTAAGCCCAAGCTCCGTACCGGCAATACTTGTTTGCAGCACTCTGTATCGCAACTCCAGGTTAGCGTATGTAACTGCATCACCAACAATTCTATTGCGCAATATTCCCCGCATTGTTTTCGCACCACCAAGCATATCACTTTTGGTGCTTTTAATGTTACTAGACACCATGTATGATTGCATATAAAAAGGTGCTTTCCCGTCAATAGTACCCTGCCAGCCTAACCGGTAGGCAAATAATAGCTTATTTTGAACCACCGGGACATATTGCCTGAATATCAACGCCATTTTTGTGTAGGCTGCTTCATCATTCCCCAGAAATGAAGGCACGGTCATAACAAGTGCTTCTGCCCAAAATCCCCGTTGAGGATCAGGCTCATAGTCCCTTGTATCATATACCAGTCCCAGCTTAATACTGTTGATTGCACCGCCATCTGCTTCTTCCCCACTCAAAATCCCCCAGTTAGCATACTTTTGATATAAACCGTCAACCGGTGGAAGCCTGTCGCCTTCATCAAGTCCATCGTTCATCTTATTAATATCCACAGGTCCAATTTTATAATCAAAAAAACCATATCCTAATAATGCCCTTAGGTTGTTAATTGCCAGAGGTTTCTGGAAATCAGCAGCTAACCTAAGCAACTTTCGTTCTATCCGATAGTACATCCTTGAAGCATATTCAAGGTTATTTTCATCGTCATCCTCATACTCAGGAAAGTATGCCGACTCAAAGCCGTTGAAACCATAGAAATCAAGTGCCTTCTCAGTAAGCAGACTGAAATCAGCAGTCACTCTTAACCCGTAAGGCATGATGTACTTGGAATCAAAAAACAATTGATTAGTACCGCTGCCCTTCGTGAAACGTGACCATTCACCATAGATATGCCATTTATACTCGGGATATACTGACCTGTCGCCATAATAATTATAGCTACCCAATAAGCCATATTGGAACCCAAGGTCAGAATCGAATGAAACAGCCGGCAATGGAACAAAGCTGTGTTGCTTACCTTTTATTATTGAATCATTTGACTGCGCTAATAAGCTGTTTGCTATCAACAAAAATGCCAATGAAATTACAAGTACAAGTGTTCTCATATCAGATTATTTGATCACGAATTTAAACCAATATTTCGTTCAAAATTTCAAAAAACAAAAATTGCATCAATATTGTAGGGACTGGGCATGCGTCAATGTACAGAAAAGGAATTCGTTATTGTAGACCAGGGCATGCGTAATTACAGAGACCGGGCATGGTTTATTGTAGAGACAGGGCATGCTTTAATTCTATACCAGAGCATGCCCGGGCTCTAAGGCATGCCATTGAGCTTACGGTTCAATACAAATTCTATTATAACTAATTTGAAAGGATTAATTTCTTTAATTTAGCTAAAAAAAGAAAGTGAAAAAAGACTTTAGAAATGCCATTACATTGAAAGGCGACAAGAAGGTCATTCGTGGTTGGGTTATTTATGACTGGGCCAATTCGGCCTACCAATTAACCATTGCAACGGTCATATTCCCATTTTACTTTCTTAGCGTAACCACTACCGGATCAAATGATGTAATTACCTTCTTTGGCCATGAGGTTATTAATTCAGTCATATATTCCTGGTCGGTAGCCATGGCATACTTTATTGTTGCCGGTCTTACACCATTATTATCTTCTCTGGCCGACTATACCGGAAGGAGAAAAAGCTTCATGAAGTTCTTTACATGGTTAGGTGCCCTTTCATGCGGATCACTATTCTTCTTTGACTCCAACTACATTGAAATAGGTATAATCGGCTTCACACTTGCTACTTTGGGCTACGGAGGAAGTCTGGTTTATTACAACTCTTTCCTGCCTGTAATAGCTGAAAAGAAAGAACAGGATAAAATAAGTGCCCGTGGATATTCGCTCGGTTATTTAGGCGGGGTAGTACTCCTGATGTTTAATCTGATGATGGTAATGAAGCCTGAGCTGTTTGGAATTACAAGTTCAACACTTCCAGCCAGAATTTCCTTTGTTACTGTTGGTTTATGGTGGATAGGCTTCGCTCAGATAACTTTTAACAGGCTCCCTAAATACACCTTCAGAAAAAGGCGAAAAGACAAAGAAACCAATATTCTCTTCGAGGGCTACACTGAGCTTAATAAAGTGTTTCAGAAAGTACGTAAATCACGTAGGTTAACCACTTTCCTTTTGGGATTCTTCTTTATAATGATGGGTCTCATCACCACTATGTTTATGGCACCCACCTATGCCGATAAAGAGATAGGCATTGACCAGGATACCCTTATTCCCATACTGATAGGTATTCAGTTGATAGGAATGGCAGGGGCATGGTTTTTCTCCAGACTATCTGCTAAAATAGGAAATCTCAAAGCCCTCATTATTTCCGTGACTATATGGATACTTGTCTGCTCCGGGGCTTCAGCAATAGTCAATGCTACTGAATTTATTGTTGCAGCATTCTTTATAGGAATTGTTATGGGTGGCACCCAATCACTTGCTAGGTCAACCTACAGCAAGATGATTCCTACCGATTCTACTGAGCACACCAGTTACTTCAGTTTCTATGATGTAATGGAAAAACTGGCTTCTGTTGCCGGCACTTTCACTTTCGGACTTATTGAAGCCCTCACCGGTAGCATGCGATACTCAGTAGCTGCCATTGCAATTTTCTTTATTATTGGTGCTATCTTCCTGGGAACTACACTATATTTTGAAATTCATACAAGCCATGCAGAGGTTGAACCTGTGAAGGTTAGATAATAATGTCCCTATCCTTAGATGGCAAGGTATTTGATGTATCATGTTGTAAAACAAATAAATGAATGTTCATTTTCCGCATGATCTATGGGTAAACCTATTGGATTTAGCCTACAACCGTGTACTTACCGGCACAAAAGGCATTGACAAAGCTTCAGAAGTTGCATTAAAATATAGGGGAACAGGATTAAATCTTGATCAACAGGCTCATGCATTAATTAAACGCCAGAGGCTGCTTGCCGGTAGTAGTGGTTTTATTACAGGACTTGGCGGCTTTATGTCATTACCGGTGGCAATACCTGCCAACATGGTCAGTGTAGTATTTATTCAACTCAGGATGATCGCTGCAATTGCTTATATGGGTGGTTATGACATCGAAGACAAGAAAGTTCGTTCAATGGTATTCACTTGCATGGCAGGCAATGCCGTCAAAGATTTTCTTCAGGAGATTGGTATAAGCGCAGGAACCCGATTAACACAGCGTCTTATAAACAGCATTTCAGAAAAAAGCCTTATAGCCATTAATCAAAAAGTTGGTTTCGCCTTAGTAGCCAAATCAGGCGGTAACGGGATTGTTAAATTAAGTAAAGTTGTACCCCTGGCA
>JAGXGB010000031.1 GCA_024636955.1 Bacteroidales bacterium
ACCTAAATAGCGTGAAACCGGACCCATGTCCCTGTGCGTAAGCTTATACCAGGCGCGGGCAAAAGCATCAGCAAACTCAAGCGGATGCTCAAAAAAGCGACGGGATATCTTTTCGTATACCGGATCAATCCTTAACGAAAGGTCGGTGGTAAGCATGGTTGGCAGATGTCTTTTTGCGGGATCATGCGCATCAGGTATGATCTTGTCTGCATTCTTAGCTGTCCACTGATGTGCGCCGGCCGGACTTTTAGTTAGTTCCCAATCATAATTGAAGAGGTTTTCGAAAAAGTAATAGCTCCACTTTGTGGGAGTTGGTGTCCATGTTACCTCTAATCCACTGGTAATTGTATCGCCGGCTTTACCGGTACCGAAACTATTATGCCACCCAAATCCCTGACCTTCAATTGATGCAGCCTCAGGCTCCGGGCCAACATGACTGGTAACGGCTGCACCATGTGTTTTGCCGAACGTGTGCCCGCCTGCAATCAGAGCCACCGTTTCTTCATCATTCATGGCCATTCGCCCAAAGGTTTCACGTATGTCATGAGCGGCAGCAAGCGGATCAGGGTTACCATCAGGACCTTCCGGATTCACATAAATCAATCCCATCTGCACTGCTGCAAGCGGCTTCTCCAGTTTTCGTTTATGCATCTGTCCATCTGCATCATCATCAGAAACAGTTACGCCTTCCCCAGCAACACCTTCCGAGCCATCAGGATAACGAATATCGCCTCCAAGCCATTTGGTTTCCGCGCCCCAATAAACATCTTCCTCAGGTTCCCACACATCTTCACGGCCTCCGGAGCAACCGAAAGTTTTAAATCCCATTGATTCCAAAGCAACATTTCCGGCCAGTATTAAAAGGTCGGCCCACGATATTTTCTTGCCATACTTTTGTTTCACAGGCCATAACAACCGCCGGGCTTTGTCAAGATTAACATTATCGGGCCAGCTATTAAGAGGGGCAAAGCGTTGTTGACCGCTTCCTGCACCACCCCGTCCATCGCCGGTGCGATATGTACCTGCACTATGCCAGGCCATACGGATAAAAAACGGGCCATAATGACCAAAATCAGCCGGCCACCAGTCCTGTGAGTCAGTCATCAATTTATGAAGATCCTGCTTAAGAGCTTTGAGGTCAAGGGTTTTGAACTCTTCAGCATAATTAAAATCCTTACCCATAGGATCAGATTTCGATGAATGCTGCCTCAGAATACCAAGCTTCAACCGGTCAGGCCACCAATGTATGTTTTTTGTCCCGCCAATAACGGCACTATGCTTACCTCCTGCACCTGTAACAGGGCATTTACCATTCTTGTTTCCTGTATCTTCCATTGGTATATCTTTTAAAATTGCAATTACCTCCCTTGAATATGTTCATCATGAACCGCCATAATAACATCATGCAATAACATGTTGTTCAGGTCAGTGAGACGCTAAGATACAAAAAAATCAGCAGTCAGCAGTCAGTAGTCAGCAGTCAGCAATCAGCTATCAGCAGTCAGATTTTTTGTTCTTTATTCATTGTTTGTTGTTTTTGTTCCGAGGTTCAATTGTTCCCAGTTAATTTTCATGGTCCCTTGAATCCCGCACGTGCGGGAAATTTCTTCCACGCTTCTTCCAAATGGCTTAATTCAAAAGACGCCATGTTGGCGTCTGTAAATGGTAACATCTTCTTTATTTTTATATCTTTGAGTAAATTTTAATTGGGCGCAATATAGTTTATGCGAGCGCATTTGTATATTTTAAGTTTATTGCTCCTTCTAACATCCCAAAACCTCCAAGGGCAGGAGTGGGTTCGCTATTATGGTCAAGGCCAAAATGCCGTGTGTAGAAGTATTATAAATGATTATGACAATGGGGCAGTAATTGGAGGTATGATCCATAATTACACTTATATCTGGATTATTAAGTTGGACATAAATGGCAATATTTTATGGAGTAAGAAAATTGGTTTTGGCATAAATGATTGTGGCATAGGTAACATTGAGAAAACTTATGATGGTGGCTACATACTATGCGGATCATGGAAGATGCAAAACCCTTTGCTGGATGCATTTATTATCAAACTCGATCCATGCGCTGAAATAGAATGGTGCAAAGTTCTTGATACGCCTGATAATTATGATATGGGGTTTAAAGTAAAACAAACTCCGGAAGGTGATTTTGTATTAATGGGGGGGTATTTTGATACTGATCCAGAGTCTAATACATCCTTGTTCAAGTTTGATGCTACCGGCAACCTGATTTGGCACCAATTCTACCCACTTGACAGCATTTATTATCAAGACTTACCAAGAGATTTATTAATAGATGATAGTGGTTATCTCATATTAACCGACCGCTATTATCCCGATCCCGGCACCACTTCACCTGCAATCCTTCGGCATCATTTTACTAAAACCGACACTTCAGGTGCAGTTTTATGGGACTTGGTTTATGGGATTGATGATTATTACTATGGAGACCCTTGGTGTTTAAAGAAAAGCAACTCAGGGGCATATTATGAAGCAGGAATGCATTTCCGTCAGGATATGACTGCAAGTCCATCATTTATTAAGATTGCAGAGGATGGGACTCCTTTGTATGATGCGGATATACTAAGTGATATATATTGGGGTGGATTAAGTTCAATTGATATAATGCAAGATTCCCTTTTAGTTATGGTAGGCAGATTTTATACAGATGAAATTACAAGCTACGATGCTTTCTTCAAGTCTGATACTCTAGGTAATTTGCGGAAAACGAAAATAATTCAAAGCACTACAAATGGCTATTGGACTGCAAGTAAGTCAAACGACTCAAAATTTATAGCAATTGGCAATGATGCTTTTAATAATTCCTGGCGGATTGTAGCTGTTAAAGTTAACTCTGACCTTGAATATGACAGTTTGTACACACAACCTTTCGTATATGATAGTCTCTGCCCTTACCCTATTGTAAGTGAAACCATTAATCCTACATGCGATAATGTTATAGTAAAGGTTGATGAACCTTTTAAAGACCCTTCAACCACTCAGTTGAAGGTTTACCCTAATCCAACGGATAAATATGTAACCATTGAGTTGCCAAAATACCTGGTTATAAATAGCAAAGTTAATTCCCCTGTAACCACCATTCATCACCAGTGGTCAACTGCAACATTGCAGTTAATTGACATCCATGGTACAATTATCTTAACACAGAAAGTTGCAAATTCAGTTTCACCCCTACAAATAGATGTATCCCATCTGGTTGCAGGGATGTACCAGTTCAGGTTATTATATCAGGGGAAATTAGTAGCCGGGAGTAAGGTGTTGGTTAAATAAAATTAATATAACAGTCACCGCGCCGTAGGTGCGAAAGATCGGTAGAAACAAACAGCCCCAATCCAAGGTGCCGTGGGGGTAAATAAGTATACTAAGAT
This sequence comes from Bacteroidales bacterium, assembly GCA_024636955.1. Lineage (GTDB taxonomy): Bacteria > Bacteroidota > Bacteroidia > Bacteroidales > Lentimicrobiaceae > Lentimicrobium. The sequence continues at coordinate 3,407 of JAGXGB010000031.1, forward strand.
ACTTGTTCAACAGCAAAAAAAATAGATTATCCTAATAACGCGATAATTTCTTGTTTCAAAGGGGTTAAGTGATTTTTGATAATAGCCCAGATTACAGAAGGATCAATGTTGTCATAAGAATGGATTATCCTGTTGCGCATTCCAATTATTTTACCTCCATTATCAACCTTCACTTGAGGTATCATTTTCTCTAATTTATTAACAGCCTCTCCAATAATTCCAATTTGTCTTTCGACAGCGCTTTGTGTTTTAAGATCTTGAGAAAATTGATGATACGATTTTGAATCAACAGTAAAATTCTCAATCAAATCAATAGCTTGAATGATGTCAGACAAATATTTTTTTGCTTGTTCCGTCATATATAAGCACCTTGCTTTTATTTATACTATTAATTAAGTATGGATTCTTTAGAGAGGACTCAGTTAACAAATCAACTTTCCGTTCAAAAAAGCTTTCAAACATGTCCCATAGTGACATTATTGTTTCTCCCTTACTAACCGGGTCAGTTTCATAAATTTCAACTAGAAGGTCGATGTCACTCTTATTGTAATCAAAATTGTTTGTAGTGGCTGAACCAAATGCATAAAGAGCCTTGACATTATGACCTAAGCATAATGCTAAGAAATCGGTTTTACGCTTTTTTATTTCGTCCTTTATTATCATCGAAACAAATGTACTTAAATTATTCAATCTAAAATACAAACAACCAGAGACGAAATATTGGCGTCTGTTTGAACCGCAACCCCGGTTTTCCTTCTTTTTTAAACTTCCCATTAGGGTGTATGTAAAATAATTTTACAATATCCAAAATATTTCTGCTCATGATCTTTGTTGCATGCGCTGGTAACATTGCAAAGGCACAAAACCCCGAATTCACAGTTAATTGGACGTCGTACTGTGAGTTGCAAAGCGCTGAGTCCTATTACAAAGTTGAATGGGCCCTAATTTACATCCCAACTCAATCAGTAATTAGACAGGGTACAAGTCCAATCATAGATTTGACCACTTCTACATTCTCGAATGAAATTCTTGATTGGGAATGTTATATTGATGATGTCCCATTAAATTATATATGGGTCGTTATTGTGAAAAGGTATGAGAAGGACAATGTTACTGTTTCATGTGCAGGAGAAGCACGTTCATCGTATCTAAGATGCAGTGATCTTTATGAAGGTGTTACTCTCTCTGTGAATATGACTTATCCTTAATTTAATTATCTTTAGGGCTGGAAGATTAATAATCTTCTGGCCTTTTTTCTTACAAAGTTTATGAAAAAATACTCTCTTACAGTTATTGTTATAATATTTTTTGCTTCCCAAAACATTGCCCAAAAGCAATCAAACAACTGGTATTTCGGAAAAAATGGTGCAATTGAGTTTTCAACAGGTTCGCCAATCTCCATGGCAAACAGCGCTATGTATGCATTGTATGGATGCTCAACCATCAGTGATTCTTCCGGTAATTTATTGTTTTATACTGATGGTACAAAGGTTTTTAACAGATTCCATAACCTTATGCCCAATGGTTTTGGGTTATTAGGCGGTTCAGGCACTCAAAACTGCTTAATTGTTCCAATGCCTGAGACGAACAACAAATACTATATTTTTACTGTAGGAAGAGAGTTTGCATCACCACCATTTACACCTGATGGACTTTACTATTCAATCATTAATATGGATCTTGATGCAGGTAGGGGGGATATTGATCCATCACGTAAAAATATTGCATTACCTCAGTCTGATAAGGCTACTTATAAGATTACTGCAGTAAAACATCAGAATAATAGAGATGTCTGGGTAATAGTCAGGAATCATAGTGACCCTGAAAATCAATATCACAGTTATATAATTACGCCATCTGGAATAAATTCTATCCCCAAAAAATCTCCTTGTATAACATACGTTAATGCTATTTCTTCAGGGGGCGGAAGAGGGCAAATGAAGGTTTCTCCTGATGGGAAGTTAATATTCTCTGCAATATTACCTGGGAATGAAATTGGATCTTTTAATACAACTACAGGTGAAATAAATATCTTCTATACATTCCTACCTAATATTAATAATTCTGAACTACACGGTGTTGAGTATTCTAATGATTCTAAATACATATACTTTACAAATTACAATTATGGTAATAATAACCGTTTATTACAATTTGATCTTAAACTTATTCAGGATAAAGACCTCTTTCTTGCTTCAATGAAAATCATTTCTGAACCAGCTGGTACTGCGCGGGATCTTCAGGCAGGTCCTGATGGTAAAATATATGTTGCACGTAGAAACCATGAATATTTGGGAGTCATAAATAATCCAGGTGCAGAGGGTATTGCATGTGGATATGATTCAATAGGTGTATTTTTAGGTGTTAATCAGTGTGGTGAGGGCCTTCCCCAATTCATCCAAACCTATTTCCTCCGTTTTGAATATGTGGGTAAATGCGCGCGAGAGACATTTACTTTTACACCAAACTTTAACCCCTTACCCGACAGCATCCATTGGGATTTTGGTGACCCGGTCAGTGGCAGCAATAATACTTCTACTGAACTAAACCCACAGCATATTTATTTGCTGGGTGGAATCTATACCGTTACCGCTTTTGTAAGGTATCCTGATGGAAGAACTGAAACGGCCACAAGGGAAGTAACTGTTTCCGTACTCCCTGAACCTTACCCAGTAAGCGATACTGTCATTTGCAAGGGCTCAATTGTTACACTGCAGGCTGAAAGTGGCTTTGATTCTTACCTGTGGATTAATAATCAGACAACTGATTTCATTATGGTATCTGATACCGGCTATTACTGGGTTGAGGCTGTTAATGCCGAAGGGTGTATTGGAAGGGATACCGTACATGTACAATGGCAC
>JAGXGB010000032.1 GCA_024636955.1 Bacteroidales bacterium
GTAAAGAACATTGCTATCACTTTCGGTGGAATTAACCTCGAAGACATTAAAGCCCCTGAATGTTTTGAGATTGAGGAAAGGTTGAAACGAGAAATCCAGATTCCGCTTATGCATGATGATCAGCATGGAACTGCCATAATCTGCTCAGCTGGTGTAATCAATGCGTTGGAAATAGCCGGTAAGAAGTTAGAGGAAGCTTCCATTGTTATTAATGGAGCAGGTGCTGCAGCCATTGCTTGTGCTAATCTGATTATATCATTGGGCGCTAAGAGAAGCAATATAGTAATGCTTGACACTAAAGGTGCGCTAAGGAGTGACCGTACTGACCTTAATAAATATAAAGCAGCTTTCATGACTACCAGGGATGTGACAACCCTGGCAGAAGCATTGGAAGGTGCTGATATTTTCCTGGGATTATCAAAAGCAAATTGTGTGACAAAGGAGATGCTGTGTTCAATGGCCAGAAATCCTATTGTATTTGCAATGGCTAACCCCGATCCTGAAATAGCTTACGATGAAGCAATGTCAGCATGTGATGATATCATCATGGCTACCGGACGTTCTGATTATCCCAACCAGGTTAATAATGTACTTGGCTTCCCATTCATTTTCCGTGGAGCGCTTGATGTTAGGGCTACCTGCATAAATGAGGAAATGAAGAAAGCAGCAGTTTATGCACTTGCCGGATTAGCAAAAGAGCCGGTTCCTGAAACTGTTAGTAAAGCTTATAATGTTAGCAATCTGTCATTCGGAAGGGACTATATTATTCCCAAACCATTAGACTTGCGACTAATCACAACTGTTGCACCTGCTGTTGCAAAAGCCGCCATGGATAGTGGTGTAGCACGTAAGCCAATTGAAGATTGGGATCAGTATAGAATGGAGCTAAGTAAGCGTTTAGGTTTGGATAATCAGCTTTTGCATAGCATAGTATTAAAAGCAAAAGAAAATCCGAAGAAGGTTGTTTACGCTGAAGGTAACAATATCAAAGTTCTCAGGGCAGCCAGTGAGGTACTGCGTGATGGTATTGCATTGCCTATTTTGTTGGGAGATGTTGAAGAAATTGAAGCTCTCATTGCCCAGAACCACCTTGATCTGCACAAAGTTCCAATTTACGATCCTCGTTGCCATGGCTGTGAAGAAACACGGCAGTTATTCTCTGAACTTATCTGGAACAAAAGACAGCGTAAAGGTATTACCCTCGAAAAGGCATATGATCTTACTTTCAACCGTAACTATTACGGAGTTATGATGGTTGACACCGGTATGGCTGATGCTATGATATCAGGAGTAACCAGCCATTATGGAGGAGTAATCAGTCCGGCGTTGAAACTGATAGGTCCAAAGCCTGAGCTAAAGCATATTTCGAGCATGTCAATAATCATGAGTAAGAGAGGCCCGCTGTTTTTTGCTGATACTACAGTTAATCTTGACCCTGATATAGACACACTTATAGAAACTACGCTGTTAACTGCTGCTGAAGTGCGGAAGTTTGGTGTTGAACCGGTAATAGCAATGGTGTCATACTCCAACTTTGGCTCTGTTAAATCTTCAGAAAGAACAAAGATTTTAACGAAGGTTAGGCAGGCTGTTTCTATTCTTCACAGAGTTTATCCTGATCTGATAGTTGATGGAGAGGTTCAAATGGACTTTGCCCTTAACAAAGAGATGCGTAGCAAGAGCTTCCCGTTTACACGCCTCGAAGGACTAGATGTAAATACTATTATCTTCCCTAACCTAACATCAGGCAACATAGCTTACAAAATTGTATCTGAGCTTGGTGGTGCCGAGGTAGTTGGTCCAATTTTGATGGGTATGAAAAAGCCAATCCATGTTGTACCAACTGACTGCTCTGTGCGTGAGATAGTTAACATGACAACCATCGCAGTGCTTGATGCTCAGGTAGATTCAAAGGTAGTTTATGCTGAACAAAGTCAGAAAGAAGGGCTGACTGTATAATTATAACATCCTTACAAAAGGGTGACTGTATAAGTTGATATCTCTAAGCTTCACTTTCGGCTTGTCCGTTTAGTTCGATGATTTTCAATATTACCAATGTAGCTTTCTCCATTGACTCAAGAGGCACGAACTCATACTTGCCATGGAAATTATGTCCACCTGCAAAAATGTTTGGACACGGAAGTCCCATGTAACTTAAACGTGAACCATCCGTGCCACCTCTGATGGGTTTAATTTTTGGCTCGATATGAAGTTCTTCCATTGCTCGCTGTGCAGTATTAACAATGTGGCAAACCGGTTCAATCTTCTCACGCATGTTGTAATACTGATCTTTCAAATCAAGTGTAAAGGCACCTTCTCCATATCGGTTGTTCATAAAGTTGACGCAGTCAAGCATTACTTGTTTTCTCTGTTCGAATATTTCTTTATTATGGTCGCGGATGATATACTGAATGATTGATTTTTCAACAGAACCTTCCATCTTAACGAGGTGATAAAATCCCTCATAGTCTTGCGTATGTTCGGGTCTATCAAATACAGGTAGTAATGCATTCAGTTCCATGGCCATAAGGAGTGCATTCTGCATTTTTCCTTTTGCATAACCGGGGTGTATGTTCTTACCCTGTATACTGATCTTGGCACCTGCTGCATTGAAGTTTTCATACTCCAGCTCGCCAATTTCACCGCCATCCATAGTATATGCCCAGTCGGCGCCAAACTTTTTCACATCAAAAAAGTCGACTCCCCTGCCTATTTCCTCATCGGGTGTGAAGCCAATCTTTACTGGTCCATGTTTAATTTCAGGGTGTTTGGTTAGATACTGAACAGCAGTCATTATTTCAGTAACACCAGCTTTGTCATCTGCTCCAAGTAAAGTTGTCCCATCAGTTACTATCAGTGTTTGCCCGGCATATTGCTTCATTTCAGGGAAATCATTCGGAGAGAGTATTAGTTTTAGCTCCTCATTCAGTGTAATATCACCGCCGTCATAATTCTCCACCAACCGGGGTTTTATATTAACACCTGGCATATCGGGGCTTGTATCCACATGTGCCACAAATGCAATCACCGGACCGTCTTTGCCGTTGTTAGCAGGAAGAGTTGCCATTACATATCCGTTCTCATCCATCGTAGCATCAGAAAGCCCCATAGCCAGCAATTCATCACGGAGCATCTCAAGCATAACCAGTTGTTTTGCTGTGCTTGGGCATGTTTCTGAGCTCTCATCACTCTGGGTATCAAGGCTTACATACCTTAAGAATCGATTTTTGATTTCTTCTTTCATGTTTTATGTTTTATTTATGCTTTGATCTCACTTCATTATTGCCTGAACCACAGTTCTATTCTTTAGTAGTGCTTCTACAGCCCTCTATCACTTTCATTTAGGCCCTTTAACAGATTCCTACAAACCCCATATCAATTTTCCTTAAATCCTCTTTCACTTTTTTTCAAGCCCTCTGGCAGAATTACTCAAACCCTATATCAATTTCCCTTATATCCTCATTCACTTTTCCTTAAGCCCTCTCCAATACCTTGATGAATATACGCCCATGTAAACGTATGCCAATACTATAAGTATCATTAAAATAAACAGTGTTGCCAATTTGTCAATGATTAAACTACTGATGATTCCAATACTAAACATAGAAACACCTAAGAGAAGATGAAATCTTTTAAAGAATCTAAGAAAGCCCACAAGGTTTACTTTTTCTTTGTCCTCTTTTGATAAGTTCCAATATCCAGCGAGGTAATACTTAGCGTTTTTATCATTGAGGATATAACCACAACCTATAATCAGTGAGCTGGAAACGATGAGTGTTATAAATCCTACCATCAAATCTAAGCCTCCTTTTTAGCTCTTAAAATCTCCCAGATCATATAGCCGCAAAGTATCATAAACATGCCGAGTGCAAGTATTTCAGCAGAATGGCTTGAGAACCAGGTTTGATCAACGTAGTTTATATTCCCAAATCGCAGCATTGCACTTATAACACCCATCAAAGCTCCACCTGCAATAAATCCTGATGCAATAAGAGTTCCGCGTTCACGACGTGCATTATTGAGTGCAACATCTTTTGACCGGGTGCTTACATACCAGGCAATTATACCTCCAACGAGTAGTGGAGTATTAAGTTCAAGTGGTATAAACATTCCCAAAGAGAATGCCAGTGCAGGTACACCAATCATGGTAAGTATAAGCGCCAGGAAAGCACCACCGGAATACAGCAACCAGGGAGCTGCTTTACCTGACATCATTGGCTCTATTACTGCGGCCATTGCATTAGCCTGAGGGGCAACAAGTGCATCAGGTCCTGTAAAGCCATAAGTTTTATTCAGAATCATAATGACTCCGCCCACTGTGGCTGCTGACACAAGAGTTCCGAGGAATTTCCATGTTTGTTGTTTATATGGAGAAGTGCCCAGCCAGTAACCTATCTTAAGGTCGGTGATAAAACCTCCTGCCATTGACAATGCAGTACAGACAACACCGCCAATGATAAGAGCAGCTACCATTCCGGCGGTACCCGACAAGCCGGCTGCTACCATAACAAGCGAGGTTATGATCAGAGTCATAAGTGTCATACCTGAAACAGGGTTAGTACCCACAATTGCAATAGCATTGGCAGCAACTGTTGTAAATAAGAAAGCAATAATCATCACGATGCCTAGTGCAATAAGCGCTTGAGTTAAATTGCCTATAACGCCAAACATAAAGAAAATGAAGATAACAATAGCAGTTGCAAGTATCCCAAAAAGGATGATTTTCATGGGAATGTCACGTTGTGTTCTCTTGGTTTCCTTATCAACAGTATGCTTACCTGATATTTCGCGTATTGCGAGGCCAAAAGCATCTCTTATGATCTTACTTGACCGGATAATACCAATTACACCCGCCATAGCAATACCACCAATACCTACTTGCCTGATGTAATTTCTGAAGATTTCTTCAGGCGACATTTGCGAAAGAAGGTTAGTTACGTTAGCTCCAACGGCAATAGTTTGCCCTTCAGCAAAATGCGAAACAATTGGTATAAGTACAAACCAGCTAACAAATGATCCGGCACAAATAATGGCTGCATACTTTAATCCTATGATGTAGCCAAGTCCCATTACTGCTGCGCCAACGTTCATTTTGAAGACTATCTTGTATTTATCTGCCAGTATTTGACCGGTTTCCATTACCCGGGTAGTAAAGACTTCACTCCACCATCCGAAGGTTGCAATGATAAAATCGTATATACCCCCTATTAAACCTGCTACAAGCAACAGTCTGGCTTGATTGCCACCTTTTTCGCCTGATACGAGCACTTCAGTTGTTGCAGTAGCTTCGGGAAAAGGATATTTACCATGCATATCAGCAACAAAATATTTGCGAAAAGGAATAAGGAAGAGAATGCCAAGAAATCCTCCAAGAAGAGAAGACAGGAATACCTGGTAAAAGTGTGCTTCAAGGTTTAGGATATAAAGAGCAGGAAGTGTGAATATTGCACCTGCAACAATAACCCCTGAACTTGCACCAATTGACTGGATAATTACATTCTCTCCTAGTGCATTTTTACGCTTAGTAGCCGATGATAAGCCTACTGCTATGATCGCGATGGGAATAGCAGCTTCAAATACTTGTCCGATTTTTAACCCCAGATAAGCAGCTGCAGCAGAAAATATTACTGCCATTAAAAGACCCAGCAGCACTGATCGGAGATTAACTTCAGGTGGTGCCTTATGCGCCGGCATTATGGGTTGATATTCTTCACCCGGCTTAAGTTCAGTGTAGGCATTTTCGGGAAGCCCTTTAATTTCAGGTTTATGGTCTGACATAAATGCAAGATTAGATTTACGCAAATTTAAAAAAAAGTGACAATGAAATGGTTTTCTTTGTCATGAATTGTTTTGTTTTTATGGAAAGTTATGTTTTTAATACTCAGTAATCATTAATACAATATTCTGGATGATATTCTTGTTTTTTAGCAAAATAATTCAATAACTTTGGAACTTGCTACAACTACATGAATATTTTTTTTCTATTGAGTCACTAAATTGATGAAAACACACCTCTTAATCCTTGGATTTATTTTCTTAACATCCAATTGCTTTTCACAGAAGGAAGCTTATAACTGGTACTTCGGAAATAAGGCTGCTATGCGGTTTCATACTGGCAGTCCGGCACCTTTTGGTGGTAGTCAAATGTTTACGCGTAAAGGAAGTATCTCGATGTCTACTAAATCAGGCAGTCCATTATTTTATAGCAATGGTGAAACTGTATGCAATGTAGGTCATCAACCTATGTCAAACGGAAGTGGATTACATGGCACTGGCTTATCAAGTCAACCGGGTATTTCATTTGAAGTTCCTAATAATCCGGGTAAATATTATTTGATTACTACTGGCAATTTGAACAATCCCGGTTGCTATTATTCAATTATTGACATGAGTCTTAATGCCGGGTTGGGTGATGTGGTGGCAGATAAGAAGAATATCTTCATACCGGGTACTGAAATGGCGGAAGGTGTTGTAATGGCAATTAAACATGCTAACCATCGTGACTATTGGGTAGTATTCCGATCGTTAACAACCCCTAACATGCTATTGTCATATCTGGTAACCGAAGAAGGCATAAGCAGCACTCCAAACATGACTCAAACGCTTAAGTCACATGCACCTGGTGTTGAGTACAGCTTATCGAAGTTTTCACCTGATGGCAGATTCTATTGCTACTCAACTGCTGACTGGTATCAAGAAGAGCCCAGAATATTTGAACTCTATACATTTAATGATGCTACCGGTTTTCTTACTCCATTGTTCACCTTCATTGGAATAGGTGATGATATGGAGCACAGAGGCAATGGTATGGAGTTCTCTGCTGACGGTGCTTTTCTTTATTTGTCACTCATTGGTATTGAACCAGGAGAGCCCCCAACAGTCCGGCAGGCAATTGTACAGTATAAAATGCACCGGATTGGAAGTCAGGATGCTTTTGAAAATGGCAGAGCGATAGTATATAACGAAGATATTATAGATGGTTATTGTTATTTGCAGCTAGGACCCGATGGAAGAATATATGTGGCCCAAAATGCCGGCAAAAATAAACAGTACTTGTCGAGAATCATGTTCCCGTATAAGGAAGGAACCGAATGCTTATTTCAACAGGATGTTGTATACCTGGCTCCAAGAGAAAGCGATTTTGGATTACCGGTATTTATGCCTTCCTATTTAACCAGATTTGAATGGACAGGGAACTGCTTTCCTGATACAACAAGGTTTTTTGCCAATTTTTTGCCAAACGTAAATACGATAATCTGGGATTTTGATGATCCTGATAGCGGTCAGAATTCTGCTTCAGGTCAAAATCCTGTACATGTTTTCTCAAAACCTGGAACTTTCAATGTTACCGCCACTGCTCACCATAATGGAGAGGAAATTGAAGTGTATTCAAGGAAAGTAACAATTGTTCCATTCCCATCCTTTAGTCTCGGAGATGATAGATCTGTTTGCACCGGCATTGAGGTTGAATTAACACCAGGTTTAGTTCAAGGTATATACACATGGAGCACTGGTGATACTACCACATCCATTATAGTTCCAACCCCTGGTGATTACTGGTGCAGTATTGAAAACAGATACGGCTGTGTTACTACTGATACAATTCACCTTGCAAATTTTGCTATTCCTACTATTGATGCATCTAACGTTTATATCCTAAAAACAACCTGTACTGGAACAACAGGTGAAATTAGCGGATTAGTTGTAAATGGTGATCCACCTATTCAATATGAATGGAAAGATGAAAGCGGTGGTATTGTTTGTACAACACTGGATGCAGAAGATCTTGGTGAAGGGAAGTATTCACTTTCAGTTCAGTATGGCGATGGTTGTGCTGTTTTCATGGGTGAATATGATGTAGAAACAGTAGGTAATAACCTGATACAAAATGCCACAAGCACACCGGCATACTGCGGATTCCCTACAGGCACAATTAATATTACCGCTATTAATGGTTTTTCCGACAAGTTGCAATATTTAATTAACGGCTCTCCGTGGCAGGCTTCCGGATCATTCCAGGATCTGAGTGCTGGTGACTATGTTGTAAGAGCACGGGTAATTGAAAACCAAACCTGCATTGGTGACTTCATTGATAACCCTCTTAATGTGCCGGCATTTGACAAGCCTGTCATTGATTCGGTGACTTCCCAGCCGGCCCTCGACAACAATGCTGATGGATCAATAACAATATATGCTGCCGGAGTGGGTTTTAGCTATACTTTAAATGGTGGTCAACCACAAACATCACCATTTTTTGATAACCTTCTTGCGGGAACGTATACATATACTGTTACTGACCCCAATGGTTGTACTTTCGATTCTACTGCCACTGTTTTGCAGATTACTTCAATTTACCTCAATGCTTTGGCTGGTAAAGATGCTGTTTGCAATGGCGATATTGCCAGCGTACCGGTAAAACTCCACAATTTCACAGGTATTAATGCTTTCAGATTGGTCATTGATTATAATCCGGCAGGCATTCAATGTCAACCGAATTATATTAACCCGCATCCCTCTCTGGCATCTGCCCTTCAGTTTGATGCAAGTGTTTCGGGTCAAATTATTATCTCCTGGAATGCTCCATCATCTCTTACAATCAATGATACCATAAAACTGCTTGAGCTGGTCTTTAATACCAGTCAACCCGGTGTTGTTCCGGTTGTTTGGGATGAGGCAGTTAGTGAATCGTGGTTTACCTCTGATCCTTTGTTGCGCATTGTACCTGATTATACCCTCGGACAAGTGGAGGTTTATAACTTACCGGCAATCACGCTTTCAGATGCATCAGTATGTGATGGCTCACCCAAAACCATTAATGCTTCTGTGAGTCCTCCGGGGTCTTATGATTTTAAATGGAAACTTCCTGATGGTACATTTATAACAACCCCACAATTAGATATTTCCAGCGTAACATCATCAACAGCCGGGCAATATGAATTGGTTGTTACTGATGTTTCAGGATGCGCTGATCAGGCAAGTATGAGCCTGTCAGTTCTTCCTTTACCAACCGACCCTTTCCCTCAAGATACCATTCTTTTTTTAAATGAGTCTCTGCTAAGTGTGGAGACAGAATATCAAAGTTATCAATGGAACACAGGCGAAACCACTCCTTCTGTGATAGTAAAAGAGGATGGGGAATACAGTGTGATCCTCACTGATGAATTTAACTGTTCAAAGTCTTATTCAGTTGTGCTTGTTGAAGATTATGAGCGGTCACTTGAATTCTACATGCCCGATGCTTTTACTCCTAACGGTGATAACCTGAATGAGACATTTCGCCCGGTTACAGGATATGATCAATTGACCAAGTTCAGTTTGACTATTTTTAGTAGGGGAGGGCAGTTGCTATTCCATACCAATGATGCGCAAGTTGGATGGGATGGACATGTTAATGGGTTGGAAGCTACTACCGGTATTTATATTTATGAAGCTGTGTATAGCAACGATCAAAATTTAAATGTTAGGCTAAAGGGTAAAGTAACGTTGCTGCGATAAAATTACGATAGGCCTGAAAGCTATGCTTTTAGGCCCTATCGTTTCAACACATCAAATTGACAATAGCTAAGCTGATACTGTTTAAACTGCCTGAGTAATATCCCAGACAAATGCCCTTACACCCACATCTTTATTAATTTCATCCATCTTTTTTATATTTGCAAGTAAAGGCTCAACTAAATCATCAGGTATAACTGTCATGGCAGCTGAGTTCATTTCAGGCCAGGTATGAGTGCCCATGCGGGGTTCACCAGTGGATGTGCCTCTGCCCTTTACCTCACTCCACCAGGTGAAGCCACGAATTCCCATTTGATCAAACATGTATTCAACTCTTTCGGTGTTTGCCTGGTTAAAGGCTATAAATACTGCTTTCATTGTGCTCCTTGTTTTCTAATTATAATTAATGAATTCAAATTGCTTAATCACCTTTTTCTTTTTGTCCCTTTCGCCTTTTCTTCCCATAATACCATACATTACCGGTACTATGATCATAGTTACCAACGTTGAGAAAACAAGTCCGCCTATAACAGTTATCCCCATTGGGCGCCAGAGCTCTGAACCTTCACCTGTACTCAATGCTAAAGGAAGCATTCCAAGAATGGTAGTTAATGCGGTCATAAGTACTGGCCTCAACCTTGATCTACCTGAAATAGCTATTGCCTCATAAAGTTCAATTCCACGGTCGCGCATGAGGTTTATATAGTCAACAAGCACAATGCCGTTCTTTACAACGATACCAATAAGGAGTACTGCACCTAATGCAGCAACCATGCTTAATGTTGTACCTGTGATTAATAAGGCAAGCACAACTCCGCTAAAGGCGAATAATATTGACAGCATTATAATAAAAGGTGTTTTAAAAGATTCAAACTGGGAAGCCATTACAATAAATACCAGAATTAAACTGAGTAACATCAACAATGCGATATCACCAAAAGCTTCCTGCTGATCTTCATATGCGCCACCAATCTGAACCATTACTTCCTGAGGGATATTTACTTGAGCAATAGATGATTGTACCATTGCAGCCAGATCACCAAGCGCAATGCCATCAGCCTTGGCCGATACTGTAACAAGTCGTTCTTTCCTCTTATGTGTGATAGAAGGAGGTCCCCAGTATTCCTCAATCGAAGCAAGCTCTTTGAGTTTTATCTTCTGACCTGTAGGAGTATTTATTGTCATTTCCTGAAGATCAGTAATCGAGTTCCTGTGTTCTTCTGCAAGTCTTACCCTGATATCATACTCATCACCTTCTTCTTTATATTGTGAAGCAATTAATCCACTTACCCTGTTTCTTATAAAGCCTGAAACCATGGCACTATTGAGTCCGTGTGTTGATAATTTGTCTTTATCGAGTACTATCTGCAGTTCAGGTTTGTCCTTTTTGCGACTGATTGATACATCAGCTGCACCTTTGATCTGGCTCACTTTTTGTTTGATGTCCTCCGCTATCCGGTTAGTAGTATTGAAATCGTAACCATAGATCTCAACATCCACGGTATTTGAATTACCACCAAAGCCCTGACTTGAGGTAGTAACATTAGCACTTACGACCTCAGGAATTGTGGCAATTTGTTGTCTCAGATCTGAGGCTATTTCAAATACTGACCGTTCACGGTTCTCACGGTCTTCCAACCGCATCATCAGGTTAATGATATTTGAGCTGGTTGTAGAGAAGAGTGAGAACATACTCCCCTCGTCATCTGCACCCGAAGATGCTGATATTATGATCACTTCAGGGTATCTTTCCTTAATTATCCTCTCAAGCTGTCGGGTAACCTTCACTGTTTCTTCAACCCTTGTGCCGGTTTGTAGTTCTATGGCTGCAGTTAACCTGCTTTCATCACTTTCAGGCATAAAGTCAGTTTTGATGAACTGCGCCAGGGCAATTGACCCTATGAATATTAAAGCAGCTGAAACAATAACCACTAACTTATGACGAAGCGTCCATCTAAGAAGCCGCTCATAATTGTTATCCATCTTTTTGAGGGTAGGCTCAACAGCCCTTGAATGACTATACCAGCGTTCTTTCACAGTGAGTTTTTTCATTCCCAGTAATCTTGCTGATAACATCGGAATTAGTGTGATTGCTGCAAGAGTAGAGGTTACTATTGTTATCGAAACAATCCATCCCAGTTGGTTAAACATTACACCTGTCATTCCTGAAACCATGGTTAGAGGGAAAAACACTGCAACAACAACCAAAGTAGTAATTATTACAGCAAGCCATACTTCGTTTGTTGCATAAATAGCAGCTTCACGTGGACTGCTGCCTCTTTCAATATGCCTTGTAATGTTTTCAAGTACTACAATTGCATCATCCACCACCATACCAATAGCTATTGACAGTGATGTGAGTGAAATAATATTGATAGAATTTCCTGTAATGTACAGATAGATAAAGGAAACAATAAGTGAAATTGGAATTGTGAGTATGATGATAAATGTGGCTCTCCACTTCCCGAGGAACAGGATTACAATCAGTACCACAAAGATAAAGGCCCACATCAAAGTTTGCGACAGGTTGTTAATAGAACCTTTTATAAAGTGGGAAGAGTCAAATATCTGCTCAACTTTAACATCAGGTGGCAAGTTCTTTACAAGCTTTGCCATATTCTCATTTATCTCACGGGCAACTTTTACTGTATTAGCCCCCGACTGTTTCATTACAAACATTCGCAAGCCTGATCTTCCGTTTATCTTCTCATCAAGTGATACATCCTTAAGGGAATCCTTCACCATTGCTATATCGCGCAGATAAACTGACTTACCTGCATAATTACCTACCACCAGGTTCTTTATTCTTTCACTATCGTTGAATTCTCCTTGAACACGTAACTGATAATCCATTAAACCCATTTTTACATTACCTGAAGGCATGTTGAGGTTTTCAGTGCTAATAACGTTTCCTATCTGTTCGATAGTAATATTGTATGCATCGAGTTTATTAGGATCAGCATCAACATAAATCATTCTCTTAGGAGCGCCTATCATTGAGATGGAACCTACTCCATCAACCCGGTTTAATGGATTAATTATCTTCTCATCCATTATTTTCTCAAGTCCCATATAGCTTTCATTAGCGGTTACCGCATAGAAAACTATAGGCATCATATTGGTACTGAACTTGAAGATAGTAGGCCTGTCAGTTCCTTCAGGCAGGTAGTCCATAATACGGTCAATTACATCACGCACATCATTGGCAGCTTCATCAAGGTTTGATTCCCATTCGAATTCGAGTGTTATAACCGAAATATTGTCACTTGATGTTGAATTTATTTCTTTCAGGTTATCAATTGAGTTCAAAGCATCTTCGAGTGATTTGGTGATATTTGTTTCAATATCGGCTGCATTGGCACCTGAGTATGTTGTTAGTACTGATATAATTGGAGGCTCTATCTCAGGATAGAGATCTACCGGCATTTTAATCAGTGAGTAAATACCCATCACAATTATTGCCACAAATATCATAGTGGTAGTAATGGGCTTGTTTACAGCATTCTTATATATGCTCATGGATTTCCGGATTAAATGCTTTTACTAAATTAGTTATTTACTACCTGAACCTTCATGCCGTCAAGCAAGCGTGCTTGTCCGCTAATAATTACTTTATCTCCAGCCTTAATTTCATCAGATAGCACTTCAACATTATCATTGATACGTTGACCCATGGTAACTGAGATCCGTTTGGCTACGCCGTTTTGTTCAACAAACAAGTACCTTTCATTTGATCCTTGCATTTTTAAAACGGCAAGAGCTGGCAGCAATAGCGCCTCGGTTTCTTCGGGACTAAAGGTTACCCTGCTAAACATTCCGGGTCGTAGCAAACCGGCACTGTTATCAATAGTTACTTCGATATCAAAGCTCCTGCTTGCAGGATTAATAGTTGGATGAACCAGAGTAATCACTCCATTGAAGGTTTTCCCAGGATAAATATCACTTGTAACGGTAGTTTTCATGCCCGTTTTGATAACAGGGAAGAATTTTTCTGACACGGCAACAATCGCCTTAAGTCTATCAATCTGAATAAGTGACAGTATTGCAGCTTTTCCTGCAGCTGTATTAGGTGCTGATGAATACATTTCTCCTGATTCAAAATATTTACCCGACACAATCCCATTGAAGGGAGCCACAAGCCTGGTATTTTGCTTTAAGAATTCAACATTAGATTGCGCCACTTCGTATTGAGTCATTATCTGATCATACTTCTGCTGGGCAATGCTTCCAACTTTCTGCAGAGTATCAAGACGCTTGAAATCGGTAGCCAGGTTCTTTAATTGAATTTCAGCCTGATGCAATTGAGTACGATCCATTTGAACCAACAATGCACCTCTTGATATCCTATCGCCAACCTCCACAGTTATTTGATCAATTCGACCCGGTGTTGCAGGGGCAAGATGTATTTCCTCATAGGGCTGTAAGGTAGCCTGGTACTCCACAGTTTGGTTAATTGTTTTTGTACTGAGTTCCACAACCCTTACAACTTCTGCCTTCTCTTCAGGGGCATTTGCGGTATTTGTTTTTTCTTCTTGTTTGCACGAAGCAACTACTATAGTTAGTGCAAGGGCGGTATAGATTAATTTTTTCATTTTATTGAATACAATTTAGTTGTGTTAATTGGCTGTTACATACATTTTTTCAAGCTGAAGGCGTGCATCAAGCAACTGCATGGCCGCGCTGATGTAGTCGGTTTCAGCTTTTAAATAATTATTATCGGCAGTTATCAGATCCAATCCTGATATAATGCCTTGTTCGTATTTGAGTTTCAAACTGCTGTATACCCTGCGGCTTACTTCAATGTTAGCTTTAAGGTTATTGAAGGTTTCTGAAGCGTTTATCAGATTGTACCTAAGCTGCTTTTCCTGTACCTGCAACTGGTCGCTAACAAGTTTCCGGTTATTCTGCTGTACCTGCAAATCAATAAATGCCTGCTTCGTTTGTGCACTTCTAAGTCCGCTTGAAAATACAGGTATGTTAAGCTGAAGACCAACCATGTTTGCAGGTGCCATATCAAACTCCGGCTTCATAAGTTTATAGGTGTACGAGTAAAATCCCGAAAGATTAGGCAATGCAGATGCCTTTTTCATATCCACCATCTTCTTGCTGATTTCTACCTGCTGATTCATCATCATATAGTCAAAATTGTTCTCCAACCTGAGTGAAGGTATCAGTGACTTCTCAATGTCGTTTTGACTTAATACCACATCCAGACTCTCAGTAAGATTGATCACAGTGTTTATATCCGTTCCAAGCTGCAGCCGAAGCATGTTGATGGCAAGCTCCAGTTGCCTTTCCGATTGCTTTACTGCATTGTCCAGAGTGTTTACCTGTATAAATAGCTGGTCAACATCAGTACGTTCAATGATCCCCATGCCCGAAAGAGCTTCTGTTTTCTTGTAAAGGTCCTTAAGGTTTACCAGGTTTTGCTGCAACCGCGTCAACAATTCTTCTGATATAAGCACCAGGTAGTAACTATTGGTAACCTGGCTCATGATATCATTTTCTGTTTTATGCATGCTTACCTCACTGAGTTCCTTGTAGAGTTTAGCAGTTTGAACGCCAACAATATAATTGCCACTAAACAGCAATTGTGTTACCTGCAGGTTGAAGCTGCTTGATGGTTTGATGGGTATCTCAGAGGCCGGTAAGTTTTCGTTGAAACGGATAGACATGTTTGCCCCCATCGCATTCGAATAATCTACCGAGGCATTTACCTGGGGCAGTCCGTTGGCTATGGCTTCACGAATTCCCTGCCTGGCCTTCTGCACTGAAAGATCGGAATTCTCTATATTCTTATTGTATTTCAGCGCATATTCCACGGCTTCTTTCACCGTAAGATTGAGCTCACTCTGGGCGTTTGTGGTTATGCCGGTCAAAAGCATCAGCATAATTAGCCCTGATTGTATTAGTTTCATTGTTGTGGTGTTATGTAGAGACGCGATTAATCGCGTCTGTACCTGTGATGATGATGATGATGTTGTTGTTGTAGAGACGCGATTAATCGCGTCTGTACCAATCGCGTCTGTACTAATCGCGTCTGTACCAATTTTATTCTGATTTGTTTTCAAAGTATTTCTCCATAAGTGAAAGACCCTTACGGGTACATATCCCTCTGAAATAGGGCATGAATATATTGTTCAGGTAGTCTTCCTTATTAGGGATAAGCTGCTTCAGCCGTTCACTCATATGTGCTAACCCTATAAGTTCATGTATAAAGTTGTCAACGAACTCTATTTTCAGGTCTTTTCTGATAATGCCTTGCTCCGTCCCCTTAACGAGGAAAGTATAGGTAGGCGAGTATTCGCACATCTTATCGGGATTTGAAAAAAAAGCAGCATTAACCAGAGGGAAGTACCTCTCAATATCCTGAATCAGTAATGCTGACATCTCCCTTCGTCTGGCAGCTTCTTTCTCCATTACCACAAACAATGCTTCAATCACATTTTCAGTATTCCCCAAAATCTCAATGATACTCTTGTTGTGACTAATAATCATTTCTCCAAGGGTGTGCACAACAAGCGTGTCCTTATCCTTAAAAAGCTCATAAACTGTTCTTTTCGAAACTCCTGCTGCTTGTGCAATGCTATCCATTGTAACACTCTTGATGCCTTTAAGCATAAAAGCCTCAGTGGCAGCATTAATAATTTTCTCTTCTGCAGTCATATTATTTTTTTGAGACTGCAAAACTAGAAAACTAATTTGGTTTTTTAGTTTTCTGATAGAAGAAATTATGGAAATTTAACATTATGGGGGTGGTGCACCTCATCAAGGGTCTTCTCCACCTCACCCCGCGTTTTATTTATTCCAACTAATTAACTTTGATATTCGAATCAAATTTTGTATTTTTACATTATAGATACTTAATCGTAGACCGATGAAATACTTCCTCTCATTTTGCCTGATACTGGCGAATTGCGTAACATTCGCTCAGGGATACCAGATTGCCGATACATCTAAAATGTGGAATACTCTGGGCATAGGCCACGGTGGCTGGATGGTATATATGTGTGGAGGTACCACATTCCATAAATTCAGTCAAAATGAACCGGGTGAATATCTGACAGTCTATGAATCACAGGATTCATTGATTTCATGGCATGAGACAGGACTTATCCGTGAAGATACCCTCACACAGCGAGTTTATTACACAATTTTCGACGGATGGCCAGAAGGTCTTATCTATGATTTCAGTCTTGAGGTTGGCGATACAGTTCAGGTGGTAAACCTTTTACTTGCGGATGCCGAACCAATGGTGTGCGACAGCATTGATATGGTGAATATCAATGGATCCTTAAAGAAGCGGCTTTTCTTACGTATAGCCGAAAACGAGCCGGGTAATACCTGTGAAATCTGGATTGAAAGTATCGGAAGCAACTTTGGGATCATGAACAGCGGCTATGGGGCAGCAGGTTATGCCGGTGGTACCTTTAATCTGTTATGCTGTTCGCAAAATGGCAATACCATCTGGATGGATCCTTTTTGGGCTGATTGTTATATTGATGCCTTTTATCCTCAGTTCGTCTCACATGCGTATGACACTGCTTATCTGAATGAATATTATGAGTACTATGTTTCTGTTGATACCGGAAATGCGCCTGCAATAGAGTTGATAGGAGAATATATTGAGGGCTTCACATTTGATCCTCAAACAGGAAAAATATCCGGTACCCCAACCCAATTGGGCTCTTTTGATTGTATTATTACAGTAAAAAACCTTGAGTATGGCTTCTGCACCGATATCATATACAGTGATATTGTAGTTGTGCTGCGAACCAATACTTCAACTATAAAAGATGAACCAGAAAAAATAAAAATTTACCCAAACCCATTTACATCAAACTTAACCTTTGAATGCCCTCGTGATAACATCAAATACAGCCTATACCTGTATACACCACAAGGCAGTTTGATAAGGGAATGTTTTTTGACTTCAACCCTTCAAGCTGATCTTTCAGATCTCACGGCAGGAGTATACCTGGTTAAAATCAAAGACGAGAAAGGGCGTTTGGTGTTGAATGAGAGGGTTGTGAAATTGTAGAGAGTGCGTTTTTCTCCTAGTGGCTTTACGGCGGGGGGTGAGGAGCAAACACCTTCACTTCAACACCACCTCCGTCACTACCGGCAGATGATCAGAAAGGTGTCTTCCTGTTTTTCTGAAATCGATAATAGTGTGTTTGAGTACTTCCACATCAAGTGAAATAAAGATGAAATCTATTACATCAGAAGCTTCAAAATCGGGATTGAAGGTAACCCATGTATGGTCAGGCCCTGTTTTATCCTTTGCTCTTAACCTGCTATCGGTCAATACCACTTCATTCTCAGGGTAGGTAAGTATGCGGTACGCCCTGTGTTTTTCGGTTACATTGAAGTCACCCGTTAAAATTACCGGCACATCTCCTACTACCGGCTTTTCACCTACTACCGGCATTTCGCGAGCCACCGACTTATAACCCGTCAGTTCGGCTACTTTCCTGATGATCAGCAGGGCACTTTCAACGCGTGCGGTATCACCCATATGATCGAAGTGGGTATTGAAGGCCATGAAATGCTTACGGGTTCTTTTGTCTTTGAACTCAGCCCAGGTAACTACCCTGTTACATGCTGCATCCCATCCGCGACTACCTGCCACATCAGGGGTTTCTGAAAGCCAGAAGGTGCCGCTTCTTATGGGCTTCAGTACTTTCTTCTTATAAAAAAGCGCACTGAACTCCCCTTGCTTCTTCCCATCATCCCGCGCAACGCCAATGCTTCTGTATCCCGTAAGGCACTTACGTAAATCAACCATTTGGTTATTCATAGCCTCCTGCACCCCCATCACATGCGGATCATGCCGCTGCACTTCAGCGCAAAGGTCAGCTTTCCTGTGTTTCCATTGGTTTACACTATCATCGGGCGTATCAAGCCTTATGTTAAAACTCATAATGCGCAGCACCTCACCCTCCTGCCCATAACTTGTAAAAGAAGCCGCCAGTAAGAAGCTGCCAATCAGCAGGATCAATAATGAATTAACTAATAATGAATTAACCCTTAATGAACTGATCAATTCTGAACTGGTCAATACTGAATTATCACAGGTTTTCATTGACATGATCATGAAGTATTTAGAATTTGCAAAAATCAAAGTTACATTTGTCTCAATTGTCCCACCAGTCCCACCAGTCCCACCAGTCCCACCAACCAACCACTACCACCCCAAAGTTACCAATAAAACCGGTTGTTGGGTGATTGAAGAGAGTTTTTGTGGGACCAATGGGACTTGTGGGACAGGTGGGACTTTGGAGGCGATGCTCACTCAGTGACTGTGATTCAATTTTATCAAATAAAGTCTTCACACCGGCAGCCTAAACCTGAACTGCCGGTGTGAAGTATATATAGAGTTGCAATTACACCCCGATGTCACATCGGGGAGCAGCATTCTATCAGGATGTCAAAGAGCAACAAAATGCGCTAAGCGCGTTCAAAAGTTGTTCAATATTGTTCAAAGCGCTTCGGCGGACTCCCCCGAGTTTTTACCGAGGGGTTCAATATTGTTCAATGCAATTTTGGGACTAAAGTGCCACAAAATGAAAAATGATACCCAATGATACCCTATGTCATGTTTTTTGGCAGTCATTAACATGACACGGGAACTGACACAGGGTATCAAAAGGTATCAAAGGGTATCAAAAGGTACAGAAACTGACAAATAGTCATGCTCTTAATTGGGAATAAAACAGGGTGTTTTGTGGGACCCGTGGGACTGGTGGGACTAGTAGGACTTTCGAGGAGTGTTGAAAGAGGTATTTTTTCAACTTTTTCCAGAATCTTTTCTGAATTCTTTTTCTCTGATTGTTTGATTTTGTCCCACCAGTCCCACAGGTCCCACAAACCACTTCCCACAAACCACCCCCCCCAAAACCACCCCCCCCACAAAACCACTCCCCTCAAAACCACTCCTCAAAAAACCACTCCCCACAAAACCACCACCCCTCAAAACCCCCACACCACCCTTTTCCCTTTTTTCCCAATCAACAACAAATTTTTGTACTTTTGCACCTCTTTATAAAATAGGAGCATTTTAATGAAGCGATACCCTGAATATAAGCAACTTAATCTATCTCAACTTAGCAAGGATGTCCTGCAACAGTGGGAAGAAGAAGATATATTTAATAAGAGCCTGAAGATCCGTGAAAACAGTGAGCCTTTTATATTTTATGAAGGGCCTCCGTCGGCAAACGGCACCCCCGGTATTCATCATGTGATGGCACGGGCGGTTAAGGATATTTTCTGCCGCTATAAGACGATGAAGGGATTTCTGGTGAACCGTAAGGCGGGATGGGATACCCATGGTTTGCCAATTGAAATTGCTGTGGAGAAAACCCTGGGCATCACCAAGGAGGATATCGGCAAAAAGATCAGCGTTGATGAATACAATCGTGCCTGCCGCAAGGAGGTTATGAAGTATAAGGATATGTGGGATGACCTCACTAAGAAAATAGGTTATTGGGTTGATCTCGAACATCCTTATATTACTTTCGACAATAAGTACATGGAAACGATATGGTTCTTACTGCATCGTCTCTATGAAAAAGGTTTGCTCTATAAGGGTTATACCATTCAGCCTTATTCGCCGGCTGCGGGTACAGGGTTAAGCACGCATGAGCTGAATCAGCCGGGGTGCTACCGCATGGTGAAGGATAATTCGCTTGTTGCGCAGTTTAAGGTTAAAGAAGACGAGAAATCGAAGTTTCTTTTCAGCGATGAACCCAGAAAATCTCAAGAAGAATTAAGCAACCAGCTAGGAGAGCCCGGCAACCTGAAAGGAAATCCCGGCAACTTGAAAGAGGAAGCCGGTAACCTGAAAGAAGAACCCGGAAACCAACATGGTGAACTGTTTTTCCTTGCCTGGACTACCACGCCGTGGACGTTGCCAAGTAATACTGCCCTGGCAGTGGGGAAAAACATTGAGTATGTTAAGGTTAAAACCTACAATGCCTATACTTTTCAGCCTATAACGGTTATCATGGCAAGGGAACTGGTGGGTAAGTATTTCCCTGAAAAGAATGCTGAGCTTGCGCTTGATGCTTATGAACAGGGGAGTAAAGTTATTCCTTTCGTGATTGAAGGTTCTTTTAAGGGCAGTGAGCTTGAAGGTATCCGCTATGAGCAACTGCTTCCTTATGCCCAACCTACTGATGGCGATGCTTTCAGGGTGGTGACCGGCGATTTTGTGACTACTGAGGATGGTACCGGTATTGTGCATATCGCGCCAAGCTTTGGGGCCGACGACTTTAAAGTGGGCAGGCAAAACGGCATTGGATCACTGACTTTGGTTGATAAGCAGGGTCGGTTTACTGAAGAGATGGGCGAATTTGCAGGTCGCTATGTGAAGGCTGAGTATGCCGCCGATTATGATCCTAAGAATGAGGAAAACGTTGATATTGATATCATCATAAAGCTTAAAAAGGAAAACAGGGCCTTCAAGTCAGAGAAGTATGAGCATTCATACCCTCATTGCTGGAGAACCGATAAGCCTATTTTGTATTATCCGCTCGATTCATGGTTTATCCGCACCACTGCTTATCGCGATAAGATGATCGAGCTGAATAAAACCATCAATTGGAAGCCTGAATCAACAGGTACAGGCCGTTTCGGCAACTGGCTTGAGAACCTGGTCGACTGGAATCTCAGTCGCTCACGTTACTGGGGTACCCCCCTGCCAATATGGGTTACTGAGGATCGCTCTGAAGAGATTTGTATCAGCTCAGTGGCACAATTGAAGGCTGAAATTGATAAGTCAGTGGAAGCAGGCTTTATGGCCACAAATCCCCTGGGTGCCTATGTGCCTGGCGATAATTCGGAAGAAAATTATAATACATTCGATCTGCACCGTCCTTACGTGGATGATATCATACTGGTGTCCCCAGCCGGCAAGCAGATGATCAGGGAAACTGACCTTATTGATGTGTGGTTCGATTCAGGTTCTATGCCTTTCGCGCAGTTCCATTACCCGTTTGAGAATAAGGAGAAGCTCGATGAGTATTTCCCGGCCGATTTTATTGCTGAGGGCGTTGACCAAACACGCGGTTGGTTCTTTACCCTGCATGCCATCGCGGTAATGGCCTTTGATTCACTGTCTTTCAAAGCAGTTATTTCTAATGGGCTCGTGCTTGATAAAGCAGGAAACAAAATGTCGAAACGACTTGCCAACGCGGTTGATCCTTTTGAAACCATTGAGAAGTATGGTGCTGATGCTACCCGCTGGTACATGATCACCAATGCCCAGCCATGGGATAACCTGAAGTTTGATATTGATGGTATAGGTGAAGTTCAACGCAAGTTCTTTGGCACTCTTTACAATACCTACAATTTCTTCGCGCTTTACGCGAATATCGACCAGTTCAAATACGCTGAAGCGGAAGTGCCTTTTGCTGATCGTCCTGAAATTGACCGGTGGATCTTATCTGAACTTAACACGCTTATTGCTGCAGTCGACGGTTTTTATGCTGATTATGAACCTACAAAGGCAGGCAGGGCTATAGCCGATTTTACTGACGAGCATCTGAGTAACTGGTATGTGCGCTTATCGCGAAGGCGTTTCTGGAAAGGTGACTACACTAGTGACAAAATATCAGCATATCAAACACTTTATAAATGCCTCGAAGCCATTTCAATACTTGCTGCACCTATAGCACCTTTCTTTAGCGACAGGTTGTTCAGGGATCTTAATAGTATTACAGGTAAAAACGAGGCGCAGAGCGTGCATCTGGCTGACTTTGTGAATGCCGACACTACTATGATCGATAAAGGCCTCGAGGAGCGTATGCAGATAGCCCAGGAGATCTCATCAATGGTTCTGTCGCTCAGGAAACAACATCGCATAAGGGTACGCCAGCCACTGCAACGTATCATGATTCCGCTTACAAATGATATGCTCAAGCATAAAATTGAAGCAGTTAAAAATCTTATTCTTTCGGAAGTTAATATCAAAAACATTGAGTACATTAGCAGCGAGGGAGTTCTTGTTAAAAAGGTAAAAGCAAACTTCAAAAAGCTGGGTCCACGTTATGGCAAGCTGATGAAACAACTGGCTGAAACGCTAACAGGAATCAATCAGCAACAGATAGCAGAATTTGAACGGAACAACGCGCTCTCACTAACAATTGAAGGTGAGCAGGTTGACCTTGTTGAGGGCGATCTTGAGATTATAACTGAAGATATACCAGGGTGGGTTATTGCGTCGAGCGGCAATCATACCATTGCCCTTGATATTACGGTAACTGAGGAATTGAGAGAGGAAGGACTTGCACGGGAATTGGTTAACAGGATACAAAATATCAGGAAGGATAAAGGGTTTGACGTAACTGATAAAATAATCCTGCAGATAGAAAAAAACGATGCGCTCTCAAGTGCAATGTTTAATAATAATGCTTATATTTGTTCTGAAACATTGGCATCGTCAATGGAATTGAAAGACCACATTGAACCAGCAGGTAGAATAGTGGTTGATTTAGCAGAAGATCTACAAGCAGCCATCAGTGTCGAAAAATCGAACTGAGAATAACAATCATGAATCACACGAATTAACTTAGTTAAGGCTATGAAAAACGCAGAATCACAAGAAGAAAATGTAAAAACCAGGTATATGGATGAGGAACTTGAAGAGTTCAAACTAATAATACTTGATAAACTGGAAAAGGCACGACGTGATCTGAAAATGCTTACTGAGGCTTTTGCTAACAGCAATGAACATGATATTAGTGATACTTCTCCTACCTTTAAAGTGTTGGAAGAAGGATATCAGGTAAATTCAAAGGAAGAAAACAGCAAATTAGCTGCCCGTCAGGATAAATTCATTACAGCACTGGAAAATGCTCTTATAAGGATTGAAAATAAAACCTACGGAGTATGCAGGGTTACCGGCAAGCTTATCTCTAAAGAACGCTTGCGTATTGTACCTCATGCTACCCTTTCAATTGAAGCTAAACTTAATCAATCAAAGCCGTAGTAAGATTGCCTTGAAAAAATCCCTTCTTATCGTTGCAGTGATCCTGGTTATCGACCAGGTACTTAAATTCTGGATTAAAACCAATATGGCATTGGGACAGGAATTTAATGTTATTGATGACTGGTTTATCATCCACTTTACCGAGAACCCGGGCATGGCTTTCGGTCTGGAATTTTCAGGCGATTACGGTAAGCTAATGCTCAGTCTCTTCCGATTGGTAGCGATTATTGTGTTGGTAGTCTACATCTACAATTTAACACGCCATAAGATATCAAACCTTGTATTAGTGAGTCTGTCGCTGGTTCTTGCAGGTGCTGCAGGAAATATGATAGATAGTGCCTTCTATGGCATGATATTTAGCGCCAGTAATTACTTTGAAGTGGCTGAGTTTATGCCCGAGGGAGGTGGTTATGGTACTTTCCTTCACGGTAAGGTTGTTGATATGCTATATTTCCCTATAGTCAGTGGAACATACCCTGATTGGATACCTTACATTGGAGGTAATGAATTCCAGTTTTTCAGGCCGGTATTTAACATTGCGGATTCTTCTATTACCATTGGGGTAATACTCATGCTATTGTTCCAGAAAAAGTTTTTTGGAAAAGAAGAAAAGGCTCAGCAGGAAGAAGTGATTGAGAATTCTGATACTTATACTGATTAAGCATTCAACATTTTAAGCAGTTTGATTTCCTTTATCAGGTCATTCAAATCCCACGCATCAGTTAACCTGAATTTTCCTATTCTTGTACGCCGCAGCGCTATGAGATGTGCACCACTGTGAAGAGCTACGCCAAAGTCTCTCGCTAAAGCCCTGATATATGTGCCTTTACTGCAAACTATTCTGAAATGCACATCGGGTAGCTCTATGCCGGTAATCTCAAACTCACTTATATTAATAGATCGTGGTTCAAGCTTAAGCTCCTTTTCTTTCCTTGCAAATTTGTAAGCCCTTCGTCCATTCACTTTAATGGCTGAAAAAACCGGTGGAATTTGTTGGATATCGCCAGTGAGTTCAGTAGCAACTTTACTAATAAGTTCAGGTGTAATGTGTTCATACCCATACTCTGCATCGGTTTCATGCTCAAGATCGAAGGATGGAGTAGTAGCACCTAACCTGAAGGTTCCGGTGTATTCTTTTTCCTGTGCCTGATATTCATCAATTTTCTTGGTATACCTTCCAGTACAAAGTATTAGCAATCCATCAGCCAGGGGATCAAGAGTTCCGGCATGGCCTACTTTAAGTTTCTTTATTCCAAGGCTCTCACGAATTGAAATTCTTAGGCGATTAACTACATCAAAAGATGTCCATGTAAGTGGTTTGTTAACCAATAGCATCTCTCCAATTTCAAAATTAAACGCCATAATATTTACTCTGAAAGATTAAGGTCATAACCCATTGAAAGCATCACAATTATCGCTAAGCCAACCACTATCCTGTAATAGCCAAACATCTTGAATCCGTAACGGGTTAGTAATGCGATGAAAGTTTTGATAGCAATCATTGCAACCACAAAAGCTACAATATTCCCGATAATAAGGACTGAAATATTCTGACTTGTAATAATTTCATAGTTCTTTAACAGTTTGTACGATGCGGCAGCAAACATTGTTGGCACTGCAAGGAAAAACGAGAATTCTGCAGCTGTTTTGCGGCTTAGGCCCTGTGTCATACCACCAATAATAGTAGCTGCTGACCGGGATACACCGGGTATCATGGCAATACATTGAAACAATCCAATCTTGAATGCCGACATATACTTTATATCCTGATCAGGATTGACTTTTGTAAACCACTTATCAACGAAAATAAGAACCACGCCTCCAACAACCAGCATAATTGCAACAATCAGCACACTTCCTAACATTCGATCAATCACATCCATCATCAAAAAGCCAATCACCGCTGCAGGGATAAAAGCAATAAGTAGTTTGTAATAGAAATCCATGCTTTGGAAAAAGCGTTTCCAGTACAATACTATAACTGAAAGGATTGCACCAAACTGGATGTTCACAGTAAATGCTTTTACAAAATCATCAATAGTCATTCCCAGTAGCTCCTGGGTAATGATCATATGGCCGGTGGAAGAAACAGGAAGAAACTCAGTTATCCCTTCAACTATGGCAATAATAATAGCTTCAATAATACTCATCGGGGTGTCTGTTGATCGTGGATTCTATTAAATTGATCAGCAGTTAATCGCGGGGCCTCTTCATTATTGCAAATATTTCAACCACATAACCGGCAAGGATTAATAGTGGTGCAAGTGTGAGCCGCTGGAAGTTGAATATTTTTTCATTAAAAACATGTGGATCATCTGAACCACCGCCAATCATGAGAAGAAAACCTGCTACTATCAGTGCCAAACCAACAAGCATCCATTTGTAGTTTTCCTTTTCAAATGCGAATTGCATTGTACTTGTTTTCTCAAGTGTTTTTTTCTCTTCCGCTGACTGGGGTTTTGTTTTTTTGATATCCATGGTTGTGTTCGTATGTAATTTTCCTTTTTACTTTTTTTTCTTTCTTTTTACTTTAGCCTTTAGCCTTTCCCGCATTCGCGGGACAGGTAGCCTTTAGCCTTATTCTTTGCACTTTAGCCTTTAGCCCTACGCCCTACGCCCTAACCACTAACCCCTAACCCCTTCAATGTACCTTGTGTGATTTAAGTGATAAGTAACGGCCAACTGCAAACAAAGTTGAAAAACCGGTAATAAACAATCCCAAAAATGTGACTATTCCGAAAAGACTAAGGAAAAGGTCTATCTCTTGCAAATTAACCAATTCAGGGAGTGCCTGCCTTGAAAAATACAACACTACTATAAGCAATATTATGGCAATAATTGCACTTATCAAACCATGCAAAAGGCTCTTCATTATAAAAGGCTTGCTGATAAAGGTATGTGTGGCACCAACAAGTTGCATTGTCTTTATAATAAACCTCTTACTGTATACGCTTAATCTAATGGTGTTATTGATTAATGCAATTGAAATGAGCAACAAAACAATGCTGAATGATAGAATCACTAATCCAATTCTCCTGAGATTTTTATTTACCGCATCAACCAACGACTTGTGATAAAACACTTCTTTAACTAGCCTTTCGCTGAGAAGTTGCTGCTCTAAAACAGCTAAGCTATCGTTATTGGCATAATCTGCATGCAGCCTTATGTCAATAGATGCCAGTAAAGGGTTATAACCGAGAAAATCAATAAAGTCCTCTCCAAGTTCTTTTTTAAGATCTTCAGCAGCTTGTTCACTTGTTATGTAGTCGGTCGACTTAACGAAAGGCCTGGTATCCAATTTCTTCTGAAACTCCAGGATGGATGATTCCTTTATATTCTCTTTAATAATTACTGAAAAACCAATATTCTCCTTAACGTAATCGGAAAGCTTCCCTGCATGAAGAATTATAAGGCCCAATAATCCTAACATAAAGAGTACTAATGAAATACTGATTATAGTAGTAACTGTTGAAGCTTGAAGCCTTTTCTGACCTGATTTATCTTCGTTGCCTGACATACAAAAGATTATAGGATGCGAAAGTAATAAAAAAACGCTTTCACCCTACCATCGTAATAACGCCCCAAGCACAACCGCCTAAAGTAAATAAACCAGAAGCAGCACTACAATTAATATAATACCGATAGTAAGATACATCATTATGCGTCGCGACGGATTAAAAACTCCTCTCAATAAGTGCTTATGAATGGTATTGTATCTGAAGTAACTAACAAACAGCACTACTATGCCCAATAAGATCATCACATAGCCTATCATGCTGGAAAAACTTTGATCTAATTGGTTTGCTTGACTGTTTGGGAATCTCTCTATGCCCATTAGAAGGCGCATCTGAGATAGGAAAAGGGAGAATTTAACAATAACGAACCCGAAAGCCATTATACCAAGCGAGGTTCTCACCCAGGCAAGAAATGTTCTTTCATTGGCAAGGAAATCATTCGGGTTGACCTTAATTTTCTCACTGTTGCCCGATTCGGTTCCCATAATGTCAACAATGTGTTAAATTATTTAGCCGATTTTTCCAGGTTAATGTCAACATCAACCCTGATGCTCTTTGCAATATTATTAGCTACAGTATTAGGGACCTTAATGTTATAGTCACTAACCAATACACTAAAAGTTGATAAACCTCTTACCTTGTCACCATTTACCTCGAGGGTGCCTTTTTCATTGATCCTTTTAGTGGCATCTTTAATTGTAAGGTCGCCCTCAATGTTCACTTCATACGTCCCGTTTTTAGTGAAATCAACATCTTTAATATTGGTTATTTTGCCTTTAAATGAAGAATTAGGGAATTTGTTTGATTCAACAAAATTCTCATTGAAATGCTCTTGCATCAGTGCCTTTTCAAACTGGAAAGATTTCATCAGAACCCGGAAAACAAGTTCGCCGGTTTCAGCATCCAGCGCGGCATTCACCTGCCGGTTATGGGCCTCAATATCTTCCATGGGTGTTGAGGAGAAAAATAGAATATGACCTGTTTTGGTAATATATTTCTGGGCGCTAACTCCCGTAATTGTAAGGGAAATAAGTAGAATGGATGTTATAAGATGTTTCATTTTTAGTTTATAGTTTTGATCTGCTAAATAACAGAGCAGATAAGTTAATGTTTAGAATCAAAGGACTAAGGCAATTATATGCTGATTTACTCAATTATAGAACAGTGTTCCATTATTACATCTGTTTCATTGTAGCCCGAGCAATATCCTTTTATTGTAATTTCACCTCCGGGCGTGTATTGTGAAACCTTATCTGAGTATTCTGTCAACATCGACATTCGTATACCTTCATCCCCAAATAAACCTTCCTCAATTGCAAAAACAGCTATGGTTTGCATATCAGTAGTTTCAACTGAACTCAAACTACCTTTAACAGCAAGTACCTTGCCATTATATTTTTCATTTGCAGCCTGGGTATCTGATTGAAATTCAACAAAGAGTTCAGTTGCTGAAATGCTGAAGTCAGTTTTAGCTTTTATGTAATCGGGATGGGGTTTATTATATACAAAGACGTATATTAGAATTGCTGCAATAATTCCAACAATAGTTAGAGAACCCAGTACTAGTATCCACTTTTTATTCATAGCAATATGGTTTCCCTATTAACAACAGAAGTTGTGGAATGTTTTTTACCAGACTTACAATTAGAGAGAACGTGCTTAACCTCTTGCTACTACTGCAACGTTCTTGTGCCGCCTGATTTGCCCGTTAAGATTCAGAATTTCAGTATAAACAATATATATACCGGAAGGGACTAAGGTGCGTTTATCGGATAAGCCGTCCCAGTTAAATACGTTGTAATCGCCTGAAAGATGATTGCCGGCGAGCACTTTTATGAGTCGTCCGTTACTATCGAATATTCTTATAGAAACCAGATTTCCGGGCTCAGTAAACTTGCAGGTAATTGATAAGATATCATTGAACCCATCATTATCAGGCGAAAAAGTTTTAGGCTCAAGTGCTACTTCACAATTGGCAATACCAGGTTGGAGGAACTGTGAATTGCGGTATCCGGGAGTTGCAAATCCAACAGTTTGTGCGGCTGAATGCCAATTGCCAGGCTCATTAGTGCCAAGATCAGGATTGACTCTTTCAAGAGAAACCCCTTTGGTGGTATTCAGCAAGGTATTGTGCATTTCATCGGTGTAATTCAGTTCATCAATCTCCAGGCCTTCAGTTGTCATTAGCACTATCGTGCCACCTGAATTTAACATTGGTGGAAGTGATGGGGTTTTGATAAAAGCCTGCGGGTTTAATGTAGCATATTCGGTTTTTATGCGCCCAGGGTCTTTGGTTGTCACAATATAATCACCCGGAAAGATCAACCTGCCATCCGGTATAATCATGCACGGGCTTTTTGCAGCACCGGTGGTTGCGTCACGCGTTGCCAGCCAAAGGTTTCCAATGTCAATGATCTTGTTTGAGCGGTTATATATTTCAATAAACTCTTCACCATTGGTTGATGCATCAAAAAGTATTTCATTGATCACAATATCAGAAACTGCTATAGGTTCCGGAAGGCCAAAGAATGATTCCATGCTTCCTGTCAGGTTATTCCCAACACAGTCTGTCAAAGTTTCCGAGAATGTTAAACGATAAAGCGTATTCGCTACCAACCTCTCACTGAATATGAGATTCACTGTTTTGTATTGCGGCGCATGCAATGTAACTGAAGCAGGAGTACCTAACCCATTATCAACCATGTATTTATATGGGTTGAGTAGCGATGCACTATCCATGCTTTCATTGAAGTAGACTTTTATTGACGATTCACCCGACACAGTAATATATTCAATAGCTGGTGCTACTGTATCAGCATTTGTTGCAAAAACTGAATTTTGAGAACCTGGTGTACCGCCTCTCGAATCTTTTGATGAATGCCAGTTTTCATAACTACCACATGGGTTTTGCGGATCAACTTGTTCCAGCGACCAGCCTCCATTTTCTTTAAGCTGATCATGATATGACATCAGGTCATAAGTTGCTGAGTGAATCACTGCGCCTTTATCGTTTGCTAATGTTATACAATTCCCGGTATTGGAGAGTGAAAGTCCGGTTATGGCTGATGCCTGACCATAAACCGCCATTAACGAGTCATTGCCTTTACCGGTCAATAAGTGAAATCCATGAGGCTCTATTGCAATATGCGGAATTGTCTTTTTAGTTTCACCAATTATTAATTGCCAGTCCTTCAGGTGTATTGGGGCTGAACTCCGGTTATATAATTCAATGTATTCACATATTGGAAGTGCTACCGGCGGATCAGGATCGGCCATTATCTCATTTATCACAATGTCAAACTGCTTCAGTGGTTTATAGATGAAAGGAACACTAACCGGTTTCAATTGATTGCCTGCCTGATCTTTCAGGTTGCTTACAGTCAATTCGAAAGGTGTATTTTCGGGAAACTTATCCTGAAACAGCAAATGAACTAATGCGGGATCAGCCAAATCTCTACCAGCAGCAAGAGGGGCACCGAAATCGCTGTTAACATTGTAGTTGGAAATTATAGCACATGTTGCCTGTTGCATTGGTTCACTAAAGTGTAACTCAAGGTTGCAATCTCCATTAACAGTCAGGTTTATAAGCATAGGTGCGCTGGTATCAATAATTCGTGGACCAGCATAAATATCGTCGAAGTAAAACTTTGTACTATTGCTTGAAGTATACTTGCATACCAATGAAAAATGACTGTATGATTGCCAATATTCTTCACTACCTGATGCTTGTTTTGAATAATCATAGTTGCCTGTTGAATCAGCCCATATTTCCCAGAGGCCGTCATCACGAGTGACCTTTACCCTGATCTCAAATGCATCTTTAAGGAAACCTTCTTTTCCCCGGGCTACCAGAATATGCTCTGACTGATTCTGCCGATAAAGTTCAATAGCATCATTTGAACCGCCTTCTCCAAGTTTAATATAATAACCACTTAAAGGTAATGTGAGATCGGGAGAATCAGATGTGATATAAACAAGAGAGTGGTTATTATCAGAAGGACTGAAAGATAGCTTTACCCAGAAACTCCATTCAAGAAGCTCAGTGCCCGATAGCGGCGCGTGAACAGCTGAAGCGCCCTCGCCCGATGCAATAAGCTGAAGCTGAAAATGAGTATTCACCTTAAACTTGTCAACATCTCCCTGCCAGTTAACTCCCTGATTTAGATCACCATCATCAAAATTATCAGTGAATTGAGCAAAAGTAATTAGTGGTAATAGGAAAATTAATAAACAATATTTCATAACATACTAAAGTAGTGCTGTAAAGATATGGAAAAGTTCACGTGCATTTAACGTATTACATAGCAATATTTACAAGAGATTGTGTTTATGCCTATTTTTGCCATGAAATTCAATTAACCATGAAAATAGCGGTTGTAGGTGCCACCGGTCTTGTAGGAACAGCAATGATCAAGGTGTTGAATGAAGGTAAGTATATTCCACTCACCTCAATTGATAGCCTGATTCCAGTGGCATCAGAAAAGTCAGTTAACAAGGAAATTAACTTTAATAACCGCACCATTAAGGTGTGCAGCGTTAAAGATGCACTGGCAGCGAAGCCCGATATTGCACTGTTCTCTGCCGGCTCAGAAGCTTCACGTGAATATGCTCCAGCCTTTGTAAAGCAAGTTTGTGTGGTTATTGACAACTCATCAGCATGGCGAATGGAAAGCAATATTCCGCTAATAGTTCCTGAAGTTAATGGACACGAAATAAGGGCATCACATAAGCTGATAGCCAATCCTAATTGCAGCACTATTCAAATGGTTGTAGCACTTGCACCCCTTCACAAAAAGTACAGCATTAAAAGAGTAGTTGTTTCTACTTACCAAAGCGTAACAGGAACAGGCGCTTCAGCATTGATGCAACTTATGCAGGAGAGGCAGGGAATAAGTGGTGTTAAAGCATACCCTCATCCAATTGACATGAATGTGTTTCCTCATGGCGGTACATTTACAACCGGAGGTTATACAACTGAAGAAGTGAAATTGGTAACTGAAACCCGCAAGATAATGGGCGATGATTCAATTGCCGTTACTGCAACAGTAGTTAGGGTTCCTGTTACTGGTGGCCATTCTGAATCAGTAAATATTGAGTTTAACAATCCGTTTAAAATTGAAGATATCTTCAGTACTCTATCAGCAACCCCGGGTATTATTGTTCAGGATGATATTGATAGGGCGGTATATCCAATGCCATTATATGCCGAGGGGCGTGATGAGGTATTCATTGGTCGTATACGCAGGGATGAATCAGTTCCCAACGGCATAAACCTATGGATTGTATCTGATAATCTTAGGAAAGGTGCTGCTACCAATGCCATTCAGATTGCTGCACTGATGATTAAAAAGGAATTTATTTAAAGTTGTATACCGGCTGTGAAGATTATTACTGATATATCGGCTAAAGTAAATATAAACAGACCTGTGATTACCATTGGCACATTTGATGGAATTCACATAGGCCACCGGGCTATTCTGGCACAAACTGTTGGTCGTGCAAAAGAAAGGGGAGTAGATAGTGCTGTGGTCACTTTCAATCCCCACCCCCGAATTGTACTTGGTCAGTCGGTTTCGCTGCTAAACACCCGCGATGAAAAACGCGAAATTATTGAAAGTACAGGTATTTCACATCTTATAGAAATACCTTTTACAGTTGAATTCTCTGACCTTGAAGCTGACGAATTCATAAAACTGATTGTTGATGCACTAAATCCTTCAACCGTAATCATTGGATACGACCACGGATTTGGGCGTAATCGCTCAGGCGATATACTACTAATGGAGCAGGCTGGTAAAGTATTTGGTTTTGATGTTGTAAATATTGAAGCAATTGAAGCGGAGGATCACAAAATAAGCTCTTCAGTGATTCGGAACCTGTTACAACAGGGTGATGTAAAAACTGCAGGAAGGCTCCTGGGACAATATTATGAAATATCAGGCAGCGTTATAAGAGGTAATCAGATTGGTAAGTTGCTCGGGTATCCAACAGCCAATATCTATATTGATGATCCTTATAAGCTTATCCCATCAATTGGGGTTTACGCCTCTATGGTAAATTATAAAAACCAGCTGTTTAAGGGAATGACAAATATTGGCTTACGGCCAACTATAAATGCTCATCAATTAACTATTGAAACCAATATCTTCGATTTCGATGAGGATATTTATTATGAAAGAATATCAGTTAAACTGGTTGAAAGGATTCGTGATGAAAAGAAATTCAATAACCTTGATGTCTTGCGAAATCAATTAAAGGCGGATAAAGTGTCGACTCTGCAGATATTAAATTTTTCTGACAGTCAAACCCAGATCAACTAATGCAGGCACGCCGGGCCGGGGATGAATATTCTCAAGTTCAATAGTATATGTGCCTTTTTTGTTAAAATTAAAGCCCTTCCACAGGGTTTCATCAACATCCCAGTAACTTCCTGCCACACTACCCCTGAAAGCATTGTTTTCATCTCTAATCCTTATCTCTTTCTCAATTATCCGTTCTTCACCCGAAGGCGTTGTAAGCACTATATTAATTGGTAGCATTTCATAAGGAAATTGCTCCAGATACCTCACTGATAGGATAATATCAGCACTTAAACCTTCTTCTTCAATGGTAACATCATACTTTACTTTATCAAATCGCTCCCATGTATAGTTTTCAAACTTATGGAATTCACGATAAACATCATTTCGCTGGCATGATATGAACATCAATGAAAAAACCAAGCCGAATAAAAGAGTTAAAATGCGCATAGTTGATATGTTTGTATGCAAAAATACAAAACTGCTTGATTGAGTTTGTACTTTTGCCAGAACAAGAGATAATACAATGGCAAAGCAGAAATACTATGTTGTTTGGAGAGGAAGGGAAACTGGTGTGTTCAAAACCTGGAAGGAATGTGAATCATATATCAAAGGGTTTGAGGGGGCAAGGTACAAATCGTTCGAAACCGAGCAGGAAGCAAATAAAGCTTTTGCCAATGGTGTACCTCCCTTTACAAGGACAGCAAAATCCAGGCCGGTAATTGGATCCTCCGATCAGCCCATCCTTACCAGTATTTGTGTTGATGCTGCCTGCTCAGGAAACCCAGGGGTTATGGAGTATCAGGGTGTAGATTCGTCCACAAAAAAACGGTTGTTTCATCAGGGGCCTTTTCCTGAAGGTACTGTTAATATTGGCGAGTTCCTTGCATTGGTGCATGGTTTAGGATACCTCAAGCAAAGGGGATTGCCAATTCCTATTTACAGCGATTCAATGACAGCCATCAAGTGGGTTAAAGACAAAAAAGCCAACACCAAGCTTGTAAAAAATGCCATGAACAAGGAATTGTTTGATCTGGTTGAACGTGCTGAAATGTGGTTAAGGTCAAACTCCTACGATAATCCTATATTGAAATGGAAAACGGCTCAATGGGGGGAGATCTTTGCCGATTTTGGTCGCAAGTAGTGCTTAATACCACTTTTTTAGTCAGTTTGTTCATTACTCAAAATTTGTTATTATCTTTGTCGGGTCACTCGCCCTGGTGGCGGAATTGGTAGACGCGTCGGTCTCAAAAACCGATGAGCGAGAGCTCGTACCGGTTCGATTCCGGTCCGGGGTACAGGTTATTAAATGATTCGCCTTGTAAGTTCAAAACTTACAAGGCTTTTTACTTTCTTAGTACTACCTATATACCTTTAGGTCTCTCCAATTCCTGAATCAAATAAATAACTGAATTTCTTCAAATCCCTATTGTGTATTCTTTTCACATGACAGGTATCGACATTTTTTTCCAGGTTTTAATAAACACAAATTATTTGGTAGTGGTTTTAAAATGGGGTACATTTCCAGTACATTTACTATACCTTATGTCTACCCCCGGGGTAGAGAGAAGGTAGACCAATGGTAGAGAAAAGGTAGAGAAAAGGTAGACAGGAACCAAAGAAAACATCAGCTTTTTAAATTGAATAAAACTTAACATGAGGATGTAGTTGTGATTAAATTGAACATCACATAAAACACATTAAATGTTAATTCGATTGATCAAATGCTTTCCCTAACTTGTTATGTATTAGCCAATTTTAGGTTATATAAAGTGCTATGGCAAGAAATTACGAAGTCTCGTTTAGGTCTTGTGATGCATTAATTGATTAATTTTGTAAAAAATGATTTAGGAAATCCAGAATATAAGTATGTATAACAATAAAAGAAGATCAATATATCTACCTATTGCGTTTGCTCTTGTGATGATAGTAGGTTTTTTACTGGGCGCAACGTTGATAAGGGTGTCGTCGCTTAATAAAAACATCAGCCTGTTACAAAGCTTTCAAACAAGTAAGTATGATCCTGTAAATGACGTACTTGGGTATATAATGCATGACTACGTTGATTCTATTGATGCCGGTAAACTAAGAGTGTTTGCGGTTGAAGGTATTCTTAAAAATCTCGATCCTCATTCACAGTTTATCTCAGCTGAAGAGTTTGATGAAGTAAACGAACCCCTCATGGGTAATTTTGATGGTATAGGTGTTCAATTCAGAATTGAAAACGATAGTGTATACATCATCAATACTATTCAAGGCGGACCATCAGAAAAGGTTGGTATCAGAGCAGGTGACAGGATTGTTAAGGTTGACAATAAGTTAGTGGCTGGAGTGGAGATTGATAATCGCGCAGTAATGAAACTTCTGAAGGGACAGAGAGGAACTAAAGTTAATGTAAGTGTACACAGAAGAGGGATTTCGAAATTGTTAAGCTTCAACATTACACGTGATGTGATTCCAACATACAGTGTTGATGTTTCATTTATGCCTAAGCCTGAAATTGGGTACATTAAATTGTCAAAATTCTCAACCACCACTGCTGAAGAATTACAAGATGCCTTGATGTCACTAAGATCAAAAGGCATGAAGCAATTGGTGCTCGATCTTCGCGGTAATAGTGGTGGATACCTTAAATCTGCCATTGATGTGGCTGACCAATTTTTGCCTGAAAAGGATTTGATAGTATATACTGAAGGATACAACCGACCTAAGGAAGTAGCATACGCAACATCTACCGGTTTATTCGAAAAAGGAGACCTGATTGTATTGATTGATGAAGGATCAGCCTCATCAAGTGAAATTGTTGCCGGAGCCTTGCAAGATAATGATCGTGCTACAATTATAGGCCGCCGCTCATTTGGTAAAGGGCTTGTACAGGAACAATTAACACTGCCCGATGGTTCTGCGCTCAGACTTACAGTTGCCAGATATTATACACCAAGCGGGAGAAGCATTCAAAAACCATATGTTAACGGACATGGTGATGAATATGAAAGTGAGCTTTATGACCGCATGGTTAAGGGTGAATTTGAGAGTGTTGACAGTATTAGTTTTAATGATTCACTGAAATACATAACAAGAGGGGGAAAAGTTGTTTATGGTGGCGGAGGTATTATGCCTGATGTATTTATCCCAATAGAGAAGAATGAGAATTTCCAATATTATAACTCTGTTCTCAATAAAGGAATTATTCACCAATTTACTTTCGAGTACACTGACAAGAATAGGCCGAGATTAAACAGGTACAATGATTTCAGTGACTTTGATAAACGGTTTCAAATAAACGAATCCATACTGAATGAATTTGTTGCATATGCTGAAAAAGAAGGTGTACCGAGGGATAGAAAAGGTTTAGAATATGCAAAAAGCGAAATAACTAACCTTATGAAAGCTCTGATTTCCCGTAATCTATATGATGATAAAGGGTTTTACCCGATATATTTAAATACAGACAAAACATTTGAGAAAGCGCTCGAATCGTTTGATTCTTAAATTGTATCCTATCGCCTGTAATAAGGCATATCATAAAACAAATAAGCATCGGTATCCGATGCTTATTTGTTTTTGTATGCTGTGTGTTTAAAGTTTACTCAACAGTAACACTCTTCGCAAGATTGCGGGGCTGGTCAACATTGCACCCTCTTAAAACAGCAATATGGTATGAAAGAAGTTGCAGAGGAATTGTGGCAATGAGGGGAACAAGCATTTCTTCCGTTTCAGGCACTTCAATATAATAGTCGGCTAACTGCTTAACTGTTTCATCACCCTCAGTAATGATTGCAATTATTATACCTTTTCGTGCTTTTACTTCCTGTATGTTTGAAATTACCTTCTGGTAAGTTCCCTTGTTAGTAGCAATTATAACAACCGGCATCTCTGCATCAATAAGTGCAATAGGTCCATGTTTCATTTCAGCAGCGGGATAACCTTCAGCATGGATATATGATATTTCCTTAAGCTTAAGGGCACCCTCCATGGCTACCGGGTAGTTATATCCACGCCCCAGGTACAATGCATTCCTTGAATCTTTGAATATATTGGCAATTTCAATGATCTTATCGTTTACCAACAGTGTTTTTTCGACTTTTGCAGGTATGGAGTCAAGCTCAGTAATGAGTTGATGGAACCTTGATTTTGAGATAGTACCCTTGGCCTCGGCAATCATCAGTGCCATAAGTGTTAACAGGGTTACCTGGGCAGTAAAAGCTTTGGTTGATGCAACACCTATTTCAGGTCCTGCATGGGTATATGACCCTGCATGGGTAGCCCGTGCGATAGAAGACCCAACAACATTGCAAATACCTATGATTGTTGCTCCCTTAGATTTGGCAAGTTCAATAGCTGCGAGTGTATCAGCAGTTTCACCCGATTGGGATATTGCAATAACAACATCGTCTTCATAAATAACCGGATTCCGATACCTGAATTCCGAAGCATATTCTATTTCAACGGGTATACGTGCCAATTCTTCAATAAGATACTCGCCAACAATGCCTGCATGCCATGAAGTTCCACAGGCAATGATGATGATGCGCTTTGCATTTACCATTTTTTGCTTGTATTCATTAATACCGCCAAGAGATACAACTCCAAGTTGGGCATTAAGCCTACCGCGCATACTATCACGAATAGAACGGGGCTGTTCGTATATTTCCTTCAACATGAAATGCTCAAAACCCTCTTTTTCGAGAGCACTTAAGTTGATTTCAAGTGTTTGAACATAAGGTGTTTTCTCAATATTGGAAATAGTCTTTATTTTAAAGTCGCCATTCCGTGAGATAACCGCAATTTCTTCGTCGTTTAGGTAAACCACGTCGCGGGTATACTCAACAATAGGAGTGGCATCTGATGCTACGTAGAATTCCTTATCACCAATACCAACTACCAGCGGGCTTCCTTTACGGGCAACTATAAGTTTAGCATCTTCATGCTTGTCAATGATAACTATTGCATAAGCACCCACAACCTGATTGAGGGCAATTTGGAGAGCTTCCTCTAAAGGTACTGATTCATTCAGTTGAATATCTTCAATTAGATGGATAAGAACCTCAGTGTCAGTTTCACTCTCAAACTTATAACCTCGTTTAACGAGCTCCTGTTTTAAAGGGGCATAATTCTCAATGATACCATTATGAATAATGGCTAAGTTTTTTGAAGATGAAAAATGAGGATGGGCATTAACATCATTAGGTTCACCATGGGTTGCCCAACGAGTATGCGCAATGCCGATTGTTCCGGTTAAATCCTTACCTTTAACTGACTCTTCAAGATCAGATACTTTACCCTTCGATTTATAGAGTTTAAGCTCTGAATTTAATAAAGCAACTCCTGCACTGTCATATCCCCTGTATTCCAGTCTGTGAAGACCTTTTATAAGTATAGGATATGCTTGCTTTGGGCCTATATACGCTACAATTCCACACATGAATTTTAGTTCTTTAAATATCAAACAATTAGGGCGGCTAA
Organism: Bacteroidales bacterium; assembly: GCA_024636955.1. Taxonomy (GTDB): domain Bacteria; phylum Bacteroidota; class Bacteroidia; order Bacteroidales; family Lentimicrobiaceae; genus Lentimicrobium. The sequence continues at coordinate 38,763 of JAGXGB010000032.1, forward strand.
AGTACGCAACATTTGTAAAATGTTGTTTAAGAAAAAATACTTTTAATACATTTTTCTTTAGCGCAACGGAGTATAATATATTACAAGCCGCATTCTGCCAACTTCGGCTTTAGGTCCATTTAAAATTACGCGGTTAGAGCTTAAGGAACCACCCGCTGCAAACAATACCAGTGGATTGTCAACCTTTTCAGGGTTAAGCAGTCGTTGCTGGACATACCGGGTAATGCGTATTCGGTATTGTTTATTGTCTTTTGCAATTCCATCAATATGACCAGGCCTGTCATTCTCATCAGGAATATATTTCAAGTCATATTTGACTTGACCGGTTAATGAATCAATTCCTTTAAAGCCTTCACCAATACCCATAAGTGCTGGTATGGGGTAATCCTCATCAGGTATCGCATTCTCAAATATCAAAGCGGCTTCATGAACGGCTATGTTTAATTTGGCGAGCGAATCAAGGTAGGGGAACCGCAATAACACTTTTGTGCCGGCCATTGCCTGAACAAATAACCTGTCGCCACCTGCCGTTGAATCGCCATTAATTTGATCAAGTAAAACAGGGTCTGCTCCGTCATAATCATAATGGTTATAGGTGTTAAACCTTCCTGCAAATGAGTTAACGGGGAAGTAATGTGTAAGGGTATCGGGTGTGATGGAGTCAGTATTTGTACGGTAATATAAGGAGATGCGCGACTGTGGATGTGTAAGGTCCATATACATTATGGCACCTGAACCTGGCGTTGTTGCTTTGGCAGCAGTTAAATAGATGCCCTTGAAATAATCAGTAAAAGCTTTGTTTGAACTATAAGTAGTATCGGGAGCTGTTATAAACTTGTTGGCAAAATCAGCAGAGAGTACAATTCTCATATGGGCAACAATTTTTACTCCATCAATTGAATCAAAGTGAGTTAGATTGGGTATAAATGTTGCTTGACCAATTAATTCAGGAGCAATCGGTATGCTGCTGTTTTGATAGTACGTTTTTGACTTGCTGATTGTATCACTAAGTTGATAGACTTCAATTTGTTGAGTAGCACCTTCATCCCCATATAATCCTTTGAAAGGGATTGTAAGTACCATGGAGTCAACTATAGTGTTAGTGCCTATCTCAGGTCTGTTAGTCAACAGGAATTGTGTATAAATAGAAGCAGTGGTAGTACCGAAAGCAGGGTCAGCCATTGAACCTAACAGGCTTGTTGAAAGCGCTGTAGTGTTGAGCTTCTCCTCCGTGAGGGTATATGCAAAAATTGTTGATGTATCTATTATTGCATGATTAAGTAGATCGCTGTCGGGAACCAGGTCAAGGCCAAGTAGTTCAGGGTCTTTATTGCATGACCATAAAACTGTGAGAAGCACAAGTAAGAGTGTGATCCTGTGGATAATAGATTGGCGCACGTTATAATGATTTAAATTAGTTAAAAAGTGATGCAAGTTAGCCGTTAATCGGTAGAGGTAGCAGGCGTTTCAAGGATTTTATCATAAAATTTGTTATAAGCATCCAAGTATTTTTCACCTTGGTATGGTAAAATTGGTTTGCCTGAGGCTACTGCATATTCCATTAGTTCTGGACTTGCATTTTCACTTCCAAGTACTATACCCTCCGAAAAATCAATTGCTGACTTCATCATGGCCATGTAGCCTGGAGTCTTGAAATAACGCAGGTCCTTGCTGGTTATTCCATCAAGCTTAATTTTATTTGCAAAATCTTTATTCATTGACTCGGTAAAGCCATCATCATACAAAGATGTGATGATTTTGGTGTCAGAAAAAAGCGGGTTTTCCCTAAATGCCCTTTTGACATATAATGGAATAAGACTTGTCATCCATCCATGACAATGCACCAGGTCAGGCGACCAGCCTAGCTTTTTAGCGGTTTCAATTACACCTCTTGAAAAAAAGATGGCTCTCTCTTCATTGTCTTTGAAAAACTTATTGTTCTTATCACGGAACATGTATTTACGCTGAAAATAATCATCATTATCAATGAAGTAAATTTGCATTCGTGCGGATTGAATGGAAGCTACTTTGATAATGAGTGGATGATCAGTATCATCTATGATCAGGTTCATACCCGACAAGCGAATAACCTCATGTAATTGATTTCTACGCTCATTGATATGTCCAAATCGGGGCATAAAAGTTCTTATTTCACGACCCTTTTCCTGAATGCCCTGGGGAAGATAACGACCTATAGTTCCCATTTGGCTATCTTTCAAATACGGAACTATTTCCTGAGATACAAAGAGTATCCTCGTTTTTTCCATAATTTTCCCTTTTTTTTCTTTCGAAATGCAAAAATAACAAATATTTAGTAAACTTTTACCATATCCCATTATTCTATTGCTAATCAGTACTAAACATTTTTTTACCGCATTATTTTTACATTTCTTCAGTAGTGGGGGAAGACTCTAATATTTAAAGTGTTGAACTTGCTTAAGGTTATGATATTTTATAAGATTATAACATTGCTATGTCAACTAAATCAATCGATTTCATTTGCTCAATACATAATATAAGTGTACTATTTAAATTGATTCTAAGGTAAACAGTTGATTATCTTCAATTAAGAAGCAAAATTCTGATTGAAATTAAGCGATTGACACAACAAATAATTATAAATTTGCCGATTCTATAGTACCATCGTAAAACTATCTTATTCAATACTTAATTGACTGGCACAATGCATAAAATCAGTTCACATCCAATCATAGAAATCGCCCCCTCAGAGGAGGTTATATTTGAATACCAAGGCACCAAGGTTGTTGGGGAAAAAGGATTTACAATTGCTGCAGCTCTTCATCAGGCCGGTTTTCCGGTTCATAGTCATAGCCTCCAGAACAGGGAAAGAAGTCTGGAATGCGGCATTGGCAAATGTGGTGCTTGTGAAATGCTTGTTGACGGTCAGATCAAAAGAATTTGTATTACTCAGGTTGATGGGATAAAGAACGTGAGTGAAATACCGCACGATTTTGCCCCTGGCTTTACACCAATTGCCAGTGATGAACCGATAAAGGTTTTTAGAACTGATGTTGTGATTATTGGCGCAGGACCTGCCGGTTTAGCTGCCCGGGAAGAATTAAATAAGCAAGGGGTTGACAATATTGTGCTTGACAACAATGAGCATATAGGGGGTCAGTTTTTAATGCAAACACACCAGTTCTTCTTCTTTGAGAAAGAAAAGAAGTTTGGTGGCATGAGAGGTTTTGATATCGCTCAAACTCTTGCCGGTGATGATCACTCGGGCATTTTCCTTAATAGTACGGTGTGGGATATACTTGAAGGGAAACGTATTGCGGTTAAAAACATTAAGACTAATGAGATCTATTATGTTGAAGCTAAGTACATGGTTGTTGCAACAGGTGCCGTTCCTTTTATGCCGGCATTTGAAAACGATGATTTGCCTGGCGTATATACAGCCGCTGTTGTTCAGAAAATGATGAACACAGAGTTGACCTTGCTTGGAAAAAACATTTTAACGGTTGGTGCAGGCAATATTGGATATCTTACCTCATACCAGTTAATGCAGGCGGGTGCTAATGTGCGGGCAATAATAGAAGCTCAGCCTTTTGAAGGTGGTTTTCCTGTTCAGGCCAACAGGGTAAGACGATTAGGCATACCTGTTATGCTGTCACATATTCTGCTTAAGGCAATACCCAATGAAAACCGTGATGGTATTGTGGGCGCCGTTGTTGCAAAATGTGAGAACTTTAAACCAATCCCAGGTACCGAGCTCTTGATTGAAGGTATTGATGCTATTAATATTTGCACAGGTTTAGTTTCAGATGACCAACTTTTGATCAAGGGAAATGATATTTTCGGTCGTCAATGCTTTGGTGCCGGTGATGCAATTAGAATTGGTGAAGGTACCAGTGCAGTGCTCAGGGGCAGGCAGGTTGCGTTTGAAATTCTTTCAGAAATGGGGAAACGGTTCAAGTACGATGAATACCTGAGCGTTTCAAAAGAATATATTGACTCTCAACAGCATCCGCAGAGGGTAATAGAGAAACCTTTTATACCATCAAGTGACAGGATGAACAGCAAACCATTTGTGCAGATCGACTGCCTGTATGGTTTTGCGTGTAACCCTTGTGAGTTCTCCTGCAAGCATGGTGCTATTACTAAAACATCAACCAGTACAGTTCCGCAAATTGACTTTGACAAATGCATAGGCTGTATGGACTGTGTATACCAGTGTCCGGGACTTGCAATATTTGGTTATAATCTCAAAAAAGACTGGCTCTTCCTGCCTATTGAATATAAAGCTGATGAGCAGTCGGAGGTTTATCTGGTAAACAATAATGGCTCAATACTTGGCAATGGAATTATTGAAAAGATCCTTGTAAAACAGAACAAAACCAACATTGCCAGGGTGAGGTCGCTCGATCTTCATAATGAAGACCTGGTAAATGTAAGGGGATTTATTGTTAAAGATAACTTCCCACAGCCCCTTGAGATAACTCCGGTTAATTTTGAAGAGCATGAAAAGATGTATGTTTGCCACTGTGATGATGTTACACTTGATGAGATCTTAACTACTATTGGTGAACGTAAGTTTATATCAGTTGATGAGGTAAAACATACAACCCGCCTTGGCATGGGAGCTTGCAGGGGTAAGCGGTGCATAAGGAGATTGAAGCAAACTCTAACAGGTTATGGAATTACTGTTGTTGGAGAAGCTACTCCACGCGGGCCTTTATCCAATCAATTAACAATGGGTGAATTGTTCCCCCATCAGCAGCACGAAAAGATTTATATTAACTCGAAGAATAATAGTATTAAACGTATTGATGTACAAGCACTTGTTTGTGGTGGGGGTATAGCAGGGTCAGCACTATTCCGGTATTTATCAGAAGCCGGTATGAAACCGGTACTTGTTAATTCTGATAGGGGATCGTCATGGAGAAACATAGCTGGTGGGCGTCCGGCTTTCAGTTTGCCAGAGCTGGCTGATATTGCACGGAAGAACCTGGATATATTCAAAGACCTTCAGAAAATTTCAAATGTAAATTTCCGTCAGATAAACTATGTCAATTTTGCCCATGATGAGCAGGTAATGCAGGCGCTTGAAAATTCACGTGCATGGTCAGATGCCTACATGATTGAGCCAAAAGATTTTAGCAAGCATATATCTTCATACGTAAATCCCAATCTTAGTAAATACCAGGGAGCGCTCATCACTAAGGATTGCTGGCAGGCTACACCAGGTTTAGTGCTTGATCTAATCAGGCGAATAGGTATTGAAAATGGCGGCACTATTAAAGAGGATTGCCGCATCATTGATGTAAGGAAAGAGGGTAACAACTATATTGTGCTTGCTCAAGACCATGAAAAGGATTACCTGGAGTATCATACCGAGGTGTTTATCAATGCCATGGGTCATGAGGCTGGAAAGTTTGCTTCCAGACTGGGATTAGAAACCGGCATATACCCTGTTAAACATCAGGCCTTTATTACAAGGAGGTTGCCTATGATGGGAAATAATGGGAATCCGCTTGATATGATCATCGACAGACGGAAGTATAAAGGATTTGTTGCAGTGTATGGTCAGCAACTTGCTGAAACCGGACAGATTATTGGTTGTGCTTCACCTTCAGTAGACCCGTTGGAAACAGATAAGAACCTCAAAATAAACTCCAAGCAGTTTCTAGAGATTGTATCGGAAGTATTTGTTGACTGGTTTCCTAATCTATCATCAGTTGGGTTCCAGGCGGTATGGGCAGGTTATTATGTAGAGCCGCGTATGATTCTTGACACTGAAAATGGACTTCTAATTGGACTCAGAGGTCAGGGTTATATGTTAGGGCAATACCTGGCCAAGTTGTATGTAGATAAACTTACAGGCAAGGAAGTTCCGGAATATATGGAACGGTTAAAAATATCAGGAGATGGATTGCCTGAGAAGGCCTTCAAATAGTTAAAACACTGAATTTCGGTTTTTTAACTATTGTACTGCAATTAATTTTTTGCGAATACAATAATTTTTGCTACTTTTGCACCCCTAAAACTAAACCATAAAGCTGTGGATTACTTAAAAAACTTTGTAATTCCTTTTGTAGGGTTGAGTGCCGGTGAACATCAGTTTGAATATACAATTGATGATAAGTTCTTTGCATGTTTTGAGTTTTCAGAAATAAAGCGGGCTAATGTAGCATTGAATGTTAATCTCGATAAGCGTGACCGCATGTTGATATTCACTTTCACTATGCTGGGCACTCTCGAGGTAACCTGTAGCAGGTGCCTTGATCAATTTGATTATCTGGTTGATGCTGAAGAGGTTTTGTATGTTAAGTATGGACAAGAGTACAAAGAAGAGGACGATGATGTTATTATAATACCTGAGTCAGAATCACAAATCAATATTGCACCGTTTATTTATGATTATCTTAATCTGATTGTGCCATACAGGGTTATTCATCCTGAAAATGAAAAGGGCGAATCAGCATGCGATCCGGATGTTATTAGTCGTATTGCACAGAATTTAGAGCCAAAAGAAGAAATCGACCCGCGATGGGATAAATTAAAAGGTCTTAATTTAGAATAATAATAATCAATTAAAAAAGTAAGTAGAAATGCCAAATCCAAAACATAGGTTTTCAAAAACCAGGACAGCAAAAAGAAGAACGCATTACAAGGCAGTTGCTCCTACTATTGCTATTTGCTCAAACTGCGGAACTTCAGTATTGTATCATAGAGTTTGCCCTGATTGCGGATATTATAAAGGAAAGCTGGCCATTGAGAAAGCAACCACAGCTTAGTTTCTTTTCAGGTCTTTCTAATTTAACTATAGTCAGATGAAGATCGGACTTGATGTTATGGGTGGCGACTTCGCCCCTGTATCAACCATAGCCGGTGCCATACTTGCAAAGAAGTATCTGGCTCCGTCGGATGAGATTGTGCTCGTTGGAGATGAACAGAAAATTCGTGCTGAATTTAGTAAGCACAATGGGTCAATTGATCAATTCAAAATAGTACATGCTAATGATGTCATTGAGATGGGTGAACACCCTACCAGGGCTATTCTCAAGAAACCACAATCAAGCATTGCTATTGGTTTTGAACTTTTGAAACATAAGCAGATAGATGCTTTTACCAGTGCCGGCAGTAGTGGTGCAATGCTAGTTGGATCAATATACAGTGTTAACAATATTAAAGGTGTTATCAGACCATGCACTTCAGCTGTACTACCTCAGGAAGCCGGAGGTGTAAGCCTTTTGCTTGATGTTGGTACAAATCCGGATGCAAAACCTGATGTGATGTATCAATTCGGTCTGCTTGGAGCTATTATGGCTGAACATGTATACAAGATTAAATCACCCAGGGTTGCTTTATTGAACATAGGTCAGGAAGAGGAGAAAGGTAATCTTTCAAGCCAGGCTGCTTATCACCTGATGAATAATACCAGTGACTTTAATTTTATTGGCAATATAGAAGGCCGCGACATCCTTCGTAATAAGGCTGATGTAATTGTTTGCGATGGGTTCACAGGAAACATACTACTCAAAAACATTGAAGGTATGTTCAGAATTATGATGAAGCATGGATTAACTGATGATTATTTTGAGAGGTTTAACTACGAGAAATATGGTGGTACACCTATACTAGGCATAAACTCAAGTGTAATTGTGGGGCATGGTATCTCTAACGACATCGCAATAAAGAATATGTTATTGCTTGCAAAAGATATTCATGATGCCAAATTGTCGAATAAAATTAAGAAAGCTTTAGCAAAGGTTCCTGGGGAATTATTATAATAACCTTAGTCCTTATATATACTTGGATGACTAGAATAAGAGCTGCTATTACTGGTGTTGGTGGATACGTTCCAGAATACCGCCTTACCAATGACGAAATAAGCCGGATGGTAGATACTTCTGATGAGTGGATTATGACACGCATTGGAATCAAAGAACGGAGAATCCTTAAGGAAGATGGCAAAGCTACTTCTGATATGGGCGCGGAGGCTGTGAAGCAATTATTGATCAAAACAAATACCGATCCTTCAGAAATAGATATGATTATCTGTGGTGTGGTTACTCCAGATATGCTTTTCCCTGCCACTGCCAATATAATTGCGGATAAAACCAACATTAGGAATGCTTTTGGATTTGACTTGAATGCAGGTTGTTCAAGTTTCCTTTATGCCATTACAACAGCATCAAAATTTGTTGAATCAGGTAGTCATAAGAAGGTGATAGTTGTTGGCGCCGATAAAATGTCATCAATAGTTGACTATCAGGACAGGGCCACATGCCCAATATTTGGCGATGGCGCTGCTGCTGTGCTTTTGGAACCAACCTCCGAGGATATCGGTATTGTTGATTCAATTGTTCAGAGTGATGGTGCAGGCCGGATATATCTTCATCAGAAAGCCGGTGGTTCCTTAAAACCACCAACATTTGAAACTATTGCTAATCGCGAACACTATGTATACCAGGAAGGTCAACCTGTTTTTAAGTGGGCGGTTAGTAAAATGGCAGATGTATCAGTTGAAATAATGAAACGTAATAATCTAACGTCAGAAAGCCTTGATTGGCTGGTTCCCCACCAGGCTAACATGCGCATTATTGATGCCACTGCCAACCGAATGGGTCTGGATAAAGATAAAGTGATGATTAACATACAGCGCTTTGGCAATACTACTTCTGCTACATTGCCTTTATGCTTATGGGACTGGGAAAGTCAGCTCAGAAAAGGTGACAATATAATACTTGCAGCGTTTGGTGCAGGATTTACCTGGGGAGCTATATACCTGAAATGGGCTTATGATGGAAAATTGCTTAATGGTATGGCACGTAAACCTGAGGTTTCAAAGATCCATACTGAATTATAACCACATTTTTTCAACGTCTCTATTGCTTCATTAAAGTATAGACTTATTTCATCAGGATGATGTGCATCACTGTTAAGCATAACCCTGATTCCTTTGCGCGCTAGCTTCTGTAGTACATTGTTTCCGGGAAACAAACTGTCACTCCGACCTTTATATATGCCTCTCGTGTTGACTTCTACTACAAGATCTTTCTGTTTGATCAGGTCAATTGTTTCATCAATAAGTGTTGTATACCAGGTATCAGATTCATTGAACCATCTTCCTTTATTGTGCATTTTAATCTTATCAAGATGTCCAACAATGTCAAACTCTTCTGATTCGATCATACTGTTTACCTGATGCCAGTATGATGTAATAGCGCTCTTAATATCTCCTCTAAAAACTTCTCTTATTCCTTCATCATAAATCTCAACTTTTGATCCGTCAATAAACCAAAGCCCCGAATCAGGGTAAGGGCCTTTAACCAGGTGAATGCTTCCGATAATATAGTCGAGCTCAAAGCTATTCTTAAGCTCTACGAATGATTTACTAATGCCCTGTATATAATCCGCCTCAAGTGCCAAGTAAACCTCTATAATGCTCTTATATTTCTCTTTTAGGCGATTGATTTCATCGCAATAAGCTTTTTCAGTTCCAATTTTAAGAGCAAAAGTATTGTCAAAGGGTAAAGAGGAATGTTCAGTAAATCCAAGTCCTTTGAATTGCTGACGAGTAGCCTCTTTGATAAAGGCCTCAGGTTCAGCTGAACCATCGGAAAACATGGAATGAGTATGAAAGTTGTATTTAATCATTTTACTAAAGGGTGTTCAGTACAAGAATAGTTTCCTGATCGTTTATACCATAATGCTAAGAGCAGTATTGATTGCTTATACCATAATGCTATGAGCTGTATTGATCGTTAATGCTATTTGGTATAGAGCAGCTTTGATCGTTAATGCTATAAGGCTTAGAGCAGTTCTGATCGTTAATGCTATAAAGTTAATCACAGTTTTGATAGTTAATGCTATAAGGTTAAGAGCAGTATTAAGCAGATTGTGACTCAAATAGTTTGTGTGTGGAATCAACTACCAAATAAACTTTATCGCCTCGCCGGAGTGTATCATTTACAAGCAATGAGCAACTCTCACCTTTTATTGCCTTAGTAACTGTTTGCAATTCAACCCTAAGTTCTGCAACTTTTGCTTCGTAAACTCCCGTTGTAGGGCCAATCACAAGAATATCATCATTGGTGCTTAGAGAATGGGACTCAATTTTTATTTCAGCAACCTGCAGGTTTTTAAAGAAATTTACAACTTTGCCGACGTATACTTTTTTACTTGTTGCCTGCGATCCATATTTTTCTGACCATTCTCCTGTTTTTTCACCCAGATAATAGCCTCCCCAGAAGCCGCGGTTGTAAACTGCCCTTAATTGCTGAGTCCATTTTTCAATATTCTCTTCTGTATATTGTCCTTCAACCCAACTTTCAACAGCTTCATGATAAGTGCGTGTAACGGTTTTAACGTACTCAGCAGATCTTCCACGTCCCTCAATCTTTAATATTTCAACACCTGCATCAAGAAGCCTGTTAAGTATTGGAATGGTCATAAGATCTTTAGGCGACATTATATACTTATTCTCTATTTCCAGTTCCAATTGACTATCAGCATCCTTAACAGTATATGCTCTTCGACAAGGTTGCAAACAGGCGCCTTTATTGGCTGATGAGTTGAAATTGTCGAGGCTGATATAGCATTTGCCTGATACTGCCATACACAAGGCACCATGAACAAAAACCTCTATCCTGACAAGTTTTCCTGATGGGCCACATATATTCTGTTCCTTGATTGCCCTGGTTATTGCAGCAATCTGGTCAATGTTGAGCTCACGTGCAAGCACCATAACATCAGCATAACGTGAGTAGAATTTCACGGCCGAGAGATTGGTTATATTACATTGGGTTGAAATGTGCACTTCAACACCTTTTTCACGGGCGTATTCAAGTACAGAAAGGTCGGATGCAATTATAGCACTTACACCGCTTTCTTTCGCAATTTCCACCATGTGCATCATCTCCTCAATCTCATTATCGTAAATGATTGTATTGAGGGTAAGGTATGATTTTACATTCTTATCATGGCAAATTTGTACAATTTGTTTAATCTCGTCAGGTGAAAAATTACTGGAAGAGCGAGAACGCATGTTTAATTGCCCTGCTCCAAAATATACTGATCCTGCTCCACCTTGAATTGCAGCCATTAAAGAATCAAGTGATCCGGCAGGAGACATGATTTCAATGTTGCCCTTATCTTTCATTTAAAGTATATTAATGTGTAATTGAAAAACACTTGAAGCATCCTTATCTAATAAACAATCATTATTTTACCACTCGGGCAAATGCTGCATGTTTACCTTCCTGTGTAATGGTTAACAAGTAGAATCCAGGATGTAACTCACCGGAATTCAGCTTTATAACATTATCTGAAACGGTGTAGTCAACACTATATTGCCGACCAGTGATATCATGTAATGAAATTGAAACTTTATATGGATCATAATATCCCTTGTGGTCAATAAAGCATTCAGAATGTGCCGGAACAGGATAAACA
>JAGXGB010000033.1 GCA_024636955.1 Bacteroidales bacterium
AATTATACAGTGCCGGTTGGTGTAAGCCTAAGGAGATAGGTGTGAAAAACCCAACCCCCAATCATTACTTTGTTCTAAAGAATACCACCATTTCGGCACTGGCCTATTTTAATGCTATAACAGAGCGAATAGAACGTGTTGAGAAGAAAACGGCATTCAGGATTGTTCCCCGAAATGCCGAGCAGGTATTTGCCATGCATGCTATCCTGAATCCGGATATCAAGCTGGTAACATTACAAGGTGTTGCCGGAACCGGTAAAACCCTAATAGCACTTGCAGCAGCGCTTGAGCAAAAGCGTAATTTCAAGCAGGTGTTCCTTGCTAGGCCTATAGTTCCGCTAAGCAATAAGGACTTAGGATTTCTGCCCGGCGACATAAAATCACAGATCAATCCTTACATGGAACCGCTCAACGATAATCTTAAATTTATCCAAAGCCAGTTCGGTGAAAAAGATAAGGAGTATAAAAATATAACCGACTCACTTGAAAATGAAAAGATAGTAGTGCAGCCACTGGCATATATTAGAGGCCGTAGTATTTCAAATGTGTGTTTTATTGTTGATGAGGCTCAGAACCTTACCCCACATGAAATCAAAACTATTATAACACGGGCCGGACAAAACACCAAGATCATTTTTACGGGTGATATATACCAGATTGATACACCTTATCTCGATGCACAGAGTAATGGATTGTCATACCTTATTGACAAGATTAAACATCATGCCATCTATGCACATGTGAGACTTGAAAAAGGGGAGCGATCTGAACTTGCGAATTTGGCTAATGATCTATTGTAAGCCTGATTGATCAGGTTGCTGATCAGGCTGCTTCGTATACTACAGTTATTACTGTTTGTCCAACGCCTTTTAGGGTTTCTTTGCTTATGTTATCCATATTGTCATCAATTGTATGCCAATGGTCAAAGAAGCCTTTTTCCCGGTCATCCTGGTAATCAATTATGTCGATAGTTGGGATTCTCAGGTTTTCATTAACATAAACATGGTCGTCTGTAATACGTCCGGAATTGCGGTTAACAAACAAGTTGCCATATCCTAACCTTTCAGCAGTTTGCCAAACTTTCCTGACAATATTGGGGGCATAGTATCTTGAATATTGTTCCTGGGTAAAAACAGCGTCTTTAGCGCCAACCATGTCAAGTAAAATGCCAAAACGGGCCGAATATCCAGGAACATGTGGGTTCTTTGACCAGTGTTGTGAACCAAGGGCCCAGGCATGTTCATAACTACCTTGCAAATCTTGTGGTTCACCATAGTCTTCGGCATCAAAAAAGATGATGTCAACGCCCAATCCCGGGTTATTGATACTCATAAGGCGGGCAATTTCAAGCAACACTCCAACTCCACTGGCACCATCATTTGCTCCGGGAACCGGTTTCCTTAAATTATTTTCATCTGTATCATGGTCAGCCCATGGGCGTGAGTCCCAGTGTGCACATAGCAGAATTCTTGATTTAGAATCAGGATTGTAACTGCCAATTATGTTGCGTGCATCAAGCATTGTTCCATCAAAAGCTTTGAGCTTGGCTTTTTGCTCCACAACAACAGCGTTGTATCCTTTAAGTGTTGCAACAAGCCAGTCGCCACATTCCCGGTGTGCTGCAGTATTTGGAACCCTCGGACCAAATGCAACTTGTTTCTCAATAAACATGTATGCTGAGTCAGCATTAAAAACAGGCACATTCACAGTTTTTGTTGTTACTGTTTCATCATTCTGCTTTTCAGTTTTAATATTCTGGGAGCATGATGCGGAGATCAGAGTCATGATAAGTATGAAATGTAATCCTCTGGTAGTTATGTAATTCAACATTATTTCTGCTTTTATCCTTTAATAATAATAATTTATCTATGAAATCTTTATAACTCAGCTGTATAACTTAAATAGCTCAGTTGCATATTCTTATTAACTCATCTTAACAATCTTAATAACTCAACTGCGCAATTTAAGTAACTCAGTTGCATAATCATAATTGCGTATCAACGAAATTTAAATAGCTCAACCGCTGCTTATCTGTGAAATCTTAAAAGGCATTAAAAATTAAGCCTGAATATTGTGCCCTCTCCCGGCTTTGACTTTACTGAAATAGAACCTTTATGCAGATGCATTATTTGTCGTGAAAGGCTCAACCCGATACCTGATCCTTCTTTTTTAGATGTAAAGAAAGGCATAAAGATCTTATCCAGTATGTCGGGTTTTATGCCATGTCCATTATCTGAAAAATCAATCGTAATTTTGTCGCCTGAACTTATTGCAGCAACCACTTCAATTTGAGGATTACCGTTTCCTTTAACTGCATCAATTGCGTTAAGGAGCAGGTTAATAAAAACCTGGTCGATCAAATCAGGATCGGCAGTTATCATCAAGTCGTTAGGGAACATTCTTTTTGCGCATGTTATGCCGTAAGCATCCATTTTAGGCTTTAAAAGAACATGAGCCCGGTCAAATAGTTCGCTAACAGCAAAATATCTGAAATTAGGCCTCGGAATTCGAGTAAGGTTACGGTAGTTTTCAACAAAAGTTAATAAACCGTGTCCTCTGTTCCTTATAGTAACCAGCGCCTCATTCACACTTTGTATCTCATCGTCATCAAGCTCTTTGAGATGGACCGATTCACTGTTGGGGTCATCTTCAAATAAGATATCCTCAACTGTAGATGCCAGAGAAGAGATAGGTGTTATTGAGTTCATGATTTCATGGGTAAGAACTCTGATTAGATTTTGCCACGATTCAATCTCTTTTTCATCTAATTCACTAGTAATGTTTTGCAAGGAAACCAACAAGAACTCCTCGCCTCTCATTCGGAACTCAGTGGCATAAATAGCCAGTTGCATAATATCATCTTCAAACGCCAGTTTCACCAAATGCCTATCACCGGCTTTCATGCCTAAAAGCAGCTCAGGTAATTCAGGTTTTATGTTGGAGAGTTCCTGGATGTACTGTATGTTGTTGATTTTCAAGATTCGCTTGGTAGCATTGTTAAATATGTCAACCTTGCCATCTTTTTTAAAAGCAAGAATACCTATGTTAACATGCTGTACCACAGTGAGCAGATAGTTATAATGCTCTTCTTTTTCAGCACGGTTTTTACGGAATTCAGTGATTACTTCGTTGAAAGCCCTGTTGAGGCCTTCAAACGATCCTCCCAGCGCCCTGTCGCTGAATGAAGTACTAAAATCTGAATGCCTGATGCTTTCAAGGAAATGGCTAAGCTTGCGGTTGGTACGTTCAACAAAATAGATAAGGCTGTAAATCTGGGTGATCAAAATGACACCTGCTATAAAGGAAGTTATCTGATGCTGACTGCTTTGCATAAGCAATATCAACACAACCAGATTAACTGTAATAAGCAAAATTCTGACAGTTACCCAAATCCGAAATTTCTTAAAGACCATGTTTCTCTATTCTTCTATACAATGAAGCCCGGGTTAGTCCTAATTCCTTGGCTGCTTTACTTATATTTCCACCATGCTTATCAATTACTTTCCTTATAAGAAGCTTTTCCCTCTCTTCAAGATTAGTAACCTTTTCAGCTTCTTCATGTTGATCATTATCATCAAGCTGCGAAAGGAAGAAGTCCTGTGGCTGAAGCACATTGCTCTCGCTCATAATAACAGCACGTTCAACAGAGTGTTGTAGCTCACGGATGTTACCGGGCCATGTATGTTTCTCAAGCCTGCGAATTGTTGAAGGATTAATACGCTTCATCGGCATCTTGTACTTCTTACAATAAATAGCAAGGAAATGCTCAACCAGAGGCTGGATATCTTCCAATCTATCGCGCAAAGGCGGTAATAGCACTTCTACTGTATTAATTCGATATAGCAAATCCTGTCTGAATTTCCCTTCATTAACCATTTGGTATAATGGCATGTTGGTAGCACAGATTAATCGAACATCAATAGGTATCTCACGGTTAGTGCCCAGTCTTACAACCTTACGGTTTTGAATAACACTCAACAACTTCGATTGTAAGGCAAAAGTAAGGTTGCCAATTTCATCCAGAAAGATAGTTCCTCTGTTAGCCGCCTCAAACCTGCCTGCCCGATCTTCTTTCGCATCCGTAAAGGCACCTTTCTTGAATCCGAATAATTCACTTTCAAACAAAGTTTCACTTATGGCGCCAAGGTCAACACTAATGAACACTTCATTTCTTCGCGAGGAGGCTTTGTGAATAGCCCTTGCTATTAATTCTTTTCCAGTGCCATTTTCGCCCAATATCAATACATTGGCTTCTGTTTTAGCTACCTTCTCAACAGTGGCCATTACTTTCTGCATTGGTGGTGATTGACCAATAAGATTGGTATATCCCTGCTCCTGATCAGCTATCAGTACCTTTTGCTTACTCCTCAAATCATCAATGATCTCATTTGAGTGCCTGACTTTCAAATTGGCGGTAATAGTTGCAAGTAGTTTCCTGTTATCCCAGGGTTTTAAAATAAAATTAGTAGCACCTTCTTTTATACCCTGAACTGCCAGCTCAATGTCACCATATCCGGTAACAAAAATCACAACGGCCAATGGGTCAATCTCAATGATCTTATTAAGCCAGTGAAATCCTTCTTTCCCACTCGTAGCATCCCGCGAGAAGTTCATATCAAGCAAGATCAGGTCATAGTTTTCTGATTTGAGTAAAGTAGGAATGTTTTCCGGATTCTTTTCTGTGTGAACAATTGTAACATGTTGTTTCAGGAAGAGTTTGGCTGCCAGCAAAACATCGGTATCATCATCAACAATAAGAATTTTAGCTTCAATCTTACTCATCGGATTTAAATTTTTGTGTTCTTTGTCGTATTATAAAAAAACCTCATTGATGCTGCTAAGATACAATATTATGTTCGAAACCGTACAACATTGGTTCGTCATTGAACAATTTTTGTATCATCATATGATACAAAACTCTCCAAAGCCTTGTTAATCAGCTAATAGCGTATATTGGCACAGTATTTGGCTTTAATGAAATAATTGCTAAACAAAATTTGAATGGACCGAGCAATCGAAAAGAAAACCTGGACAACTGGTCGTATACTTACTTTATCCGGTGCTGTTGTCTTAACTGCACTTATCATTTGGATGTTTTTTATCAGGGATAATCGCAGTAAGCTATATATTCAAAAGCAACAAGTGACTATCGCAGAAGTGGTGGAAAGTAAATTCCAGGAATTTATCCCTGTGGATGGTGTGTTACTTCCAAGAAATACAGTTTATATTGATGCTGTGCAGGGTGGCGTGGTTGAGGAGGTGTATGTTGAGGATGGTGCCTTGCTCAAAAAAGGCGATCCTATACTTAAACTCACCAACGCTAACATGGAGCTTAGCTATATGGATCAGGAAACCAGGATGTATGATGCAATCAACAATCTGGCTAACACGCTTATAAACATCGAGCAGCTTAAATATACAAGGCAGAAAGAGATCATTGAACTTAGTTACCAGATTGATAAGCTGAAAACCGACTTCGGCCGTAAAGAGATGTTTTACAACGACCAACTCATTTCAGCCAAAGAATTTGAGGATGCTAAGCGTGATTATGAACATGCAATGAATCAGCTCAACATATCCCTCAAATTAAAAAGACTTGATTCAATATCGGGTGTGAGGCAGAGTTCTCAAATCAGTTCTTCAATGGCACGTATGCAAAACAATCTTGAATTGCTGAAGCGAAACATGGATAACATGACTGTTAAGGCTCCGGGTGAAGGCAAGCTATCCTCATTCAACGTTGAAATAGGTGAAACCAAAACCGCTGGCCAACACCTCGGCCAGATTGATATACCCGGTGGTTTCAAAGTAAGAGCAAATGTTGACGAAAGATACATATCCAGGATATTCGAAGGCCAGGAAGCTGAGTTTGACATGGGTAAAAAGGTTTATCAGTTAATGATTCAAAAGATTTACACTAACGTTTCAAATGGCTCATTCCAAATTGACCTGGTCTTTACCAGCGATGAACCTGAAAATATTAAGCGTGGTCAAACATTGCAATTAAGGATCAGGTTCTCAGGAGAAACTGACGCTATTACAATACGCCGCGGAGGATTTTACCAGGAAACAGGTGGAAACTGGATATATGTTTTAAGTCAGGATGGTACTTCAGCTCAAAAAAGAAATATAAAGATCGGACGGCAGAATATTTACTCTTATGAGGTACTTGAAGGCCTTACACCAGGTGAAAAAGTTATAGTTTCTTCTTACGAACCTTTCGGCAATAAAGAAAAATTGATATTCAACTGATAATTCAGTAAACCCTTAAAATAATCGCACATGAACACAACAATGCTAAAAACAGTAAATCTTACTAAGATATTCAGAACTGATGAAGTGGAAACTACTGCCCTGCATAATGTTTCTTTTCAAATACAAACAGGTGAATTTGTTGCAATCATGGGCCCCTCAGGTTGTGGGAAATCAACCCTTCTAAACATCATCGGATTACTCGACAATCCATCAGGGGGTGATTATTATTTCCTTGGGCAGGAAGTGTCGAAGTTTACTGAGAAGATGAGGGCTAATTTGAGGAAGAAAAACATTGGTTTTGTGTTTCAAAACTTTAACCTCATTGATGAGCTTAATGTATATGAAAACGTGGAGTTGCCTCTTATTTATCTTGGTATGAGCTCATCAGAGCGTAAAAAAAGGGTAGAGGCTACACTTGAACAAATGCAAATCATGCATCGCCGCAAGCACTTCCCACTGCAACTCTCAGGCGGACAACAGCAGCGTGTTGCTGTAGCCAGAGCTGTTGTTGCAAATCCACATCTTATTTTAGCTGATGAGCCTACCGGAAACCTTGACTCCGCGCATGGTGAGGAAGTTATGAATTTGCTCGCCCAGTTGAATCAAAACGGTACAACCATAATAATGGTGACCCATTCACAACATGATGCTGAATTCAGTCAGCGTATTATTCGCTTGTTTGACGGACAAATAGTTAATGAAAACATAATGAATGTAAAGCCTGGGATTTCTACCCAGAATGCACTATGATCCTGTTTAGTTACCTCACATCGGCATTAAGAGGGCTACTACGCCAAAAAAGGTATCTCCTTATTAACCTGATGGGACTTTCTGTTGGCATAGCCGCTTATATGGTTATCATGCTGTATGTTACCCATGAAAAAGGTTACGATAAACACATTGAACAGCGTGACAAAATGTTCAGGGTTGTAGAAGTGCAAAACGAACCCGGCGTTGGTAACCAGCATGTGGCCATAACAATGGCTCCTCTTGCGAGTGAAATGAAGAACTATTTCCCACAGATAAAAGAAACTGTAAGAATACTTCCTGCATATAACATTGCTGCAGTTGGTCATGGCGATAAACTGTTCAGAGAAACGAACATGATCTGTGCCGACCCCAGCGTTATTGATATGTTCTCTATCAGGTTTTTAAGGGGAAATGAGAGTCTTGCATTAAGGAAGCCCAAAACAATTGTAGTTTCTGAAGAAATAGCCAAAAAGTACTTTGAAACTGTTGATGAAGCTTATAATTCAGTCCTGATGCTTGATAACGTATCATATCGTATTGAAGGTATAATAGAAAATCAACCCACTAATTCGCACATATTTTTCAATATAATTATTTCAATGTCGTCAATAGAGGGCACTCCGGGATTTGAGTGGATGTCGTCATGGGGAAATAATTCATTGGTTACCTATGTGTTGTTAAATGACGAATTACAAGAACAAGAAATAGAGTCAGGTTTTGAGAAATTTGTGAAGGATAAAATCTTTAGCACTGATGAGGGATGGGAATATCTGGAAATGTATTTGCAGCCGGTTAATGAAATCTACCTGAAATCAAACCACATAAAATTCCAAATAGTGCAAGTAACAGGTGATTCAAAGATCATAACCATTTTTACCATCATTGCTTCACTTATTCTATTAATTGCTTGTGTTAACTATATCAATATTTCCCTTGCCCGCTCTGTAAAACAGTCGAAGGAAGTGGGCATGCGCAAAGTATTGGGGGCCGACAGAATGAGCCTGGTTTACAGGTTTATCAGTGAGTCATTCCTTATAACATTAATTGCAATTCTTTTCTCCGTTGGACTGCTTGAATTAGTGCTGCCCGAAATCAATTCAATGTTAGGTACAGCCTTTGTTCTTGATTTTCGTGAACCCCTTTTTAATATTGGATTAGTAATTCTGTTAATCGGCATCAGCCTTGTTTCAGGTTCATATCCTGCTTTTTACTTATCACGGTATCAGCCTATAAGTGTATTAAAAGGAGGTATTACATCAGTTGGTAACTCAGGTATTCTGAGTAAGAGCTTGATGGTTTTCCAGTTTGCAATCAGTATAGGACTGATCTTTTCAATTCTGATGATCAACGACCAAATTAAGTATATTCAAAAGAAAGATCTGGGTATCAACTACAGCAATTCACTCTTTGTATTTTTTGGTCCTGATGATTACAGGAAACTTGATGTGCTGAAACAAACCCTAATGCAAAATCCTGCTGTAAGAAGCGTTTCAGGTGCGTCATTTTTGAATGGAGTAAGTGGTTCACAAGGCCCTATTTATATTGATGATTCAGTGAGAACCAAACTGACAGTCAGATACGGCTATGTTGACCATGATTTTTTCACTTCAATGGGCATAAAGCTTGCCGATGGGAGAAACTTTGATCCCACCCGACATAATGATAGTGCCGGTGTTGTTATACTTAACCAAAGCGCTATTGATAAACTTGGCTGGGATGATTTTGAAGGTAAAAGACTTAGCGCGGTTTCTGATGATTCAACCAGAAAACCTTATGTTGTTGGTGTGATACAGGACTATCACTACTATTCACTGAAAACAATAATAGAACCGGCAGCTTACTTCTACGATCCATCGCGGTTTAACGGTGTAAATATAAAGTACTCATCACAAACTGGGCTAACAGAAATTGATAAGTATATTGAATCAAAATGGAAAGAGTTGTTCCCTAAAACACCTTACCGGTCAATTTCTGACGACAAATACTTAGCTGAAAGTTATAGAAATGATCTAAAGATCAGAACATTATTTGTATACTTTGCCATAATAAGCCTGTTTCTCTCATGCCTGGGTCTGTATGGCCTCACCTCACTGTTAATTGAGCAGAAAACCAAGATCATTGGAATAAAGAAGGTTTTAGGAAGTCCCGTGCGCTCTATCATTGTAAACCTCGTTAAAGAATACATGATATTGGTTGCTTTGGCAGGGGTTATTGCTATTCCTTTATCACTTTTATTTATCCAGCGCTTCCTTGATAATTATCCTTACAGAGTTGAAATAAGCCTTTACAACATACTGTTTGCCGTTACCAGCGCAGTAATAATAGCCTTTATCACCGTAATATTCAAAGCCGGCAAAACAGCAAATTCCAATCCACTGGAAGCGTTGAAGTACGAATAGGACCGACTTGTATACCGACTTAGGAATCGAAATCCATCACCCTCAGGCCCTCTTCAGTGGACACGGCATATTGTTGATACAATATACAATACACTAAAGGCTATTGAATATAGGTATTGTTATGCTGCGTGGTTATCATGGGCCTTCTCACAAATATATAAAGAAAGGATTAATGCCGTCACTATAATAGTGTCGCTCTTTACTAATTATTAATAAATCCGAATAAGTTGGATTGTAAAGAAAATGGTAATGTAACTCGCTTGGAAAATAAATTTTCATAATCTCTGATTCAGTCCGATTAAGTATTAAATTTGCAATCCTTAATCCTTAAAAATCTGTTTACCTGAGATGAAGAACAAGTATAGTGACCTAATCGAGCAGACTTTTGATTTTCCACAGGATGAATTTCATGTTGAAGATAATGAGCTACATTTCCATAATATTCCATTAATGGATCTCATTAAACAGTATGGTACTCCACTGAAGATCACTTATTTGCCTAAGATATCAACACAGATTCAAAAGGCAAAGAAGATGTTTAATGTTGCAATTGCCAAGGCTGACTACCAGGGTGATTATCATTATTGCTATTGTACTAAGAGCTCACACTTCTCTTTCGTAATGGAAGAAGTGCTTAAAAATGAGGTTCATCTGGAAACTTCCTCTGCTTTTGATATCTTTCTCTTAGAAACATTGCATGAACAGGGAATATTAAATAAGGATAGTTACATTATTTGTAACGGATTTAAGCGTCCTCAATACATTGAAAACATTGCTACCTTAATAAATGAGGGATTTGAGAATACTATTCCTATTCTTGATAATAAGTTTGAACTTGATCAGCTTGACAGGAATATCACCAGGAAGTGTAAGATAGGGATACGTATTGCATCTGAAGAAGAGCCCAAGTTTGAATTCTATACTTCAAGACTTGGAATCAGGTACAATGATATTATCTCATATTATGAAGAGAAAATAAAGAATAATCCAAAGTTCCAGCTAAAGATGTTGCATTTCTTCATCAACACAGGCATAAAGGATTCTGCTTATTACTGGAATGAGCTTTCAAAGTGTGTTAATTTATACTGCCAGTTAAAAAGTATCTGTCCTGAACTTGATGCATTGAATATTGGTGGCGGATTCCCTATAAAGAATTCACTGTCATTTGATTACGACTATGAGTATATGGCTGAGGAGATCATTGCACAGATAAAAATGATTTGCCAGCGCAATAACACCGTTGAACCTGATATATTTACCGAGTTTGGATCATACACTGTTGGAGAGAGTGGCGCTACCCTTTATTCCATTATTGACCAGAAGCAGCAGAATGACCGCGAGCTATGGAACATGATTGACTCATCATTCATGACTACCTTGCCTGACACCTGGGCACTTAACCAGCGCTTTATACTACTCGGCATAAATAAGTGGGATTCAGAGTATGAACGGGTGTTCCTTGGGGGATTAACATGTGATAGTGAGGATTACTACAATGCCGAAGCACATGCGAATGCTATATTCCTGCCAAAGCTTGATAATGATGAGCCATTATATATAGGATTATTTCACACCGGTGCTTATCAGGAATCAATTGGCGGATATGGAGGCATACAGCATTGTTTAATACCGGCACCGAAGCATATAATCATTGATCTTGACGAAGAAGGCGAGTATACAACCAAGCTTTTTGCGAAGGAACAGTCGCACAAATCCATGCTCCGAATCCTGGGTTATTGATTTTCGGTCATTAATGCAGTAACTTAGCGGATTATTTAATGAGGTAATCGCCAGTTGGGAATTTTGGTTACCTGTTTGCTTTCAGTATTCATAAAACCGGGGAATTATGAAACACAAGAATTTTGGCGGTTTACCCGACCAATACTCAAAGATTGAGAATTCAAAAGTAGTGATAGTGCCGGTACCTTATGATGGTACATCCACATGGATAAAGGGTGCTGATAAAGGTCCTGATGCTATCATTGAAGCTTCACACAACATGGAACTTTATGATATTGTCGCCGATAAGGAAGCATATAAGGTAGGCATTCATACTGCTGATCCCATAAAAGAACGCAGATCGCCTGAGCGGGTCGCAAAGGAAGTTGAGGCAAGAGTTACACAATTGCTGAAGAAGAAAAAATTCCCGGTTATTCTTGGAGGTGAGCACTCAGTAAGCATTGGCGCTTTCAGAGCATTCGCTGAATTTTATAAAGGTGCAGATTTCACCATTCTGCAGTTTGATGCTCATGCAGACCTTAGGCAGGAATATGAGGGAAGTAGATACAACCATGCCTGTGTTATGGCACGTGCTGCGGAACTTGCCCCTATTCTGCAGGTTGGAGTACGCAGTATGAGCTTTGAAGAAAGAGCTGATGTTGCTCCTGAAAGGGTCTTTTATGCTGATTACATCCTCGACTCAAACAATACAACCTGGATGTATGACTTGCTCAATAAAACAGGAAAGAATGTTTATATAACCATTGACCTTGATGTATTTGACCCATCAATCATGCCTGCAACAGGAACCCCTGAGCCAGGAGGAATGCTGTGGTACACAATGCTTGATATTTTAAGCAAGATTAACCAAAAAACCAATATCGTTGGCTTTGATGTTGTTGAACTGTCACCAGTGAAATATAACAAAGCACCAAATTTCATGGCAGCTAAGCTGATATATCAGTTGCTGACTTACAAGTTTAGCAGTACTCTGAAATAAAGACCACCTAATAGTAAAGGCCACCCAAGCGCAGGTGTCCATCAGATATTACCAACCCAGAATCCAGGCAAACATAAGCGGAGCAACGATTGTTGCATCACTTTCTACAATGAATTTCGGTGTTGTGATATCGAGTTTTCCCCAGGTAATTTTCTCATTAGGAACAGCGCCTGAATAACTTCCATAAGAAGTTGTTGAGTCACTAATCTGGCAGAAGTACGACCAGAATGGTACATCATGCCACTCAAGGTCCTGATACATCATAGGCACAACACATATTGGGAAGTCACCTGCAATTCCGCCACCAATCTGGAAGAAGCCAACTCCTTTACCTGAAGAATTCTGACGGTACCAGTGTGATAACCACACCATGTAATCAATTCCTGACTTCATGGTTGACGGCTTCAATTCACCTTTGATGCAATATGAAGCAAATATATTACCCATTGTACTGTCCTCCCATCCGGGAACAATAATAGGCAGGTTCTTTTCTGCAGCTGCTATCATCCATGAGTCTTTTGGGTCAATTTCATAATCGGCTTCCATTACACGGCTATTGAGCAGCTTATACATGTATTCATGAGGGAAGTAACGTTCATCAGCAGCCTCGGCATCTTTCCATATCTTTTCAATATGATGCTGGATCTTACGGAAAGCCTCTTCTTCAGGAATGCAAGTGTCAGTAACCCTGTTTAGCCCTTTTTCGAGCAATTCATATTCCTGCTCGGGCGTTAGATCACGGTAATTAGGCACACGCTTGTAATGCGAATGTGCAACAAGATTCATGATATCTTCCTCAAGATTAGCGCCTGTGCATGATATGATCTGCACTTTATCCTGCCTAATCATCTCAGCCAGCGATATACCCAACTCAGCAGTGCTCATAGCACCGG
Source organism: Bacteroidales bacterium (assembly GCA_024636955.1). Classification (GTDB taxonomy): domain Bacteria; phylum Bacteroidota; class Bacteroidia; order Bacteroidales; family Lentimicrobiaceae; genus Lentimicrobium. Next base: position 13,017 of record JAGXGB010000033.1, read on the forward strand.
CAAGGGTAATCATCATTTTACCACCTTCGGTAAGATGGGCTTCATAAGCTTTTGATGCATCAACCAATGCGGCTGAATTAAAATGCCTGTAATGATGTTCTACAAACTTTGAAATGGGACCTTTATTCATTATATAAAATTTTTGGCAAAGATATGAAACAAAATAGTTTTTTTTCTCATAAAATGCTATCTTTCAGCCCTAAATATAGAGTTAGTAGCAGGTCAGATATCTTACAAATAATCAGTTAGTTTGGCACTGTGATTGATGCTCGTTTGCAAATTTATTGCTTGTTATGGTTAGTAGTTTCCCTACTTATGTGCAAATGCATCTGATTGTTTTAAAAAACAATACAACATTCGTCTGTAAACTATTCAAGGTAAAACAAGCCATTTTGTTTTTGCTGATACCGGTTATTTCACTTTTTACATTATTTCCCAACCAGTTGCATGCTCAGAGCACTGTTGAAGGGCCTGTGGTTTCAGAAATATTGGGCGATAAGTATTTTGATGCCGTGGAGTATCTTGAACGTAACACCTGGATTTATGATACTTTAGTTAAGGCCAATATACCACCTGAACTTGCCTTTTCAGTTGTTTTCCCCAGTCTTACACGTTATTCAGCGTTAAAAGATATTATGGAAACCAGCGGTATGAAGACTTTATACGTTCAATCAGGCCGAAAGTACTCGAAGTATGTGGTGGGAAGATTTCAGATGTCGCCTTCTTTTGCTGAATTGGTTGAGCGTAATGTTATACGGTATAAACTGTGGGATTATAAATTCAAGCTCACTAACAATGCAAAAGCCAGAAGTGAAAGGTCCAGGCGACTTGATTCTCCCGATTGGCAAGTACAGTATCTAATACTGTATATCAAAATTATGGATAAACGTTTTTCACATCTCAAGTGGAAAACACCTGAAGATAAAGTGCGCTTTTATGCAACAGCTTTTAACATAGGCTTTAACAAAAATGAGCGCACCATAAAGTACTTGATGCATAAGCGGACTTTCTTAAGAAAAACAAAGCAGTACAAAGGAAAGCTCAGGCATGGTGATATTGCCGCATGGTTTTATGAAAACGACGGTCACCGGTTTAAGTCGGCAATTTCAATCCTTCCTCCTAAGGAGCCTGCGAGTAAAGAAGAAGAGGAGTAGGGTTTAAAATTATAACATCTTTTGCCATGTGCTAATGTTAGCAGAATGGGTTTTTATAATCCTGGAATGTCTCAATAACATTTAGTGGAAGCAAACCTGCTTTCTGCCGTGATTATATTATCTTTCTGCGGTGCTTATATTACTTGATATTATTAGTTAACGAGTAATCACTAATTTGGCTGTACCCAGTGACATACCACCACTTTGTAACCTTACTAAATACATCCCCGGTTTAAATTTTATGACATCAAAATCAATGTTCTGTTCACCTTTTTGGAGTACAGGATGTGAAATGGAAGAGAGAACTTTGCCAGAGAGGTCACTAACAGTTAGTTCGAGGGGTAAAACCTTATCAGATAAGAAACTGATTCGTACAGAGGTGCTTGCAGGGTTGGGTGAAATAGTCAGTTCTATATACTCCTGGTTTTCCATAAGGCTGTTAGGGTCAGGTTCAAACCCGATAGCTTCAAGTGCGGGGGCTATTTCAGGGTTGGCCATAAAGTTATTCCACAAAAGAGCGGAACGGGAATTTTCTATCATGTTTATGATTGGTCCCTGATCAATAGCCAGATATGAGTCGGCAAACCAGTTAAGACGCAGGTTATAGGCATCGTAAAAGCCCATTCTTCCCCATATTCTATCGCCCATTTCACGGTAAAAGTATTTCAGTGCACCCATCGATTCTTCAGGAGTATATGGCATGGATGACAAGGCCGCAGTTGGCGTGATGGTGCCATTATCTCTTGAACTGGTAGGTTCATGCACTGTATATCCACCAGGGTCATCACTTGCAGTTAGCCCCCATGCGTTTTCGCCATACCCGGGATGGTTTTTTGGATTGGCAATGGCATAAGCCCTGTGAATCAGCGTATGATTTCTGTTCAGGTTAAAGTAATTGGTGTATTGGTCGCGGATGTTGCGTGGGTCGAAGCCCTGGAATGAGTAGTGTGCAAAGAACAATGGACCGCCATTATTCCAGCCAACATCAAGTTTGTAGCCATAAAAAGTTCCCCCGTTTCTGTAATAAGGCATTCCCGCCCAGCCTGACTGCCATAATGATGCATCAACACCATGCGTAGGCGATGCAATTGCAAGAATATATATAATGGCTGCCTCGTTCCATCCACGTATTTGCATGTTGATCTGCCAACCGTATTGAGGCGACCAGTGCCAGTAAAGAACAGTAGTGTTGCGGGTGTACCAGTTCCATTCTATTGTTTCCCAAAGTTCAGTTATTCGGTTACGTATCTCAACTTCCGATGGGTCATCTCCGAAGAAATACTGCCTGGCAGTGAGAAGTCCCTGCGCCAAAAAGGCTGTTTCAACCAAGTCACCTCCATTGTCAATTTCTCCAAAGGGAACTACATCGCCTGTGTTGCCATTCATCCAATGCGGCCATACACCGTGAAACCTGTCGGCAGTTGCCAGAAAGCCGGTGATTTTTAGCATACGGTCAATTCCTTGTTGCCTTGAAATAAAACCGCGCTCAATGCCTGCAAGGAGGGCCATAACACCAAAGCCTGACCCCCCGCTTGTAACAACATCGCCTGATGTGTTTCTTTCTCTCGCCAACCCTGAAAAAGGGTGTGCAAAATCGTAAAAATACCTGAAAGTATATTGCTGCACCATATCAAGCATTTCTTCATCAGTGAAAGGCCTGGTTGAAGCTGATACAGTATCAGAGTATTCTGATACCTGGTTCGATGCATTTACCGCTGCCACTTTATATACCAGCACTGGGTCATGTCCCAGTTCACGAACCCAGTCAATATATCCGCTGTCTGTTTCTGGTATTACTCCAATAGTATGGAATGTTGCACCATTATCAGCTGAACGTTTTACCTGATAACCATTCAGATTATCGGGCAGGTTTGCATTCCATGTAATTTCTATATGACTGTCATAACCGGTAGCCAGTACTCCTGTGGGTACCGGTGCAGGTGGTGAAATGCCCGAACCCTGGTATACTCGCATATCATCAATGAGCAATGTATGGGTTACTCCGTCGGCAGTGCCTTGTGAAAATCCTATTGTTTTGATTTGTGTGAAATCTACAGGGTCACCTGCATCCAGAAACATACTCATGGGAATTGTGATCCTTGTCCACACGCCTGTGGTCAAATCAGGACTATATGCCTGAAAAGAGTGGAATGTAGTTTTGGTGTTTTCAACATCCTCCATAAAGATGCGGGGAAGCAGGTTCTTAGTGAGTCCTTCAGGGGCATTCAGTAATAAATGAAGGGTATCAGTCTCGGTAAGGTCGTATGCTGCCCAATCGAGCCCTGCAGCTATAGCAAACCAATTACCACCGGCAACTGATTTCCATTTCAGCCTTAAACTATTCAAACCCTGAGCAGCTTCAATTTCATCTTCCACTGGGAATTTTCGGAGTTCACTGCCCAATCGCTCAAGTTCACTTGGTGCAGTGCGCTCCATCCAGCTATAATCGTACATAACAGGAGTGGGGCTATCCTGGAAGAACAGATATGTTTGGGAAAACAGTGAAGAGCCTGATGCCAGTGCAACAAGTAAAAATAAAAACCGGATGTGGAAAAGGTGCTTCATGATCTGTAAGTTTTATCAGTCAATAACTTATGATGATGTTCCTTTATTCCACAACCGGCGTTGAATCATTGAAAATCCGGTAAGGTAGTTTCTGCTACCTGATCGAACTTCCTTTTATTGCATAGTAGAAGATGTACAGGTAACAAATTGCAGGAACTATAAATGCCCATGTATAACCATAGCTGTCGGCTACTATACCCATAACAGGAGGAACAATTGCGCCGCCAAATATCATCGTATTAATAACCCCTGATGCTGTACTAAGTTCACCTGAATCAAGATCCTTAACGGCAAGTGTAAAGATGTTGGGGAACATGATGGAGTTGAAAAGTCCTATGGAAACGATGGTCCACAGAGCAACCTGTCCTGAACCGAGAGTTGTTGCTATATCAAGAACGGCAGCAACCAGTGCAAACACTGCAAGTGTGCGGGCAGCCTTACCTGTACCAACCTGCATTATAATGAAGTTGAGCACAGAAATACCGAGGAATATCAAACCGATGTTCCAATCCCAGTCGGTTACAAATGAACCTGAAACAAGGGCCAGAATTAACACCGGTATTGCGTAGGTAATCTTCTTGGTGAAGCTGATGTCTGAGAACATAAATGAACCGAAGAAACGGCCTACCATTGCACCTCCCCAATAAATAGCTACGTATTTTGAAGCTTCTGATTCTTCAAATCCAAGTGTATTGACAAAGTAATTGATCATCAAACTACCGTTACCAACTTCTGCACCAACGTAGAAGAATATTGCCAGTGCTCCCAGTAATACATGAGGATATTTCCAAACACTCTTTCGCTCTGATGAAGTTTTTTGGATTTCAGGAAGTTTGATTGCCATGATTATTAATGCAATCAATAATATAATTGAAGCCATTATAATGAAAGGCATTTGGACTGTTTCAGCTTTTTCAGCAGCAGAGAGCATGTCAGATGCGCCTCTAAAGATGAAAATGGCAATGATCCAGGGAGCCAACATTGTGGCTATTGAATTGAGTGCCTGAGTGAGATTAAGTCTGCTTGAGGCAGTTACTTCAGGTCCTAATGCTGTAACATACGGATTAGCTGCAGTTTGAAGGAATACTACTCCGGCAGCCAGAACAAATGTTGAAATCAGGAATAAAGGAAATGATGGAATACTTGCAGATGGGAAGAATAGGAAAGCACCCAGTGCCATTAGGAACAATCCTATAACCAGTGCGCTCTTGTAACCAATTCTCTTAATGTATAAACCAATCGGAATTGAAATAAATGCATAAGTAATAAAGAAAGCAAAATTCAGAAGCTGCGCTTCAAATTCACTTAGCTCAAAAATATCCTTAACTTTTGCGCTTAAGGTAATGATGAATGTTGTTGCAAAACCGAATATGAAAAAGATGGAGCCAATAACCGACATGCCCACTTTGTAACTATTCGAATTCTGGTTGGAATTCTCAATCTGGTTGTCCATTTTGTTGCCTGGGTTAAGTGAATACTATACCTGTGATTTTAAAAATTCGCTTGTAAAGGTATAATAACACTAAACTAAATCCAAAAATATTTAGGGCAGTTGTATTTGTGCATCTATATGTAGTAAACATAAAGGAATAGAAGCACCTGTCTGATGTGTAATACAGCCCGGATTAATGTGAAACTTTAGCTTGCTATGCTATAAGCTTTCTGGTTATGAACAGAGGGCTATCGTTTTAACAATAAGTGAGTAGCTAATTATTATTATTTGCTTATAGAGAAAAGCGCCGGGTGATGATAAGTACGAAAGGAATAAAACACCAAACATTGTTTTATACATAGAAAGTATTTCCTTCGCCGAAAGGCTAAACGAGGAAAGTATCTCCTTCGCCGAAAGGCTAAACGTAGAACGTATCTCTTGTCCCGAAACGCAGATAATCAAGCATCAATGCAATTTCACTTTGATCAATGCCATTGGCAAGCAAATGCTTACGGTCCTTATTGAAGCTCTTGACAAATGATTTGATATCATCCTTGCGGTTGGCGATGCTGTTATAATAATGCTTGATGGCCTCTTCTTTTTGCCCGAGAGCAAATGCTACATGACCTGCATTCATGAAATCATAGGTATTCGGTTCAGCACCCAGAAGTTGTTTGTAGTATACATCGGCTTCCGTGTTTCGGTTAAGCAGGAACAGGCACCAGGCAACAGGCCGCATTGCTGTGGAAGATCCGGGATTTGCGAACTCAAGACGATAGAAATACTCAAGTGCTTCAGTTGGTTTGCTCATATTGAGATAGCACGTTCCAATAGATGCATTTAATTTATGATTCTCAGGCTCAAGCTGTAATAATTCAAGGTAAGAGTCGAGTGCATCTTCCCAATCTCCTAATAGCATATGGCACTGGGCAATTTTTCGCAATAGCCAGTTGTGGTTTGTGTCGAACAAATCAGCTTTCTGGTAGTAGGTTATTGCTTCAGGATACAGGCCCAGTTGTTGTTTGCAATAGCCTGCTTTTTCATAAAGTTCAGCATAGTTTCCACCATTTTCAATCAGATAATTGAGAACTTTCAACGCTTCCTCAAAGTTATCATTATCAAAATGAAAATTTGCAATGGATCGGTAGAAGTCAGGGTCATCAATCAGTTCTTCCAATTTCCCCGAATCCTGTACATCAAGCCGCTTACTGAAAATGTCGCCTATTTCACTACGTAAGGGGTGGAGCTTAAAGAAACGGTACATATCCTGAATGTACTGGATTACTATACGCTTTTTGTTGAGATCTGGATCTGATAATTCTTCATTCTTAAGCTCGGCAAGTTGTTCGCCTTCACTTTCAAACATCTGAACCATAAGGTTCTTCTGCTGCGAAGGCATGTGCCTTAGATTAAATACAAATGAGAATTTGTCGGAATTGCACATATACATTGAGAGGTCTAGTCCATTTAGGAAAGCATCTTTGAATGTTTCGGTTTCACCGGAAAGGGCTTCCTGCACAGCATAATTCTCCGGATAAAAAGGTAAAAGCCAATTCGATAATTCACTGAAGAATGGGAATGACTTAAGGGTTGCAAATGCTCCTAAAAACACATCAACACCTTCCATCTGCATGTTGGTTAGCTCTTCTAGCTTTCGCACCAGGCCGGGCTGGTTATCGAAATACTTCTCCCAGTCGGGGTTCTTATCAAGCGATTCACCTGATTGAAGCAATTGCTCAAGATCAAGTTTTTCATTCAGGTCTTCATTAAACTTAATAACCTGAGGAAGAAGTTCATCGCGGAATTTGCGGGTTATCTTTTCTGTATCCTTAGCCCTAATAAACTGGGTTATCATACTAAGTGAATCATCGCGAAACGACTGCTGGACTTTTAAAATGAACAGTTTATCATTGAGCTTAGGATAGTACCGGAACCTTTTATCATAAAGCAAAATTGAAATCAACAAGCCAAAGAGTGCCCTTTGTGATATTTGGGCATCAGGATGATCATACAGGTCAATCAGCATGTTGATCCTCCTTGTATCAAAAGTACGTAAAGTGCCAAGAGTGAGCGCACTAACCATCATTGACTTCTCAAACCATGGTATAGATGAACTATTAAAGATGTTGCTGATTACTTCTTCATCATTTTCAGTGTACTTATCAGTTAGCCAAAGGTTATAGAAGGCGCGTGATATTGCATTACGGTGGTTGGTAGCAGTATCACTCTCCGATTCATCGTTAAAAAGTGAAGCGGAGCGAAGAATATCCTGCAATTCGTTATCAAAAGTAAGACCCATAAGATTTTCTGTAAGGTCTTCATTCTCACGCAATGCCTGCCTTTCAATATCAGCTTTAATGGAAGCCAGCCTACTTCCTGATGATGATATGAAATGCAACTTCATCCGATCTGACAGCTCATAAAGAGACACCATCAATTTTGAATAAATCTCATGTCCCATAGGATCATTGATGCCTTTACCGGTATAGTTTAAGATGTTGCTGTATGTATACCTTGCATCCTCAATTCCCGGCTGAAACCGTTCAATCGATTGTTTGGAAAGCTGTTCAATAGCTTCATGTACCCGCTGCTGCCTGAGTAATTCAACTACTTTTCCGTGCCACTGTTCTATTTCAAATAATGTCATTGTGTTTGTATTAATTACCTTGATGCTTAATAAAATGAGCAGCTAATTATCGCCCCCTCAAATCATTTAACAATTGGTTAATAAAGTATCCCTCAAAAATCATGCTTCTTTAAAATTACTGACAAAATTGCAGTTGAGAAATTCCTTTTTGAATTTTTCGTTTACAATAGTGTTAGTAAAAAAGACCTGCAATTTCAATGATTTAATGTAACCTTTTAGTTCTCAGTTCGTCTAACAGAATATCCAAAAACTTAAATGTAGCGCTATGTTTAGGAACTACCTGCAAACCGCCGTTCGCAACTTCAAGAAGAACAAGTTTTACTCCTTCATAAACATTCTCGGATTATCCTTAGGCATTACGGCAAGTGCCTTTATCTTATTGTATATCAATGAAGAGTTGGGATATGATAAACATTTCACCGACTATGAAACTATTTACCGGCTTGAAAGTGATTTCTCTATCAACAACAAGCATGATAAATTCGCTCTTACCTCTATGCCTTTAGGTCCTGCACTTAAGCTTGAAGTTCCTGAAATACAGTCATACACCAGGTTTATAAACAATGAGAATGCTGTACTCAGATATAATGACAAGGAATTTTATGAGAAAAAGGTATTCTTTGCCGATTCCACAGCACCAGCAATGTTCTCACTTAATTTTGTAGAAGGCACAGCAGTTGGATCATTATCACAACCGCACACTGTTGTGATATCAAAATCAGTGGCAGCAAAGTATTTTGGTGAACAGGAGGCCTATGGCAAAACTTTATTAGGTGGTGAGGGAAGAGGATACAGGGTAACGGGAGTATTTGAAGATCTTCCTGAAAATACCCATATGCCATTTGAGATATTGTTGTCGCTGGAAACATGGGCAACTATTGTTGGTGAAGAGCGCTTCAGAAGCATGGAGCCAGGGAGATTCTGGAATGTGAATGCATATACGTTCGTCAAATTTGCTAAGCCGGAAGATAATGAGGTGTTAATAGCCAAATCAAACGCTTTCTATGAGAAATATATGAAGTCAGTTGGTGATCAGCTAAATGCTACCTTTTCGTTAATGACTACACGGCTTGACAAGATACATCATGAAACCAAGCTTACCGGTGATTTTCCAGCCGGGAACAAAAGTTACCTTTACCTTATGGGAATGGTTGGTTTGATGATTCTCATACTGGCTGCTATCAACTACATGAATCTGGCTACTGCCAGGGCAACAAAAAGAGCACGGGAAATTGGACTTCGTAAAGTTTCAGGTGCCGACCGACTTATGCTAACATGGCAATTTATCACTGAGAGCCTTGTTCTTGCAACACTTTCACTTGTAATTTCATTTTTCCTGATTCAGATATTTCTGCCACTGTTTAACGATATGGCTGATAAACAGCTCGAACTGAGTTTTCTGAAGAATCAGCAAGTGTACATTGTTATCGCCGGAATAGCACTTTTGACGGGACTATTTTCAGGATTGTATCCGGCATTATATCTATCGTCGTTCCAACCATCAAATGTGTTAAAAGGCAAGATCAATATAGGCCGGCAAAGTGGATGGTTGCGCAAAGGGCTGGTTACTTTCCAGCTTATTATTACAGTTGTAATGATCACAGGAACTATTATCATCTATAATCAGTTGAATTATATGCGCAATGCTGACCTTGGTTTCGAGAAAGAGAATGTAATGGTACTTGAAATACAGGATACCACTTTCCTGAAACGGATTGATAGTTTCAGAGATGAGCTGAAAGCAAATCCTAATGTTGTAGCAACTGCAATGTCGCGATCGGTTCCGGGAGAGGGGCAGAGCATTCAGTTGATGAAAGTTGAGAAAGATGGTAAAATGGAAGAGTTTGTCCTAAACAACATACCTTGTGATCATGAGTTCGCTAATTTGCTGAAGCTGGAGTTTGTAAAAGGCAGAAACTTTAACCGTGAAATGAAAACTGATGATACAACTGCTGTGATCATTAATGAGGCTGCCGCCCGTGCCCTTGAATGGGGTGATGATGCCCTTGGTAAAAAGGTCAACAGAGACTTTGAATTGGATGGTACCGGTGGGCGCGACCTTAAAGTGATTGGAGTAGTGAAGGACTTCCACTTTACCTCATTACATAATAAAGTTGAGCCAATGATGCTGTTTATACCTCAGTTTCCGTTAAACATTCTGTCAATAAGATTAAAAGAAGGTGCTGGTATTCATACCATTGAAGATATACAGGCTAAGTGGGAGAATTTTGGAAATAACAGGCCATTTGACTATTACTTCCTTGATGAGAAATTCGACAACAAGTACTCCGCTGAAGCTAAGTTAGGTAAGGTATTTGCAACATTCGCCATGCTTTCAATCATTATAGCGCTTATGGGTTTAATTGGACTATCCTCTTTTGTTACTGCACAGCGCACTAAGGAAATTGGAGTTAGAAAGGTGCTTGGCGCATCAGTTGAAGGAATTGTTGCAATGCTTTACAAGGAATCACTTGTACTTGTTCTGATTGCATGCAGTGTTGCCTTGCCACTATCGTGGTACCTGATATCCGACTGGCTCGATAATTACGCATACCACATCTCATTAACCTGGGTTACCTTTCTGGTGGCAACTCTTACCGCCATTATAGTGTGCCTGGCGTCAATCAGTTATCATACACTAACAGCAGCGAACTCCGATCCGGTAAAGTCAATTAAATACGAGTAAATTGCAATAAATTAGTACAATGCTGCATCAAAGGGTTTGAATAAGAAAAGATCTGGAAGCCAATAATAATTAAGCAACAGCTTAGCATTAACTGACTATAAACAAATTTGAAGCGGCGGTTCAACTGAACATAAACAAATCAGGAACCGTGTGTGAACTTAGCAGAATATTAAGCTAAAGTTTAGTTGTAACTGCAATTGTGCTTTTGCTTTTCTTGAACTCCATTGCACGCTTACTGTAATACTTTAGCCCTTCTTCAGTTGCAATTCCTCTTATAAAGTTTTCAAACATCACTTCAAACAGAAGCTTGAAAGAGAACTTTTCAGGTGGGAAGAATACTGCATTATGGAGGTCAATCAGGCGGCTAATATACAAACGTGAAAGTAACTCAATGCTCAGGTCGTCGCGGTACATGCCCTGGGCAATCCCTTTTTGAATGTTAATTTTTATCTTCTCAAATATAAAGTCGATCCGTTGCTCAATGTGCTGCTGATATACATCGGGGTACATTGTTTGCAGTTCAAGAGTGAATGAAGGAGTAATCTCATTGAAGCGGCGACTTACTTCGCTGCTAACAGTGAGAAGGATATCAATTGCATTGACCCCTTCAAAATTGTACTTATCAAAAATAGAGCTAAAGGTTTCCCTTTCAAACTCCAGCAACTTTTCCACTAATATCTGCTCTGTTGGTGCGAACCTTTTCAGTTCTACAATATCAATTGACAGGCTTTTGCAAATGTGCTCGAAGGATAGATTGCTAATTCCATTCTTAATTGATAAATCCCTGACTTTTAATAGTATATGGTGATTATCCATTCAGGTGTATCTGATTTTATAAGTGATTTTAAAACGGTGCGAATTTACGAAAAAAGTACAGATTTCCCGTAAGCTAATAATATATTAAGGTGTATAAATCACCTTCTTAGTCAATATCTGATTGTCGAGAACCAGCACAAAGTAATATATTCCGGGATTAAGGTTGTACCCTTCAGCCTCGATCATTCTTGTGTACTTGCCCACCGTCATCTTTTGATTGTTGATAAGCTTGATGACATCACGGCCTGTTACATCTTTAACTGACAGTGAAACATTTGAAGTTCGGTTCAGCTTGAATGAGTAAGCTGTGTTGTGTGTAAAAGGATTAGGGGCAACCTGCGATTCAGCGTAAGGTATGCCATCCACTAATTCAGTCCCTATTATTAAGGGATCAACAAAAGCAGTATTAATACTCATTGATCCGTTGTGAAGTCTGGTCCATATTGGTCTTATAGTGTCATTGTATGCTGATATGTTGTTATAATCGCCAAAGAAGTATGAGGTGCTTGGCATAAAGGGTTCTTCGCTTACTTTAAAATTAGTGAAAGTGTTACCACCATCCTCTGATACGGCCATATAAACATCAGTAGCCAGGTCAGCGTGCTCACGCCTGTCATAAAAAACGAACCACAGTTTCCCGGTTATCTGGTCAACGGTCATCCAGGTAAAGAATTGTTGTTTTCCAGGGGCATCATTGTTTACTCTAACCGGCTCACTCCAGGTATTACCCCCGTCAGTTGACTTAGTTAACCAAACATCCGTATCATCAAGCCCGTTTCGCTGGTCAGTATAGTTTATATAGATAGTACCACGGTGAGGGCCGTTGCTGCGGTCACAATCAGTTACAGGGAAGCCATTACATCTGGAGATACCCGGTATATCCTGAGCCCAACCACCTGCATGCTCGTAAACGAATATGTCGTTTTCAAGCCAGGTATTTCCGCCGTCAAGCGATCGGTCGAATACAATGCCTGCCGGTCCCGACCAGGAAACATATATTTGACCATCAGGACCAACTGTTGGTACTGCTCCTTCAGTCGTATTATCATCATCAATACAATCGCCTGCCACTTTGCTCAATCTAACTGCTTCACTCCATGTTTCGCCAAGGTCAGAAGATTTAGAAAACCTTATTATCGAACTATCATTTGGATTGTTGCTTCCATAATTATCAAACTGAGTCCATGTAACATATATCTCATTATTATAGGGATTAACCACAGCCCACTCCTTATCCTGTTTCTTTCCGGGAACAAAGCCAATGCTACTACCCGATGTCCATGTTTGGCCCATATCATCAGTGCGTTGGCATACGATCCTGTCAATCCAACTTCCTGAAGGTGGGTTGCTAAGGTGAAAGAAGTAAAAGTTTCCAAGAGTGTCAACTATAATACAAGGATCTCCCCATACGCCCATAGTTGCTGAAGTAAGCCGGCCATATTGCCATGTCAAACCTCCATCTTCCGATGTGTGGTAATGCCATATATTGTTTGCAGCCATCATCCGCATTGGATTCTTTGGATCAATCATAATTGATGGTTCATTAGGAGCATCAACTGTTGTTATCAACACATTTGTGTGTTGTGCGCTTGTTGTTAATGCTATGAACAACAGTAAGATGGAGAGAATAGAATTACGTTGCATGGTAATGTGGTTTTAATATTCCAAAGGTACATTCTTTTATTTTCAGGCAGGCAGGTTTGTATGGTCAGATATTAAGAAGTACATTTGCTTTGGTTCATACACTGCAAACCGACAATAGGTAAAACCTATCTACAATTCTTACATCTATACATTGATAACGTTACAAGTATGAGGAAAATTGAATTGCACTGGCAAATATTAATAGCTTTGGTTATAGGAGTGCTTACCGGAATATATGCCACATCGTATGTGCCTTACATAAGCTGGATGGGTGATTTATTCCTCCGGCTGCTCAAAATGATAATTATTCCGCTCATAATCAGCTCCATCATAACCGGTGTTGGAGGAATAGGTAATTCAGCCGGCATAGGAAGACTTGGGCTCAAAACTATTCTTTTGTACATGTCAACGAGTTTAGTAGCTATTTTATTGGGTCTTTTAATAGTGAATATAGTGGAGCCCGGAAAGGGTCTGGATTTTTCATTAATGCAAAAAGTTGATTCTTTGGCTGTTGCCGATTCTTCAATTGGAAGTCTTTTGATGAATAGCATCCCTGAGAACATTTTTAACAGCATGGCAAAGGGTGATATGTTGCCTATCATTCTCTTTTCGATGATATTTGGATTCTTCACTAACCTGGCCGATGAACGTCACAGAAAGCCCATATTAAACTTCTTTGGTGCCGTGATGGCTATTATAATGAAGATCACTATGGCTATAATAAAACTTACTCCTATAGGAGTATTTGCAATTATGGCCACTGTAATTTCAAAGTATGCTGCTGATGCGGAATCTATTCAGCGACTTGCTTCCGGACTGGGCTTGTATATGTTATGTGTTATAGCAGCTTTGTTTATTCACTCATTCGTAACTTTAAATGGTCTCCTCTATTTTTTCGCCAGGGTAAACCCGCTGAAACATCTCCGGAATATGTCGGTGCCTCTGCTTACTGCATTTTCAACATCTTCATCAAGCGCAACCCTTCCACTAACAATGGCTGCTGTTGAGAATAATGATGGAGTATCAAACAAAGTGGCAAGTTTCACCTTGCCTCTGGGAGCTACAATAAACATGGACGGTACCGCCCTGTATGAATGCATAGCAGTAATGTTTATAGCACAGGTATATGGAATTGAACTAAGCTTTGCACAACAGTTAATGGTTGTATTAACAGCACTTCTGGCGGCAATAGGCTCAGCAGGAATACCTATGGCTGGGCTTGTTATGATGACTATTGTACTCACTGCAGTTGGGCTTCCGCTTGAAGGCGTTGGGCTTGTGATTGCGGTTGACCGTATACTTGACATGTTTCGTACAACTGTAAATGTATACGGCGATACTTGTGTATCGGTAATGGTTGCCCGATCAGAAGGGGAGAAGCTTAATATTTAGATCTGGCAGCGAACCTTCTTAACTACTAAGTGCCAGTTATTAATATAGATCACTGAAGTGCCAAACCACTCCTGATATTTCCGATATTTGCAAAATCAAAACTTAACCCCTACTTCCTTAATCAAAACACATAACATAATATGGGCAGACTAAAAACCTCAATTATACTTATACTCAGCATTATTTTTAACATAACCGCAAGTGCACAGGATTGGAAAACCTATTACGAGAAATCCGGTTTCACTGAAACACCACGCTATGAGGAAACAGTTGATTTTTGCCAAAGACTTGATGCAGCATCAGCCAATGTCAGCATTGCTAATTTAGGGAAGAGTCCTCAAGGCCGGGAGATACCTATGCTGATCATTGATAAGGATGGACTTTCTGATCCTAAGATGATTCGTAACAAAGGGCGGCTTATAGTGCTGGTTCAGTCGTGCATTCATTCCGGTGAGCCTGATGGTAAGGATGCTTCTCTCATGCTGATCAGGGATATGGTGATCGACAAAAAGAACAGGAAACTACTTGATAATGTAAGCATTCTTGTTATTCCAATCATGAATGTTGACGGACATGAACGCTTTGGTGCAAACAACCGAATTAACCAAAACGGACCTAAAGAAATGGGCTGGCGTACAACAGCAACTAACCTTAACCTTAACAGGGACTTCTTAAAAGCTGAGGCTCTTGAAATGCAGCATTGGTTAAAAATGTTTAATGCCTGGTTACCTGATTTCTTTATTGACATCCATACAACTGATGGAGCTGATTACCAGTATGAGTTAACCTATGATATTGAAAAGTATGGTAATCTTGATTCAGGCCTAACCCGATGGCTTAATGATATTTATGAGCCGCGTTTGGATAAGGGTATGGCTGATGAAGGTTATAAAGTATTTCCTTATGTACAGTACAGGAAATGGCACGATCCAAGAAGTGGATTACGTAAAGGTGTGGCTCCTCCACTTGTGTCAACAGGGTATGCGGCAACACAAAATCGTCCTGCTGTTCTTGTTGAAACACACATGCTCAAGGATTACAAAACAAGGGTTTCTTCAGCCTATCAGTTGCTGGTAACTACACTTTCAATTGTAAATCACCAGAGCGAAACCCTCAAAACACTTATCAGCATGGCTGATAAATCAACTGCTTCACCAAATTTCAGGAAAGAGCAGTTGCCGGTATCATTCACTACCAGTAAGAAAGATAGTATAATGGTTGATTTCAAAGGGTTTGATTATACCGTGAAGAAAAGTGATCTTACCGGAGGGGATTGGTTTGTATATGACAACAAGAAGCCGGTAACTATGAAAGTGCCTTTCTTCAATCGCAATTATCCTGATAAAACCATTAAACTTCCTGCAGCATATATAGTGCCCGTTGAATGGACTAACGTGATTGAAAAGCTTGAACTGCATGGCATAAAGATGCATCCACTCCATAAGGACAGCACCATCAATGTTACCATGCTGCACATCAAGGATTTCAAGATGCAGAATACGCCAAATGAAGGTAAGTGCATGGTCTCAGTTACAACCGAAGAGAAAAAGGAAAAGAGGCTATTCCATGCCGGTTCAATGGTTGTGCCAACTGATCAGCGCACTGCCCGCGTCATTGCGTTTATGCTTGAGCCAACAGCTTCAGGATCATTGATGGAATGGGGTTTCTTTAACAGTATCCTGGAACAAAAGGAATATGGTGAATCGTATGTGATGGAAGGACTTGCAAGAGAGATGCTCGCAAAAGACCCACAACTTAAGAAGGAATTTGAAGAAACGGTAAAGAACAATCCTGATTATAAAGATAAGCAATGGGAAATGCTAAATTGGTTCTATAACCGTTCAGCATTCTATGATATGAATTACAAAGTTTACCCAGTTGGTAAAATTACCGGTGAGAAATAGGTTATATCAGGTATTATTATTGGATCAGGAGATAATGTACCATGAACTATTATTAAATCAGGAGATAATGTACTATGATCTATTTTTAGATAAGGAGATTAGTAACCAGGTATTAACATTAGATCAGGAAATAAATTGAGCGAAAAACTCCAGGTCAATAAACCCGAACCAATAATTGCATCAACAGATGTGGTCACTTATAAAAAAAGAATGGACCCACAGTATGCTGTTGATGCACTTATTGAAGGTTATCCTGTATTGATAGCTGATTTCTTCAGCAGCGGATTGGCGGTTTTGAACCAGTTAAAGTTATTTCTCGACACCCAATATCCTGATTCTACATTCGAACAGCAGCGCGAGAAGCGGGCAGCGTACCGTGAATTGTCGAATAATGTGCTGCTTAAGATAGTTAACTCCAAACTTCAAACACGAAAATCACCTGATATCGGGTGGCTTGAAATTCTATATAGCGATAACAAAGAGTTTCTGTTGCCATTTCCTCAGGTACAGGGACTTAACAGTGCATGGCAGTGGTATATAAACGGTATTTACGTCCCTGTCCTTGGCAGAAAGATTCACCCTTGGTACGGCACGTACTTCCCGGTTAGATTTGAACACCTCGAGTTGTTTGATAACTGGCTTAAAAACTATAAGGGCGCAAAGAATAATGCCTTTGATATTGGCACCGGTAGCGGAGTACTTGCTTTGCAGATGCTGAAGCATGGGTTTAGTAAAGTATATGCAACAGATAATAATCCAAATGCCATTAAAGGCTTTGAAGAATACATCAGTAAGCATAATGAAAACAGAGTAGTACCTGCTTATGGAGATCTGTTTGCCGGTATCGACGAAAAGGCAGATATAATTGTTTTTAATCCCCCCTGGCTCGAAGCAACTCATGATACTGAAGGGTTGGAAAGAGCCACATATTACGAAAAAGGTTTGTTTGAAAGGTTCTTCGAACAGGCAGTTCATCATCTGGCAGAAAACGGAAGAATTGTAATGCTGTTTTCTAATTTACAGCAGGTAATACAATCGGGTGCTGCCAACCTCAGGCAGGTAATTCAACCAGGTGATGAAAGCCTTCATCAGGTAACTAATACAAATGTTGCACACCCAATAGAGGCCGAACTTGCAAGCGGTTTAAGGTTTCAGAAAGTACAATTAACAGAAAAGCAAGTAAGGCCACCATCTAAGCGCACTAAAAGAAAGCATGATCAAAGGTCTTCTGAATCGGTGCAGTTATGGGTGCTGAAAGCTAAATAATCAGAATCCATTCAACTCCATTGTAACAGTTGGAATAAGTAACAGAAAGCCTAATATTACCAGTATGATCATAAAGGGAGTCACCCACTTAAGCCATAGGTTGTAAGGGATTTTGGCAACTCCCAGTGCTCCGATCAATACTCCCGATGTTGGCGTGATCATATTTGTGAACCCATCACCAAACTGGAAAGCCATTACCGTTGCCTGTCGCGATAAACCAATAAGATCAGAGAATTGCGACATGATAGGCATTGTTAAAGCTGCCTTGGCTGACCCTGAAGGAATGAAAACATTTATGGCGGTTTGCATTACGTACATTGTGCCAACTGTTGCTATCTTACCCATATCCGCCATTGCACCTGAGATGCGGTAGAGTAATGTATCAATGATCATTCCGTTGGTTAAGATGATTATAATACCACCGGCCAGCCCAACGACGAGTGCGGCGCTCATGATATCTTTAACTCCTTCGAGGAAAAGCTTTGTAATTGTATTTGGACTGTAGTTCATTGCAATACCTGAAAATAGTCCAAGTGCCATAAAAAGGGTGGCTATCTCCATTACATACCAGCCATAACCGAGCACGCCAACTATCAGCATGAGTATGGTTACCATCAGCAGGGTAAGAATAAAGAAATGAACTGATTTCCTGAGAGATAGAAAGCCAATCAGAACAAACAGCACAGTAATAACCGGGAACACCGGCCAAACAGCACTTGAATTGCCAATGGTTAGCACAGTTGTGGGAAGTACAATAGAAACGTAAACAAATATTGCCGACAACAATCCGTATGTGATCCATGCTGATAAAGGCCTGTGGTAACTAATCTTTTCTGCAGCGCCGGTGTCATGGTGCGTGCGCCAGTAATCGTCAGTTTCATATACCGGTGACTTCGACGGATTCTTTTTTATTTTCTTCATGTAGCTGAGAATGTAAATAATCCCAAATAGATTAATCACAACCCAGCAAAAAAACCTGTATTCAATTCCCGAAAACAGTGGAAGGTTTGAAAGTCCCTGTGCTATACCTATGGTGAAAGGATTTAGCAACGCACCTGCAAACCCTAATGCTGCCGCAACAAAACACATATACAGGCCGGTAATAGAATCATACCCCATCTTAATGGAAAGGGGCACAAATATTATAACGAAGGCAATAGTTTCTTCGCTCATCCCGAAGGTAGCGCCGAAAATACTGAACATTAGCACTATCAGCGTTACAATGATATTGTCAACTCCCAGTTTTCTTATTACACTGTATTTCTCAAGTTTTCTTGCCAAACTAAGGAATGAGAGTATCCCCACATCAATTGCCTTACTATGATTCATTATCCAGAAGGCTCCGCCTATCATCAGGATGAAAACTATAATATCAGCCCTATCAACAAACCCATCGAAGAACGCGGAGAAGATCTGCCATGTTTGGGGGGCATTTTCAGTGTAGGTAAACGAGTTCTCCACTATCACTTCGCGTGGAGTACCATTCACATCAACAGTGTGCCTTTGAAACTGACCGCCCGGAATAATCCAGGTAAGAACTGCAGCAAGAACAACAAGATAAAAGACTATAACGTAAGTGTGTGGGAAGCGACGCTCTTTTGCCATATTGAAAAATTTCAGGGCAAAGTTATCAAAATATAGGTCGTTTGATAGCAATTTAGTCATAGAAAAAAGGCTGCTTCACCACAAAGCAGCCTTCCCATGCAACACACTACACTACTAAACGCTTCGTTTAGCCAAATAAAAGTCTACCATCTCATAATCACTATTCTCTCTTTCTTTCATTGCGTCAACTGTGCGTGGAGGTGGTACAATAACTTTATCGCCGGGCTGCCAGTTTAATGGAAGCACAACGCTATGTTTCTCAGAGATCTGCATTGCCTTAAGCACCCTAATGATCTCATCCATATTACGCCCAACGTTGTGGGGATAATACATTATTAACTTAACCTTGCGTTTAGGATCAATAAAGAACACTGCTCTCACTGCTGAGGTTTCACTTTCATTTGGCTGTAACATACCATATAGCTTTGCCACTTTCATGTCAATATCAGCTATAATAGGAAATTTCATTAATATGCCCATATTCTTCTGGACATTGTGAATCCACGCAAGGTGCGAATGAATGCTATCAATACTCAAACCTATCAACTTGGTGTTTAATTCTGTAAATTCATCCTCGCGAACAGCAAAGCCTGACATTTCAGTAGTACATACCGGTGTAAAGTCAGCCGGATGTGAAAACATAATTACCCAGCTATCCTTGGCATATTCTGAGAATTTAATATTTCCTTGAGTTGTAACAGCTTCGAAATCAGGTGCTATATCCCCGATTCGCGGAACCTGTCTTAACTCCTGGTTGTTAATCTCCATATATTTAATTTTCTTTTAAATGGTTAGTGTTATCTTGACTTTACAAACCGGCGGACTATTGCTGATTGATTAGCGTATTTAAGTTCAACGAAGTAAATACCAGGATTTATGTTGCTAACCTGTAGATTAATATTATTAGTACCATATTTTACTGGTACTTCAATAGTACTAACCTGAGTACCAAGCAGATCATAAATCGAAAGATGTCCTATTGAAGCTTCATCCGCAGAGAAAACAAGCACTGCACGATCCTTAGCCGGGTTAGGATAAATTTTAACTGAACTCATATCAATACGATCACCAATGCCTAATGTGCCTGTTGCAGTAAAGGAACCGACCATTCCTGCAAGAGCATGAGGCGTACAAACGTAATTATATGTGCCCTCAACAGTTACCACATAATCAAATTCTCTGGTTGTTGAAGTCAACGGACTGTCCCAAGCTGCTGCTCCTGCCGGAATTGTTGCAGAAGTTGTTGTATGGTCACCAGCTGTCCATACCCAGCGGATTGTATCTCCAACAGTTACTGATACAGTTGCGGGATTAAATGTAAGATCCTGCTGGGTGATTACTACAATAGTCGCCTTAGCTGATAGTGTAACTAACAGTAAAGCTACCGATATTAGAATAAGTATATTTCGTTTCATAATGCGTTGATTTTATAAAGATAGGGTTTCACTGAAAAATTAACAAAATCTACAGGGAAATGTTTTTGAAAATGTGATGTCATTACCATATAGTAACAACTATAAGTTGAACATGTTATCGCCTGAAAACCTGCAATTTACAACTTCACAATAAATTAATTTCAACATTGTAAAATGCTTACCCTGATCATCCTGTACAGAATGATATTACAGATAGTTATATAACTGAAATAATCAGCATTAAAA
Organism: Bacteroidales bacterium; assembly: GCA_024636955.1. Lineage (GTDB taxonomy): Bacteria > Bacteroidota > Bacteroidia > Bacteroidales > Lentimicrobiaceae > Lentimicrobium. The sequence continues at coordinate 33,789 of JAGXGB010000033.1, forward strand.
ACAGGAACTTACTGCAAATGGAACTCAAATTTAAAGTACTGGAAATTGAAACTTAAACCAGCCGGAAGCCTTAAGCAGTTTATTGAATGCTTATTGCTTAAACTTTATGATAATCTCCACAATCTCAGGCCTGTTGCCAATTCTCACCGGTGGACCCCATGAGCCGAAACCATTGGATACATAGAAATGGGAGTTGCCTTTTTTGAGATATCCGGTGCTTACTTCGTACATTGCCTGTGTAATGTAATTAAGCGGCCAAAGTTGCCCGTGATGGGTATGACCTGAAAACTGGACATCAACACCTGCAGCTTCAACTTCATCAAGATTAAATGGCTGATGATCCATCATGATGATAGGTAGGTTATGGTCGAGGCCATTGATTATAGC
>JAGXGB010000007.1 GCA_024636955.1 Bacteroidales bacterium
ACCTGGAGGTTATCAAAGGTTGCTAAACTATCAAGCAGAGTTCCCATAAGCCTTTTGGCGATATTGATTTTAACATCACTTTGCCATCGACCGTACATACTCTGCGAACCATCGAAAACAAAAAGTATTCTGGTTAAGGCATCATCTTTTTCCATTTGAGGTCTGCTCTGCCCAATCCCGAGCAAAGGAAGTAAGAGAATGAAAAAGATGAATGTTTTTCTCAAAACCAGAATATTTTATCCGTTAGTAATCTGACAAAGTAACAGGCAATTGATTAAGGGCATTTAACAATTGTTCGTCATTTGGTGCAACACCGTGCCAATGATATTTACCTTTCATGAAGTCAACACCATAACCCATATCAGTGTACATGATGATAACTACTGGCCGTGCTTTATAGCATTTTTGCTTAGCAAGTTGAAGTCCACTTATTACAGCTTGCATATCATTACCAGCCATTTCAATAACTTCCCATCCAAAAGCTTCCCATTTTGCCCTAAGACTTCCCAAAGGCATCACTTTGTCTGTTGGACCGTCAATTTGTTGGCCATTATGATCAATAGTTGCAATAAGGTTATCTATTTTATGAGCAGCAGCAAACATTGCAGCTTCCCATATCTGTCCTTCATTAAGCTCGCCATCACCATGTAATGAGTATACAATGGTTTTATCAACATCAAGTCTTTTGGCTATTGCAGCACCAATTGCAACTGAAAGCCCCTGACCAAGAGAGCCACTGGCTACTCTGATACCGGGTAACCCTTCGGCAGTGGCTGGGTGACCTTGTAGGCGGCTATTTATTTTCCTGAATGTAGCTAATTCGTCGACAGGAAAATAACCTCTTCTTGCCAATACACTGTACCATAATGCTGACAAGTGTCCATTACTAAGAAAAAACATATCCTCACCTTTACCTTCCATTGTAAAAGCATCGGGGTTATGTTTCATTAAATCGAAATAGAGTGCTACCATGAACTCCGTACTACCCAATGCTCCACCGGGATGACCGGATTGAGCTGAATGTACCATGCGCAGGATATCTCTCCTTACCTGTGTGGCAATATTTTCCAGATTAGCCAAATTATGCATAAACTATTTTTTCGGCAAATTTATATCTTTTTTGCTGCCATTCCCGTTTTGTTGATTAAAATCGGAGAGTGTTGAAAAGATTCCTATTACCTTTGACGGTTAGATGATTAACCTGATATTGTAACCATTTTGAATTCTGTTTTCATGTTTGTTCTGCCAAATAAAATCAAAATAATCTGTTTTGTAATTGCTTTATTAATTACTCTACCATCACTTCATTCTCAAACTCTCTCAAAAGAACAATGGGTCGACTCGGTATTCAACACATTGTCGGAAAATGAACGAATTGCTCAGTTGTTGATGATACGGGGCTACTCAAACCGTGATGCGGTTTATAACAATGAATTAACCAGACTCATCAGTGAATTAAAAATCGGAGGCGTTTGTTTCTTTCAGGGAGGTCCGGTTAGGCAAGCTATCCTAACAAACAAAATTCAGCAAAACTCCAGTGTCCCAGTATATGTAGCTATTGATGGGGAGTGGGGGCTTGGGATGAGGCTCGATAGTGTTATTTCATTTCCCAAGCAGATGACTTTGGGAGCAATCAGAAATGACCAGTATATATATGACATGGGTCTGGAAGTAGGAAGGCAGTTATTACGGTTAGGCATACATATTAACTTTGCCCCTGTTGCTGATGTTAACAGCAATCAATTTAACCCTGTAATCAATGCACGTTCTTTCGGAGAGGACCGGCAGAGGGTTGCTGAGAAATCTTATTTTTACATGAAAGGCATGCAGGACCAGGGTCTAATAGCTGTTGCAAAGCACTTTCCCGGACATGGTGATACTGACATTGATTCACATTACAGTTTACCCATTATTGATAAGACTAAACCACAAATTGATTCAATTGAGTTGTTTCCCTTCAGGTATCTGATTGATCGTGGCATTAAAGGTATAATGGTTTCTCATCTTCGAATTCCCCAACTTGATACTGCAGCCAATTCTATTGCAACCCTGTCTGAACCAATATTAAAGGGTTTGTTAAGGCAAAAGATGGGTTTTGAAGGGATGATCATTACTGATGGTATGGACATGAAGGGTCTTGTTGATTTTTCTGATATCGGAAGGGTTGAGGCTGATGCCTTAAAAGCAGGTAATGATATCCTCCTACTGCCTGTAGATGCACAAAATGCTATCTTCAATATCTGCAATGCAATTGATCAGGGGTACATCTCACAAGAATTGATTGACGAAAAGTGCAGGCGGGTCCTTACCTGGAAATACGAATCAGGGCTTGCCAAAAAGAACTTGATAAGGATTGACGGGTTAATGGATGATTTGGGCCTTATTAATTCCCGACTTATCGCTTTACGGTCTAATTCCCGTGCAATTACCCTACTCAGGAATCCACATAGCCAGATACCAGTTAAAAACCTTAACTCGCTTACAATAGCGAGCATAGTTATTGGAGATACTACTATCACACCGTTTCAGCAGATGTTGTCAAAATATGCATTTGTAACTCACTTCAATCTTCCTAAAGAAGCAACAAGTGAACAATTTGACTCTATCCATAAGCTACTATTGCCATACAATTTAGTTATTGCGGGCTTCTTAAAATCAAGCGACCTCCCACAGAAGAGGTTTAACATTACTGCAACAGCTGCTGCATTTATTGACTCATTAGCTGGTGTAAAAAATACTATCCTGAACCTGTTCGCCAGTCCATATTCCCTTTCATTCTTTAATAAAACTGAATTGTTGGAAGGATTAATAGTTTCCTATCAGGACAATATAGTTATGCAGGAATTAACTGCTCAGGCTATCTTTGGTGGAAGGAATATTGACGGTTTATTACCTGTATCGGCCAATTCACTTTTCAAGGCAGGAGATGGCTTGACACAGGCTGAGGTGATAAGGGTGTCATTTGGTCTACCTGAAGAAGAAATGATTGCATCAAATGATCTATCAACGATCGATTCACTGGTTTATAATGGTATGAATCAAAATGCATTTCCGGGCGCTCAGATTGTTATTATAAAGAACAATAAAGTGATTTTTAATAGAGCTTATGGCGGTCAAACATATAAAAGCATTACTCCACTCAAAACAGATGACCTTTTCGATCTTGCTTCTTTAACTAAAGTACTTGGCACAACTTTAATGGCAATGAAGCTGACCGATAAAAAAATTATTAATCCCGACAGAAAACTAAGCCATTATAATAACAAACTGAAGAAATCAAATAAAAAAGACTTTAGCATAAGGGAAATAATGGCTCACGAAGCCCGCTTGCAATCATTTATACCCTTCCACATTGGTTTTAACACCGACACTACCAAACCATTGAGTAACCTCCTTGCCAGGCACTATAGCATTGACTATCATCATAGGATTGCCGACCGACTATATGGAAGAGAAGACCTCCCTGAGATAATCATGGATTCAATTATAAATTCTGATCTACTTGTTAAGAAAGGTTACCGATATAGTGACCTGGGCTTCATCATGATGGCCAAAACATTCGAGGAATTAGTTAACCAGCCATTTAGTCACTACCTCAATGTAAACTTTTATAGTAAGATGGGTTTACCAACCCTGGGCTTTAATCCACGCGACAGGTTTAGCATGGATCGTATTGCACCCACTGAACTTGATCGCACTTTCAGGCGCCAACTTGTACATGGTGATGTTCACGATCAGGCAGCTAGTCTCCTGGGAGGTGTAGCTGGTAATGCCGGCCTCTTTTCAAATGCCCTTGATGTAGCCGTTTTAATGCAAATGGTCCTTCAAAATGGATCGTATGGTGGGGAAAGATATATTGATTCTACAACAGTAGCCGACTTTACCGACTATCAATTCCCGGGCAGAGACAACAGAAGGGGAGCAGGTTTTGATAAACCCCCTTTAAATCCTGAAGATCCAAGTCCTACCTGCAAGTCAGCTTCTCCATCAAGTTATGGACACAGTGGTTTTACAGGTACTTATATGTGGGTTGACCCCGAGAAGGAGCTTGTATATGTTTTCTTGAGCAACAGAATATATCCTGATGCTGAAAACTCAAAGATAACAAAGCTCAATGTTCGCACCAATATCCAGGAGGTTATTTACGATGCTATAAATAAAAGCCGTAAACCAACTTCAGCTGCTATGGTTGTAGGTAATTAAACCAGCATCCCTTCTCTTTATTACTTCTTACTAAAATAAAACAGGCTTGATTTTTAATCAGGTTCGGCTGTTAATTTCGTATTATTCATAACTCACTGTTTCCTGTATTATTCCAACTTTAATTAAAAAATACGACAGGCTATCAGTTCAATGATTGTTTAATAGTTCTTTTGCTGTATCCTATTCAATAACAACCTACTTTTGATTCACATTTGGTTTAAAGCTATCACATAACTATGACATAACTACCTTATCTCTATCAAAAACATAGAGATGAGATAGAGATGAGGTAGAGATGACATAGAGATGACATAGAGATGATGGTAATAAAGCCCATTTAAAGCCCTCTTAAAGCCTATCTGGATATTTCGATAATCATATCATCGTTTGACTTTGGTGAGCCCCGACCATCCCTGTTACTGGTAGCTATAAACACCCTTCCATCAGTTGAAACACAAACATCACGCAATCTGCCAAAATCATTGTCGTAAAATGTTGTAGTTTTTACTACATTCATTCCTTGCTCATCAAGATGAAGGATTAATAACTTACCAGCTTTCAGAGAAGTTACTATCAGGGAGTTATTCCATTCAGGAATTGCAGAATGTTGGTAATAAGCAATTCCTGCTAACGCCAGGGTAGGAGTATATACTTGTATAGGTTCACGCACATTATTATTACTGCAGAAATCTGCTTCAGAAGGATTATCGCACATCCCTTTTACATCAGGCCAGCCGTAATTTCTGCCGACTTCAAGTATGTTTATTTCGTCATCCGATTGAGGCCCATGTTCTGAACTGTAGAGTATCCCAGTGGGTGAAAAGTCAAGTCCTTGTGAATTTCTAAGGCCTGATGCCCACACATAACTCCCTTGAATTGGATTGTCATCAGGTACGCTACCATCAGGGTTGATCCTGAGGAGCTTGCCGCTTAATGAGGCCTGATTCTGTGATAAGCTTGTATTTCCAGCATCTCCTGTAGTCATATATAACTTCCCATCATGACCAAATATAAGCCTGGCGCCTATGTGATAGTTGTTTCCCGCAATGTTGTCTATTAAAATTTCTTCATCAACAAGCTGATCCTGCTGATAAGTATACCTGGTTAATCGTTCCTTAATGGATGAAGCCTGGGTGTATGTGTAAACAAGATAAACCCATGGAGTAGAAGGGAAATCAGGATGTAGGGCCATTCCCAGCAAGCCTGACTCACCTTCTTCGGTAACTTGAATTTCAATAAGCTCCTTCCTTTCCTTAGTCTCAGGATTGATTTTTAGAACTTTTCCTCCTCTTTCAGTAACCCAGAGTTCGTTTTCCGGAGACCATAGTATTTCCCACGGAACAATTAGTCCTTTAGCTATAATAGTTGTATCAAGCTTGGTATCAGGATTGCCGTTTTGACTATCCAGCCGTTCATTACATCCTAAAATAACCAAAGCAAGTATGATTTGAATAATAACAGGAAATTTCTTGATAGATTCGAATTGCATCAATGAGTTTCTACTTAAGTTTATAAGCAACTACGCTATTATTGAAAAAGGTTGGCACATAGAGTATTCGATCGTAAGGATCAAATTCAATATCTGCTGCATTTATTTCCTTGGGTGTGGTATCAAGAAGAAGGAGTCTGGGTTGTCCTTGCTGTATCAAATGAACTCTTCCTGACCAGTCAGATATTAAATAAGTGCTGTCGCCAATTCCTTCAAGTCCATCCACTGCACCGGTACTGTCAATATAGGTAGTCATAGTTTTTGTAGTCAGATCGAGAGCAGCAACCCTATTTGCCTGACCACAGAGTAACCGGCCTGTTTCATAAAACAAGCCATTAGTTGGACCCGCATCTGACTGGTAAAGAATATCCATGACACCATTGAATATCTCAAAAAGATAATCGCCTTTACTATCAGATATAAATACTCTTCCATCAGCTCCAATGGCAATATCATTCAGATGTATAGCCTTCGGATGCTTGTACCGCTGGGTTATTTTTGCTGAAGAGACATCAATTTCAACAACTTCATCAATATTAGTAACGTACAACTTACCCTGCAATAAGCCCATACCTTTAGGAGCGCTCATTTCCTCAACCCATTCGTAGTTGAGGATGTCTCCATCGACATTGTGCCTGGTAATAAAACCGTTGTTATCCTTTTCCCACGACTTTTCATTAATATTTGAAATATAAATCAACTTCTCACTTGGATCAAATAATGCTGATTCAGGTGTGCGTAGCCCGGGTTTAGTTTCCCAAAGCCTCTCTAAACGGTCGTTTATATATATTTCCTGTGCAGTTACGCCATACATTAAATGTGCAGCTAATACTGTTAGTATTGTGGTAATGAGTTTCATAAGGTATACTTTTTGATTATCAAATAACTAACACAATAATATATTGGAAAGTTTGTAATAGGTTGGCAAGTAGTTGGTATGATAACAACCAGGTTTCATTAATAAATTTTAGTAAAAGAAATGCTGACTGATATGGAAAAGGTTTATCTTTGCACTTCTTAATGCGGATATGGCGTAATTGGTAGCCGCGCCAGACTTAGGATCTGGTGCCGAGAGGCGTAGGAGTTCGAGTCTCCTTATCCGCACTTCATTTTTTCAGCTTGTCTTTAAAGACTTGCTTTACCTTATCAATTTTCGGTTGGATTACAAAAGCACAGTACGGTGCTTTTTTATTGTTATTGTAATAGTTAACATGATAATCCTCAGCCGGATAAAAAGCACCTAATTTACTAATTTCAGTTACTATCGGGTTTTGATAAGCGCCTGATTCATTGAGCTTTGTTTTATATTGCTCAGCGATTTCTTTCTGCTTTTGATCGTGGTAAAAAATTACTGACCTGTACTGAGTGCCAACATCAGCTCCCTGACGGTTAAGTGTGGTGGGATCATGTGATACCCAAAATACTTCCAATAATTCATCAAAACTGATTACTGAAGGATCATATTCAATACGTGTAACTTCCGCATGACCTGTCGCGCCAGAACTTATCTGCTCATAGGTAGGATTTTCCCTCTTGCCACCCGAATAACCGGGAGTCACTTTCTTTACGCCTTCAAGTTGTTGAAATACAGCTTCAGTGCACCAGAAACATCCTGATCCAAAGGTGGCATATTCGGAATTTGAACTGTTCATATGTATTTTATTAGGTGACTGCGCAATACCTACATTGCTAATTAGCAGCAAAGTGAGTAGCGTATATGTTAGGGCCTTTTTATTCATCTTCGTCAATAAACATAATACCTTCCCACATGTTCATTTAAATCTCAGGATAACATATTTCAAAATTGCATAACAAATAAGCTCTCCGACAGTTAATTTAGTAACTTCGTTTCGGTTTTATTCACTATACTATGAAGTATTTCATTCAATGCTGTTTAGTTGCTCTTGTGCTCGTTACAGTTTCCATTAAATCTTTTGCACAACTCAGTGTTGGTGGAACTCCTCCGGGTTTTACATCTGACATATCAAGAGACCAGGTTGAAAAGGTTTCATTCAAACAACCTGATTATGAGCTATTGCGTCATCAGGATGATTCAGTTAGTTCATTAGGAGTGCCTGAAAGAATGGGAATTACCTTGCCCGCAAATATTTCTATTAACAATGCAGGCAGTTGGACAAAAATCAGCAATACCCACAGGATTTGGAGATTAAACATTGAAGTAAGCAGTGCGGTTGGTCTTGCTTTGTATTTCACTGATTTCTATTTAGCACCAGGTGATCAACTATATGTTTATTCAGCTGATAAGAGTTTCCTGATAGGGGCCTTTACCGAGTTGAATAACAGGGATAATAAATTATTTGCCACTGAAGTAGTTAAAGGTGAATCTATCATTGTGGAGTATGTGCAGATGATTAACAATACTGAAGAAAGTAATTTTGTAATTTCGGAAGTATTGGTTGTTTATACACCCATGCCGTTTTACAATAATAGCTTAAACGTATATGAAAGTAAGGATCAAAAAAGCTCGATGGACATCAATGGCGATTCTGGCGAATGTGAAGTTAATGTGAAATGTGAGGAGGGCGACAACTGGCGTGATCAGGTAAATGGTGTAGTTAGGATAATGGCGAAAAACGGTTCAACAGCATTTTGGTGCACTGGTTCAATAATGAATAACACAGCTCTTGATTTTACAGCATACCTTTTAACTGCAGATCATTGTGCACTGTCAAGTGGTGTATATGCTAAAGCAAGCGATCTGGCACAATGGATTTTCTATTTTAATCTGGAATCAATGTCATGCACTGACGATACGCCGGTTGGGTCAAAGAGCCTTACAGGTGCTATTAAAATAGCCAGCAGCTCACCTGTGGGAAATGAAGGAAGCGATTTTTTCCTCCTCCGGTTAGAAGATGTTATTCCAAATAGTTACCAGCCTTATTATAATGGATGGAATGCGCAAAACGGGCTGAGCTCATCCGGTGTAAGCATTCATCACCCTGCTGGTGATGTTAAGAAAATTAGCACTTATATTATAGATCTGGAATTATCACAATGGGGAAATACTCCTGAAACCCACTTTATGGTTAGTTGGAGCGAAACCGTTAATGGCTTTGGTGTTACTGAAGGGGGATCGTCAGGTTCGCCTATATTTAATTCTTCACGACAAATTATCGGACAACTTACAGGTGGAGAGTCAGATTGTGAAAACACCAGTGGAAGAGATCATTATGGTCGTTTCTTTCATTCATGGGATAAAAATGGCTTACCCGACACATTGAGACTTAAACCATGGCTTGATCCGTTAACTTCAGGGCTCAGGGTACTCAATGGCTCCTATAATACTCGTGTGGCCATAGCTCAATTTGTAGCCGATGAAACTGTAGTTCCTGTTGGCTCACTGGTAAATTTTACTGATCTTAGTAGCAATAATCCTGATAGTTGGAGCTGGATTTTTGAAGGAGGTAAACCCTCTATTTCTAATATCCAAAACCCAGGGGCTGTGCTTTATGATAGACTTGGTTCTTATGATGTTACACTAATAGTAACCAATGAATATGGAGAGGACAGTGTGGTTCTCAGTAATTATATCAGGGTTGTTCCTGCCATTTATCCTAACCCTACACGAAACACCATGCACCTCTTAGTTGGCAATGATGGGAATGAACATATAATTACCATAACTAATTCACTTGGTAAGCGAATTAATGAGTTTATCATACCGGCAGGTAATTCAACTTCAGAATTTTCGTTCTCAGGTTATCCTGCAGGTTTATACTTTATCGGTATTAAAACTCAGGGGAAAAAGGAAGAATTCCATAAACTAATATATTCACCCTTGTGATTAGTGGTGCAGTAAGGTTTCATTCATAATATCCCTGAATAGGTCGTTGAGTGAAATGCCTTTTGCCGCAGCCTGTTTAGGAACAATACTAGCTTCCGACAATCCAGGAATTGTATTCACTTCAAGAAAATAAAACTCTCTCTTGTTTCCATTTTGTTCAGGGGTAAGGATGTAGTCGAACCTTACAATGCCCCGACAATTAAATTTACGGTATAATGATAGTGACATCTCGCTGCATTCTTTTGAAAGATCATCACTTATGCGTGCCGGGGTAATTTCATCAGAGTACCCTTGTGTATATTTAGCTTGGTAATCAAAGAATTCATTTGCTGTTACAATTTCTGTAAGCGGCAGAACCACTGGCTTTTGGTCTTTCTCGTAAATGCCACAGGTTATCTCAACACCGGTAATATACTCCTGAACCAAAACTTCATCATCCTCAGCAAAAGCAATATCAATAGCAGGTTGAAGTTCCTTGATGGTGCGAACTTTTGTTACTCCTACACTTGAGCCGTTTGAATTAGGCTTAACAAAACATGGCAACCCGGTATATTTTACAATTGAATCAAGGTTTATTTCGTCTCTTCGGTGAAGGTACACTGTCTTCGCTACTTTGACTCCCCATGCGCTCACCAATTCATTTGACAGATACTTGTTGAATGTTACTGCAGAAGTGGTGCGGCCACAAGTATTGTATGGAATATTCATGAGATCGAGATAACCTTGCAACTTTCCGTCTTCACCTGGAGTGCCATGTATCCCTATGAATGCCGCGTCAAACCTTATCTTGTGATCCTTAATAGTCAAGCTGAAGTCATTCCTGTCAACTTCAACTGCTGAACTACCATCAAGGTACAACCACCTTTCGGCTGTAATATTGATCTGATACACGTTGAAGAGAGCGCTATCAAGATTTTCAGCAATGACTCTGCCACTGCTTACTGATACTTCATATTCTTTGGAGAAGCCTCCTGTAAGCAAGGCAATATTTTTATTGATCATACAAGGTAAGGTTTACAGTGCAAAAGTATGATAAAAGCGTTAATGCCGGTAGTCATTCTGCCCTCTAAAAATACTTATATTTGCAACCTAACAATAATATTAAGCTAAATTGGTTTATTGTTAGAACTGTAATATGTACACAGTTTAACAGTGCAATAAAGATAGAATCCTGCAACATTTTTGACATGAATTTCATTGGTTTTATACGAACTAAATTGTTTGTTCGGCATTTCATTCTTGCGGTTGTTATTTCAGCCATTATAGTCTCAATAATATTAGGTATGCTAAAATGGTATACTCATCATGGTGAGGCCTTTAAAGTACCCTCCCTGGTGGGATTAACTCCTGAACAGATATATCAGTTAACTACAATTGAGAATTTTGAAGTACTTGTAATAGATTCAGTATTTGATTCACGTCAGCCAAAAGGTACTGTGCTCATACAAGAACCTGTACCCGGTTCTTTTGTTAAGAAAAACAGGAAAATATATTTAACCACAGTTGCAGTATTACCTGAGCAAGTTACAATGCCTAATTTGGTTGACCTCACCCTTCGGCAGGCGAAATCAACAATAGAAACCTATGGGTTGCGTTTAGGTAATGTAAATTATGTTCCCGATCTTGCTGTTAATGCTGTTCTCGGGCAATATTATAAAGACCAAGAGGTACAACCGGGACATGGATTACTCAAAGGATCAGTTATCGATCTAAAGGTTGGAGAAGAACGTGGTTCAGGAAAGTATCCTGTGCCATTTCTCATTGGTAAAACTCGTGAAGAAGCTGAGGCTTTGCTTAATCGGTTTTATTTTATAATTGGTAACGAAACATACGAAGAGGGTGCTTTACCGGAAACAGCTAAAGTTTATTCGCAATCACCTGATGTAAATGATAAACAACTTTATAATGCCGGACAGCCGGTTAACCTTAATTATCGTGATCCTGAGAAATTTGATTTCAATAATCATATTGAAAGTATGGAAGAGGAAAATTTAAACGAACAAATGATTGAGTAAAAATCACTTGGTGAAGGAATAAGAATAATTTGGTGAAGGAATAAAAGTCATCAGGTGAAGGAATAAAAAACATTTACTGAAAGAATAAAAACCAATGGGCGATTGATTAAAAGATTCGATCATTGATTAACATTAAGACACGAAAAATTATAAAATGAAAATTTCGATATTCACATTGATCTTTTCCATGCTTTTCCAATGGATCTCAGCGCAAGAAAGGCTATCAGGTCTGGTGGTGAACCCAGGGGTTAAAAATAGCCATTTCAATCAGCAGAAGTTAAAATCAACTCAGCAAGTAATGACTTTACCTTTCTTTGATGATTTTAGTGATACTGATGGTTTTTTCCCAAAGGAAAGTCACTGGACAGATAATTACGTTTTTATTAATAATGATTATTCTGTTAACCCGCCTACAGTTGGTGTAGCAACATTTGATGCCATTGACAATTTTGGAGGTATATACGGGCAAGCGAGCCCATTTCCATTTGGAGCTGACACATTAACTTCCGTTGAGATAAGACTTGATACTATTTTTACTACTACAACACCTCGAAAGATCAATATTTCTGATTCATTGTATTTCAGCTTTTACTATCAGCCTCAGGGATTGGGTAATACACCAGCAGCCGGCGATTCCCTGGTGCTTGAATTTCTCTCCCCTGATGAGGGCCGCATCGTTATTATTCCGGCCGACACTGTTGTAACAGGCACTGATACGCTATATTATCCTGCTGATACTATTGTTTACGAAACATGGATAACGGTATGGAGTTCAAGTGGACAAACGCTTAGTTCATTTTATAATATTGGAAACAAATGGTTTCAGCAAGTATTGATTCACGTAAAGGATAGCGCCAGATTTTACAAGCCTGACTTCAGGTTTAGATTTAGAAACTATGCAAGTTTGGCTGATGCAACATTACCTGATTGGCAAAGTAATGGCGATCAATGGAATGTTGATTATATTTATCTGAACATCGATAGAAGTGCAAATGATCAAACTCATCCTGATGTTGCCTTTGCTTCAAAAGCCCCTAACATGCTTAGCAGGTACACTTCAATGCCTTACGATCAATACAGGAAGCAGTTTGTTACTGAAATGGCTAAGAATATTAACCTAAACATTACAAATTTAGGTGCAATTAGCTACAATGCATCTTACCGGTATGAGGTTACTGACAAGGCTAACAGACTAATTCATACGTACTCAGGAGGCAATTATTTTGTACCCCCGTATGCAACGAACGGTTACGTTACTGAGCCTAAATTTGCTAATCCACCGGTTGATTTTCAGTACCCAATAAATGAAACAGAGCCCGTATTTTTTACTATAACTCATATCCTCAATACAGAAGCAAACCTTGGCCGGCGAAGTAATGATACCATACAGTACAGGCAAATTTTCAGTAATTACCTTGCTTATGATGACGGCACCGCAGAAGCAGGTTATGGCATAACTCCATCAGGAGCGGAGGTTGCATATAGGTTTAAGATCAACCAAAATGATTCACTTTATGGAGTTAATATGTTCTTCAACCAAACACTATCACAAGGGAACATTCATAGCTTCTACCTTAATGTTTGGAACGATTATTTCGGAGAGCCAGGTGACCTTGTATATTCCCGATTTGGATACCAGCCGGTGATAGAGGACAGCTTGAACAAGTTTTTCTACTATGAGCTTGATAGTGCAATATTTTTAGAGCCAGGGCGATTTCCGGGTCTCACTTTTTATGTTGGATGGACACAAGTAAATGACAATGTGTTGAATATGGGGTATGACAAAAACAATAATGCCTCTTCCAATATCTTATTCCGGACTACTAATGCCTGGAACACTAGTTTATATAATGGTGCATTAATGATCAGGCCTGTAATAGGGCAGGAAAACCCTTTGTCACTTCCTGAAAAGTCAACAATTAATGAGTTTACTATATATCCAAATCCTGCCAGAGGTTCAAAGGTTAAAATAAAAACCAAATTTTCAACTTCCATCAATAGCAATTATTCAGTATTCATTTCTACTGCAGATGGTCGTGTTATATATGAATCGCCTTTATCAGATGAGATGGATATAAACAATCTGCCCAATGGCCTGTATTTTATCCAATTAAGGAATAATAATCTTAATTTGGGTGTGGAGAAGCTGATAATTAACAGGTAAGCGGAAGGAAATTTTCAATGAATGAGGAATATGAATTACCAGAGCTTCTCAGTGATGGCAGCGTTGAATCAGAGTTATATGAACATCACCGGATTGTAGCCGACCGAGGTCAGGGTTTACTAAGGATTGATAAGTTCCTTATGTCGCGTATTGAAAACGCTTCAAGGAACAAGATTCAGCAGGCTGCTAAAGCAGGTAACATACTTGTTAACAACATTCCTGTAAAACAAAACTACAGAATTAAGCCGCTTGACATTGTGTCAATAGTCATGACATACCCGCCACGGCTGAATGAGATCATTCCACAGGAAATACCACTAAACATTGTTTATGAGGATAACCATCTGATTGTCATTAATAAAGAGGCAGGTTTAGTTGTTCATCCCGGTCATGGCAACTGGGATGGCACGTTGGTGAATGCCTTATTATGGCATTTTGAGAAATCAGGTCATAAGGAAATGATCCCACTCCTTGTGCATAGGATTGACAAAGATACTTCGGGTATTATGATAGTTGCTAAGACAGAAGAGGCTCAAACCCGGCTTGCGCGTAATTTCTTTGACCATACCATTGAAAGAACATACCAGGCTATTGTATGGGGTGTTCCTAAGTCAACGGAAGGCACTATTACCGGACATATTGGTAGAAACCTATCAAATCGTTTGATGATGGCTGTTTTCCCATCTGGTGAACATGGGAAACATGCAGTCACACATTATAAGTTATTGAGGAACCTGAGCTATATTAGTCTGCTGGAATGCAAACTTGAAACAGGAAGGACTCATCAGATAAGGGCTCACCTTAAATACATTGGACATCCTTTATTCAATGATGAGCGCTATGGTGGAGATAAAATACTAAGAGGTACTACTTCAGGAGCGTATAAAAAATTTGTAGAAGAGTGTTTCAATATATTACCCCGACAGGCTTTACATGCCAAGTCATTGGGATTTGTGCACCCGATTACAAGAGTAAAAATGTTTTTTGACTCAGATTTGCCAACTGACATGTCAACTCTAATTGACAAATGGGAAAACCTTATCGTGAACCGTCATCCATAACACAAGTTCCATACTTTGCAAGTGTGTGGAATTAAATGATTACTTACCTTTGCAGCAGTTGTTTATAATTTTAATGCTCCGGGCCAACTTAAGAACTAGTCCCATAAACTATTTTTGAAACTGATTTCACTAAGAACCTCTATACACTAGCCGGTATTGGCATACCCAGGAGCGCAATTTTAATAGGAATGAAATACAGAATAATACTCTTTATACCCTTCATTTTGGCTGCAATTGCAACCTTTGGTCAAAAGGTTACTGTAATAGACAATATAACTGCTCAGCCAATATCAAATGTAGCAATATACTCCATCAACCCTCCGTATTCGACTATTACCAATGCAAGAGGGCAGGCTGATATTAGAATTTTTAAAGGGATTGACAGCATTTACTTTAAGCATGTAAGTTATGTGCAAAAAGTAAATAGTTATGAGAGGTTGAATGCAGAGAAGACAGTGGTTCTGGAAATCAGCAATTATTCCCTTGATGAAGTGATAATATCAGCAAACAGGTGGGAACAGCAGAACAGGGAGATTCCCTATCGCATTGAAAAGATGACCCAAAGGGATATAGCCTTTGCTAACCCTCAAACAACTGCTGATCTTTTAACAGCAGGAGGCTATGCATATGTTCAGAAAAGTCAGCTTGCTGGTGGTTCGCCTATCTTAAGAGGCTTTGCAACTAATAGAGTACTGTTAGTAGTTGATGGTATAAGAATGAACAATGCAATTTTTAGAACCGGAAATGTTCAGAATGTTATTTCTTTAGACGCCATGTCAATACAAAGTAGTGAGATATTATTTGGTCCCGGTGCCGTTATGTATGGAAGTGATGCTATTGGCGGAGTTATGGATTTCCATACGCTTGAACCTCATACTACTTTAAATGGTAAGCCAATGGTTACAGGAAACAGTGTATTTAGGTTTAGTACTGCTAATATGGAAAAAACCGGGCACCTTAACTTCAATATTGGTCTTAACAAATGGGCCTTCCGAACATCAATTACTTACTCAGATTTTAATGACTTGAAAGCCGGAAAGTATGGCAATAAACACTTCCTCAGGCCTGTTTACCAAAAAACTATTAATGGAAGAGATACAATATTAACGAACCCTAATACACGAACTCAGTTATATTCAGCTTATAGTCAGTTTAATATACTCCAGAGAGTAAAATACCGACCGAGTAACAGAGTAAGCTTTGATTATGGGTTTTACTATTCAGAATTATCTGATGCGCCACGTTACGATAGGCTTTATCTGGAAGATGATCACGGTAATATAGTTAATGCAGAGTGGTATTATGGTCCGCAAAAATGGATGATGAACCGATTAACAACCAAACTGTCAGGGTATAATGGTTTATTCAATGATATTAACATAGAATTTGCACACCAACTTTACAAAGAGAGCAGACATGACAGAAAAATGCACAACGAGCATCTAAGGAATCAATTTGAGGAAGTAAATGCCTTGTCGCTTAATATAGATCTTGATAAAAGAATTTCTGATAAAACAACTCTTTTTTATGGAGTTGAGGGAATTTATAATAGTGTAAATTCTTCAGCATACAGAATCAATAAAGAAACAGAAATAGCTTCAAACGTAAATACCAGGTATCCTGATGGGTCAAACTGGCAATCGTATTCTGCATATACCAACCTGAAATACAAACTTAATACTGAATGGATAATTAACGGTGGTTTGCGATATAGTTACGTAATGGCTAATGCCACCTTTGATACAACTATGTTCCCATTCCCGTTTACACAGGCTGAATTAAAAAACGGATCAGTTAATGGTAGTCTTGGTGTGGTATATATACCATATAGGAATGTACAGCTCTATGCCAGCTTGTCGTCCGGATTCAGGTCACCAAATATTGATGACCTGGGTAAAGTATTTGATTCAGAGCCAGGTACAGTTGTAGTACCTAATCCTGATCTTAAGCCTGAATATGCCTGGAACTATGAAATTGGCACTGCCTTTACAAAGGCTGAAATCCTTAAAGTGAATTTTTCTGCTTATTATACTAACCTGACAAATGCACTTGCAAGGCGGAATTTTGCTTATAAAGGGGTCGATAGCCTTGAATATGATGGTGTACTAAGTAGAGTTCAGGCCATCCAAAACATAACCCGTGCTTATGTATATGGTGTTCAGGCGGGAATTGAATTCGTTCCTCTAAAACGCATCAGAGTGCAAAGCAAGTTAAGTTACCAACTTGGTCGTGAACAAAGTGAGGACAGTTTAAAATACTACCCACTGCGTCACGCAGTACCGATATTTGGCAGTACCCACGTCATATACGAGAAACACAAGCTAATGATTGATTTGTATTCTGAGTATAATGCAGGAGTTGAATACGAAGATCTTCCATTATCAGAAAAATATGACAGTGCACCTTATGCAAAGAATAGCCTCGGGCAACCTTTTGTTCCTGGTTGGTATACTCTAAACTTAAAAGCTTCATGGTTCATTAACCAGCATATGGTGGTCAACGCAGGTGTTGAAAACATCACTAATCAGTTGTATCGCCCATTTGCTTCAGGTATAAGTGCGCCGGGCATCAATTTTATCACATCATTTAAGGTATCGTTCTGATCCGCTTTAACTTAGTAACAGCAGGTGCAGGTTAGTAATAATCAGTCCATACTGAATTAGTAATGTCTAAAGGTTTTTTCATTGTAGGTTAGGAGTATCTTTGCAGACGAAAAAAAGAATCATGTTTGAGAATTTGGATCAACCTTATATATTCAATAATAATTTTAAGCATAGTGTCAAGACTATTATTCTGGTTAGTATGGCATACATGCTCATTGTATTGTATTTCCAGCCATTTGGTGTCAATTTCCTTAAATCTACAAGTGATGGTTATTTCGTTCTTGGTACCGGTATCTTCACTGCCATAACCTTCTTTGTTAACACGCAGGTATTGCCTGGAATATTCCCAAAAACATTTGATTCAAACAAATGGACTGTAAAAAAGGAAATTATACAAAATATTTGCATGTTTATATTCCTTTCTTTTTCGTTTGGGTTATTGGCATATTTATTCAATATAGCATTGGTCAATTACTCACTTCCTTTGTTTTTAACGGGGGCATTGGCCTTATTGCCTATTATTTTATTTAATTTGAGCAACTACAATAATTCACTTAAGGTTAGAATGGTTCATGTTTTTGATACAGGAAAGCAATGGCTTGCAGAAGAGAAAAAGCATGATGTCAAAAATGTGAAGTTTGTTTCAGAAAGTGGTAAGGAGTCAATGCAATTTGACCCGGATAAGCTTTTATTGCTTAAATCGTGCGGAAATTATGTAGAGATATATTTCGTTGTTGATCAGAAAGTCAGGAAATCCCTACTTCGGCAGACTTTATCAAACCTTGAAAGTTTGCTGAGTGAAAACACGAATTTCGTAAGGGCTCACAGATGTTGTCTTGTTAATTTTGCTCATTTCAGTAAAATGACAAACTTGTCGGGCAGTTATTCTTTACAACTCAGTGGTCTTGACCTGGACATACCAATAGCAAGAGGGAAGGTTGGACAGCTTAAAGCCTTAAGTCAGGCTAATGAACATACATCAAGTGTTCATTAAGGCACAACTCAGTAAAATATAGTAATAATTAAGCCTTTCTCACAAGGCATTAGTGAATAATCTACCATACATTTCATCCCTAAATTTCGTGCATTTCATCCCTAAATGCTGTAATTGCTCACTAAAATCCAATTATATCCCATATTTTGGCATCGTGACTAGTTATGATGTAATCTTGCATTAAATTTTTACTTTCTATGAAACACATGACTATTGGTCACTTCGAATGCTCACTACCTATAATACAAGGTGGAATGGGTGTTGGAATTTCACTTTCAGGCCTGGCATCTGCTGTTGCCAATGAAGGAGGAATAGGTGTAATATCTGCTGCCGGTATTGGAATGCTTCATAAAAACGGAGGCAATTACCTGCAGAATAGTATTGATGGATTAAGGTCGGAGATACTAAAAGCAAAAAGTTTGAGCTCTGGAGTAATAGGTGTAAATATTATGGTTGCACTATCCAATTTCTCTGACATGGTAAACACAGCTATCGATGCTGGCGCTGATATAATATTTTCAGGGGCAGGTTTACCATTAGATCTTCCATCATACTTAAAGCCTGGCTCAAAAACATTATTAGTACCTATAGTATCCTCAGCCAGAGCGGCTCAGTTAATATGTAATAAATGGTTCACAACCTATAATTATATTGCGCCTGCGATTGTTGTAGAGGGACCTGAGGCAGGTGGCCACTTAGGATTTAAGTTAGAGCAGATAAGTGATAAAGCTTATGCATTAGAGCAATTAATACCCGAAGTGCTTGAAGCAGCTAACAAATTTGGCAGTGAACATGATTGCAAAATTCCTGTAATTGCTGGTGGGGGTGTTTATACCGGATCAGATATTCATAAATTTATATCAATGGGTGCAGCGGGTGTTCAGATGGGTACTCGATTTGTTGCAACAGTTGAATGCGATGCTAATGAAGAGTTTAAACAGGCATACATTGATGCCAGGAAAGAGGATGTTAGAATAATTAAGAGTCCTGTGGGTATGCCCGGTAGAGCTATTAATTCACCATTCTTAGAAGCAGTTGAAGCAGGAGAACGTAAACCTAAATCGTGCCCTGTAAATTGCATTAAAACCTGTGACGTTGATAAAGTTGCTTATTGCATAATTGGTTCACTGACTGCTGCGCTAAGAGGTAATTTTTTGAAGGGATACGCCTTTGCAGGAAGCAATGTTTGGAGAATAAAAACTATAGTAACTGTTGGCCAATTGGTGAAAGAATTAAAAGAAGAGTATAATGCCCATAATAAGGAAACATTTATCACTCCCTTGTGTTTAGTTTCTTAATAAGGTCAAGAATGATTTCATGGTGGTTTACAGATAATAAAATTAACGGACAATGCAAAACGTACTTCAACATAAATACTTGATCTGAAAGGATAGAAAGAAACTCATTTATAAAAGAAAACCGGGTTTCCCCGGTTTTTTTATTTTTAACAATCATAATATTAAAGACATGCAAGAGATATTGATAAGTTCAATCGATGCTGAGCGCATTCAAAATTGCATTGAACAAGCAAGTATGGGGGGCTTAAGAGCTCCTGTAAACCTGGTGCCATTGATCAACGAATTAACCAGGGCACGTAAAGTTAAACCCGATGAAATGCCACGGGACGTAGTCACAATGAATTCTGTTGTTTCTTTACTAAACCACAAGAACAAACAAGTTGTGAAAATACAAATTGTTTATCCGCAGGATGCAGATATTACAAAGCATAAGGTTTCCATATTTGCACCAGTAGGTACTGCTCTAATTGGGTATAGGAAGGGTGATAAAGTTCAATGGAATACTCCTTCAGGTAGCATAGAACTTGAAATTCTGGATATACTTAATGAATTGGATTCATAATACTCCATTATTTAAAGGCCTAAAAAATCAGCCATCTTCTGCAATGCTAAAGCGCGGTGGCTGATTTTATTTTTTAGTTCGGGGTCTAATTCGGCAATGGTTTGTGAATACCCTTTAGGAACAAATACAGGATCATAGCCAAAGCCATGATATCCAAACCGCTCAGTTGTGATGCTTCCATTAATAATCCCTTCAAACTTTGTTTCACTTCCTTTTATTATTAAGGAAATTATGGTACGGAAACGCGCCCTGCGATTTTTATAACGCTGAAGCTCATGAAGCAATTTGCTAACGTTTCGGTTAAAATCATTTTCAGGACCGGCATACCGGGCTGAGTATACTCCAGGAGCTCCATTAAGCGCCTCAACTTCCAGCCCTGTATCATCTGCAAAACAATCGATCCCAAATTTGTTGTAAATGTGCCAGGCTTTTAATGAAGCATTGCCTTCAAGTGTAGCTTCCGTTTCAGGAATATCGTCAGAATAATCTAAATCCTTGAGTGATATAATCTTATAAGTGGAGTGAAGAATACTGGTAGCTTCCTCTATTTTGTGTTTATTGTTGGTAGCAAATACTAGAGACTTCATAAATCATGAATTATGGTATGGTTCATTACGCAAAATTGTAAAAGCCCTGTACAACTGTTCAACAAAGAAGAGTCTGACCATCTGGTGAGAAAACGTCATGGAAGAGAGTGATAATTTACTGTTTGCAGCCTGGTATACTTCCGACGAAAAGCCATATGCACCGCCGACTACAAAAACTAAATGACGCAGTCCTGCATTCATCTGCTTTTGCAACCATGCAGAAAAAGTCTCTGAATTAAATGTATTACCCTTCTCATCCAGCAAAACAATCATGTCTGCCCCCTCAAAATAATTAAGCAAGAGTTTTCCTTCAGCCTCCTTAAGTTGTTCGGGATTCAGCTTCTTAAGGTTTTTAGGTGATTGTATTTCAATCATTTCGAATTTAATATAGTGCTTTAGTCTATCATTATATACCCTGATTCCTTCAATGAGGAAGTTGTTTTCCGTCTTTCCAACAGTGATCAGCGATATTTTCATCTTGCAAAAATAGCTTTTTCCCTCATGGTTTAGTATATTTGTATATTTGCAGTAGCTTACAAGAAGTAGAATACACTTATTGGTTCGGTTTTTGTGTTACATCTGTTATTAATTATAAAAATTCTATGAATAAGATAAATAACAGGATACTCGGAATTGTCTTTAAAATTTCGGTATTTGTATTTTTAAGTTTGATTGTTACGATGTCAGCATCAGCTCAAGATATTAATGGGAAGGTAACACAAGCTATACAGTCATCTAATGCTACCGAACTATCTAAATATTTCAACAATTCAATTGATCTCACAATACCGGGCAGCGAAGGTACTTACAGCAAAGTGCAGGCAGAACAAATTCTGAAGAGCTTTTTTGCCAAATATCCTCCAGTTACATTTACAATAAACCATAAGGGGAGTTCAAATGACGGGTCAGTATACGCTATTGGCACCTATAAGAGCAGTTCAATTACATTCCGCACATATTATCTTACGAAGTCAATAGGTGGCCAGTTATTGATCCATCAGCTCAAGTTTGAATCAAGAGAAGAATAATTTCCAATATGAAAGAACCCTTAGGTGTTGAAGCTTTATTGGCGTATGCTCTCGCTGAAGATATAGGAAGTGGTGATCATACTTCGTTATCAACAATTTCAGCCGACCAGCAGGGTAGTGCGCAATTACTCGTAAAACAGGAGGGAGTACTCTCTGGTATGTCGATCGCTAATAAGATTTTTAGTATTGTTGATTCTGATTTGGAGGTAACTGAATATTTGCATGATGGAGATAAAATTCGTCCTGGTGATGTTGCCTTTATTGTTAGCGGGTCTACTTTAAGTATATTAAAAGCTGAACGCCTGGTGCTTAACTTTTTGCAACGAATGAGTGGTATTGCAACTTCAACATCACACTATGTTGGTAAGATTAAAGGTTTAAATTCAAAAATCCTTGACACCAGAAAGACAACTCCATTATTGAGAGCTTTTGAAAAAGAGGCTGTTATACATGGAGGGGGCTACAACCATAGGTTTGGATTGTATGACATGATACTTATTAAGGATAATCATGTTGACTTTGCTGGCGGTATAAATAACGCCATCTATTCAACAATACAATACCTGGATGCAAATAAACTTGACCTGAAAATCGAAATAGAGGTAAGGAATTTCAGTGAACTTAAGCAAGTAATTGAGAATGGCAGCGTTCACAGGATTATGTTGGATAACTTTTCAACTGATACGTTAACCCAGGCTGTAAAAATGATTGGTGGGCGTTTTGAAACTGAAGCTTCAGGGGGAATAAATCTAGAAACTGTGCGTTCATTTGCAGAAACAGGTGTTGATTACATTTCTGTTGGAGCATTAACACATCAGATCAAGAGTTTGGACCTCAGTCTTAAAGCATGTTAAACTAGTTCAACATATTGTGAGAAAGATCCCGGAACATATTACCACCTGGTTTAATAGTACTTATTCCGACTTCCTATCAAGCAAAGTTGTAAATAAATTCGTAACAGTAACCAAGAGGCTTGTACTACCCGGTTTTGAGGGTGTGCCGGTATTTGATGTTGGAGTGTTTTTCTTCAATGGATTGAAAAAGGGTGATCTTTCAAACAGAGCTGCAGCACTTGCTTTTAATTTTTTCCTTGCAATCTTTCCTGCTATTATCTTTTTCTTCACGCTTATTCCATACATACCTATTCATAACTTTCAGGATAGCCTTTTGAATTTGCTGCATGACTTAATCCCGCAACAAACTTACGAGGCAGTTGAAGAAACACTATTTGATATTATTAAAAGACCAAGGGGGGGATTACTTTCATTGGGTTTCCTGATGGCTATGTTTTTTGCAACTAACAGTGTTAATAGTTTAATTGATGCCTTTAACAAAACATACTACACCGTTGAATCCCGTTCAGCCTTTAAGCAAAGAATCATCTCTATCTTTCTGGTATTTATTCTTGCTTTTCTGGTAATTTTAGCCATTAGTTTGATAACTATTGGTCCGATTGTAATACGGTGGGTTGAAAAAATTGGGTTATTAACTGACTGGTTAACATTAAACCTTATTGGCGCGGGTAAGTGGATAATAATATTTACTCTTTTGTTTTCAGCATTCTCAGTGCTATATTATTTTGCTCCGACTGTAAAACACAGATTTAAGTTCATTACAGCAGGTTCCACTCTTGCTACACTTCTTTTTATTGTAACTTCGGTTGGTTTTAATTATTTTGTTAACAATTTTGCAAGATATAATACATTGTACGGCTCCATCGGAACACTAATCGTGTTTATGTTGTGGTTGTACTTTAATTCCCTGATCATACTGGTGGGTTGGGAATTAAATTCAAGTATTTCAGTAGCCCGACGCAGTTATAATAGTTTGTAAAAACGCCTCTGATGAAAGAAGTTAACATGAAAGAACAACTCAAGTTATCTTTCATCTATACTGCAACCGCGGCTTTTGCACCATTATTACAGGTGTTGATTCAACCTATATATGAAGGAAGTGGACGGTTAAATGCGGTTGATTTCTCTCATATAGCTATTACTGAGTTATTCACATCTCTTGTGTTTGCATTTACCTTGTACGGAATGGGTAATGCAATATCCCGCTTTTACTATGATGTTGAGGAGGACAGTTCAGAATACAAGAAATTGATAGCCGGTATATTTTCAAGTATACTTTTCAGAGGTCTGATAGTGTTAATATTGATTTTTGCTTTTCAAAATTATATTGGAAGGCTCTTTAATCAACCTGAGTTACAGGATTTTAGCACATATGGTTATGCATGTCTGGTTACTGGTTTAGGCAGAGCTATTAACATCACTGCGGCAGCATTATTCAGGAATGAAAAACGAATAATAGGATTCATACTGGTGAGTATGGGACTAGGCCTGTTCAGAACCGGCTTTCAGCTAGTTGGGTTATTCTACTTTGATATGTCGTTTCTTGGATATATCCATGGCAGTGCAATAGGTACCGGAATTGTAACGCTTTGTATTTTAGGTTACTTGTTTTGGAAAGCCGGCTTTAGTTACGATCGGAAAATGATGAAATCGGTCAATCGGTTTGCATTGCCACTTGCCCAGTATAGTATTATTGTCTGGATACTTACTTATGCTGACAGGTTTTTAATGGAACGATTCCCCACTGAGCTTGGAATTTATAATACAGCTGTCACTTTTAGTGCCGGAATTGCCATTATTTTGCAAGGATTGCAAGGGGCAAACCAACCAGAGGTGTTCAGGATTATGAAGAAGGGAATTAATGAGCACCAGCATGAAATCAGGCAACTGTCAAATGCGCTGCTAATGCAGAGCATGATACTCATAATTGGTGCTATACTCCCTACAATGCTTTATCTGTCAATGCTTTATGAAACCGATGTTAGGCTTGCAGTAAATATTATATCACTCGTGTTTATACGAAGTATTTTTCGTACACAATTCATTATCTTTTCCTATCCTTCATATTTTCTAAAAAAGACAAGGATATTCTTGTATTTGAATACAGCTAGCATGCTCGTGAACATTACGCTCAATTATTTCCTCATTCCTATATATTTCTTTTATGGAGCAATAGCTGCCGGTTTAATAGCCGACGCTATTATGGTTATTGGTATATATTTCTATCAGAAAAAGATTGTACACATTCAATGGAATAAGCAAAAGCTTCTTTATTTCCCTTTTAGTGTTGTGCTGGTTGCCATAATTGCAGATGTGCTAAGGATAAACCTTGACCTTAATTCATTTCTAACTGCAGGGTTTCTGATATTGTTTTCAATTGCCGGGATGCTGAGTTTATACAGGGCTGAAATTCAAACTTATTTGGCCAAGGTATGGAAGTGATCTTAATTTTTCGACCACTATCAGAAGATGAGGAGGTAATGTTGATGAGCAACAATACTTCTCAGATACAAGTTTTTTATCTCCCCGGGCTGTCTGTTTCGCTTCCAATACCTGTGACTAAAATACCTGAAAAAATTGTTACACAGGCTTCAATTGATTTAATCAGTGCAATCAATTCCCTTGGTGATTACTCAATTAATGGAAGTAGCATTAGTGAGATTCTTACTATTGATAAAATTCCTCTGTGGCACTATCAAAGGTTTAGGGTATTCTTTCTTATGAAGAAAGAGTGGGTTATCAATCAATGCATTAAAAGTTATTTACCTGATAATACACACCTGAGTTGTTATGTGCCTTATGATGTGACTATTCACGATAAAGAAAATCAAAAGATAAGGGTCATTAGAGGTGGGAAAGCGAATCAGGTAGGAGGAAGTGCTGCAGTAAAATCAAATAGAAATTACAAGGCACTGTTCAATTATACAGTTTTCTTTGCACTAAGAGTATTGATAGGCTTTTTCAGATCGCCTAATCCCCAACAGAAAGCTCACCTTATTATAGATAGGTCAATCAGACAGAAGTGCAGGCATATCAACACACTGGAGCCGAAACTTGATAATTATAACTTATCTCCTTTGTTTGATTTAAATCCAGAGGGACTTCTGATAATATCAGAAGTAGAGACCCCGAAATTCAATTCATCAACGCCTTTTTTACTTCACTCGTTTTACTTTAATGGTGAGGGTAGGGGAGACCGGACCGTTTATGGTGAAAGCATCCTCTTCAGGGGCTTATTATCATTTGACATTCTGAGAAATAGGAAGCAGATATACAATACCTTTCATCACAGGGCTGCTGCAATTAAACAATGCCTTTTGGAATCAATGAATAAGGGTGCTGATGATGCTACGGAAAGCGCTAATGATGTTATTAATACAGCTGCCTATTTAAGGTTATTTTCAATTTTCATGTCGTTGCAAAAGTCTTCAGGTTTTTATATTCTCAAATATCTATGTTACCAGAGGTATTTTAGGGAATATTCATTCAGGAGCATTTCAGCAATAGATGAAAATAGCCCTGCAACTAAATGTATACTTGATGCAGCCCGATCGTTGTCAATAAAATCAATTGGAATTCAACATGGCAACATAGGCAATGCCCAGCCGGCATATATGTATACAGAAAAGGACATGAGAAACCATGTTATGGCTGATATGACTATTGTTTGGGGCCAATACTGGCGAGAATTTCTTATCCAACAATCTAGTTACCCTCCTGATTCCGTTAGAATTGCCGGACAGATGCGTAGCGATCTTATACCGGCAATGCTTAGTAAGAGCCAAATATTCCGACAGGGATTTGGTGATACTTCTTTTATTGTGTTGTTCGCTTCACAGCCAATAGCCGATGCGAATTACAGGTTTCAAATTGCTTATAATATTTATAAATGCTTTAGCCGATACCCGCAGGTTAAACTTGTACAAAAACTACATCCGGCTGAAAGGCATGACAATGGTTATTACAGAGATATTGCTGCAAAAGCCGGGAATGACACTGTCGATATTTATTATGATATCGACTTGTACGAAGTGCTGGCAGCTTCTGATGTTGTAATTACTGCATTTTCAACTGTTGGATCTGAGGCTGTTTATTTTAGAAAACCTCTTATAATTTTTGATCCTTTAAAAGAAGATCTGTTAAAATACGTTCAGGAATCAGTTGCTTTTCAGGCTACCGACCAAGAGAGTTTGAATTATTTGGTTGATGGATTATTAAATGGCAGTTTAAGTGCCGATAAAGAGAAATATGAGCAATTTATTAGGAAATATGCTTATTCAATTGATGGTGAATCAACCAAAAGAACAATAGGTATTATTCAAGATCAGTTTGGAACTGAAGCTCTACAGAAATTATAACCAGGTTGAAATTATAGTACTAATTGCGTCTAATGTATCATCAACATTACTGGATTAGCTTATATTCTTCATTTAATACCTGAGCAAGTTTCCAGTCGATCTCAGTGTCAAGGTCTAAACTGTGTAGCTGATCCATTTCAAGTTTTCTTATCTTGCTAAAGTCAGAAATGTTATTGTTTGAAATAGATACAGTATTAATCACATAAATTGCTCCATTTAATTGCCACACCTTTGGGCATTCCTGTCGTGAGGCAAAATGCCCTGTCTTTGATTTAATTAGTAAACCGTTATCTACTTCTTCAAATAGTACGAAATATGGGTTGGCCTTGCTCTCCATCACTGATGCAACCATGTCAATTGAATTATCGAATAACTCAAGTGCTTTCCCGATCAGATCAAGCTGGCGAAAAGGGGTGGTTGGCTGTAGCAAAACTACATTATCATAGTTCCTACCCAAAGAAGCATAATAATCTATGGCATGCAGTATAACTTCGCGCATACCAGAATTATCGGATGCCAGATGTTCAGGTCGAATAAAAGGAACTGTGTAGCCTTCGCTGGCAGCTACTTTAATAACTTCAGCATCATCTGTTGATATGCATATATCACTGTCAGAAGCATAGCTCCGGGCTTGAGTAAGGGCATGTAAAACCAATGGTTTACTACCGATAACCCTGATGTTTTTCTTTATAATGCCCTTTGAACCGGCTCGTGCCGGAATCAGAAATAGTGATTTCATTTTGTGTAAAAATGCTTGATTTCAGTCTGCGCTTTTTGAAAATCTTCTTTTCTTCCAATGTCCATCCAGAAGCCATGGATAGAATACTGCATCAGTTTTTCCTTTTTATTCAGAATATCTTGCATAAGATCAGTTGCATGGTACATTGTATCTGATGGTATTCTTGATAACAAGCTCCTATGAATCAGGTATATTCCGGCATTTGTATAGTAAGTATACTCAGGCTTCTCAGTAAAAGCCATTACCCTGTTCTCTGCGGTTTCAAGAACTGCAAATGGCATATTGACCTTATAAGGAACGGATGCAATTGACATAAGTGCATCCTGTTCAAGGTGTTCTTTGAAGAAATCTTCCAGGTCGATGTTAGTCAAAACATCAGCATTCATTACAAGGATGTGATCATAGTTGATTTCCTCCATCAGCGTGGCTGCCCCTAAGGTTCCCAATGGTTGATCCTCATTAATATACTTGATATCAATATTTCGGGAACTGCCATCACCAAAGTAGTTCATGATCATATTGCCAAGGTAGTTGACACTGATATGAATCCTGTTGATTCCATAACTTATAATATGATTCAGGTTATGTTCAAGAATTGGAGTATCGCCAACTTTAAGCAATGGCTTAGGCATATTATCAGTGAGGGGCTTCAGTCTTTCGCCCTTTCCTCCTGCCATGATAATCACATCGAGTGGTAAAACTGATTTGTATTTTACCATGTCAATGAGCCGGATAATATGCATATCCTTATCAACCATTGGGACTAACTTGATGCGACTATCTTTTAATTGCCTGATTTCAAGCAGTGAAAAGTTATACTCTGTAATATACTTGAAGTGCCTAAACATGAAGAGTTCAACTGTGTCATCAAGTGTAAGCCCCATTAACAAACCACGTCTTACGTCACCATCAGTAAGTGATCCCACCAGTACCTGATTGCTATCTAAAACAAACAAGGTAAGATTGTCAGGCACTTGATTCAACTTCTCGAGGGCATACCTGAGTTGCTTCTCCTGGTTGATTGTTTGCTTGTCAGTTAGTATTGAATTCATTTAAGATATGTTTGAGTATTTTCTCAGCAGCTTTGCCGGTCCCATAAATTGGTTTAACATAGGGTATTTGATTTGAAAGTGCTTTTGAAATAGCATTCTCTATTAACTCAGATTCAAAAGGTACATCAATTATATTAGGGGTTCTTATTCTGCCTTTTTGCCTGTCGCCAATGTTAACTACCCATCTTGGGAACCAGGCTGCTTCAATAAATCCGCTTGAAGAATTACCAAGGACTAAACTGGCATACTTCATAATAGATAAGTATGCTCTTGATCCAAAGTTTTCAACAAGGGTAACGTTCTTATATTGTTTTGCATACAAATTTAGCTTATCCCTGATAATCAATCCTGATGTATCAGCATTTGGCATGGTAATAACTTGTTGAGTATCCTGACGTGTTGATAAAGCTTTAATTACCTCTGTTGCATAGATGCTGTTTTTATTAAGGTTTAGCGTTTCAGGGTGTAATGTGATTAAAATTACTGGTAGGCTAAAGTCAATGTTATACTGTTCATTTAATTCCTCTTGTGTGAGAAAGCTGATTGTTGAAAGACTATCAATGCTTAAAGACCCGGTGTTAAATACTCCCCGGTTTGATCCAGTCAACTCTATTACTCTATTGTAATAGTCTTCAGAGGCAGTAAAATGCAAAGTTGACATATGTGTTATGGAGTGCCTGAACGCATTGTCAATCGCCCCTAAAGTAGTTTCACCGCCATGAATATGTGCTACCTTAATATTGAAGGGCATTGCCGAAGCAACTGCAGCAAACATCTCATACCGATCACCAAGCGCAACCAACAAATCAATGTTGTGTTTCTGCCAAACTTCAGTCATAGATTGCATGGTAAGAGCCATACTGGCAGAAATACTTGCGGGAGTATCTTCATGAGGAGCGGTGTCAAATTCAGCAATAATTTCAATACCCGTTTTCTTTATATGCTGAATACTGAATCCGTATAACTCCGACAGATGTGTGCCAAATGCTACGATTTTGGTGTTAATGTCTTTTGCTCCGCTTAATAACCTCAATAAGGGCTCATATATTCCGAAGTCTGCTCTTGAGCTGGTGAGAATTACCAGGTTTATCATTCTCTTGAATTTTATATAATTATTCCTGTTCACTTAAATGGGCCCACTCAAGTAGTGTGTCTTTTAAATAATCATTATTAATCTGTCTCCCTATTACTTTTTCCATCATCATTGGGCTTATTCCTGTTCCCGGGCGCTTCATAATTAGATCTCCTTCCTCCAATATGTGGCCTTTGGGAAGATCCATACTCAGATGTATGCTTCGACGTGCAGCAGCTATGTTCTTTGCTTCTGATGGCATTGGGACTTTAAACCCCTTACCCATAGCTATTTCAACGTTCCTTATGGCAGAAATCATGCTTTCTAATTCATGAGGCTCTAATGAAGCCTGATGATCGGGACCCGGTAGATCTCTGCTGATAGTAAAGTGCTTTTCAATAATTACAGCACCGATTGCCGCTGCTGCAACAGATATCTCAATACCTTGGGTATGATCTGAAAAACCTGTTTTTACTCCAAATAGTTCCCTCATGGATGTCATAGAACTTAAATTTACTTCATCGAGGGGTGCGGGATATTCTGTGGTACATTGAAGAACAATGAGATCGTCAAGGGTTAGGGCGTTTTGGCATAGAACATTGATGGCATCTCTGATTTCATCCAGGTTAGCCATCCCTGTACTGAGGATAACTTTTTTGCCGAGACTTCCAATAAGCCTAAGGTAAGGTAAGTTTGTAATCTCTCCTGAAGGAACCTTGTGATAATCAACATTTAGTGAATCAATAAATCTGACGCTCTTTTCATCAAATCCGGTGGATAAAAATCCTATTCCTATTTTTTTACAATAGTCGGAAAGCTCACCAAACTGATCATGTGTGAGAGCAAGCTTTTTGAGCATCTCAATTTGAGTGCCCGACGAGGTAGATTTATTTTGATATTCAGCTTTCTGTGCAGTGTTTGATACAAGCTGATCAGGAATGAAAGTTTGAAACTTTATGTAATCAGCACCCGCCTTATGTGCTACATCAATTAGCTGGTAGGCTAACTTGATGTCACCATTGTGATTAACACCGGCTTCTGCTATGATACTAACCATTTAATTGTTTTGCTTAATTTCTAATCAGATTACTTAATTCTGCGGGCCGGGTTACCAAGATACGTTCCAGGCACCTGAATGTCGCCAAGTACAAAGCATCCTGCTCCAATTATTGTATCGGGACACACTGATATTCCATTGGCAATGATAGCACCACTTCCAACAAAGCAACGATCACCGATTTTACAGTCACCATTTACAATAGCACCTGTTGATATGTGCACGTGGTTCCCAATGACGCTGCTATGCTCAATAATTGCCCCGGTATTAATAATGCAATTATGTCCAATCAAAACACCTGAGTTGATGAATGAATTTCGAAGCACAACAGTTCCTTCTTCAATAGTTGATCGTTTTGATATAATTGAATTACTATCAAATACTGTAGCTATTGAAAGGTTGTTGGTTTTGAGGAAATTGAAAGCTTGTATTCTGGGTCCTGTTGTTTTAATCTGGCCAATCGTAACTAGACACTGGAGATTATCAACCTTGAGGTGAGGGATTTCATTGTCAGAAACAATTATTTTATAGTCCATCATTGACATTCCAACACGCTCAGGGCTGTCGCTGATACCAATAATATTGAAAAGCCCTGAACTCTCAATAGATTCAATAACTGACAGGCAGTGTCCGCCACCACCTACCAGGAGCAGGTTGGTTAATTTCTCCATCCGCTGTTTCTTTAACAATTCTAACAGGTTTGCAATTATAAAATGCTACTGATGTCACAAATATAGGCTAATTTAATTTACATTTTCCATAGTTGTACTGCTGGTATGAAAACATGTGATTTAATGTATCTTTGCACCAAGTATTATATTTGATAATGGGGCAAAAGAGTAAAATTTGTATTGCAGGTGCCGGCTCTATTGGTACAGCACTCGGTCAGATACTGGCAAATAATGAGAACCTTGACGTTACGTTGCTTTCTATTGAGGAGCAAGTTGTCAATGATATAAATGAACTTCATTTTAATCGGACATACTTCCCACAGATAAGATTGAGCGAGAGGCTGAAAGCAACATGTAATGAAGACATTTTAAAAGATTCTGATTACATATTTCTGGCAATACCTTCTACTTCGGTAATTCCATATTTGTCAAAACATAGTGCCAAGATAAAATCATCAGCTGTCATTATCAATCTTGCAAAAGGTTTTGCAGGTAATCATGAAACTATAGTTGATGATTTGCGGAATATACTACAAAACTCAGTTTGCAGTTTGAAGGGGCCCACTTTCGCCAGGGAACTCATCAGCAATATGCCTACTGCCATGACAGTTGGTGCGGAGAGTCAGGTCATTTATGACGAATTGTTGGATATTTTCAAAGGCACTGCCATACATATTGATTATTCATCTGATGTTAATGGCGTTGAGATACTTAGTATTTTAAAAAACATTTACGCCATCATTATAGGAATTATTGACGCTCATTTTAATTCTCCGAATCTACGGTTCCTTATATTCACCCGTGCATTTAATGAAATGCTTAATATCCTTGTCTTATTTGGTGGCAAACAAGAAACAATGTTTCGTTATTGCGGGATAGGGGATTTTGGCCTCACAGCACTGAATGACCTGAGCCGCAATCGCACGCTTGGTTTGTTAATAGGTAAAGGTTTCTTTTCAGATGATATCTCCGGTAAAGTAGTTTTAGAAGGTAGGGTAGCTGTTGATATCATAATGGAGAAGCTTCAGAAGATAGGTGCCAATGAAGAAAAATATATGATGTTAAGTGAACTGAACAAAGTGTTTGCCGGCTCATACGACATAAAGAAATTTATTGGCAACATTCTAAGCACAGAACCGGCAGTAAAGGATTAGTTGTTGTGGAGTGGTTTATTATCTGCCTTCACTTCATCAAGTAACTTTGCCATCAAAGAGGTGAGATGCTCTCTTGAGTATTTAGCAATGTTCTCGGTTTCTGATTGGTCAGTATTATTTATGTAAGCAGAATAGAGCAACTTTAGCTTATCCACCATATCCTCAATGTTATTTGTGTCAGCTACATACCCTGAAGATGTATCCCTTATTATTTCTGTGGCATCACCATCATTTGGGCTAATGCACAAAATAGGCCTGCCTGATGCAATGTACTCAAATAGCTTTCCTGGCAAGATAACCTTCGCATTGGGAGTATCGTTGATAATGAGTAAAAGCACCCTCGATTGTTTTTGAAGCTCAATTATTTGGTCATGAGGCTTATACTCAATCCTTTCTAAGTTATTTAGTAAGCCATTCCGCGTAATAGAATCAATTACTTCATGATCAATTGTACCTGCCAGTTTTATAATCAAATTGTCATTGAAATCAGGAGTAGATTCTTTCAGCATTGAGAGCGCTTTCCACAAATTGATTGGATTTCTTGATTTGGGCATTGATCCTATATGCGAGATAGTAAATTTCTCATCGGGAAGGACGCTTATGCCGTCAATGTCTGAACTATCAAAACCATTTGTAATAACCGAGAACTTACGCTGCCTGATTTTGAGGAAGTCAGATTTCATTGACTTGCTTATAACAACTACTTCATCAGCCTCCTCAAGTACTTTCATCTCTTGATTGTGATGAATTTTATCAGCCCAGCCCATCAAATTTAGTTCCTGATAAAAATCAATGTTTGTCCACGGATCACGAAAATCAGCAAGCCACGGAATACCTGTATTCTTCTTAACTCCTGCTCCGATCATATGCATTGAATGTGGTGGGCCTGAAGAAACAATAACATCAATTTGGTTGTGCGAAAGCCATTCGGTTAAGAATTTGATTGAAGGCTTAATCCAGAACTTCCTTGCATCGGGTATGAAAAAATTACCCCGGAACCAGAGTGATATCTTTTGCAAGTGTCCACCTTTATTATTTTCACTTATAAATCCTGATGCATTTACCTTTTTATCAGGTGATGTACCTGTAAGTCTTTTATAGAGTTGGTAAGGCTCCCATATTGGAGTCTTTAATACTTGTAAATTGTCAGGTAACTCGTTTAGTAACGATTCGTCAATAGCAGGGAATTCAGGATTAAGAGGAGTATATATAATAGGTTCCCACCCATACTTTCGCAAGTACTTTACAAACTTAAGCCATCGCTGTACACCAGCCCCTCCACTGGGAGGCCAGTAATACGTTATTATCAATACTTTGTTTAGCATCAGCGAACCTTTGGTTATACTACTTTTTAGGTTTTGTAAAGCTGGCATCAATGGATGTCTTCTCTTTCTCTTCCATAGACTCGTTCCTACCTTTATAGAGGTAGAATAGGTAAGATGCTGCTAACAACAAAAGAATGATAGAACTCACTAAAGAAATTGTACTACCTGTAAAGTAAACTGATGGTTCAAATACAAATTCTATGGTATGTTTTCCAGCAGGTACAATCATTCCACGTAATATATAGTTGACTCTGAAATGAGGTGCTGATTGTCCATCAATAAATGCTTTCCACCCTTTATTGTAGTATATCTCAGAGAATACAGCTAGTTGTTCGCTTGAGCTCTCATATTCATAACTTAGTTTATTAGGAGCATAAGCTGTAAGGGTTATCTGTGCTGTTGTGTCTCTAACTGGTTTGAATCCTGACACCAGGCTACTGAAGCGTTTATCAACAACAGCAACTTGTGCAGGATTGAAATTGTTTAGCGCCTCCAATTCCTGGTCTGCGTTTTCAACCACATTAATATCCTGCACAAACCAGGCATTGCCAAGTGCTTCAAAATTGATTTGCACTTCAGGTCTCCTATCCGCTCCGGGAACAATGAAGTACTTTGTATTTAGCATGTTTAAAACGTCCATATTGTTTTGTGAAATATGGTGTTCTATAATCTCTTGATATCTACGTAGTTTGGCACCATGATAACCACCAATGCTTTTGTGGAAATATGAAGTACTGGCATCTTGGAAAGTACTGACTGTTAGGTTGAAAACCCTGAAATTTGGATCTGTATCTTTTAGGATTAAATTATCAGCATCAGTAGGCTTATATGGGTTCGCTACAATAGATTTGCTATAAAAGTCTTCTTTGTTGAGATGCCTGGAAGCAATAGGAATCATATCAATCATGATTAATATCGTAAATGCTGCAAAAAAGTATCCCTTGTTGAGTTTCAGTAATAGCCAGGCGTATATGAGACCTGTTACTGCAATTATCAACATTAGACTTCGTAGTGCATCAGCTTTAAAGATACTTATTCTGGCTGCTTTCAGATTGTAGACAACCGTATCAAACCCTTGAGCTTGACTACTATCAAGCGACTGGCGTTGTTGCTGAATAGACGATGCCTCGGCCTGGCTTAAAAAAGAGAAAAAGGAATCAGGGATCAAATAAAAAACAAGAACAAGGCCACCGGTTACTCCAAGCGATATCCATAATGGCTTTTTATTATTTCTTAGTATATCCCGGTTACTAATAATAGCTTGCAAACCGAGAGCACCAAGAAGAGGAATAGCTAAATTAGCCATTACAAGTGTCATTGACACAGCCCTGAATTTGTTATAACCTGGTATATAATTAAGGAAAAAATCAGTAAGCGGCATAAAGTTTTTACCCCATGCAAGCATTATAGAAAGTACTGTTACAGCTAATAACCACCATCGTGTGCTGCCCTTTGTAATGAATAATCCCAACACAAACAGGAAGACCATAATTGCTCCTACATATACCGGTCCTGAAGTAAAAGGTTGATCACCCCAGTAATGGTTTTGATTGGCAATGCTGGCAGCAGCTTGTGGATCAATGTTATTCATTGCTTTTTCGTTATTACCAAGAGCGCCAGTTGCACCTCCCTTGGCATTTGGTATCAGCAATGTGAATGATTCCCCAATGCCATAACTCCATTGCGTTGCATAGTCTTTATCAAGCCCGGTTGTTCGGTTTTCTTCTTGTGAAGTCAATTCTGTTTTGCCTCGAATGGTTTCTTTACCATATTCCCATGTTGCCCAAAGGTTAGTGATATTGGTTGCGATAGCAAGTATTGCAGCAACCAGTAAAAAACCTGAAGCTTTAATAAAATCTTTTATTCTCTTCTCTTTCAAAATGTTATAAAGTACGCATGCTGATAGAAGCAGTACAATAAGCATCAAGTAATAAGTGATCTGCAAATGATTTGCCTTTATCTCCAGTGAAAGAAAAAGTGCAGTGAGTATTGCACCCAGATAATACTTCCCTCTGAAAGTTAACATAATTCCCGCTAGCACAGGTGCCATATATCCAATAGCATGCGCCTTACTGTTATGGCCGGCTTCAAGAATAATCAGGAAGTATGATGAAAAAGCATATGCTAAGGCTCCTCCAATAGCAATCCATGGATTAACACGTAAACTAATAAGCAAGATGTAGAATCCTATGAAATACAGGAATAACAGGCCGGCGGGGTGGGGAAGCCCCAAAGTGAAAATTTTATCAAAAAAGCCAATTAAATTTGAATCATGTTTTACCGAGATCTGATATGCAGGCATCCCTCCAAACATACTGTTAGTCCACAAAGCCTCTTTACCGGTTTGTTCCCTGTAATCAACAATTTCTTTTGACATCCCTTTCCAATGAGTGATATCAGATTGTTGCAATCTTTTTCCTTCCAGCAGTGGATGCAGATATGCAAATGAAATAGCGACCATCACCAGTACAGCCACTATGTGAGGTACTAGTTTCTTGAAATCAATTTTTATCATCATTGTCAGTTTGATTATTTTTTAATTCCTCATAATCTATGTAATCACCTAAATCAGATGGAATCTCATTGTCCTTTTTATCCTTCATTCTATGTATTGTAACCTTGCCTTTCTTAGGCCTTGAATCAGGATTCATTTCCGGATTCTGGTTATAGAACATTTTTTGTACTCTCTTAATAAAGAGTTTGACAAGTAAGGGTGCTATATATATGGTAAATAATCTGAAGAATAAGTAGAAGGAGAGTAAAACTATTATCAGTTTCAGAAGACCGGACATTACAATTGCAATTAGTTCGTATAATAATTATAAATGCGAAATTAATTAAATTTTGCTGACACTATGAGTAC
>JAGXGB010000034.1 GCA_024636955.1 Bacteroidales bacterium
CTACCAGTCAGATAGTTAAAGCATTACCCTTGTTTGCTGTTTGGCTTTTTATTGAGGTGGGGTTGGTAGAAGAATTCTTCTTCAGAGGATTACTGCAAAACCGGCTAAGTGCTGTTTTAAGATCAGGTACCGGTGCCATATTAATTTCAGCCTTAATATTTGGATTGGTTCATGCACCCGGAATGTACTTACGTGAGGCCGGCATTAACGATGGTTTAGGCAGTGATCCAACATTATTGAATTCAATAGTGTACTGTATTGCTATACAATCTATTCCGGGCCTGTTCCTGGGCATTTTATGGGAAAGAACCAGAAACCTGTGGTTGTTGATGGGAATTCATGCAATGTTTGATTTGATGCCCGGACTACCTGAATTTATAACCATTTGGGGCATTAGTTAATTACCCTTTTGCCGCCTATCTTTCTTTCGCTTCAGCAAATGTGAGCAAAATGAGTGCATGATTCATTTTAGATTCATTTTTCCTTACTGTCTATTAACTAAGTATCAACTAAATTACAACCTTGTTAAAATAACAATGTTAGTACAAGGTTGCTATAAGGTTGCTACAAGGTTGTAACAAGGTTGGGAAAAATGGATACTCAATGATTCATGCCATAAAATGTCGAAAAACTGATTATCTCAGTGGCCTGGGATTTGCTTACATCTGTATGAGATGCATTAGAAATTGAAGTGCAATTTTATGATGGAAGTGTGTTGCGAGGGCAAAGGAAATTTATCGCTTTGCGCAGAAATAGCGATTATTACAACAAAAAATATAATGGTGAAAGAAGATACTATTGATCCAATAAATTTTGAATCTCATTCTTGAGTAGAGGAAGATGTTTAATAACCACACTCCATATTAATGCATCGGAGACTTTATCATACCCGTGAATTATTTAGATTGAAGAATATCAAAAAGCCAGGTCTTAACTTCATTATCCATAAATACAAATTTTGGTTGCATCAATTGAAAGACGAAGAAAGGGGTTTTTAATTGCTTTTTCCTCCAGAAGATCAACTTCTCTCTCAAAAATGTTTTCTAATCTCTGCTTAAGATCAAAGTAATTTTCTGCATAACCATACAAATCAATATCCTGAAAGTCAACAATAAGATCAATATCGCTCTCTTTCCGGAATTTGTCCGTTAGCACAGATCCAAATGCGAACAAGCTTCTGACTTTGTGTTTTTTGCACAAATCCCTGATGGAGTCAATATTTTTCTCTATAAGATGCATAGTACAAAGCTAATAAATTAGAATCAAATTTTCAAAAACAGTATTGTCGGCAACCAATTACTTAATTTGATTAAGTTGCAAGTATAAATTCTTTTGTATATTTATCGCAATTAATAGATTATAGTTCATCATTAGCTAACATTTATAATGAGACTTCTTTTCTGCCAATCGAGGTTAAAACTGATTGCAGTGGTACTTACCGGGCTATTCCTGGCATTTTCTTTTTATTCATTTTTTTATTTGCTTCGCGAACTTTTCAGGATACTTACCATCACTGATCAATATGATATATGGATTTTATCGGAAAGGCAGGTTTATACTTATAATCTTATCTCAGCTTTTATTGCTTTAGTATTTGCACAATCGTTTGTACTGGCTTTTTTGTTTGACCGTCCACAAAGACCCTTTAAAAAACATAACTTTAAACGTAATTCAATTGTAAACGACCAAAGGTTACTTAATTGCTATTTCTTGTTTTGGTTGTTTAAGATGATAATTGTTTTTGGCTCTATTATTTCCTTTTTTGGTCCGGCAACATTTTATGTTTTAATTGCTGAATTCGACCTTTGGATCCTGTTTATACTGGTTATTCTTGTTTTATTCTTGCAGACATGGAATACTATCAGATTAGCATATACTAAGCATAGTGCT
Source organism: Bacteroidales bacterium (assembly GCA_024636955.1). GTDB lineage: Bacteria > Bacteroidota > Bacteroidia > Bacteroidales > Lentimicrobiaceae > Lentimicrobium. The sequence goes on from JAGXGB010000034.1 coordinate 1,891, forward strand.
AAATGGATGCTATTAAGTTTTCTATGTATTACATTGCTTGCTTTAGGTATGGCGACGATTAATATCATTGATTATAAAGCTATTAATCAAAAAGTTCTTAGTAAAAATGTATTCATCAACTATAAAATGGTGCTACCTCAAAGTGATAATTATACTTTGGATAGAAGTGTTCTGGATATTTATATTGCTGCGTCAAAATCAGGTGATAACAAAGAAGAACCAATCATCATAATTAATAACAAGGAGGTTAACCTTGGTGAGATTGAGGAGGTGTTTTTAGATCTATATAAAGACAATACATGGATGATACCACACAATATCTATCGCTTATATGTTCACAATGAAGTAAAAGAGCTATTTCTTAAGAAAGTAAAATATGCGCTTTCCAAGGCTGGTATCAGGAGAATAACATACGGAATAACGCCTGTGGCTATGGAATATGATCCAAGGTACTATAGTACTAATTATTCTTTTAATACTATAATTCCACGATTTGCTGAAATTGATACCATTCAAGGATTAGGAACAGCAGACAATAAAAGTAGAATAATCATACATGGGAAAAATACAGCCTATAAAGTGAATGGTATTTTGGTTGAAAGTACTGAAATAGAAAATGTCTTCACCAGTGCATTAATAGCAAATACAAACGCTATTTTCATGTATAAATTAGACAGCAATACAAGCTTTGGAGAGTATTTTATTGCTTATAAAGCTGCACAGAAAGCAGTTGAAAACTTGCGGGAGGTGTATTCACAACAGGCATTTTCACGGAAGTTTGATGAACTAAAAATAGAGCAAGCATTGGAAGTTGCAAGAAAGTATCCGTTTAAGTTTGTTGAGGTGTGATAATAAAAAATCCCTGTGAAGTGATTCACAGGGATTTTTTTATGTGGTACCCGAGGCCGGACTTGAACCGGCACGGCCGCAATGGCCAAAGGATTTTAAGTCCTTCGTGTCTACCAATTCCACCACTCGGGCATCCTTGATATTAAAAAACCCCGTGCAGGGGTTCTTTGAGCGAAAGACGGGACTCGAACCCGCGACCCTGACCTTGGCAAGGTCATGCTCTACCAACTGAGCTACTTTCGCTTGTCGCCTTAAGCGGGTGCAAATATACAATCACTTTTGGTTCTGCCAAACATTTTTACGATTTTTTTAAAAGATTTTTGATCTCATTCAGCTTCAAAAGTGCTTCAACAGGCGTAAGTGTGTTAATATCAGTATCAAGTATGTCCTCACGTATCTGTTCAAGCAGCGGGTCATTTAACTGAATGAAGCTCAATTGGTACGGATCACCTGATTTTGCTTGCTTCCAGTTCCCACTAGTTTTATTCAACAGTCCTTGTCCATGTGATTTTTCAAGAAGTCCCAGCATCTGATTTGCCCTCTCAAGCACTGACACCGGCATTCCAGCCATGCGGGCTACATGTATTCCAAAGCTGTGTTCACTCCCGCCGGGCTCAAGTTTCCTCGTGAATATGATAAGCTTGCCTGCCTCTTTTACTGATACGTGGTAGTTTTTTATACGCGTTAAAGAGCCCGACATTTCATTAAGCTCATGATAGTGCGTGGCAAACAGCACTTTAGGTTTGAACAGGGTATGCTCATGAAGGAATTCAGTTATTGCCCATGCAATGCTGATCCCGTCATAGGTGCTTGTACCGCGCCCAATTTCATCAAGCAGGATTAAGCTCCGGTTTGAAATGTTGTTAAGAATGCTTGCCGTTTCATTCATCTCAACCATAAAGGTTGATTCTCCTGACGAAATGTTGTCAGATGCTCCAACCCTGGTGAATATCTTGTCAACCAGTCCTATCTCAGCACTATCAGCTGGAACGTAACAACCGGCCTGAGCCATCAGTACAATAAGGGCTGTTTGCCTTAACAGGGCTGATTTACCCGACATGTTGGGTCCGGTAATAATGATGATTTGTTGTTGCTGATCGTCGAGGAAAACATCATTGCTTATATATTTTTCCCCGGGCGGTAGTTGCTTTTCAATGACCGGATGTCGTCCACCTTTAATATCAAGGGAATAGCCTTCATTGATGCCGGGCCGGGTATATTTATTTGACAATGAAACTGAAGCAAAAGAAAGCAGGCAATCGAGTTTTGCAATCATCATTGCATTTACCTGCACCTGGCTGATATAATCAGTAAGGCTTAGTACCAGATCATTGTATAAGCGGGTTTCAATGTTGAGAATCTTTTCCTCGGCAGTGAGTATTTTATCTTCATACTCTTTCAGCTCGGGTGTAATGTAGCGCTCACAATTCACCAGTGTTTGTTTGCGCACCCATTCAGGGGGTACCTTGTCTTTATGGGTGTTGGTTACTTCGAGGTAATAGCCAAAAACATTATTGAAAGCAATCTTAAGCGACGGTATGCCGGTTCGCTCTGATTCATTTTGCTGCAATCGTAGCAGGAAATCCTTACCTGAATGGGCAAGGTTTCGGAGGTCATCAAGCTGTTCATCAACACCTGCAGCTATAACATTACCCTTTACTACCATAACCGGGGGATCAGGATTGAGCTCCCTCGCAATGCGTGATGTCATTAACTGGCAGGGATTTAATTGCTCACCGATGTGTTGTATTGAAGGTATATTTGACGAAAGGCAAGCTTCTTTAATTCCTGTTAACGATTCGAGTGCAAGCTTGAGTTGTATGACTTCACGGGGGTTCACCCGTCCAACTGCCACTTTTGCAATTATTCTTTCAATATCGCCTATAAATTTGATTGTTTTCCTTAGTGCTTCAGAGAGTGATTCATTCTCATAGAAAAACCCAACAGCATCCAATCGCTCGTTAACTGGGTGCTTTTCCTTCAGGGGAAGCAACAGCCAGCGCCTCATAAGCCTGGCACCCATAGGTGACACTGTTTGGTCAAGTATGCTCAGCAAGGTTTTGGCATTCTCATTAACAGATGAAATAATTTCTAAATTCCTGATAGTGAACTTATCAAGCCAAACATAGAGGTCCTCTTCAATGCGTGATAGTTTGCAGATATGCTTTACTTTGTCGTGGTTTGTTTCAGCAAGGTAATGCATTGCAGCCCCTGCGGCTATAATACCAAATTCAAGTTCTTCAACTCCAAAACCCTTTAGTGAAACGGTGTTAAAGTGCTTTAACAATGTATCATTGGCGAAATCAAAAGTGAAAACCCAGTCGTCAAAGTTGCTTAGATAGAATTTATGCCCGAAAAGGTTTGTGAATTCAATCTTTTTAGACTTCTGGACTATGATCTCACTTGGTCGGAAAGTTTGGAGAAGTTTATCTATATACTCGTTGTTTCCCTGCGCTACGAGAAATTCACCTGTTGAGATGTCAAGAAAAGAAATACCGCTCACTTTTGGCATCAGGTGGATGCTTGCCAGGAAATTATTTTGCTTGTTTTCGAGAATCTTATCATTGTATGAAACGCCTGGGGTAACTAGTTCTGTAACGCCTCTCTTAACTATCGTTTTGGTTAACTTTGGATCTTCCAGTTGATCGCAGATGGCAACTTTATGTCCGGCCCTGACCAGCTTAGGAAGATATGTATCCAGTGCATGATGTGGAAACCCTGCAAGTTCAACATATGCGGCGGCTCCGTTTGCTCTGCGAGTAAGTACTATGCCAAGTATTTCGGCAGTTTTAATAGCATCTTCACTGAAAGTTTCATAAAAATCGCCTACCCTGAATAATAATAACGCGTCAGGATATTTTCCCTTTATTGAATTATACTGCTTCATTAGTGGTGTTTCAACCACATCTTTCATTTCTTTAGCCAATGCTCTATCTTTGGAAACAAAAATAAGTAGTTTGATCAAATAACAATAGTAATAGCGTAGGTAATGATGAATTTAGTTGAAATGATATGAAGAAGCTTACGATGGAAGAGCTTGACCGACTGACAGTTGACCAGTTTAAGGAGAGCACAAAAATACCCGTTATAGTTGTATTGGACAACATCAGGAGTCAGCATAATATTGGATCTATTTTCAGAACGGCAGATGCATTCAGGATACACAGCATACATTTATGCGGAATAACTGCTACACCTCCTAACAGAGAAATTCAAAAAACTGCTTTGGGCGCTACAGAATCAGTGGAATGGAAATATTATCAAAGTACAATAGATTCTGTTAAGGAATTAAAACAAGATGGCTATTTTGTTGTTGCTATAGAGCAAGCAAATGACAGTGTAAACGTAAATGTCTTTAAACCAAACATATATAACAAAATTGCTCTGGTTTTTGGCAATGAAGTGCATGGGGTGGATGATGAAATTATGAAAATTTGCGACGCATGCATTGAGATACCACAGCATGGAACCAAGCACTCGTTGAACGTATCAGTGGCTGCAGGTATTGTTATTTGGGAGATTTTCACCAAATTTTAAGATATCAGTTGATTTAATACTTCTCATATTTAATAAACAATCCATCTAAAATGCTGTTATACGGCTATTACCCCTATATTTTTCGTGGTAAGTAAGAAAATTACTGCAATTAGTGCGTTTTTCGTTGTTTTTTGTTTGAAAAGAATTAAATGTGCTCTATATTTGTGCATTATTATGACCAACACGTAAATTATTTTATTGTAATACCATAAAACCTTGTAATCATTAATCAACAACATTATGAAAAATTTAAGTTACAAATTAATCATGATGCTACTGCTGTTAACATTTGGGATAAGCCCTATATTTGCACAGGAGCAAGATACAATCACCACTACTACATCATCTCGTGCCTCCTTTGACAGATATTTCTATCTTCAGGCAGGATTAGGTGCAACTCAGTTTTTTGGTGATCTAAATGAAGGTGACTTCTTTAACAACCGTACACATTTAATGTATGGCTTTGGCGCTGGATATCAATTCACTCCGGTACTGGGATTAAGAGGTAGCTTCAACAATGGCAAACTTGTTAGTACATTCGATCCTAACAGAATGTCATCCAGTATCTGGGATGCGCAATTAAATGCAACTCTCAATTTGTCAAACATGATCTTTGGCTATAAACCTGAAAGAGGTATTAGTCTTTATGCTCTTGGTGGTGTTGGCTACATGAATTATTCAACCATGGTACTAAACACACAGGACACAGATGACATGGATGATGATATTTTTGTCCGTGCTTTCGGTCCATCAGGTGAAGGTGACCCACGCAATGACATCATGGTGCCCGTTGGTTTAGGACTGAATTTTAGACTCGCAGAAAAATGGGATTTATTTCTGGAATATAACCACCGCATAACCTTTGTTGATGATCTGGATTATACAGAAGCAGGCAAAAATGACCATTACTCTTCTTTAATGCTTGGTCTCACCTACAAATTCTTATCTGGCTCAAACTTGAGGTCAATGGAGAAGAAGTATGACCAGGTTACTATGGTTGCCACTCCTGATCCATTGGTAAATGTTGGTGACACTGTATGTGTAAATGTAAAAGTTACCTTCCCACCAAAATATTTTGGAAAGAAAGCTGCTATGAACTACCAGCCTGAAATAGTTTACGCAGGTACAACTAAAAAACTTAAACCAGTTAATTTCCAAGGTGAAAAAGTTGAAGGCGACGGAATTGTTATTAATTACAAAAACGGTGGCTCTTACACTTATGTTGATTGCGTTCCTTACGAACCAGGCATGAATGCATCAGAGCTTGTTGTTTCTCCTACTCTTTATGCACCAAAAGAACCGGTTAAACTGAATGCAACACCTGAAGAAATTGCCGGTGTGAAAAAGACAATTGACTTGCCACAGAGGAAATTAGCTGATGGTACTATTATTACAGGTACACGTGTTATTCACGATGAAGACCTTATAGTAGCTGAGCACGGATATGAAAAAGAAACTATCATTAGTCATTCTACTGTAATTTACTTCCAGGTTAACAGGCACAACCTTGACTGGAACCTTCCTCTTAACAAGGAAAACCAAAGTAAACAGAAGCTTGATGAACTTGCAAATTTCGTTAAGCAGGGTTATGAGATCCGTGACATTGACATCAATGCATGGGCATCACCTGAAGGTGAGGAGTCAATGAATCAGGGCTTGTCAGAGCGCAGAGCTCAAACAGGTAAAGCCCAGGTAATTGATATGTTCAAGAAAATGGCTAAGCAAAAGGATTCTCCTATTGTTATTTCTAAGCCTGAAGATAGTCTGAAATTCAACACTTATGCTAATGGTGAAGACTGGAATGGTTTCATGCAGGCAGTTGAAGCTTCAAACATTGCTGACAAACGGATAATCATGAACGTGGTTAACTCACAGTCAGATGTAACAAGACGTGAGCAGGAAATCAGGAATATGGCTGTTGTTTACAAGGAAATTGAAGAAGACATCCTTCCTCCACTCCGTCGCGTTGAGATCAAGGTTAATTGCTTTGAGCCAAAGAAAACTGACGAGGAGATTGCCAACTTTGCAACAAGTGATCCATCACAGTTGAATGATAAGGAATTGCTTTATTCTGCAACATTAACTGAAGAAAATAACACTAAGGTACGTATATACCAAAATGCTACTACCAGATTCCCCAATGATTGGAGAGGTTTCAACAACCTGGCAGTTGCCAATATGTGGAACAACCAACTTGGTGAAGCTGCTTCAAGTTTAGGCAAAGCTGAACAATTGGAGCCAAACAATGGTATTATCCTTAATAACCAGGGTGCTCTCGAATCAAAAAGAGGCAACTACAGGCAGGCTGCAGTTATTTACGGTAAAGCTAAGAACTTAGGAGTTGATGTAAATTACAACCTCGGAATTACTCAACTGGCGATAAGCAATTATGATCAGGCTTTATCACTCATGGGTAACCGCAAGTGTAACTCAAACGTTGCTTTGGCTCAAATCATGACCAACAAGTATGATGAAGCTAATGCTACTATGAAATGTGCACCTGAATCAGCTCAGAACTATTACTTAATGGCTGTTGCCGGTGCTCGCGCTGGTGATGTTAAAGTTGTTACTGATAACCTTACCAAAGCTTTTGCACTTGATGCTACACTTAAGGCTCAGGCTGCTGAAGATCGCGAATTTATTAAGATGTTTACCAACCCTGAATTCATGGTTGTGGTTAAATAATGTGAATATTTAAAATTTTAAAGAGGCCATCTGACCAGATGGCCTCTTTTTTAGTACTTTTATATTGTCTTTATATAGTCTTTTTTAATAGTCCTTTGTTTAACTGCTTGTAAAGTTGTTGATAACTTTTTATTGGATTGCTTTAATTTAGCATACTTTTTGACGAATATGGAAGAGTGAAATAACCAAAACTGTAATTTATGAAAAGAAAAATTATGCAAACAGCACGAGTTCTGAATCCGAGACTTATCATGATGCTCATCCTGGCAATATCATTAAGTGCAGGATTTAGTTCATGTCAGAGTCAAAAGAAATTAGCAAAAAAGAAAGCTGCTCAGGAACTTGCTGAAAGAACAGCACAAGCCAAAACAGACCTATTGGCTATCATCAATGATGAAGGGCGAATGACTCTGGAAGAAAAAGAATTTAAGCTTAACTCAATAAAGCGGATGAATCTGGAAGATCAGGAAGTTAAAGATCTGATTGTTCAGGCAGAACAGAAAATCGCTGTTGAGAGAGCTGCAATTGAAAAAAGGAAAGAAGATGAACGCCTGGCAAAAGAACGAGAGGCCGGGGAACGAGGTAAGTACAGCTCCATTAATGATGCTATGGTAGCAGTAGCTGCTTCAAGGGATGCTTCAGCTGCCAACCTGGCAATACGTGAGGCACTTCAACAATTCTCAAATGATGATGTTCCGGTGTTAATTCTCATTAGTCAGGATGGTGATGAAAGAGACTATGATGAACCCACCACAATCAGGAAATACCTTGAATACCTTAAAGACCAGAAAAAGTCGCCTGATAAGATAATAAATGCAGCTTATGATTCAAATGGCAAAATAAAAGAACTCGAACTCCAAAAAAGATAATATATCATGGCAAAACTTAAAATATTTATATTCCTATTCTCTTTGTTGCTCGGCTTTAATCAGTTAAAGGCCCAGGATAACATTAGCCCAGCCCGTAAATTGGCAATTGATTCACTTGCGCTTGAAAAAGTCAGGGACCTTAGCACATACATAAGTATAGTTGGCAATAAAGATACCCCCTGGTCGGAAGCTAACCGGGTAATTGAACGTACGTTGGAACTCTTTGCCGATGGTGCAATGATGGGCGTTTCAAGTATAAACCGTGAAGAAGTTAATTATTATGGCGTACGTGAATATCTGGAAAGGTTAATGGCGCTTAACTATGATAAAGTAGACATTACATGGTATAACATACAATATATTAGTGACCTTGAAAGACAACCCGATGGTCGATATGTTGGAGTTATTACAGTTTACCAAAGGTTTGAAGGTACAACCGAAGAAGGCTTAAGGTATGTTGATGTAACTAAAAAGGATATTACAGTTTACGTTGAACGTAAGTCAACACAGATATCAGGTAGGATCATTGGTTTCTGGGATGTGTTATTAGGTGACATCAGAGTGTCAGAAACTAAACCGGGTTGATAAGTTATTGATAGATTCCATATTAGTGTATAGACAATGGATTGAGTTCTTTGTCTATACACTATTGTTTCAGTTTAATATATTTTCATGTAAATAATTGTTCACTAATGAAGCAATTAAGTTTGATTATTGTGTTTTTAGTGAGTATGCTTACTGAAAATACGGCACAGAATATAAATAACAGACAGGTTGAGGAGGGTATACTGAATGCCTCAACCAAGCAGGTTAATCAGTTTTTCAGAAGATTTAATGGTGAAGAAAGTACAAAGGGAGTAAGGTATTATGAAGGTGATAAAGATTACAGGAGTCAGGCATTAAGAAGCAGATACATCAATGTGTTATTTGATAATGGTAATGCTTCAATCACTGATCCAATTAAGAGAGAGTTTGTACAGGAAGTTGTAAATACAGGAGATCCTGAATTTGTTGATTTTCATAAAACCGGATGGTTTGCTGAAGTGACAACAAAATTCTTATACCAGGGCAAAGACGTTTATATAACCCTATTCATGAACATTGAACAAGAAAACCTTGGGTACAAGTGGGTGCTGTCAAATGTTTATTTTCCCCATTTTGAAAGCATGTTTAGTTCAACATCAGCCGAAGCTTCAAGGTTCCTACATCCAATGAGTCATGAAATTGATTTCATGAATCTCATAAGGGTTTTTAACGATAAGGATAATATTGAGTTATATGCTGCTAAAGGTCATGAACCTGATTATCTGTCAATGTTCCTGTATGAGCTAAAAAAAGGTAATTTGAAATATCAGTCGGTCAGTAATCTTAAGTTTCATTTCTTTCAAATCGGTGGCTGGTATTTTGAAGTGTCAAATTTCAATAGACCAGGTGCAAATTCAGGTTGGTTGATATCAAACCTGATGAAGGTTGATAAAGAAGAAGATAAAGACACCATCATAAAATTTATAATGCATGAATAAAACTGTATTACTGGGTTTGCTTTTCTCGCTCTTCACTGTTACCAGTGTATTTGCACAAGGAAAGGATGATATAGCATCAAGGTTATCACCAGAAGAAGTGGCAACCTATGAGAAACAAGCCAGGCAACTTGTTGGTTTCATGGAGTTTGCTTTCAACACACTTGGTTCAGAGAAAGTAGAATACAAGGACAAGCATACAATAATTGAGCAGTCCTTTCTCAAGTTCTTTAAAGATGATAAAGTGCAGATTGAGGATGATCTTGTTGAAAAACGGGATATGGTTACCAATAAAAATGTACAGGCCTATTTAAAAGACATTGACTTCTTTTACAAAACAGTCACTTTCAAATATACTATTGAAGAAATTACGCAGGAAGTTAGTGAAACCGGTGAAGTGTTTTTTAAAGTTAAAGCAAGCAGGAACATAAAAGGTACTACCCTTAAGGGCAAGCAGATAAATGAAAACAGGATAAGATTTATTGAACTAAACCTCGACGGTTCAAATCGGGACTTAAAGATAGTTAGCGTTTATACTACTAAATCGAACGAAGTACAGGAGCTTATTGCATGGTGGAATGAACTTACTCCGGCATGGAGGGCTTTCTTAGCTCAAAATGCCCAAATCAATGACTCTATTTATCTAAGGGACATTGTTGTAATTCACAATGATTATGTTTTAAAGGAAACTGTTTATACTGGATATCATGATTCATTGGTTATGGCCGATACCATAGTTATTAATGAAAGTAAAGTGTTGCCTGAGCTAAGAAGAATTTTACGAGCCGATCAATTGAGCATTGCCAATGCCCCAAATATAAATGACCTTAAACCGTTATACGCCTTTACTTTACTCAGGCATCTTGACATTTCGAATGCAAGGATTCCCGACCTTGAACCAATCAGGAATCTTTCAAAGCTTGAAACACTTATAGCGCGCAAAAGCCTCATTAACAGTATTGAGCCCTTAAGATACATTCCTGGTATTAGAATTCTGGACATCTCGGGTACTTTGGTATCAGATATTGAACCATTGGAATCATATGAAGCCCTTGAGGTGCTTAATTTATCAGAAAGCAGGGTTGATAGTATACATGTGCTGAAGAACCTTGGTAAACTGCGTGAATTAAATCTTAGCAGCTTGTTGCTTAATAGTTTAGAGCCAATTAGAGATCTTCAATCACTAGAAGTTCTTGAACTGTCGAGAATACCATTTGATACCTTGGATGTGGTTCAAAACCTGGTTAATTTAAAGCGATTGGTAGTTGACCAAACACTGATAACAAACTTGATAGATTTGAAGACATTAAAAAGTCTTGAATTTTTGTTTATCGACAACACCCCAGTGCGTTCACTGAAGCCATTAGAGTCGCTCAGTGAGCTTAAAATGGTTTATTGTGATAAGACATTCGTTAGCAAGGAGGATGCATTAGCATTCATGCAATTGCGTCCTGATGTAAAGGTTATATACGAGTCGCAAGAGTTAATGACCTGGTGGGAATCACTGTCATCTGAATGGAGGAAAGTTTTTAGTGGATTGGTTGAATTATCAGAAATACCAACCCGTGAAGAACTGCACGAAGTTTCATATATTAAGAGTTTGAGCATATCAGGTAATGAATCAATATCTAACATACTGCCATTAAACAAGCTGGCAGCGTTGAATACACTGGATCTGTCGAATAGTAAAATATCAGATTTGCAGCCTATAGCAAATCTGTTTGATCTGCAATTACTTGATATTTCAAATTCAGATGTAAGGGATTTATCTCCAATTTCAAAGATCACCAGTTTAAAAGAAATTAAGCTCTCAAATACGCCAGTAACATCAATTATGCCGTTAACCAATTTACCTGATTTGAGATTAATTCAAATGGATTCAGTAAATGTTTCAGATGCAGAGTTATTAGCCCATATGAAAAGGTTGAATATAATTTATGCTGATGGTGTTGAATCAATGCCTCAACATGTAAGCGCCATTTGGGATAGTTTACCGGAAGTATTGGTAATTTATCAGTCGAAATTCCTATCAGATTGGTATAGCAGTCTTTCGCCGGAATGGAAATCATTTTTATCTTCTAAGGAAATAATCAGTGAAAGCCCTGACAGGGTTCAGCTCCATAAGGTGGCCACCATGAAGGAAATTGATCTTTCGAGTGCCAATGACATAAGAAATATAGATCCAGTAAAAGTATTGCAAAGGTTGGAAGTATTGAAAATTGCTTCGTTACAAGTTTCAGATTTAAATCCACTTAATGCTATTGCAAATTTGCGAACGGTTGATATTTCAAACACACCTGTTAAAGACATTAGTCCTTTAAGGAATCACAATTTATTGCGTCATGTAAACTGCGCTAATACGCCGGTAGATGACATTTCAACCATAGCTGGATTAACATCACTAGTAAAGTTAAATATCTCAGGAACTCAGGTCACAAAACTTGATCCGCTTGAGAATAGTGTTAATTTGGTGGAATTAGATTGTTTCAACACCCGTGTTAAAAATTTGAAACCCCTCGATGATCTGAAAAATATCAAATTGTTGAAAGTATACAATACCAGAATTTCGCAGAGAAAGATAGATAAATTTAAAGAGCTTCATCCTACTGCAGAGGTTGTGTATTATTAGATTGTTTGCACCATTAATTCGCCAACAATTTGATAACAATTCACTTACAATTTGAGGTTCCAACCATCTGAGCTTAGAGTAATTGCATCAGCCAATTGGTGTAACCTGGTAATGTCATCATCATAATAGTGAACATGGTCAGCCAGACTCAAGTAATGATTAGTTTCAGGTTTTATCTCATTTTTATTAACGAGCAGAATAAAGAGCCCCGGTTTAACCTGATTGCGTAAAGATCTTGATTCGCAGACAACAGGGGACCCGTCCTGGTTATAATGATCCATGAATTCATTATATGCTTCTAAAACTTTATTAGTCGCAGCCTCAATATAGAATGAACTGGTAGCGCCGGCATCCAGCATTAAAGCTGTATCCTTATCAGGAAACTTGCGTGTTTCAGTTGTAATTCGAAATTCATTTGAAAGTAAGCTACCATGATTACCATGGAAAAGTTCCTCGCCTTGCTTATGTGTTGAAACTTTAAGCCCAATAACCCCGGTTTGGTTTGATATCTTACTAATAATGAATAGAGCAAGTGTAGTTTTTCCGACATTTCTGCCGGTACCTCCAATAATCAGTAAATTCTTATCTACTTGCAAATGGTTGTTATTAATCATTAATTAAATTATTACTTCAACTGCTGAGGCCTTAAAACTTGCCCAAACTGTTTGACCTTCAACAATTCCCATCTTGATAAAAGCTTCAGAGGTAATATAGGCGTATAGACTGAATCCTGCATCCACACAAACCTGATAACCTTCTCTGCTTGGATTTATTGCCTTAATGACCCCTTTAAAGTTGTTCATATTACTCATTTCAGGTTCATGAAGTACTACTGAAATTGAGTTGCTTTTTACCAAAATATGCGTATCTTCAACCTGGTGTGAGGCTGATAAAAGAATTGAAATTTTACTCTTCGTACCTTTAAGGATGGCTTCATGATTAGAAATGCTCACTTTAAAGAAATTGCGTTCTCCTGAAAACCCGGCTGTAAATGTGTTTCTGGGATTTTCAATAACAGCTTCTAATGAGCCGGTTTGTAATATTTGCCCGTGCTCTATAATAGATATCTTGCTGCCTAAAGCAACAGCCTCTTCAAAATCATGAGTAACATGCAGAATTGGCATTCCTCCTTTATTAAGTGTTCTCAGAAGTCCTCTTATATCAGCTTTCAACGAAGTGTCAATTGCTGACAATGGCTCGTCAAGTAGCAGTATCAGAGGCTCAGATGCTATAACCCTTGCTAATGCAACCCTTTGTAACTCGCCACCTGACAGTTTAGTTGTCTTGTGTTGAAGTAAATGACTAATATTCATCTGTTCGGCAAGCACCTCTATTCTTTTTAACCTGTCAGTTTTCGTCAGCTTGTTCAGGGAATAACCTATATTTTGTGCTACTGTGTAATGATGAAATAGGGCAGGGGTTTGGAATATTAAACCGGTTTTTCGTTTGCCAGTTGGCAGTTGAGTGATATCATTACGAAATAATCTGATTGTACCTTTATCAGGTGAGATAATACCGGCAATTAGTTCTAATAAAACTGACTTACCGGCTCCACTTGAACCCAGGAGTATATGGTAGTCAGATGGTTCAACCACCATGTTGATATCAGTAATCACAAAGCGTTTGAAAGATTTTTGCAGATTACTAATTTCTAACATCTTCAGGGTCTTTTGTAAACAATCGCATAATTAGAAATAAGCTTACTGTAACAATTATAAGTAGCACTGCAGCAGGCCTTGCATAGTTTAGACCGAATGAGCTGAATCGTTCAAATATAAGCACTGATGCGGTCATAGGGTAATAAGCTATTATTACCACTGCTCCGAACTCACTTATGCCCCGTGCAAACATCATAACGGCCCCAGTAATAATATGCCTTATTGATAGGGGAATTGAAATAGTATAAAAAACCCTGAAAGGACTACTTCCAAGATTCAGGGCAGCTTTTTCAAGTCGCTCAGGTACCTGGTTAAAGCCTTCGCGGGCTGAGTTTAGAAAGAAAGGCAAACTAACAAAGGCCATAGCTATAATGATACCGGATGGGTTTCCAACAAAATCAATTCCCATCATTTCGGCAAATTGGCCAAGCGTTGAGTTTCTTGATACAAGACCTAAAAGTGCTATGCCAGCTGCAGTATGTGGTATTACAATTGGTAGATCAATGATTGCAAGTACAAAACGTTTGAGAAAGAACTTCTTTCGTGCAAGTAACCAAGCAAATGGGAGTGATAGAATAGCAAAGGAGAATGTTGCAATGAAACTGGTTAAAACCGACAAAAAAATGCTGTTTACAATCTCCGTATCATTAGTTGATTCAAAAACTTCACTAAAACCTGTTTTAGCAAACATTCCAATTACAGGAGCACCGATGAACAGTAGTATCATTGCGCCAAGTGTATAAGCAATAAGGTTGAAAGTTCTGATTCTCACTGTAGTTCAACGTTTGTTTGTGTACCTGTTTGATCGGCAAAGTTAATCGGGAAACCTACACAAACAATAGATTAAATAATCTTGTTGCAATGAAGCAGGTGAGGTTTTTTAGTTAATTAAAGAAGAGACTAAGATTGAGAAACCTTAAATGCGTAAGTTTGTTGTGTAATTACAAACTTCAAAGATTCTTTAATTTAATCAATATGGCAACAAAAGTCGCACTTATAACCGGAATAACTGGTCAGGATGGTGCTTATCTTGCAGAATACTTACTCAAAAAAGGATATATAGTACACGGCTTGAAGCGCCGTAGCTCATTGTTTAACACCAATAGAATTGACCATCTCTATCAGGATCCTCATATAGAGAACCGTAATTTCGTGCTACACTATGGAGATATGACTGATTCATCAAATTTGATCAGGATTATTCAGGAAGTACAGCCGGATGAAATCTATAACCTGGCGGCTATGTCGCATGTTAAAGTTAGTTTTGATTCACCGGAGTATACTGCCAACGCTGATGGTATAGGTACCCTGCGTTTGCTGGAGGCGGTGCGTTTGTTGAACTTGGTCAAGAAAACGCGTGTATATCAGGCCTCAACGAGTGAACTTTATGGATTGGTGCAGCAAGTACCACAGAGTGAGAAGACCCCATTCTATCCACGCAGTCCTTATGCAGTTGCAAAACTTTATGCGTATTGGATAACAGTGAATTATAGGGAGGCATATGGAATGTTTGCTTCAAACGGTATACTATTTAACCACGAGTCGCCTATAAGAGGGGAAACATTTGTTACAAGGAAAATTACTATGGCAGTTTCACGGATTGCCTTAGGCATGCAGGATAAATTATTCCTTGGTAATTTGAGCGCAAAGCGTGATTGGGGACATGCAAAGGATTATGTGAAAGCTATGTACCTCATACTACAGCAGGATAAGCCTGATGACTTTGTTATAGCCACAGGTGTTACTACTGAAGTGAGAGATTTTGTGAAGTTTGCATTCGAATATGTTGGTATTGAATTGAAATTTGAAGGTGAAGGTGTGAATGAGAAGGCTTTTGTGCTTAAATGCAACAATCCGGAATACCAATTAGAAATTGGCAAGGAAGTTCTATCAGTAGATCCTGCTTATTTCAGGCCTACTGAAGTTGAACTTTTAATAGGTGACCCTTCAAAAGCAAAGAAAGAACTTAACTGGGAACCTGAATATGATCTGCAGAAATTAATCACTGATATGATGGAAGGTGATCTTAAACTGATGAAGAAAGATAAATACCTTGTAGATGGTGGTCATGCCATATTAAACTATTTTGAATAATTTGATTCATGGACTACGGAAGTAAAATATATGTTGCAGGGCACAGAGGTTTGGTAGGAAGTGCTCTATACAGAAATCTTATTGAAAAAGGATTCACCAACATTATCACCAGGACGCATGATGATCTTGATTTGAAAAATTATGAGGCAGTTGGTTCCTTCTTTCAGGCAGAACAGCCGGAATATGTATTGCTGGCAGCTGCTAAGGTTGGTGGAATAATGGCTAATAATATATATAGGGCACAATTTATCTTTGAAAACCTCCAAATTCAGAATAATGTAATACACCATGCATATCTGAACGGGGTTAAAAAGTTACTTTTTCTGGGAAGTAGTTGTGTTTATCCTAAGTCAGCACCACAACCAATAAAAGAAGACTATTTACTAACCGACATTCTCGAATATACGAACGAACCATATGCAATTGCCAAGATAGCTGGAATTAAAATGTGCGAATCATACAATCTTCAGTATGGCACAAACTTTATCTCAGCTATGCCTACAAACCTTTTTGGCCCTAATGATAATTTTCATCTGGAGAACTCGCATGTATTGCCTGCACTATTGAGGAAAATGCATTTGAGTAAATTGATGGAAGAGGGTAAGTATGATGAAGTAAAGAGTGATTTGGGATTGGAAAAATCAGTATCTGATACTGTAAATTCAGAAAGTGACTTGATTGCATATCTCCAAAAGTATGGCATTGATGTGGACCTCAGTTCTGGTAAACCTTTGGTTTCTCTTAAGATATGGGGTTCAGGATCACCAATGAGAGAGTTTTTGTGGAGTGATGATCTGGCTGACGCATGCATTTATATAATGAATAATCTTGATTTCAAAGACCTCCATGATGAGAATAAAGGAGTCGAAGTTAGAAACACACATATCAATGTTGGTTCAGGAAAAGAGATTAGCATTAAGGATTTGGCCTACCTTGTAAAGGACACTGTTGGCTTTAAAGGCAATATTGTTTTCGATATTACCAAACCTGACGGAACTATGCGAAAGTTATTGGATGTTAGTAAACTAAATAATTTGGGATGGACTCCTAAAATTAAGCTTCAAGAAGGTATTAGAGAATTTTACAAGTTTTATCTCAACTACAAATAAGCAAAAAGGGCTGAATATTTCAAAATTTTACAATTTTAATCTCAACGATAAATAAGAAAAAAGGGCTGAATATATTAAAATTTTACAATTTTAATATTAACGATAAATAAGAAAAAAGGGCTGAATATTTCAGCCCTTTTTTATCAACTAAAAGTATAACCACTACTTCTACTGAATAATCAGTTTCTTTATTTCCGAACTTCCTTCTTTAATAACCTGGAGAAGGTAGACGCCTTTTGGTAAATGATTCAGATTTAATTTATAATTGCCTGTGTAATGGGTGGTTGTTGTATAAAGAATACTGCCATTTATGTCAGACACTTTTAAACCTATCTGTGTTTCCTCTTTCTGATCCATTTCAATTGTAAAGTTGCCATCATTGGAAGGGTTAGGATATACATTGCAACCTTCAGCTCCCCTCTCTAATCCTGCATAGCTAATAGATGCATCTTTCCTTCTAATAACCCTTATTATTACTACATCTGATGAGGAAAGTGAAGGAGTACCGTTGTCAGTTACCTGAACATTAAGACTAACTGTGCGGTTTGAAAGCTTTTTTAGTGCATCTGCTTTAGCAACAGTTAACATACCGGTAGTCTGGTTTATTGCAAATGCATCGTGAGCATTACCTCCTATGATTGCATATTGAATAGTTTGATTCATATCTGGATCATCAGAAAGTACTATGCCAATTTGATATCCATTAGGAGCAGTTGTTAAGAGATCAAAGTTTTGGTTTGCAATTACAAACGGTGCTTCATTGATGTCAAGTACGCTAATCGAGATGTTGTTTTGAGCTGATAATTGAGGGGTCCCATTGTCAGTTACCATTACAACCAAATTGTAAGTCGGTTGCACCTCAAAATTAAGTGCTGAAGAATTCGCTACACTCAATACACCCTGACTCGATAAAAAGAATGCGCCAGATGTGTTTCCAGAAAGAATTGAATAAGTTAGAACCTGACCGTTATTAGGATCATTTGCAACTACCTGACCTAATACAGTACCGTTAGAAGAATTTTCATTTACACTGAAGGATTGTGCATTAATAACCGGTGCTGAATTGCCTGAAGATGTTACAGTAATAGTCACTATACAGTTGGATGACAATTGTGGTGTTCCATTATCAGTAACCCTTACACTTAAAGAAAACGAACTCGAAG
>JAGXGB010000035.1 GCA_024636955.1 Bacteroidales bacterium
GGCTAAAGGCTAAGGGCTAAAGGCTAAAGGCTAAAGTTTTTTAGATTCGTTAAATGATTACTGGGTTAAAGTTTTTAAGGCTAAGGGCTGATTTTTTTTAAGGCTAAAGGCTAAGGGCTAAAGGCTAAAGGCTAAAGGCTAAAGTTTTTTAGATTCGTTAAATGATCACTGGTTAAAGTTTTTAAGGCTAAGGGTTAAGGGCTAAAGTTTTTAATTCCTTCACAAGGTTAAAGTTTTTAAGGCTAAAGGCTAAAGTTTTTTGGTTGTTCGGGTTTTTGAAAGGTTAATTTTTTTATAAAATATAATGGTTGTATGTTTGTGGATGTAACAATTTAAATTGACTTTATGGATAATGACCTTACGGAGCGATTGTTAAAATTCTCAATTTCTTGTATTTTATTTCTCAGAAGTATACCAAATACAGAAGATATATTAATAGTTAAAAAGCAACTTATAAAGTCAGCAACATCAGCAGGTGCAAATTTTGAGGAAAGTCAGGCTGGTTCTTCAAAAGCTGATTTCACTAATAAAGTTAG
The DNA here is from genome assembly GCA_024636955.1 of Bacteroidales bacterium. Lineage (GTDB taxonomy): Bacteria > Bacteroidota > Bacteroidia > Bacteroidales > Lentimicrobiaceae > Lentimicrobium. The sequence continues at coordinate 537 of JAGXGB010000035.1, forward strand.
AATCGCTCTCAAAGAAATGAGAGAATCAAATTACTGGTTAAGAGTTATAAATGGAATTATCTCTGAAGAGAAGGGTGCCAATTGCAAAATACTAATCCAGGAATCTATTGAACTCAAAAATATCCTCGGAGCCATCTGTTCTAAAACCGAAAGAAAGTAACAGTTTCTTATTGCTTATTCTTTAGCCTTTTGCCTTGAGGCTCTATATTTTATACTTTAGCCTTTAGCCTTTAGCCTTTAGCCTTGTACTTTAGCCTTATAGAGTTCAAAACCGCACAACCGTCCCCAGCGGTAATTTCTTGCCAAAATTATCTTCAATATACAATTCCCCTGATTCGAGGGTGGATTGTTTGCCGAAGGCGTTGTTTATGAGGTTTTCGCCTATGAGGGCGGAGAGGCCCATGGAGTAGAGGCTGAGGATGAAGAAGGCGTGGTTTTTATCGAGCAGCTCGGCGCAGAGTTTGATCATTTCGTTGATGTTCTCTTCAAGCACCCATTTCTCACCGTCAGCACCACGCCCGTAGGCGGGTGGGTCGAGTATAATACCCTGGTATTTGGTGCCGCGGCGCACTTCGCGCTTAACAAACTTAAGGGCATCTTCAACAATCCACCTGATGCCCGAAAGTTCACTTGCCTCCATATTCTCCCGCGCCCAGGTTATTACGGGCTTTACCGAATCAACATGATACACCTCTGCACCTGCCGCCGCCGCAGCCAATGATGCGCCACCTGTATAGGCAAACAAATTCAGAATTTTCGGTTTTGCCCCCTGTAGAGACGGCATGTCTGCCGTCTCATTATTAAAAAGTGATTTTTCATCAGGTGTGCCTATGATATTCCTGATCCTGTCGTAAATAAAGTTCCAGTTATCAGCCTGTTCGGGGAACACCCCAATGTGCTTGAATCCCGTGAGACCGAGGCGCATGCGGAGGTTCATGTCTTTGTATGCGTAATTGATGTACCATTGTTCCTTGCTCTTCTTGTTGAGGAACCATTTACCCTTTTCAGGATCATTCTTTTCCTTCCGGAAGATGGCCGAAGCTCGTTTCTCCCACTCAGCATCACTTAGCGATTTATCCCATACAGCTTGCGGCTCAGGGCGACTGAGTACCTGCGTGCCGTACCGCTCCAGCTTGCTGAAGTTTCCTGAATCAATCAGTTCATAATCTTTCCAGAGAACAGGGGTAATGGTTTGTATCATGAAGGCTAAAGTTTAATCCCTACTCACTCCTATATATCCTCATCACGCACTCCTTGCAATCGAAGGCAAGTCTGAAACGTCCGTCGCGGCTGCTAAGATACGCTGTTTTGGGGAAATTGGGATCGGCTTTTTGGTAGGTGGGGCATTTGCCGAGTTCGTACTTCAGGCACATCTTTGTGGTCATCAGGGCACCATCACCTAAAACAACACCGTCGCCTGATTGCTCCTGCATCTTCAGTTTATCGACATCCACACCATGCGATGTGTAGAATTCTGCTGCTAATTGGTTAGCAATATTTTCCTTCCCTGTCAGGTTATCAGCTTTGAACTGAGCATTAGCGGAGTTAGCTTTCCCTTTATTATCATTTGAACGATTATCTTTTGCCGTACTATCTTTAGTCAGATTATCTTTTGCCGTATTTTCAGTTGATTGCATGGCGGCAGCATGTTCAAGCCTCGCCTTCAGTGCCTTCTCCATTAGCTCCCTTCGCAGGCCGTTGATTACCGATGACTGGAAAAACCATTCACCGGCGATGTCAATTTTTATATCGATCACAGTGAAAATTGTGCTTCCTGCCTTTATCAGATGATCACGTAACCGTATATATCCATCATCAGGAGTGCGCGCAGCTATCTTGTCCATGGGTAGCTCCATCTGCGATTCAATGCCATCCTCATCCTTTGCTGAAAGCATAAACCCGTTGGGAGTCTCAACCATCGTCAGGGTGATATCAATAGTTCGCCGACTTGAATCATTGCGGTTAAGCATTTCGGCGAAAGCCTTATCATAATTACGCATCACCTCTGTGCCGGGTTGTATTCCGCTGGCATCGTTTACCACGATTAAATCGGACTTTACAAGATTTACTCGTGTGCCGATGAGTTTGCCCGAAGCATCGTGCCAGCACAAACCATCGCCGTTGATCACCACCTCTCTTACCGGTGGCATGGTTCCATCTTCGTATTTGTAATCGTCGTGAAGCCTGATGCCCAGACGCTTACCGATTACCGATACCACTGTGCCCAGGATTTTCCCTTCACTCTTTGGAGATGCCGGGTTGGTAATGCTTTTTTCTCTGCCTTTGATGAAGTACGAGGTGTACCCGCGATTGAACGATCTTTGAGGATCGGGCGTGAAGGCTGTGACAGTAGTGCCTGAGGATGACCGCTTTAACCCCGGCCTTTTGGCGATTTCAGCATCAATCAGTTCCCTGTAATACGCGGTTATATTCTTCACATAATCAATATCTTTAAGCCTGCCTTCTATCTTGAACGAAGTAATGCCTGCATCCATCATCGGGCCGATGTTGCTGCTGAGGTTAAGATCGCGCAACGACAGCAGGTGCTTATTCTGAACTAGCACATTACCGGCTTCATCAGTAAGATCATAGGTATTTCTGCATGGCTGGGCGCATTCACCCCGGTTAGCGCTACGCCCGCCGATACTCTCGCTCATATAACAACGGCCACTGTAACTCACACAAAGTGAGCCATGTATAAAAGCTTCCAGCTCAACTGAAGTCTTCTCCCTGATTTCCCTGATCTGCTCAAGCGATAGTTCCCTTGCCAGCACAACCCGGCTCAAACCAACATCTTCAAGAAACTTAACGCGCTCGGGTGTATTATTATGCATCTGGGTGCTGGCGTGCAATCTCATCGGTGGAAGTTGCATCTGAAGCACTGCAGGATCCTGAATGATCACAGCATCAACCCCTGCATGGTACAAGTCGTCTATCAGCTTTTCAACCTCTGTTAGCTCATCCTCATACAAAAGCGTATTCACCGTAACATAAACCTTTACAAAAAACTGATGAGCATACCTTGCTAGTTCCCTGATATCTCTGATTGAATTCCCGGCAGCCGCCCGCGCCCCGAAGCGCCCCGCACCAATATAAACAGCATCAGCACCACTATCAATAGCGGCAATTCCGGTAATCAGGTTTTTGGCAGGGGAGAGGAGTTCCATGGGAAGGCTAAAGGCTAAGGGCTAAAGTTAAAAGTAAAAAGTAATTGTCAGTGAATGTTCTGATTTTCAGTACAAAGATAGGCTTTTAATGGCTAAAGGCTAAAGGCATTTCATTTTAGATTCATTGGTTTGAACATTGTTAGTACAAAGTATCAAGGTAATATCAGCCTTGTATAATGTATAAGGATGATATAAGGTTGATATAAGGTATTAATAAGGTTTATACAAGGTTGGATGTAATGAATCATCAATTCGAAATGAGGTGCAATGACATTATCATCATAAAACCTCCTGTGCCAACAAACCTTATAGGTTATCCTATGTTAATAAAATCTAAAAGGATTGAAATATGACTAAGCCAAATAAGCAACCGGGGCAAAATAAAGTAGATTCTGAGAACGTTGGGGCTTCTAAACTCGAGCAAATGAATGTAGAAGTAAAACAGGCTACACAACAGGATTATAAGAGTTTTGAACCCCAACATACTAAAGAGGACCTGATAACAATCAACCTTAAACTTAATAGCCAGTTAGAGCAGGTGCGCAACCAGCTAGATCAATTTGAACATTCTATTAGTCATACAGTTCAGGAACCCTTGCGCAAAATCACGATCTTTTCGAGGAAAATCAAAGAGAACGCTGGGAATAAACCGGATGAACTTAAAGAATTCGCTGATAAGATAGACGCAGCATCCTCGAGGCTTAGAAACCTTCTGGATGATTTGCAAAGCTTCGCCAGGATATCAAATTACGAGAAATTACTAGAAAAAATAAACTTGAAGGAAGTACTCGATACCACACTCGTTGATCTTGAACTGTTAATCGAGGAGAAAGGTGCAAAGATAGTGGTAAGCGAACTACCTGTAATTGAAGCAATTCCTTTCCAGATTGGGCAGCTTTTTTACAACATAATTCATAACGCCCTTAAATTTTCAAATCCGGAGGTTAATACGGTTATTGAAATCAACTATCGCAAGCTCACTAAAAAAGAGGTAAAGTTACACGGTGATCTTGACGAAAAACTACGTTTTTACTTGTTTGCTTTTAAAGACAATGGTATAGGTTTTGATCAAAAGTACGCGGTGCAGATTTTCACCATGTTCCAACGCCTTGGCTCTGGAACAGAGCATGCCGGAACGGGAATGGGCTTAGCAATTTCCAAGAAAATAGTGCATAACTATTACGGGAAAATTTACGCTGAAGGTGTTGAAGGTGAAAGTGCAACGATTAACGTGATACTTCCTTTTGAACAGCCACGTGAATCACTTGATGATGATATTACAATGTTGAGGACGTGGGTTTAAACGATCTCACATAAATGACACATTGTATTCCTTAACAGGTTGGATGCATTTCACAATTAAAAAATAGATACCATGGCAAATAACAGCGTTTCATTACACAGAGTGTTGAAGGCATCGCCCGAAAAGATTTTTCGTGCTTTCTCTGACCCGGTTGCTTATGCCAATTGGATTCCACCTTATGGTTTTTTAGGCATTGTGCATCACATGGACTTTATAGTAGGTGGAAGTTATAAAATGTCTTTTGTAAATTTCTCGACGAGTAATAGCCATTCATTTGGCGGAAATATTCTGGAAATTGATCAAAACAAGTTTATTAAATACACTGACAAATTTGATGACCCTAATCTGGCAGGAGAAATGATAACAAGTATCTGGTTTAATGAAGTATCTGCCGGAACAGAACTTAAAGTCTTACAGGAAGGCATTCCTTCGGTAATACCAATTGATATGTGTTATTTAGGATGGCAGGAATCATTAGACAAATTAACTAAATTGGTTGAGCCGGAAATACCGGATGCATAATACCGGTATTTCCTTCTATATTATGTATATTTGCAATTCAAATGCAAATCTACATAAATGATCTTAGAAAGAGCAATAACCGGACATTTGAAGAAAATGCTTCAACAATTCCCTGTTTTATCTCTAACTGGGCCAAGGCAGTCAGGAAAGACTACACTATTAAGATCAGTATTTCAGGATTATAAATATTATAACCTGGAGAGAATAGATCACCGTCAAATGATAAGTGCTGACCCTCACGGGTTTCTGAGTAATGCCGGTCCACATGTTATATTCGATGAAGCACAACGATTACCTGAGTTATTCAGTTACATCCAGGTAGTGTCTGACGAAAGGAATACAAACGGACAGTATATTTTATCAGGCTCGCAAAGCTTTCTATTAAATAGCCATATTTCTCAGTCACTAGCCGGTCGGGTTCATGTTAATAACTTGTTCCCTTTCGATTATTCTGAGATAAAAGATTTTTCTGATCTGAGTGATCTTGAAACAGTGATTATTAACGGGTATTACCCCCGATTAATAGCGCAAAATATCGAGCCGAACGATTTCTATCCTTCGTATCTTCAAACTTATATAGAACGCGATGTAAGGACTCTAAAGTCAGTCGAAAACCTGTCTTCTTTCACAAGATTCTTAAGTTTATGTGCCGGAAGAGTGGGACAGGTCTTGAATTTGACTTCGCTAGCTTCCGATACAGGAATATCTATCAACACTGCTAAATCATGGCTTTCTCTACTTGAATCAAGTTATATCTTATATTTACTACAGCCTTACTATAAAAATTATAATAAAAGACTTATAAAATCACCTAAGATATATTTCTATGATACTGGAGTCCTTTCGAGTTTATTAAGAATAACAAAAGAACAAGTTCACTCCCATTACTTGTACGGATCATTATTCGAGAACCTGGTTATAAGTGAAATTATAAAAAAGGCAGTTCATTCAGGACACCAGCCTTCAATATACTACTGGCGCGAGAGCAATGGAATTGAAATAGATTGTTTGATTGAAAAAGGAAATCGATTATATGTTGTTGAAATGAAGGCTGGCCAGACTTTCAATAGTGATTATTTTAAAAATCTAAAGAAGTTTCCTGATGAAAGCAACATCGAAAAGATCCTGATTTATAATGGACAGGAAACAACAAACATTTCAGGTATCAGTATTTACAATTGGCTGAGTTTTAGTGAATTCCTTGATCGGTTGTGATTGACGATTGAAACATAATTTAAGAGCTAACCAGACAAAATATCACCTCTGATTATTTTTTACATCAAACCTTTCTTTATACATTTGTGCTATAAGATAGTTTACCTATAATTTATTCCTATACTTGATAGGCATATCAATATACTCAAATGAGAACAATCATCCTGACAACATGCAATAACCTATTTGAAGCAAACCTGATAAAAGGTACGTTGGAGAATAATGATATTCAATGTTTCCTGACAAATGAAAATTTCTCAAGTTTGATGCCACATTATAATGGAGTGATGGGATCGGGTATACAAATTATGATTGACGAGAGTGACTTTGAGATAGCTCATAGATTAATTTCCCAAGATGATACAAAAACAAAAATTGAATGCCCAAATTGTCATTCCTCAAACATAACATTTAGTTTAGGGACAAAAAAAATCAAGAAGATTCTTACAATTCTATTGTCTCTGCTTTTCTGGATTCCTTTCGGCAATATCAAAAACACTTATTATTGTAAAGATTGTAAGACAGAGTTTAAATCAAGTGACGTTAAGTGAAAATAGAAAAAATCACTGAAAACAAAAAGCAATTCCTCGACTTGTTGCTGCTGGCAGATGAACAGGAAGATATGATTGACAAGTATTTGCCGGATGGAGATTTATTTGCTTTATATGACGATGACTTGAAAAGCGTTTGCGTTGTAGTGCAGATAAACAGCGAAACCTGTGAGTTGAAAAATATAGCGACATACCCTAAATATCAAGGCAATGGATACGGCAGAGCATTGGTAAACTTCATTATTGATTTCTACAAAAACGACTATAAAAAAATGCTCGTCGGGACAGGTGAAGTGCCGGCAATCTTATCGTTTTATGAAAGTTGTGGATTTGAAAAGTCGTATCGGGTAGAGAATTTCTTTACAGACAATTACGACCACATGATTTTCGAGGGCGATATACAACTTGTTGATATGATTTACCTTAAAAAGCAATTGTAGAAAGAGTAACTCCAAGTCTCTATGGAATTTTTACAAGGAAGTTGACTCACCAAGTATCCGGTATAGGGCACAGTATACAGGAACTACCTCTATTGGCTTGATGCTACAATCTATTGCAGATAAAGACAATAAAAGTATGGGTAAAGAAGCCTTTGGTATAAAACAACTTTTATTTGAACCGTTTGTGGGTGGCGGTTTAATTACAGCTCTATCTCCTATATTTATAAAAAAAATAGGACTTCTTTATTTTACGTCTATATCTTTTGTCCTAACTTTAGCTTTTTTTCTGATAGGGTATTTTTACAAAAAATATAAAACAAAACAAGTAGAAAAAAAAGGAAGTTCAGTCATTTAAGTGGATAATCTGGAGCATGCTGCCCCCCCCCTTTGCCAGAATATTTGCCCTTTAAATAAAATATCGGTACTGACATTCCGGCAGTACTCCCATAGCGGCATAGTCCAACTCGGTTTTATTCATCATTCCCTTCACACCTTAAAAATTCTTCACTTGTATTTTTTACATTAAACCTTTCTTTATACATTTGTGGGAACGATGAATAAAACGCTATACGTTAGCGCGCATTTGAAAAATGAAAAGAAAAACCATCATAGGAATCGGACTTACCATAACAGTCGCAGTTATTGTGGTTATTGGAATGATTAAAATAAATCGTTCTCAGCATATTGACAGGTGTCTTGATTGCGGTGGAAGATGGAATTATGAAACAAACAAATGTGAAGGTGTTTATGAAATCAATTCTGGAAACCTGACAAAATTTTACTGGTTCACAGATTATGATTCAATTTCAAATAGAGAATTTTTAGTAAAAGGTACTTTTCTTGACTCGATTGGAAAATCTCCAAATCAATTGATTGAGATTTTAAATAAAAGAAACTCTGAGCCTAAAATAGAGTTTATTGACTTGACTAATGACACGATAATAATTAAAATTACCAACGATGAATTTCTTTCGGAGAGAATGGGCTCTACTGGCGCGGAGTGTTTCCTCGCTGAGACAGTTTTTACGTTGACTGAGAATAAAACTATCAAGTTTGTAAATATTGAAATGGATTATGACTCTCATGGAATCCCTGGGACATACCAACGTGTAAACTATAAAGAACTCGAAAAAGATTCATATTCGAGCATTATTGGTGCTTGGGGGGAAGACGATATTGGAAATGCAGAATTTGCATTTTACAAAGATTCGTTGTACTACCCTGACCCAAATATTTGGTGCAGATACAAAATCGTCAACGATACAATATTGCTTCAAGGAAATGACGGCTGGATTGAAAAAATATTGATTCTCAAAGTAACAAAAGATTCATTGAGACTGAATTTTCTCAATTATGATGAAATTGACTCATATGCAAGAAGATAAAAAACGACACGCTAACACGTGGTATAAGGCATGGCTGGTTTGGCTCGATTCGACACATTCGAATCTCGTGCTAACCTTTTTTTCGGTAGAACACTCAGACTCTCGTCTGACCGCCACGACCTAATACCACAACCGTTAGCGGTCAGTGTAAGAAAAAAATCAACATTTTAGCACAAAAGAAAAGGGTGAAAAGAATTTAGTCAAATTGGTGTTTTTTGAAACAAAATAGAAAAGAATGTATATATCAAAAAATAAAATTTTAAATGAAAAACTATACATTGACAATCATTGTACTTGGATTATTATTTTCAAGTCTGACGAGCGCTCAGCAATTGACTGACAGCACAAAAACTACAGGTCCAAACAGTTCGAACACAACTACTGTATTGAATACAGATTATGGAGTAGTTCGGATTCCAGGATTGTGGGTGAAATTTAGCTACGAAAAGGAAAGTAGACAACATTTTCTTAAAAATGATGAAGGTGTTATTCTCGGAGTTGCTTTGACTCCCATGAAACTTTATCCATTTTATTCTTCTTCCAAGAATAATTCTGAAATTGTTTCCGAATTTTTCAAATGGGAATTTGATTATCGAGTTAGTGCAGGATTTAACTCTTCAAAACTAAAAGAAAACACTACCGATAATTATATCATTTGGAAATTTACCGAAAAGAAGGTTGACAATGTATTCTTATATGGAATAAAATCTGACTTATTAACAAACTATTTGGTCTATACAGACAAATGGGATGAACAGAAAAAGATTGATTTTCTCGAAGAAACAAATTCATTAAACGTAAAATAAACACCGAACCGCTAACAAGCGTTATAAAACATTGGGGTTTATGTAGTTATGCGAGCGTCCTACCCCGCATCAAACTCAGTGTAACTCGACAGGAAAGTAGCCTGCAATCCCCAACGTTTCATACCGCCGACCGTTACACAACATAATAGAATGGCGCAAAAAATATATGAGCCAAGTTCAAATAATTGATAACCATTGAAATGAAATGAAAAAAAGAGGCAGACTTTGGAATTGCTCATTTTTAGCAATGGGCATGTTATTATTGCTTACATTCAGTTGTAAGAAAGAAAAGGATCCGACAACAGTAACCGATATTGATGGCAATGTTTATCACTTCGTAACAATAGGCACACAGGTATGGATGGTAGAAAATCTTAACGTTACACACTATCGAAATGGGGATACTATAAGCAATTTTATCAACAGTTATGATTGGAATAATACATTAGAGGGTGCTTACCGAAACTACAATGATGACCCTGCAAACGGTAAAATCTATGGAAAACTTTATAACTTTTTAGCAATACAAGATTCTCGTAATCTCTGCCCTTCGGGATGGCATGTACCTTCGGATGCGGAATGGAGAATATTGAGAGAATATTTGGGGGGCATCAACGCTGGCGGTAGTTTGAAAGAAACAGGTACAGAACATTGGCTTAATCCAAATACAGGAGCTACGAATAGTAATGGGTTTAGCGCTTTGCCAGGCGGAAGGTATAACACTTTTCAGAGCAAATTTTCAGACATTGAAGCTGCCGGATACTGGTGGAGTTCTACTGCTATCTTACCATATAATGCTGCATACTGGCATATGGCATATGATCATAAGTATATGACAAGCGCAATCGAAGGAGCATTTGAATACAATGGATTGTCAATTCGTTGTGTGAAAGACTAAATTTCGCTGAAATGAAAACTTTAAGCAATTCCAGAATTTGCCTGATATCTATGATTTTTCTCATGTCATGTGTATCATGTAGTTGTAAAAAAGATGTTGAAATCATTACAGTTAATTTATATAACAATAAAACCGGAGCAGTTTTCAATCCCAATCTGGTTTATGGAACAATGACAGATCAGGAAGGTAATATCTATAAAACGATAGTTATCGGGACTCAAACATGGATGGCAGAGAATTTACGTACTACGAAATATCGCAATGGAGACTCAATTCCCGAGATAATAAATAATTCTTTATGGACAGTATTAACATCTGCAGCTTATTGTAACTATCAAAACAGACATAATCCAGATACCATTGCCACTTATGGCAGATTATATAATGGTTATGCAGCTATTGATATCCGAAACATTGCACCCCTAGGTTGGCATGTACCCAGTGATGCCGAGTTGAGAATATTAGTAACATTTCTGGGTGGGGAACATTTTGCAGGAGGTAAAATGAAAGAAGCCGGGACCAAACATTGGACCCTTGAAAACAATGGTGCAACCAACGAAAGCGGTTTTACTGCATTGCCGGCA
>JAGXGB010000036.1 GCA_024636955.1 Bacteroidales bacterium
GGAATGTGATAAAGCATACAATAGCAGAGGTGAGTATGAGTTTCCGATTCATCACCCAGTCAATTCTGTCGCATTGTCAAGTTCCTGGTATATTGAGTTGTTGCTTTTATATTCAGGTATCATGGTTTTCAGCGCTGCAATCAGCTGCATTCTTCTGGCCGATATGTTTAAACCACTGTTACTAATTAGCACATTATCCTGAATACCTGAATTAGCAATATTATTCATGTTCTCGAAATGCCTGTTTACATGGTTAAACGGGTATGGCTTAACACTTGCTATAGAGATCTTGGGATGGTGCGTTTTAATTCCTTTTTCCTTATCGTAAAGCAATTCTTCATATAGTTTTTCGCCCGGACGCAGTCCTGTATATATTATAGGTATATCCTTATTCGGTTCCAGTCCGCTGAGGCGGATCATATTGTATGCCAGGTCGGCAATTTTAACAGGTTTACCCATGTCAAACATCAATATCTCACCTCCGTTTCCTATTGCTCCGGCCTCAAGTACTAATTGACAGGCTTCAGGAATAGTCATAAAGAAACGCGTAATATCAGGATGAGTAACTGTAACCGGGCCTCCCCTGGCAATTTGCTTCTCAAACATTGGTATAACTGAACCATTGCTCCCAAGTACATTGCCAAAACGTGTTGTTATAAATTCAGTATACTTTGCCTGATGTTCTGCCTCCGGTTGAGTTCTTAGCTTGTTATTGTTGTTGTGTAAATGATTATTCAGGCTTTGTATATAAATTTCGGCAGCCCGCTTGGTTGCCCCCATTACATTGGTTGGATTAACAGCTTTATCGGTTGAAACCATCACAAAGCGTTCAGTGCCGGTTGCCACTGCCAGATCGGCCAGGTTTTTTGTTCCGAAAACATTCACCCTCACGGCCTCAAAGGGATTACGTTCCATCATTGGAACATGCTTATAGGCAGCAGCATGGTAAATGACCTGGGGCTTGAACTCACTGAATACTTTACTCATCAGTTGATGATCGCCAACATTGGCAATGATAAATTCCACACCAACAGGTATGATGCGTGGATTTGCCTTGCTAAAAGAATCAAGCTTTTCTATGACCTCATTTTCAAGATTATACATTGCTGTTTCATCCTGGTCAACCATGATAATAAGTGATGGTGTAAACCTGAGCAGTTGACGCACTATCTCGCTACCTATACTTCCGGCAGCCCCGGTAACCATAATACGTTTTTCATCAAGTTGTTTTTCAACATGATCATTATTAAGTATTATCTCCGACCGTTGTAGAAGGTCAGCAATTTTAATGCTGCTGATCTGTTTAACTGAAAGCTCCCCATTTATCCATGCATCTACCGGTGGTATTTCCTTCACCTGCAGATGTGTCTGCAGAAGCAACCTTTCAATTAATTCACTCTTCCGTTCCTTTTCAATCCTGTTGATTGCAAAAATGATCTCTTTAACGCCTTTCTCGCTCAGAAACTTTGGGTTAAGCACGTAGGAAGAGTATACATAAATACCCTCAATTGATTTGCCAATAATGCCCGGATTGTCATCTATAAAACCCACAACCAGTGTATTTCTACTCCTGTCGGCATGCAGTACATTCTTGGTTATCATACCTGCAGCACCCGCGCCATATATCAGTACCCTTGTAACATTGCCTTCAGCCTTAAGCCAGTTGTAGAATAGTCTCACAGCACCTCTTATAATTACAATAAGTGTTGAAGCAGTTGTAAAAAATATAATAACGATGGAGTTTGGCACTCTATACATTCCTGAAACAATATTAATATTCACCAGTATGTTCATTACCAGCATCATACAAGTAATTACAAACACTGCCTTAACAATAAGTATAGCATCGCGCAGCCCCGTATGCCTTATAAGACCTTTGTGAAGACCAAGAAAATAGAAAACTACCGGGGCATATATACTCATTAGGCCCAATTGAAAGTACATGGCATATAGCGCATCATCATTCAGTTGGAAATTATAGCGTAAAGTATAGGCAAGTGAAAATGAGAAAAGAACAATACCAGTATCCTTCAGCAGAATGAACCAGCTGGGTATAATAATACTTGAGTATTTATGGAAAAACTGCTTGAAAGGGGTGATCATTAACTATGAGTTTTATGACAAAGCTTTTTCGTTTTCGCTTAACAGCAATTCTCCTAAAAGCTTCCTGATACTTTGAAACCTGTCAAGCCTGTGCACAGTATCCATCTTTTCAGCAGGCAAGTCAAAATTGCCGTGTTGCACAAAATGCTCCAGCAGGCTTCTCACATATTTACACTCTTTGAGCATAAAAAAGCGGTTTAGCGCCTTGTCCAGATCATGCAATTCATGACCACCTTCATATGGCTTGTATATTTCAGCAAATTCTGAAATAAATAAGTCAAGCATTGCCTGTCCACGCAAAGCAATATCATGATGATGACTAACCTGGTTGAAATAGGTTTTGATTTTCTCTTCCATAAACACAATTTGATAAACGGCACGCAGCCCCCCTGCATTAGTCAGGAATAAAACCTGTCTATCCGTAAATTACTAATGGTAAATGTAAAGACATTGTTCCGATAAACACTATACGTTTGATAACTCAAACCGTACGTTTGAAAGATAGTTACGGACGAATATTCATCGGATGCTTTTTGACCCTCTTTTTTTCGCCTTATTTTTCGGTTTTTATCGAGGGGCTAAAACTGGAAGTATATAAATTGCTGATGTGCCCCGCCAAACATGAAGATCACTAAAATTACAAGGTAGTAGAAGGCATACCGTACAGGTTTTTCCCATTTTAAGCCCATCTTCTCCAGAGGATACAAATTTGCTCTTCCTTTCCATTCTATGATAAAAAAGATAATGCACAAAAGTGTAGTAAGCATAGCCCTCTTCATACCAATAAACTGGGGTATAGTAAAGAGTGACGCATCAAACATCTCTGAGAAAAAGCTTAAAGCGTGACTCATGTTGTCAGCCCTGAAAAACACCAGCCCGAGCAGGATTACACCAAGGTTAAAGAATCTTTCAAATATTACTAAAGCGGTATTGTTGTTATTAATGCCATACTTCCTGAAAAGCTCCTTTCGCGGTTTGCGCTGGAGGTAGTATACAACCAGCAGCACCCCGTTGATCAAACCCCAGTACATGAAGGTGTAATTGGCGCCATGCCATAATCCTGTAAGCATCCATGTAATTAAACTGGCAACTATAAATACAAACAGGTCGGTCCTGATCAGGAGTACCTTTTTTCTATTAGTGTTATAAGATATGGTAAACGACAGTGGCATAAAGAAGTAGTCCCTGAACCATGAGGTGAGTGAAATATGCCACCGCTTCCAGTAATCAGTTATGTCACGACCAAAATACGGGTAATTGAAATTCTGCATCAGCTTGAAGCCCAGAATACTTCCAATTCCAATTGCCATATTGGAGTATCCTGAGAAATCAGCGTATAGCTGAATACCGAAAAATACGAGTCCCAGAGCAAGGGTACTCCCGCTGTAATATGTTTCATTGCTGAAGAAATCCGCTACAAACGGTGCCAGCTGATCGGCCAGCACAAGCTTGGCAAAGGCTCCCCAAAGGAACTGCCGCAATCCATCAGCAGCCTTGTCGTATGTGAAAACCCTTGCAGTTTTAATCTGCGGCAGTAATGTCGACGGGCGCTGAATAGGCCCCGCAAAAATGATCGGGAAAAAGCTGAGCGTAAGCAATACATTCATCAGGCTTTTTTCAGCCTTAATGGTATCCCTGTAAATATCAATAATATAACTGAGTGACAGAAAAGTGTAGAAACTTATTCCCACCGGCAGCACAAACCTGGTAGTCGACCGTGGCAGGTCGTAACCCGTAACTGCTACCATCTGAATAAAACTGTCAATAAAAAAGTTGAAGTACTTAAAAACCCCCAGTATCAGTACATTCACTATTACACCAAAAACAAGCAACAGCTTCCTGTTCCTTGCCTGCCTGGCCGCTTTAGCATCTATTGATTCGCCTTCTTCAACTGCAGGGTTGTTGTCAATTCCCCTTCCTATTAAATAGTTAAAGGTCGACACACCTATGAGCAGGAATAAAAAACGCCAGTCCCACCACGCGTAAAATACATATCCTGCTGTTAGCAGAAAGGCATTTTGCAATGTCAAATTTCGCCTTACAATGAACCAGTATATAATAAACACTATGATAATGTAAAGACCGAATTCTATAGATGCAAATATCATGACTCTAATATAAAATAGTCTATGCCATCACCTTCTGTTCTGATCCAACCTTTTCAGGGAGGTATTTTTCAACGAGTGCAACAATACTGTCAATGCTGTCAAATGCTTCAGGTGTTGCCTTTCCGGGAGGAATCTTAACTTCAAACGTGTTCTGTATGTATGCCAGCATTGACATCATGGAAAATGAATCAATCAAACCGCTCGATACCAGTGGCGTTGCGTATTCTATCTTATCATCATACATCTCAAGGAACTCTTTCATTACATAATCCATAACACATTCCTTTCTCTGCATAGTAGTCATAGTTTCCATAGCTTGAACTTTAGGCAATAATGATATAACCAACATTTGAACCTGACAATTACCGGGTTGCATGAATCTGGTTCTTTGCAATACAACACCCGCACACAACTCTTGTTTTTTATTTTATAGGAATAATTTTTGCGCACTGTCATCCATATTTTGAACAACCTCTACCCCTTGAACAACATTGAACAACATTGAACAACATTGAACAACCTTGAACAACCTTGAACAACCTTGAACCCCTTGAACCCCTTGAACCCCTTGAACCCCTTGAACAACCTTGAACCCCTCGATAATAACTCGGGGGAGTCCGCACGAAGTGCTTTGAACAACTTTTTTGCCTATTTTTGTAATAACTAAAAACACATTAAATGAAAAAAGCCCTGGTAACCGGCGCCGACGGATTTATTGGATCACATCTTGTTGAACTTCTTCTTGCTAACGGATATGCTGTAAGGGCATTAGCCCAATATAACTCTTTCAACTACTGGGGCTGGCTTGAAGATATTCCTCAAAACAATAATCTTGAAGTGGTTACCGGTGATATACGTGACCCGTATTTTGTTAAATCAATTGTAAGAAGTACCGATGTTGTTTTTCACCTGGCGGCCCTTATTGCAATACCATACTCCTATAATGCACCTGATAGTTATGTTGACACCAACATCCGCGGCACTCTAAATGTGTGCCAGGCAGCCAGGGAAATGGGTAATATCAGGGTAATAAGCACCTCCACTTCTGAAGTATACGGTACAGCTTTATATACTCCAATTGATGAAAAGCATCCTAAGCAACCCCAAAGCCCATACTCCGCCACTAAAATTGGTGCCGATGCCATTGCTTTGAGTTTCTTTAGTGCATTCAATCTTCCGGTTACAATCGCCCGACCGTTTAATACATACGGCCCCCGTCAGTCTGCACGTGCTATAATTCCAACTATAATCTCCCAGATCGCTTCAGGTGCTGAAGAAATACAACTTGGTGATCTGACGCCTACCCGCGATTTTAACTATGTAAATGATACTGCCCGTGGCTTCCTTGCCATTGCTGACACTGATGCCACCGTGGGCCTCGAAGTCAACATAGCCACAAGCCGTGAAATCTCTATGGCTGATACTCTTGACCTGATCAAAAATATAATGAACAGCAATGCGAAAATTGTGACCGACGAAAAACGCTTACGTCCTGCCGGATCTGAAGTGCAACGTCTTCTTGGTGATAACTCCCTCATAAAGTCACTAACGCGTTGGTTCCCTGAAGTTAGCCTCGAAGATGGATTGAAGGAAACTGTAGATTGGTTTCTAAACCCCGACAACCTGAAGAAATATAAAACCGGTATTTACAATATGTAAATAGTGTGGTTCTAATCATTCACCTCCCCCAGATTAATTCTTCGCCTGCCCGCAGAGCATTCTCGTTTCCTTTGGCGAAAGCGATATGAAAAAATCCATATCCTTGAAAAAGACGTTAGCAAAGTATGAATGCTCGCCATCTCTAATTACCTCATTGATAACTAATTTGACTTTTCTTCCGGTTCTTCTGGCAATTATTGTTTTGTAGTACATTGCAATTGAAATTAATTTTAGGCGCAAAGATACAACTCCCTCATGCTCATTTAGTTATAGAATTTCAATGAAATATTATATGATTAGATCAACTACCATTTTTGTAGTCCTGACAATCTGGTCATGTAAATAGATTACTTTTGCTTAATCAACAGATAACCGCTGCTTCTTTAACTCCTCATAAGTGTTCAGCACAAGCTCAGGGTAGGTATCAAAAAACACCTGTGCCTTTTCATGCGATGAAAAGTGGTCCTCAACAACAGTTATAAACCGCGACATCAAATCCTTGCAATAAGCATCATAGGTATACAGAAAGGAGCTGCCTGCCGCTTTTAACGAGTCATTCAACTTATCAACGCATTCTTTGTGGTATTCATAATCATTTACAAAACCCTCGGTCATGAGTTCTGTAACCAGGTCTTTATAGGCTTCCATGCTTGGTTGTGGTTTTAGGTTTGCTGCACTAAGCAAAGTAACTGATTATTAGCGTTTAAATTATGTTGCGAAGTAAATAATTTTGCATTTTGAACTTAGAATCTATTTTATTAATTTTGTCTAAAATCCTTATTGTGAAAAAAAGCGACAGTTTCTTCCTGATGTCCGACCTGCATTCGCTAAGGAACCGGAACAAATTCTACTCCTCAATACCATCAGCGTTCCTTATTATTGATAAGGAGGACACCATTGTAATGGCCAACAGCAGAGCACAGAGCATGCTGGGGGTCAAAAAGGAAGGCCTCCTGAATTCTCTTTTTTCACAGTTTGTGGCTGCTGCCGATATCACAACCTATAAGATGGCCAGGACTAATGCAATCGAAAGCAGTACTGCTCAGTCATGCGAAGTCAGGTTACAAAATAGGCAGGGTATACCACTATGGTGCCGCATTGACGTAGGAATCTATAATTATATCGACCAACAGGAGCAATCACTCATACAGGAGCAATCACTCATACTGGAGCAGTCACTTCAACAGCAGCAACCACAAACGGAAGTGTCCGATATGCATGATAATCACACTTTAAATTGCTCTGAAGAACCTTGTTTAATAGTGCTTATCACCGACATTACTTACCAAAAGAAAATCGAGGACACTCAGGCTTTTCTGCTCGGAAATTCATGGGCTCCAATCAAGCAGGATTTTTTTGAAGCACTCACTGTTTACCTGGCAAACATACTTGAAGCTGATTATGTATGCATTGACAGGCTCCTTGGCAATCTTGAAGCCGAAACTCTGGCAGTTTTTTACAACAGTGTCTTGAATAACAATGCACGCTATTCCCTTCGTGATACCCCATGCGGCAAAATCGCCAGCAACCATGTATGCTGCTTCCCGCGAAGTGTAAGGGTACTGTTTCCAAACGACCCCTTACTCAAGCAAATAAAAGCTGAAGGATATATAGGCATCACCCTGTGGGGCGCCTCAGGAAAAGCTATTGGCTTAATATCGGTAATTAGCCGTAAACCACTCGATGATACGCGTGCCGCCACCATGATTCTCAAGCAGGTTTCCATAAGAGCTGCCGCTGAGCTGGAACACCGATTGGCACAAAAGCGATTTGCATCCCTGAGCAAATCAAGCCAGGCAATGCTCAACTCAGCCAATGAGCTTGAACTTGCTAAAAAGGTATGAGATATTATTACCAACGACTGCGGCTATGCACTCATGTGGATTGGTCTGGCAGTGCATGATGAGAATAAAAGTGTAATTCCATTGGCAAACGCAGGCTTTGAAGATGGTTACCTTGACAAGGTGAATCTCACCTGGGCTGATGTAGAACGTGGCCGCGGACCAACCGGTACCGCTATTCGCACAGGCATCCCATATGTTTGTAATAATCTACTCACCGATCCTAACTTCAAACCCTGGAGGGAGGAAGCCATCAAACGCGGATACGCTTCATCAATAGCCCTGCCAATGAGGCATGGCGATAAAATACTCGGCGGCGTTATGATATATGCCCGCGATCCTAACTACTTTGACAATGATGAAATAAACCACCTTACTGAGCTGGCAAACGACCTCTCGCACGGCATCGTCACAAAACGTCTCGAACAAGAGATGGCTCGGAGGTGAGTCCAACTAGTCTCACCTGTGCCACCAATCCCCATCCTCCTCATCTATATTTATATTTATATTTATATTTCATAAACTGTGTTTCCTAACAACTTTACACTACATTTGTGCCTGAGGGTTAACTACATACAACTATACCCTGATGGGGTAAAATATGAAGATACACGACGAACCTGAAACTGGACACAATAGCGAAGATAAAACTGCTGAATGTAACTGCCATCATGCAAGCCAGAAAGCTGAACTACAATCGGAATTATTTGAAATAAGGGAAAAATACAACAGGCTATTCCTGGGTAATCCGCAACCGATGCTGATATACGATATTGAAACACTGGCTATTAAAGAGGTAAACCAGGCTGCCGTTGACCTCTATGGATACTCTTACCCCGAGTTTATGTTAATGACCATCATGAATATCAGGCCTAAGAGTGAAATTCCAAAACTCAACAGTCACCTCCAAGGAAAATGTCATCCTAAAAGCGCTGGTATATGGCAACACGTAAAGAAAAACGGCAATGTCATCTACGTGAAGGTCATTTCACATGATATTGTCCACAACGGCAGGCCTTCCCGACATGTGATGCTGAATGATGTTACAAAGATTAAACAAGCACAAAAATCTTTAATAGTAAGTGAGCAACGAATACGTTCGGTGCTCGATAATATGCTCGAAGGATGCCAGATCATTGGCTTCGACTGGAAATACAAGTACATCAACCAAACAGCCCTTGAACATTGCAGGGGCAAAAGAAGCGATTTCATTGGACGCCTTTTTACCGACTGCTGGCCAGGATCAACTAGCACCAAAATATACAGTGCCGTGAAACGATGTATGGAAGGTCGTAAGCCTGTGAAACTGGAAGGTCAGTTTATATACCCCGACCGTTCGCGCGCATGGTTCAGTTGTAGCATTCAGCCGGTTCCTGAAGGTGTATTCATACTCTCTGTTGATATCAGTGACCGCAAGCTAATGGAGAAATCACTCATCAGTAGTGAAGAGAAGTTCAGGACCCTGTTTGATAACCACTCGGCAATTAAACTTATTATTGAAGCTGAAACAGGCAATATTACCGAAGCAAATCCTGCTGCAGCTATCTTCTATGGATGGTCGCGCCAGGAGCTTCAGTCAATGAACATCAACCAAATCAATTCCATTGGCGCTGAAAACATGGTTCAGCTACTTGATACTGTCAGGAAAAACCTGAAGAATAACTTTAATTTCAAGCATCGCCGAAAAGATGGCACCACTTGCGATGTTGAGGTCTTCAGTAGTAAAATCACAATCTCAGGTAAGGAATATATACATTCTATAGTGCAGGACGTATCTGCAAAGATGAAAGCCGAAAAGCAGGTTTCACTGCTCTCAAAATCAATTGAGCACAGTCCTGTTGGTATAATCATTACTGATCCGGAAGGCTGCGTTGAATTCTGTAATAATAGTTTTACTCAGCTCACCGGTTACCAACCCGCTGAAGTCATAGGAGTAATCTCCTCGCTGCTGCGTCCTTCGCGCGACCAAAAAAGTCGTCATCATAAAATATGGAAGGCCGTCAGGTTAGGAAATATCTGGAAAGGCGAGTTCTGCGATTGGAAAAAGAATGGTGAACAGTACTGGACTTACGTATCCATTTCACCCATGTTCGGCTCCCATGGCTCTTTAGAGCACTTAATTATGGTTTTTGAGGACATCTCCGACCACAAGAAAATGCTGGCGCAGCTTATTGAGTCAAAACTTAAAGCTGAAGAAAGCGACAAGCTTAAAACAGCCTTCCTGGCTAATATGAGCCACGAAATCCGCACACCCATGAACGGCATCCTCGGTTTTATGGACCTCCTGCAGCAAAGCGACATAACCGGCAGCGAGCGTGAAGAGTATATCAGCTATGTGAAACTCAGCGGTGAAAGGCTCCTCAATACAATCAACGATATAATCCATATTTCCAAGATTGAATCGGGTATCACCACCCTTAACGAAACCACATTCAGCATCAACAGTTTGCTTAATGAACACCTCAAGTTCTTCCTGCCCGAGGCAGAAACAAAGAAATTAGGGTTATCCGTTTCCTCAAGACTAAATGAAGAAGACGATATTGTGATAGCCGACCGTCAGAAAATTGAATCTATACTCACCAACCTTATAAAAAACGCACTGAAGTTCACTGCTACCGGCTCGGTGACTTTTGGCTGTATTTTGCATAACAACATTTTGCGCTTTAGTGTATCTGACACCGGCGCCGGAATTCCTGCCGATAAGGTTGTTAAAATATTCGACCGCTTCGTGCAGGCAGAATATAATTTTGCACGCACATATGAAGGATCAGGCCTGGGTCTGGCAATTTCAAAAGGTTATGCTGAAATGATGGGCGGCAACATAATTGTAAGGTCTGATCACGGCAAAGGATCAGTCTTTACCTTCACCATTCCGCATGTTCGTGCCAATGCAGCTATAATACCAGCTCAAAAATCTGCCAAAATAGAAACAGTCAGGTCTGAAACTCTTCAGGTGCTTGTGGCCGAAGACGACGATGTTAGCTTCACATACCTCCATGCCCTCATCAGCAAACACAAAATCAAACTATTAAGGGCAAACAACGGAGCTGAAGCAGTGCAGATGTGCAAGGATAACCCATCTGTTGCCCTTATTTTCATGGACATCAAAATGCCTGTGATGGATGGCTACGAAGCAACCCGGCGCATAAGGGAATTTCACCCCGACCTGCCTGTCATTGCCCTCACTGCTTTCGCCCTCTCAAACGATCGCATAAAAGCCCTCGACGCAGGATGCGACGACTACATCTCCAAACCAGTACGAAAAGAAATGGTATTTGAAATCCTCGAACGTTTCACCCTCTGGAATAATGATGTTGTTGTTGTAGGGACAGGTCGTGACCTGTCCATCACGAAACAATGATGAAACTTTAGTGACCTGTCCAACACGAACCAAGGATGAAATAAACTATGCCTTAACCCCGGCGTTGTTTTTAGTAGAAGTCACTCCCGGAATAACAATAAAAGATCCATATCCTGCCAAAGGTAGCTCCTGAACCTCAACCTCTTCTATTTGGCAATGGGCAGGACCAGTTTTGCACCAGTCGAGGAACTTTTTTAACTGACCTTTCAAGCCTTCTACTTCAATGTGCAGTTGCTGGTCGATGTAAGCCGACTGTCCGGATAATCCCAGTTCACGGGCTAATTGGGAGGCAAAGTTCCTGAATCCGCACCTTTGTACGTTGGAGCCTTTAATGCATAAATGGTACCTTGTCATTATTCTTGGTTGGTTGGTTAGTTGTTGGTTGGTTCATTGGTTGGTTGAGGGGCAAAGTTAAGTCATTATTCCAAAAAGAGGTTATACGTTTGATAAACGGTTACGGACGATTATTCATCCAAACGCTACGTTTACACATCGGGGTCTAAAAAGGTGGTTCAAAAAGAACCCTCAACCCAGAACAAAGAACAAAGAACAAAAAACAATCAAGCTGCCAGCTGAGAGCTAAAAGCTTGAAAGCTAAAAGTTGATAGTTAAATATCTAAAAACATACATCTGATATCTGAAAAACCATATCTTTGAATCTTTCAGTGCAAACTTAACTTCATCAACATGAAACATGTTAAAGTATTGCTCTTCGCGCTGGCATGCATTGCAGTGCAACCTGTTTTCTCCCAAACCATTTCAAAATCAGTGATAGGCTCGTCGGGCAATACGCTTGCCAACAATAATATCAAACTGTCATATACGGTGGGTGAACCTGTTGCCGGCAACATGTCGGGCCCGGAAGCACAGCTCGGTAACGGCTTCTTTGCGTCACTCAATATCTCTGCATTGGCAACCCCTGAATCAGAACCCCTGCCTACTGTTGAGATATATCCAAATCCCGCTACCCAAATCTTCACCGTGCGTCAGAAGGAATCGCATCGAATGTTACTTGCTGTTACCGATTCTGACGGCAAAGTGGTTCTGCGAAAGCATATAAGCTCAGGCGATGATATTGACGTAAACCACTGGCATAAGGGTATATACATCCTTGAAGTGACTGATCTGGCTACCAGCCAAAGAAGCTTATTCAAGCTGGTCAGGAATTAATAGGCTGGTCAGGAATTAAATAAGCCTGGTCAGGAATTAAAAATTGATCAAACAAACAATTGTACTTTTTAAAAACCCGGAAATGAAGAAAATTTACACCTTATTATTGATACTCTGCAGTGTTGCCACTATGGCACAGGCTCCTCAGGGATTTAACTATCAGGCCACTGTCAGGGATGGTAACGGTCAATTGATCATCAACCAGAATGTGCATTTTATTTTCAACATCATGCGCAATTCACCCACCAGCCTGCCTGTTTACAGCGAAACCCATTACGCTCCAACCGACGATCTCGGAACAGTTAGCCTCGTAATAGGCCAGGGCACTCCTACAACTGGCGTGTTTGCACAGATTCCATGGGGCGAAGGCGAATATTTTCTCGGCATAGAACTCAACACCGGCAACGGTTATGTTGCCATGGGAACAACCCAGCTGTTAAGCGTGCCTTATGCGCTTTACGCGAATTCAGCAGGCAACACTCAGCCTCAGAACCTGCATCAGGTGCTGGCAACCGGCAACGAAGGCGGCGGTTTGCGCATCAGGGACATTGGCAACCCGGTAAACGAACATGACGCAGTTACCAAAGTATACGTGCACATGCGTGTTTCCCTCACGGGCGATACCCTTTTTATGGGTCCCCAGTGGGTTATCGTGCCGGGCATCAGTGAGGCTAACAACAACGAAACCCCCACCGGAACAGTTGCTGATTTCGATGGCAATGAGTATCCTACAGTAATCATCGGCAACCAGGAGTGGATGGCTGAAAACCTCAAAGTCACCCATTACAGGAATGGCGAATCTATTGCCTATCCCGGCGATGCCCCTGATCAGTGGAGCAACCTCTCAACCGGCGCTTATGCCTGGTACAACAATAATATGGAATGGAAACACATTTACGGCGGACTCTATAATTTCTACGCGGTTGTAAATCAAAACGGACTGTGTCCTGAAGGCTGGCATGTGCCAACCAATGAAGATTGGACCGTGCTCATGAACACCATCGGACCCAACGAACCAACAGGCAACTTGCTTAAATCATGCCGCCAGGTTGAATCCCCTCTTGAAAACTGCAGCACCAGCCAACACCCCCGCTGGGATTATCATGCTCAGGAGCATGGCAACAACCATTTTGACTTCAGCGCCGTACCCGCCGGCTTCAGAGGAGTACAAGGTAATTACGAGGGACTTGGCACAAATGCCGAATTCTGGACCTCCACTGAAATCGGCTCCGGCCGTGCCTGGGCAAGAATCATCCTCAACGGAAGCGGTTATGTAGTAAACGATGACGGGTACATGAAGAAGGGTATTTCTGTAAGGTGCGTGAAATAGCAAGGTTGTTCAAAATAGTTCAAGGAGTTCAAGGTGTTCAAGGAGTTCAAGGAGTTCTAGGGGTTCAAGGTGTTTTAAGTTTCAAGGTTGGTACTACTGGTCCCACAAGTCCCACTGATCCCACTTTTCCCAGAACCCAGAACCCAGAACCCAGAACAAAAAACAAAGAACAAAGAACAAAGAACAAATCAAGCTGATAGCTGACAACTAAAACTCAATCCTATAACTCAAATTCGGTATCACAATACCTGTGAACTCATCATTCACTGATCCTGTTTTTATGTTGTACTGGTGCCTCGAGAACTCTTGTGTGCCGGTGGCATTCAACAATTGCAGCGACCATACTGAAAAATATCTGGGCTTGTTGGTTCGGTAAGCTACGGTGAAGGATAGAACAGGCACATCGGCATAGCGCTGGCTGAACGCTTTGTTGTCGCCGGTTTCACCATATATTATCTTTTTGTTTTGCACGGAAGCCACAAGGTCAACAGGCTCTTTGCGGTTCCCGCCAAGGTAATTGAGCCTTACATTCGCGCTAAGCATATTATTGTTACCAACCTGCCACTCCTTGCCGGTGATCACGTTGATCACATAGTTCTTGTTGAATCGGGTATTGCGCTCAATTCCATCAGCACCGGTATATCTTGAATCAAAAAGCGAAGCGGTTACAAGGTAGTAGAATCCCTTGGTCAGAAACTGCTCAACAGTGAAGTCAATGCCTATATTCCAGCCGGTTCCTTTATTAACCAGTGTTTCACCAAAAAACAGGTTGTTCACGTTGTTGATGGTTGAAACATAACTGCCGGGCGCCACAGGAATCCCTGTAAGATGCTGGTAATAAGGCTCCACGCACAGTCGCACATTGTCTTTCAGCTTCAGGTTGTATGACAGCACGTAGTGCGACGACTTCATCAAATCAAGCTCCTTGTTGGGATGCGCTCCCGCCACTTCCACAAAATACACCGGCAACTGCTCTATCCGGCTGTGCAAACCATACGCAAAAGCCACGCTCTGCTTGCTGCTGATGGCATATTTCACGCCTGTGCGGGGTTCAACCGAAAGGTTATTGTTCTGGGCGAACCATAATGCGTTAACCCCAAGGTTAAGGGTAAGCTTCGATGTAAGGTCAATTTTCGACTGGCTGAATGCCTGTGCCAACCCCGATGTACCTTCCTCGCTGGCAATGGTTACAGGTGCAGTACCTTCTGAAACCGCCTGCTGCACCTCAATACTGTAGCTTAATCTACTATAACTCATGCCCGTTTTGTTGCTGTGCCTTTCGCCGAATCGCTTGTTGACAGAGGATTGCAATGTGTACCGTCCTGTATTGTTCTCAGCCTTCGATTGCGGATTTGCCTTCTGAAGGTCGTATGCCATGCGTTGTTCATTGTGCGAAATACCGTTGCCGGATGCCGACAGTGTTGTACTTATGAAAACCGATGGATTGATGCTCATCCTATGCGACAATCCCGATGCATACATATAAAGAGAGGTCTGTGAATTGTCCCTGTCAGAATCGGTTTCCCAGTTTGCACTTTCTGCAGCTTCCAGGTCGTTGCCGTCCAATGCCCCGAGTCCCCAGAGTGAAAAAGTACCTGCACCGGCAACAGGCAAATTGATCTTGAACGATAGATCCTGGTACTTTATAATTCCTGCATCATCAGGTAAAAGCGGAGCAACAAGGGCCATAGTCGAATTTCGGTAGTTCGTAATGTACGAAGCGCTGTTACCCATCTTAAAAGGCCCCTGCGCAGAAAGGTCAACCCCTATCACTCCCGCCTGAAGCGTATATTGGCGCTTGGCGCTGTTGCCCGAATTCAGTTTTATATCAAACACCCCCGACGATGCATTGCCAAACTCCGCCGGGAAAGCACCTGTGTAAAAATCGCTGTTGCTCATCATCTGGTTGCTCAGCGCCGTTAATAGTCCGCCGCCTGCCACTTTCAGGTTGGCAAAATGGTTAGGACTTGGCACTTCCACCCCTTCTATCTTCCACAAAAGTCCGTCAGGATTATTACCGCGCACTGAAATTCCATTGCTGCCCACTGATGGCGATGCAACTCCTGCAAACGAAGTAGCCAGCCTTGCCGGATCGTCCATTCCACC
>JAGXGB010000037.1 GCA_024636955.1 Bacteroidales bacterium
GTATTGCATACTGAGCATGCCAATAAATGGAGGAAATGGCTGTTTTAGTATAATAATTACTGTGCTGTCATTTATGGCAATAATGTTTTTTGTGCTTCCCACCATATCAACATGGTTCATTATCCATGCACCCGGTGAAGCAAGTCGGTTATCAGCAAGTCGTTGTAGACTGTAAACAACATCAGCGGCAAATACCTTTCGTCCTTTTCCACCTGGAAATACTTCAGAATCATGAAAATAAACATCATTACGCAGGAAGAAACTGAATTCACTTGCATCAGCAGAAACTTCCCATTTATGAGCGATGCAAGGTTTGATTTGCAATGTGCTGTCAAGCTGAACCAGACCATTAAATAATTGGTTGACTACCCAGATATTGGCCTGGTTACGTGCAAATGCCGGATCAAGAGAGGTAATTCCGGCAGCTTCATTGTACTTGAATACAGTTAGGTCACTATCATAATTGTCAGCTCTTTGGCAAGCTGTGATACTGAAAAAAATAAATAAAGAGATTACAAAAACCAGACGATTCATCAAGATATGTTCCTTCAGGCAAAGGTATTACAAAATTGAATGTACACCTTATGCTGCAATTGAGACATATATAGTATATTTGAAAATTCTAACCTAAATACCATGAGAAAGATTTTTACGATTGCAGTTTTAAGTTTAATAATAGGTCAACTTGCTCTGGCTCAGGAATACCAAGGAAAGCGAGGAAGTGAGTTATGTGCCGAGCGAAAGCAAAACATGCAAGAACAGATGTTGAGATCTGTCCTTGAGTCACCCAGTCATTCTTTTGATGTAATAAATTACGATTTGGATCTTGATTTATTTAATTGCTACACGTCACCATACCCGAAAAGCTTCACAGCTACAAACACGGTAACATTTAGAATTGATACAGCCCTTTCGTCAATAGTATTAAATGCTGATAACACATCACTTGCTATTATATCAATAGCCGGCGATGGGGTATCATATACACATCAGGCGAATCAGTTGGTAATACAACTTAACAGAACGTACTTACCCGGTGAAATAGCTGAGGTTCTTATCAGGTATAACCACCTTAATGTTACTGACTATGCCTTTTATGTAAGCAATGGATTTTTATTTACAGATAGTGAACCACAAGGGGCACGAAAATGGTTTCCCTGTTATGATGACCCAAGCGATAAGGCAACACTTAGTTTACGTGCAAAAGTTAAAACCAATGTAAAACTTGGATCCAATGGCCGATTAGCTGATTCTGTTAAAGTAGCTGATTCATTGTGGTACACCTGGATAAGCAGAGATCCTATAGCTACCTATTTAATGGTGATATCATCAAGAGTGAATTATAAACTTGATATTGTAAAACGGGTGAATCCATTAAATTCAGCTGACACTTTACCGATACGCTTTTATTACAATCCCGGAGAAAATCCAACAGCCATGAAAGCTATGATTGTGCCTTTGACTGATTATTTTGAATCATTGTTTGGAGCACATCCTTTTGAGAAAAATGGTTTTGCCACTGTTGGGCCTCAGTTCACATGGGGAGGTATGGAGAATCAAACATTAACCAGCCTTTGTCCGGGCTGCTGGGAATCGTCCCTTATTGCTCATGAATATGCTCATCAGTGGTTTGGTGATATGGTAACCTGTGCTACATGGGCTGATATTTGGTTAAATGAAGGATTCGCAACTTATGTGGAAGCGCTTTGGACAGGTGAACAGTTTGGTCAACCGACATATCAGCAAGAGTTGGAATATAATGCATACAATTACATGAGTAATAACCCCGGATGGGCTATTTCAAATCCTGACTGGGCTATTACTCCCCCATCAAATAATGTGCTTTTTAACTATGCTATTACTTACATGAAAGGTTCATGCATACTATACATGTACAGGAATGTAGTTGGTGATTCACTTTTCTTCCATAGTCTTTATGAGTATGCCAATGATACTAACTTTAGATACAAGTCGGCCACAATACCTGATTTCATTGTAAAGATGAATGAATCAACAGGTATGGAACTTGACTGGTTTTTCAATCAGTGGCTATACACTCCTAATCATCCCACTTATGCAAACACCTATTCCTTTAATCAGCTAACCGGTGACCAATGGGAAGTTAAATTCAACATAAAGCAAACTCAAACGAACACAGGATTTTTCACAATGCCAGTTGAGTTTAAGATTAACTTTGGCGGTGCAGGTGGTGTTGGCGACACGGTATTTACAGTAATGAATGAATTTAACGACGAAAACTATTCTTTCATTTTTAACAGACAGCCTGTATCATTACAGTTCGATCCAAATAACAAAATCTTATTGAAGACAGCTTCACTGGTTGTTGCAAATGAGGTTGTTGATGGCATACCTGATGAAGTTCTAAGATTAATTCAAAATCCTTCAAAAGGGCAGTTCAATGTCGTTTATTATAGCACAAAGAATACTGTAGCTGATGTGCAGTGTTTTACCCAGTCAGGCGAAATGGTTTATAATCATAATAATCTGAGCATCAATACCGGGGATAATAGTGTTAATATTAATCTATCAAATTTAGCTACCGGAACCTATCTGGTTAGGTTTATGTGCGATGGTAAGATTTATACCCGAAAGGCAATGATTGTGAAATAGTATAGGTATTAAAATAAAAAAATCACATACTTGATAGTATGTGATTTTTTTATTTTGTATTGGATTGATATTCCTAATTGCCCCTAACTTTGAGGTTGATGCTCTTTACTCCTGATTGTTCTTTCTCAAGTAAAGCAATGTTGATAACCTCTATCATTTGTTCAACATAGTGAAATGTGAGACCTTTAATATAAACAGGGTTTATTTCTTCTATATCTTGCTTGTTGTCTTTAGGGAGAATTATCTCCTTAATACCTGATCGGCGGGCTGCAAGGATTTTTTCCTTAATTCCTCCCACTGCAAGTACTTTTCCTCTTAAAGTGATCTCCCCTGTCATGGCAAGTCTGGCTTTAACTTTTCTTTTTGTATAAGCCGAAGCAAGTGCAGTAAACATTGTAATACCTGCAGATGGACCATCTTTTGGTGTTGCACCTTCAGGAATGTGAATGTGTACATTGAACTTCTCAAACAATTCAGGTTCTATACCGAGCTTATCACTCTTTGACTTAAGATATTCATACGCCAGAGTAGCTGACTCTTTCATAACATCGCCCAGGTTACCGGTAATTCCAAATCCACCTGTACCACGACTTAGACTTGTTTCTACAAAAAGGATTTCACCACCAACAGGAGTCCATGCAAGCCCTGTTACAACACCTGGAGCATGCAAATCGTCATCATTCGCATGCTGAAATTTTGATACTCCATGTAGCCTGTTAACATCAGCTTCTTTAAGCTTTATATTGTATTCATCACCAGTCACAATGAAACGAGCCAGATGCCTGATAATTTTTGCAATGTTTTTTTCCAATGACCGTACACCTGATTCACGTGTGTACTGGTCGATAATTGTTTCAATTACTTTTTTGGAGAATTCTATTTGCTCAGGTTTTACGCCATGCTCAGTAAGTTGTTTAGGTATAAGGTGTCGGCGAGCGATTTCTATTTTCTCTTCAAGCAAATAACCATTAATTTCAATTATCTCCATCCTATCACGCAATGCAGGATGTACTGTTGAAAGATTGTTTGCAGTTGCAATGAACATAACCTTTGAAAGATCATATTCCAATTCAACAAAATTATCGTAAAATGTGCTGTTTTGTTCAGGATCAAGGACTTCAAGCAAAGCTGCTGAAGGATCACCATTTATATTTGCCCCTATTACCTTGTCAATTTCATCAAGTACAAATACTGGATTGGATGCTTTAGCTTTCCGTATGCTCTGTAAAATTCTACCAGGCATAGCACCAATATAAGTTTTACGATGTCCTCTGATTTCAGCCTCATCTCTCAAACCACCAAGCGACATACGGATATACTGCCTGTTTACAGCCTTGGCAATTGACCTTCCCAATGATGTTTTACCCACACCCGGAGGTCCAAACAAGCATAATATAGGCGACTTCATGTCACCTTTTAATTTGAGTACTGCTAAGTACTCAATGATTCTTTCTTTAACTGATTCAAGACCAAAATGATCTTTATCAAGAACTTTCTGTGCTCTCTTAAGATCAAAATTATCTTTGGTATACTCATGCCAGGGCAGGTCAATAAGAACATCAAGATAATTGAGCTGCATGGAATATTCCATAGCCGCAGGGTTCATCCTCTGCAACTTTGACAATTCCTTGTCAAAAGTGTCAGCCACATTGGCAGGCCATTTCTTCTTTGCTGCTCTCAACTTTAGCTCAGCTATATCCTGAGTGTGCGGATTGTCACCAAGTTCTTCCTGTATGGTTTTGAGTTGCTGGTTTAACAGATAATCGCGCTGTTGCTTATCAAGGTCTATCTTTACTTTACTCTGTATCTGATTCTTAAGCTCAATAATCTGCAATTCCTTAGTAAGTAAGCCCAACACTGTATTAGCCCTGTCGATCAGATCATCAATTGTAAGAAGCATTTGCTTCTCATCAAGAGAAATGTTAAGATTTGAAGAGATGAAGTTAACCAGGAATACAGGGCTTTCAATATTTCTTATTGCAAAAACACTATCAGATGGAAGATTAGGCGAAAGATTAATGATTTGAATAGCAAGGTCTTTAATCGACGACATTAAAGCATTAAACTTTTTATCCTTTACTACCCGTTTTGCTGTTTCAAAAGGAGTCACTTTTGCAATAAAATAAGGTTCATCCTGAACCATTTGCTTCATTCTGAACCTCTTTTTACCTTGAATGATGGCCGTAGTGCTTCCATCGGGCATTTGCAAGATCTTGATAATATAGGCAATGGTGCCTATTTCATTAAGATCCTTAAAAGCAGGATCCTCTGTTTCAAAGTCTTTCTGTGCAACAGCACCTATAATCCTGTCGCCTTTGTAGTAATCCTTAATGAGTTTAATTGACTTATCTCTACCGACTGTAATTGGAATAACTACACCCGGGAAAAGTACTGTATTTCGAAGTGGAAGAATTGGTAGTATTTCAGGCACCTCTTCGGCATTCATTTGTTCCTCATCTTCAGTTGAGAGTAAAGGAATAAATTCCGAATCGTTCTCTATCAGGTCAGTAAGCCCGAATTTGTCATTATTCATATAAAGTTGCTTAATAGTCTCTTTTCAATAATAAAACTTGCCACAAATCCCCTCAATCATTCATAAAATGAATTATTCAAAATTTGTGCCATCATGGTGCTTTATGCTTTCACAAAGCTATCCGAATAACAAGTCTTAGAAAAAAAGGTTTACATTCTCCTGTAGTTATGCGTTAGGCTATATACGTTTTCCATTAACCTGATTTCGATTTCGTTAAATTCCAGATTACGGCGTTTATACATTCCTTTTGCTATTTCAATAGCTTTTGCAGGATTAAAAGTTTGAAAACCGGCAACACCTCCCCATTTGAATGAAGAAATAAAATTACGTTGAAACCCTGCACCGAATATGTTTGCACTAACACCAACAACAGTTCCTGTATTAAACATTGTGTTAATGCCGCACTTTGTATGATCACCCATAATCAATCCGCAAAATTGTTGGTTTGTTTCAACAAAAGTTTCATCAGTATAATTCCAAAGCTTCACACTATCATAAGTGTTTTTTAAATTCGAGGTATTAGTATCAGCACCCAGATTGCACCATTCAGCTATTACTGAATGTCCCAGGAAACCGTCATGTGCTTTATTTGAGTAACCGAAAATAACGGAATTGTTAATTTCACCACCAACTTTAGAGTGAGGTCCTACAGTAGTGCCTCCATATAACTTAGCCCCCATTTTTACGGTTGCGTGATCACAAATTGCAATAGGCCCTCTCAAGTTTGATCCTTCCATAATAATAGCATCTTTTCCAATATAAATTGGACCAGTCGTTGCATTTAATGTTGCAGCAAATAGTTGTGCGCCTTCTTCAATAAATATATTTTCGGGAGCAAAAGCAATACAATGAGATGGTATTGGAGCGGATACTCTATTAGCAGTTATTTTTTTAAAGTCGTCTTCGATTGCCACAGAGTTTTTGGCAAAAATGTCCCATGTATTAAAAATTTCAAGACAATCAACATTTGTTTCAATTTCCTGAACTGCATTTGATTGAACCTTAAAATCTTCTTCACTCATTGCCATGGCAAGGATAGTGTCGCCTTTGATGAGTGCATGTCCTGGCTCTAATTGCTTTATTTCAGCTACGAGTTCATCATTTGGGCATATCGCACCATTTATTATGATGTTGGTTTTTTCCTTTATTAGTGGAAATTTTTCAGCCAGGTAATTTTCAGTTAGTGTAGAAGTTTTTGTTTTTAGATGTAATTCCCATTTTTCACGGATAGTCAAAATGCCAAAACGTATGTCAGCAACGGGTCTCATAAAGGTCAAGGGTAGCAGATTCTTCCTCCGGGATTCATCAAAGAGAACGTAATTCATATAGATTGGTTATATAAGTATGTACAATCACAAAAATAACAAAAAAAGCCCTTAACAATGAAGGGCTCATGGAATATTATTAACATTAAACTGCTGAAAACTTATTCTGCTTTAGTGCGGTTTTCAAAGTGTTTCTGGTATTTGGTTTTAAACTTATCAACCCGACCTGCAGTATCAATAAGTTTAATTTTTCCAGTATAGAAAGGATGCGAAGTGTTTGAGATTTCAAGCTTCACTAATGGATACTCATTACCGTCGTCCATTGTGATGGTATCTTTTGTAGAAACAGTAGATTTTGTGATAAATGTTTCTTCATTTGACATATCTTTAAAGACCACCATGCGGTACTCTTTAGGATGAATTTCTTTTTTCATTGATCAGTTTGTTTGAATGAATGCCCTTTTTACCTATTGTTGACGGGGTTAGCACAGTAACTGATTATGGCTTATACCCGACAATTTTTGGGAATGCAAAATTATGCTTTTTACTCAATATAACAAAATTATAAAGTAAATATTTTTGGTACCCTTAAAATTGATGATTTTGAGTGCTGATATACTGAAAGAAATTATTCAGTTTCTCATAATTATGTGTTAGGGTTGACAGTGAGAGTGAAGGTATATTATCAAACCCATCCATTGAATTAAATGGCTTGTACATAATTGATAACTCATTGTTCATTATATCATCGACTGATGAGTATCTCTGAACGCAAAGTACACCAGTATAACCAGCCTGAGATGCAGATTCTGTAACAAGCAGAGGTCCTATTTCATTAAATGAAAGATGGTTAATAATCATTGCTGATTTACGATATTCAAAGTTGTTATAGTAACGATTATGAAATAACTGGTCAGCATATAATTCTAAAGCCGGAGTCAGGAGATCAATATTATAGTCCTGGGGAACGAATAACACCTTAATATTCTGAGTTGACCTACCATAATACATGCAGACCATCTCGGTTATTTTATCTTTAAGAGAATCATCTTCATTACCATATAAAATATAGGAGATGCCTTTTCGATGTAATTGCAAAGATTGATATTTATTAAAGTAATCTATAGTGGTCGCCCCTAATTCTGATAAGGAAATTAAAGCACTGAAGTCAGTAAATTTATGGTTGTTTTCTTTTATGGTTCCCGCAAGGGCAGGGAAATTGTCAAGATAGAGAAGGAATTTTTTAAGGATGTATTGTTGATCGGAAGAAGGCATTACCTCACATGCATATCCATATTTGACCAATTGAAAAAGTTCGGCTACACCTTCGAGAGGTGCAACAGACCTGAATAGGACAGCAACTCTTTTTTCATTTCCATTATATATTGATTGTTGTTCTTCGCCAATCTTTACCAGGTCTTCAGCAAGTAACTCTAACGCATAAACCACATGGTCAGCAATAAACCATGGATTGTGTTGGCAGGATTCTAAAATAAGCTCATGAATAATTGTTTCACTTGATGCAGTATTAGTTTTACCACTCCTGTAATTAGTAACACTTTCTTTAAGTGAACACGCTAAACCTATTATCTGTTCGTTTATATTGAAAATACTCATAGGGCCTCTTTGCTGCAAAAATACTACATTTGTAAGTGATTGACCGATACCAAAATATATTACCTTGAGAAAACTTATTCTTTTATTGCTGCTTTTTGTCCAATATTCGGTTTACAGCCAGGTAAACAATGCTGATTTGAAAAAACTACTTGATAGCACCCGGAAAGAACGAAATGACACATTAAGAGTAACACTAAATCAACAGTTTAGTGAGTCATTGATAGAAATGCTAAGGTTACAAACCTTTACCCCTGATTCCCTTAGAAACTTGAGGATAGGCCAGACTACATCATCAGATCAAAAGTTAATTGCCTATAATTGGAATATTCAGCAGAATGACGGTCACAACTTATATAATTGCATCTTTTACCTACCACTTACGCGGAAAATCATTGTAATGCCCGTAAAACGTTCAGAATTAAAGATAGATCCTGACTCGGTTTATACAAGCGGTGACTGGCCTCCTGCATTATATTATAAAATTATAAATCCAAAAGAAAAGACTGACAAGTATTACCTCATGCTTGGATGGGACAGGTTCAGCCAGCAAACTTCCAGAAAAACCATTGAAGCTATCACTATTATAAATGACAGTGCTGTAATATTTGGTAAAGAAGTATTTAAAACAAAAGAAGGCAGAACCAAGAGAGTAGTTATAGAATATGCAGCTACTGCTAATTTAACACTTCAATACAGCAAGCAAAAGCTTACACTTACAGGTGTTAGAAAATCACAGAGCCGGATAAATGACAGTATAATTGTTGTTGACAGACTGGCTCCTTTGAATGAAGGACTTGAAGGAATCAGGTGGGCTTATGTTCCCGTCGGAACTACATACGACGGCTATGTATATTTTAAAAAATACTGGACATTTGTGGAGGGAATTAATGCACGGAATCCTGCAATAAAAGGTGAAGATAAAAAACGGAATAGAAGACCTGAGCTTGACTTGATTCCAAAAGAATGACCTAAAATTATCTTTATTTTATTTCCTGCCTGATGATGTTGATAAAAGGTATTATCATTTTTAAATCTTCTAAATCTTTATACCTTTGTTGTGATTTTCTACCATGAAATACAGGGGTTTTTATAAAGCCCATGAGATCATATAACATCCAAATAAAAAATAAGAATATGAAAAAGCACAATTTCAATGCCGGTCCTTCCATTCTACCTAAAGTTGCTATTGAAAACACAGCCAAAGCAATTTTAGATTTTAACGGTATTGGTATGTCAATCCTTGAAATCTCACACAGGAGTAAAGACTTCCAAGCCGTTATTGATGAAGCTGTTAGCCTTTTCAAGGAACTGATGGAAATCCCTGAAGGATATCAAGTGTTATTCCTTGGTGGAGGTGCGAGCCTACAATTCTGCATGATCCCTTTCAACTTGCTGAATAAGAAAGCAGCGTACCTTGAAACCGGAGTATGGGCAAAGAAAGCCAATAAGGAAGCTAAACTATTTGGTGAGGTTGATATTGTAGCTTCTTCAGCAGACAAGAATTTCAGTTATATTCCAAAGAACTATCAGGTACCAGCCGATGCTGATTATTTCCATATCACAACGAATAATACAATTTATGGTACTGAGATAAGATATGACATAGACAGTCCTGTTAATTTGATTGCTGATATGTCATCTGACATCATGAGCCGAAAGGTTGATGTTTCAAAATATGCATTAATTTATGGAGGCGCACAGAAGAATTTGGGGCCTGCAGGGGTAACATTCATCATTGTGCGTGAAGATATCCTGGGTAAAGTTGAGCGTCAGATTCCTACTATGCTTGATTATCGCACGCATATTAAGGAGGGTTCTATGTTTAACACACCTCCAGTACTGCCTATATATACAATTCTTGAAACGTTGAAATGGATAAAGAGTCTGGGAGGTATATCTGTCATTGAGAAAATGAACATTGAGAAATCTGACTTGCTGTACAATGCAATTGATAATAGTAAGATGTTTGAAGGACCTGCAGCCAAGGATTCACGTTCACTCATGAACATCTGTTTTGTTATGAAGGAAGAGTATAAAGATAAGGAAGATGCTTTTATGGAATTCGCAAAACAACGTGGTATGATTGGAATTAAAGGCCATCGTTCGGTTGGAGGATTCAGAGCTTCTACATACAATGCGTTGCCTATTGAAAGTGTACAGGCACTTGTTGATTGTATGCATGATTTCGAAAAGGAGAACGCCTAATTGTTTTAGGTAAAGACAAACCGGCTTTAACGGCCGGTTTTTTTTTGCCTGGCTTAAAAACTGAATATAAAAACCACTACATTTGATTAGGCAAAGGTGTGTAACAAGGATGAAAGAGAGAGAAATAATTCACCTCGAAGGTAATCGGAAATTCCCTGATTTAAGAAATCGTAATGACTCAGGGGTAATTGCATTCGGAGGCGATTTAAGTGTTGGTAGATTAATAGAAGCATATACGAAAGGCATTTTTCCATGGTATAATATTGATTCTCCTATACTTTGGCATTCTCCCCTGGAAAGGTGCATTATCTTTATAGATGATTTTAAAACATCAATGAGTCTCCGGCAAAAGCTAAAGAGGCACGCATTCACATTTACATTTGATCAGCACTTCAGAGAGATTATGCACTACTGTGCGTTAATAAAAAGAAAAGGTGAGCACGGAACATGGATTTTCCAGGAAACTGTTAAAGCCTATACAGCCCTTTATGAAGCTGGGTATGCTCATAGTCTGGAGGTTTGGCAAAATGAAGAATTGGCAGGTGGCTTATACGGGGTATCAATAGGAAAAGCTTTCTTTGGTGAATCGATGTTTCATTTTAAAACTGATGCTTCAAAAGCTGGAATGCATTTCCTATTTAAGTTTCTTAAATCTCAAGAATTTAAATTTGTAGATGCGCAAATGCATACTGATCACCTTATGTCACTTGGAGCTACAATTGTCACAAGAAACAACTATCTTGAAATGCTTGAAACCGCGTTAAAATATAATACCATAAGAGGAAACTGGAATGAGTATATTAGAGAACATGCAATTGCACCGCTATTTTATGGGCGAAGCAATAAAAATGGCTGAAGTAAATTTGCAGGGAACTAAAGGAGGACCATTTGGAGCTGTTGTTGTAAAGGATGGAAAGATCATTGCACGTGGTTCAAATAAAGTAACAATGCTCAATGATCCAACTGCACATGCTGAGATTGTAGCTATAAGGGAAGCTTGTTTGCATCTGAATAATTTCCAGCTTACCGGATGTGACATATATTGTAGTTGTGAGCCATGTCCAATGTGTCTGGGCGCTATCTATTGGGCACGGCCTGAAAGAATATTCTTTGCTGCGGATCGTGCCGATGCAGCTGCTGCTGGCTTTGATGATGATTTTATTTATAAAGAGGTATCTTCCAGTATTTCTGACCGCAAAATGACTACATATCAACTGCTTAGAGACGAAGCATGCATTATATTTGATAAATGGATTGAACTTGATAATAAATTACCATACTAACTTAAATAAACAAAAAGATGTCATTCGAATTAAAAGGAAGGATTATTGAAATTTTTAGTACTCAAACCATTACTGATAAGTTCAAGAAGAGAGAATTTATAGTTGAATATACTGACAACCCATCAGGTACTTATGTTCAATATTTGAAATTTCAGTTTACCGGCGATAAATGCACAATTCTTGATTCTTACAAAACCGGTCAGGAGGTAACTGTTTCCTTCAATCTCAAAGGACGCAAATATGAGAAAGACGGAAGAGTTAGTTATTTCATGGATTTGGAAGCATGGAAACTATCTGGTGCTGATAGTGTATCTGGAAGCAATAATAATCTTCCTTCTTACGAGAGTTATAATAAACTTGAGGAAGAAGATGAAAATGGAGGTTTGCCTTTCTAAGTCTGTAATGCAGCATGTTACTACCTTTGGTATTTCAGGCTGTTAGATTAAACTTTTTATAGTTGCTGTATAAAGTCGAGTGTGAAGCTGAAGGTGCTACCCTTTCCGGGAGTGCTTTCGGCTACTATCTTAGATTTATGCAGACTCATGAACTCCTGACAAAGGATCAGGCCCAGACCTGTACCTGTTTCATTGGAGGTTCCTGAATTCTTTAATCCTCCATCAAGTTTAAACAGTTTAGATAGTTCTTCACTTGTCATTCCTATACCTGTATCAGTAATTGAGACTGTTACTTTTTTGTTGTTAATTCTACTACTCACAGTAACAGAACCTCCATTAGGTGTGAACTTGATGGAGTTGGTAAGCAGGTTGCGCAGGATTGTCGACAACATATTCTTATCTGCCTTAACAATCACATCCTTAGAAAAATCAGAGAAAAGCGATATCTGTTTATTATCAGCAGAACTTCGCACAAGCTCAACTGCATTTTCAATATTTTCGGTAAGACTAACAGGTTCAGGAAAAAAGTCAATCCTTCCTGATTGCGCACGCGACCAGCTAAGCAAATTGTCGAGTAATGCATAGATATGCTGCCCTGATTGACGAATAACATTGAGGTATGATTTTTTCTCGTTATCAGTTATTTCATCAAAGTCGTTATAAGCAAGATCCGCAAAGCCAAGTAAAGAGTTAAAAGGGTTTTTCAGGTCATGCGCTATTATTGATAAAAACCTGTCTTTTGTTTGTATAAGTTCTTCCAGGTGATTTTTTTGTTCTTCAATAACTTTATTCTGCGTCTGAAGCTGGCTTGCAACTCTTGATTTGGAATAGTATCTCTTGAAGAAAAAGAAAAGCATCATAATAATGACCACCAATGAAATAATTAAAGCCACCTTAAGCTTATAATTATTCTGTATGTTAAGTGATTGGTCAAGATTTTGCCTCAGCAAAATACCTGGGTCCATACTATTATCAGTTACCTCAAAACGCCTGTTAGCCTTTGTAAACTGCACAGCCATCTGTTCGTTATAAACACTATCCTTCAACTCTGTATATTGGTCAAGAAAATCGTATGCTATGGCAGGTTGATTCAATGACATTGAAATTTTAGCAAGTTCAGAATATGCTTCGAGCACAAGTGGCCTGTTTCTAATCGCTTTAGCGTTAATCAGGCCTTTTTCGGTTAACCTATAAGCTTCAGGCTCTAAACCTTTATTAAAATATATCTTACCTAATAAAATTTGACCATTAGCTGTAGAGTTAAGATCATTGTTTTTTACTGATAATTCTAGTCCTTTATAAATGTAGTTTTCAGCACTCTGCATGTCGTTCTTTTTCATACTGAGAACTCCTAATGCAGAATAAACCAGGGATAATGAGGATGCATTCAATTTATTAGATAAGGTTTGAGTTTCTTCATAACTTTTTCTGAACCTATCGATGTTTGCCATATTCCTGCCCATTATTCCTAAATTCAGGAACGATGCATCAAGATCCTGCTGGTTAGCAAGATTATTTAGAATACCTAAAGCACGGAGGTAATAATTAGTTGCTCTGTCAAGTTGTTTAAGTTCACTGTATATATATCCAAGATTAATACAGGCATTTGCTAATGGTGCCGGCATAGCCCTCCGCTCAAAGAAGGATAAAGCTATAAGGCTGTGTTTTCGGGCATCCTCGTAATTAAGTGTAACTGTATAAACCATGCCAAGGCTATAATGAGCATTTGCCCACGAAACAGAATCCCTTATGTTTGCATGAGTTTCTATCTCATTTTCCAAATAATAAATGGCTTTTGAGTAATCACCTGTTTGGAATGCAATCCTCGACAATTGCTTTAGTAATGGTGCTTTTGAAGCAGTATCAGGGAGGTTTTGCAGCTGCAACTCAAGGCTATCCAGTTTTGACTGGCCACAAACAATAAAGGGCATCATAAATGCCAAACAAGCAGCTAAAAGAATTCGCTGTTTTGTAGATTTCATTATTGTGTGTAAAAAGTCAATCAATATACAAAAAAATTAGTTATCCTGTTTTTTCAAATGGATGTTCCCAATTAAAATCTGGCAAATATTCAATATTACTATCCATCTCTTGAACCCAGCCACTGCTAAACCCAAGATCTTCCATTTCCCTGCAAACCAATAAATATTCTTCATTAAGAAGGGATCTGCCTAATGTACTATGCCCTACCGCCTTACTCATTGGATGGTATTGCGACATTAGTGAGATACTCAATTTAGAACTAAATTCATCGGCAAGTAGCCTTAATGCGTTGATGCTATCTTCAACATGACCAGGTAATACCAAATGCCTGACTATCATACCTCGAATGGCAGTTTTATTATTATCAGTTATAAGGTTAGGGCCCATTTGCCTGTACATTTCCTTCAAAGCTTTAATAGCTATAAAGGGGTAATCATCAACGTAGGAGTATTGTTTGCCGATTGTATTAGTGGAGTACTTGAAGTCGGGAAGGTAGATATCAACTAACCCTTCAAGTTTCTCTAAGGTTTCCACCTTATCATACCCATTCGAATTATACACAATTGTTGGGAAATAGTTATGACGATGCAGACTGTTAATTATCATTACCATTTGAGGAACCATGTGCGAAACTGAAACAAACCCAACTGCCTTACAACCTTTGTTTAAATAAGAGATTATAGTTCGGGTTATTTCTTCTAATGTCCCAAATTGGATTACTGATGTTCCATTTTGGCTTATTTGGTAATTCTGACAATATATACATTGCAAGTTACAATGACCAAAAAACACATTGCATATTCCTTCAGTCCCACTAATAACAGGCTCTTCTCCTCTATGTATACAGATAGAACTAATATTGAAACCAGCATCAGTTTTACAATACCCGGTTTTACCTTTAGTTCTTTCAGCTTTGCATGAACGGGGGCATACAGTGCATTCAATCAAATCGTTGTATGCTTCCTGGTCAGAATAAATTGATGTGTTCATTCAGATTTACTTGCTAATAAAAGGATATTGCCTTTTTTAGTTCTATTATTTATGTTCATTCACTTTAAAAGTAACCTCCACAAAGGAAAAATGTAGAGAAGTTCATTAAATGTGTTTCTTAAATTGCAATTTCCTACACTTTCAACTATAATATCAAAAATAATACCATCAAGTTTTTAAGGATTTACAGCTCATGACAAATTTTTAAAAGCCCTCAGAGTATTGATTAAAACATTATAACTAAAACAGCAAAATTGTCAAATTAAACTAAATTTGCGCATTCCATTAGAAATACAATGGAAACATGGTTTTTTTTATAATTTAGCTATAAAATAATTTACTTCTAAATGCCTGTAAACCAACATATTGCTTCTTCAATTAAATCATCTGGGAACAACAGTCAACGAAAAGCAAGACTAAAACAACAATTGGTTAGCAAGTTGTACAAAGAAGGTCAGCTTTCAATTCATGATCTTTGTGAGTCATTTAAGCACAGTGCACCTACCATCGCAAAAACAATAAATGTTCTTATTAAGCAACAGTTAGTTATAAAGACTGGTGTTGGTGGATCATCCGGTGGTCGTCGTCCTGGTCTCTATTCTATTAATCCATCTTCTCATTATGTAATGGCAGTCGACCTTGAAAGGTCATTTATACGGATAGGTATCTTTGATTTTGCCAATAAACCAGTTTCCAAGGTCTATGAATTCAATGATGGACTTGATACACTTTTAGATGTTTTTGATTTCATCACACAAAAAGTTAATGAACTACTTAAAAGTCACCGAATAAGCAAGAAGAAAGTGCTTGGTATTGGTTTGTCTCTTCCCGGATTGATTGATATCCACACAGGTCTATCCTACACATACTTGATGGACAATAAGCCTGTTGCAGAAACATTAAGTGAATTGACTGAAATTAGGACATACGTTGAGCATGATACCAAACTTATGGCTTGGGGGGAGCAGGCTTTTGGACTTGCCAAGGGGATAGATAATGTTCTATGCCTGAATATAGGGTCAGGAATTGGCTTAAGCATGATTTTAAATGGCACAATTTACAAAGGTCACTCTGGTTATGCAGGAGAATTCGGACATATTCAGATTGATAATAAGGGTGATTTATGTCATTGTGGTAAAGTAGGCTGTATAGAAACTCAGGCAGCCGGAAAGTCTCTTATTTTGAAGGCAGAAAAGTTGATAGAGTCTGGTGTGCAAACTGAGCTTAGAGAAAAATGCTCATCTATTTTAAACAAGCTTACAACCAAAGACATTATTGAAAAAGCAAGGTCAGGAGACAGGGTTTCAATTCAGTTGCTAAACGATGCAGGCGATGCGTTAGGAAAAGGACTTGCTGTTCTTATTAATATATTCAATCCTGAGCTCATTATCTTAGGAGGTGAATTATCAAAAGCCACTGAATTCTTATTTGCACCAATTGAAGATAACCTTGAAGTTCATTCTCTGGGAAGAATAAGAAAAGATGCTCAATTAGTTGTGTCCGAATTGGGTGATAATGCCCGAATAATGGGTTCGGTTGCCCTTGTAATGAATAAGATATTTGCTTAAAACTTGATATTTATCAGTGCATATTCCTGATCAACTATTTTTTCATCATACTAACCAATCTAAAGTTAAATTAATGGCGAGCACAACTTTGCAGGAAAATAAGAAATCGTACATGATTTCTATTGCAACCATTGGAATACTTTTTTTTATTTTCGGGTTCGTAACATGGTTAAATGGTACGCTGATTCCTTTTCTGAAAATAGCATGTGAGTTAAGTAATCTTCAGGCATATTTCGTAACTTTTGCTTTCTACATTTCATACCTTTTCATGGCTCCACCCTCTTCACTTGTGCTAAAATATGTTGGCTTCAAAAATGGAATGGCACTTGGCTTGGGACTAATGGCTATAGGATCGTTGATATTTATTCCTGCTGCCATGAATAGAACTTTTGAACTGTTTCTTACTGGATTATTTGTTCAGGGCTCAGGCCTGGCATTATTGCAAACTGCTTCAAATCCATATATTACCATAATAGGCCCCCGCGAAAGCGCCGCTAAAAGAATAGCAATCATGGGTATTGCTAACAAGGTAGCAGGAACTATCAGTCCTATTATTCTGGGTGCTGTAATCTTATCAGGAGCTAATCAGCTGATGGAGCAGGTGAATTTGGTTAGTGGTTCTGAAAAAAACATAATGCTTGACGCTCTGGCAAATAAAGTTATAATGCCATACATAATTATGGCGGTTGTATTAACTCTACTTGCGGTTATGATTAGATATGCCCACTTACCAGAGATCAATCCTGAAGCTGATAGCAGTAATACTATAAACGTTGGATTAACAAAAGCAGCATGGTACCAGTATCCTCATTTAATTCTTGGCTTCCTTGCAATTTTCTTTTATGTAGGAGTTGAAGTAATGGCCGGTGACACAATAGCGCTTTATGGTAAGTCCCTTGGTATTTCACTTGACCAGTCGCGTTACTTTACCAGTTTAACCCTGATATCAATGGTAATTGGTTATATAATTGGCATCATCACAATACCTAAATATATAAAACAAGACAAAGCCCTTGCTGTATCAGCTATTCTAGGGGTTGCTTTTACAATTCTGGCCCTATTCACTGACGGTTATGTCAGCATAATGTTCATTGCCTTATTAGGACTTGCAAATGCTATGATGTGGCCTAGTATCTGGCCTTTGGCCATTGCTGATTTAGGGAAATTCACTA
Organism: Bacteroidales bacterium; assembly: GCA_024636955.1. Classification (GTDB taxonomy): domain Bacteria; phylum Bacteroidota; class Bacteroidia; order Bacteroidales; family Lentimicrobiaceae; genus Lentimicrobium. The sequence continues at coordinate 17,643 of JAGXGB010000037.1, forward strand.
AAGCCGGCTCAGCACTATTAGTAATGGGTATTGCCGGTGGCGCAATTATTCCTTTGATTTACGGTTCACTGGTTGATGTGATTGGAAACAGACAAGCATATATAATAATGATCCCTTTTTATTTATACATATTATACTTTGCGGTTAAGGGGCATAAATTGAGATAAAGCCTATAAGCCACCCAAGTAACCTTAATGTTTTACGAGTGTTGAATTTAGAAAAGATAATTGCATGAAACCTACTTTATTAATATTAGCTGCCGGCATTGGCAGCAGATATGGCGGCCTCAAACAGATTGACCCCGTTGGTCCTAATGGTCAAACAATACTTGACTATTCATTATATGATGCTAAGAGAGCCGGCTTTGGAAAGGTTGTATTCATTATCAGGCGTGAAATAGAAGAGGATTTTAAATCAGTTTTTGCTAACAAGCTTAGTAAAACCATGCCTGTTGAATGGGTGTTTCAGGAAATTGACATACTTCCAGAAGGATTTCAGGTTCCCGTAGATAGGATCAAGCCTTGGGGTACCGGACATGCTGTTTTAATGGCATCCGGGAAAATAAAAGAGCCTTTTGCAGTTATTAATGCCGACGATTTTTATGGATTTGAAGCCTTTACAAAGGCAGTGGATTTCTTTAATACTGATGAAAAGGACAATGACTACGCAATGGTTGCTTACGAATTAAAAAATACTTTATCAGATTTTGGAACCGTATCAAGAGGAATTTGTGAAGTTGATGAAGAAGGTTATCTTGACAGTGTGGTTGAGAATACAAAAATTGCTCGTGAAGGGGCTAAAGTATACAATACAGAGCTTGATGGTAGCAAAACAGAATTAGATGAAAACGCTCTTACATCAATGAACTTCTGGTGCTTTAAGCCAGCCTTTTTTAGCCAGTTGGAATCTCACTTCCTTTCATTTATTAGAAGCAATATCAATAATCCAAAGGCGGAGTTTTATATTCCAACAGCAATTGATACACTAATAAAATTAAATCAAGCAAGAGTTAAGGTATTACCAAATTCAGGGCAATGGTTTGGCATTACCTATAAAGAAGACAAACCTCTTGTAATTGATAGGATAAGGAAGTTAACAGAGGCAGGTGATTACCCTTCAGATTTTTGAAAACAAATACTCCAATCAGATTTTTGAAAATAAATACTCCGCTTCAGACTAATGACTAAAAAAATAATTTTACTAATTACCCTTTACCTATTCACAATCACAGGATACTGCGGTAATCATGACAGTACACCTCGATAATGCTGGTAACTAGCAAACTATGACAATTATAAATGTAAAGCAACAGATCAAAAATAGTAACTCTAAATTATTAAGGGCATTGCCAGATGTTATCATAAGGTTATTGGAAAAAATCGTTCATCAGAATGAAATGAATGAAATCCTCACAAAATACTCTGACGATATTGGCATTAATTTTCTCCCTAAAATACTTGAGGAGATGAATATAAAGCTTGACGTAGACGGATATAATAATCTACCGGAAAACGGAAAATGCTTCTTTGTTGCAAATCATCCTTTTGGAATTGTTGATGGACTTATACTTACCAGCATAGTTTCAGCTAAATATGGTGAATTCAAAGCAATTGGAAATGATCTATTTATGTTAATACCGCAATTAAGACCCCTTATAGCTGCCGTAAACGTATTTGGAACTAACAAGCGTGATTATCTATTAGAGTTAGATAAAGTGTTTAATTCAGATATACCGATAACCCATTTCCCAGCAGGACTTGTATCAAGGATGCACAAAATGAGGGTAGTTGATAGTAAATGGCAAAAAAGCTTTATTCACAAAACAATTGAATGTAAGCGTGATATTGTGCCATTCTATTTTTATGGCAGGAATTCTAATCTTTTTTATTTCATTTACCTGTTGCGCAAATCCTTAGGAATAAAAGCGACTATTGAGCTTGCGCTGCTTCCGCATGAATTCTTCAACAAAAGAAACAAGGTTATCAAAGTTAAAATAGGTAAACCAATCTCTTACCTTCATTTCCAGGATATGACCAACCAGCTGGATGCAGCCCAAGAGGTTAAGTCAATAGTTTACAGTTTAAGCAAAAAGTAAGAGTTAAAGTTCGAACTGCCACTGTGCAAGGTCTCAGCACAATGCCTTCGCGCAATGCCTTTGAAGGTTATAAAAAGCATAAAAAAACCTTGCACCATAGAAATGATACAAGGTTAACATTAAGCTGTAGTGCCCGGAACAGGACTCGAACCTGCACGCACGTAAGTACACTAGTCCCTGAAACTAGCGCGTCTACCAATTCCGCCATCCGGGCAATTGACAAGCTTCTTTCATTAAAAAAAATTGCAGTCTTACGACTGCCACCGACCTATGTCGGATTTGTGCCCAGGACAAGACTCGAACTTGCACATCCTTAAGGACACCAGCCCCTCAAGCTGGCGTGTCTACCAATTTCACCACCTGGGCAATTAGGAGTGCAAAGATAGAATTTTTTTCTTCTTTAACAATTACCTTTTACGGAAAATTTTTATTCTTTTACTCTGATCTGCATTTTAGAATCATGGTAGGTTGTAAATGTCTATTTCACAGAAGTGAGGTCAGTCATTTGTCCATGAAGTTTAATTGGTTTTTGTTGTTGCTTTGTTTATCTTTGTCAATAACTAGTACTCAGAAAGTACTTCTAACTAATCCACCTTTTATGTTTAGTGCCAATGACCTAAAATTATTCCAATCAAAAGGAATTGATATCAAGACTATTGAACAGCAATTGGAAAACTTTAAAAGAGGTTTTCCGTATATTGATCTCGTCGAAGCTGCTACAGGAAAAAATGGGATGAAAGTATTTAGTGATACTGAAATTGAGAAGTTACAGAAGTTCTACGATAAGAACTACGAAGATTATGAAATTCTGAAGTTTGTTCCTGCCTCTGGTGCTGCCAGTCGCATGTTTAAGTCACTGTACGAATTTAGAGAACAGCTTGAAAATTCAAAATCACTTGAAGAAATTGAGCAGGATAAAGGATTTAACTCAGCAAATAACTTTTTTAGCAATATTCGAAAATTCGCTTTTTACGACGACCTTAATAAGGTAATGGAGGATAATCATATCAGTTTGGAAAGTAAACTCAAAGAGAAAGACTATAAAACCATTATTGAATTCATTTTGGAAGATCATGGCCTTGGGTATGCCTCAAAGCCTAAAGCTATGATAAAGTTCCATAATTACAAAGATGGTGCACGCATGGCGATGGAAGAGCATCTTGTTGAGAGTGCTAATTATGCTACTAATAGTGAAGGCAGGGTTGCTGTGCACTTTACTGTTTCACCTGAGGATGCTGATAACTTCATTGAGGAAATTAACCTCGTAAAAGACAAATACGAAGAATTATTCGATGTAACCTACGAGCTTACTTTCTCAGTTCAAAAGCAGTCAACTGACACTGTGGCTGTTGATACTACTAACAAGCCATTCAGGGATTTAGAGGATAATCTGGTTTTTCGTCCAGGCGGACATGGAGCTTTAATTGAGAATTTAAATGACCGTCACGGGGAACTAATATTTATTAAGAATATTGACAACGTTGTGCCCGACAGGCTTAAAGATACGACATACAAATACAAGCGTGCATTGGGTGGTTATCTTATGGAATTAAGAGATAAGATTGTTGAATATCTTGAACTGCTTGAAGATGGTGGATTGAGTGACAATGAAATAAAAAAGATTGTTAGTTTCTGTAATGAAAAGTTATATATCAGGTTTACACCTGAATTTGAAACTTTTAGTAATATTGAAAAAGTTGACTTCCTTTATACAAGTCTCGACTGCCCGATACGATTGTGTGGTATGGTAAAAAATGTTGGAGAACCAGGTGGTGGACCGTTTTGGGTACGTAACTCATCAGGTGAAGTTTCATTACAAATTGTTGAGTCATCCCAAATTGATTTTTCAAATAATGAACAGAAAAGCATTTTTGAAAAAGCAACTCATTTCAACCCGGTTGACCTCGTTTGTTACGTAAGGGATTATGATGGTGACCCATATGACTTACGGGAATTTATTGACCCTTCAACTGGTTTTATTTCAACTAAGTCAAAGGATGGTAGAGAACTCAAAGCGCTTGAACTTCCTGGACTCTGGAATGGTGCAATGGCCGACTGGATTACAGTATTCGTAGAAGTCCCCATTATAACCTTCAATCCTGTGAAGACTATAAATGATCTCTTGCGTAAAGAACACCAAGCAGATTAATTACTGATGGCCAATTTAAAAGCAACTAATTAAAAGCAACTAAGGAGCAAGCCGCTCCTTTATCCAGTTGTTATTTACCCATTTGAATCTAATTCTGTCGTGCAAACGAGAAGCCCTACCCTGCCAGAACTCAATAAGTTCAGGCTTTAGAGCATATCCGCCCCAATGTTGAGGTCTTTTTAATGTTGCTTCTGATTTTATAAGTTCACTTTGTATGGTAAACAAATTTTCAAGATATGCCCTGTTTTCAACTACCATGCTTTGTGGTGAAATGATTGCACCTATCCGGCTCTCTATTGGGCGGGTATTGAAGTATGCGTCAGATTCTTCTGGTGATATTTTTTCAATATCACCTTCAATTCTTACCTGGCGTTCAAGTTCTTTCCAAAAAAACAATAAAGCACCTACCGGATTTTTACTAATGTCAGCTCCCTTTGCGCTATTATAATTAGTGAAAAAGCGGAATTCACTACCTTCAACTCCTTTTAATAAAACAACGCGCGATGAGGGTTTGTAGGAAGCACTAATTGTTGAAAGAATCATTGCAGTTGGTTCGGGAACTTCTGATTCTATAGCCTGTGCGAGCCATTTAAGAAAGAATGGTATAGGATCGGCTCCTGCTTCTTCTTCGTTTAATTGATGTATTAAATAATTTTTCCGGATTTCTGACAGGTTCATGGTTATGACTTGATTGCAAATAACAGATAAAGCAGTAATAAGGTTTGGCAAAAGGTTTATTTTTGCAGCTAAATCAAATGTTTATGAAATGTTTAAAATGGTTTATCTTGTTATCTCTCATGTACTCATTGGTACTTAATGCTCAAGTACTAGATGGTAATTATATAAAAGGGATTAAGAAGGAAAGAAAAGTAAAAAACTTAGAATTCAAGGAAGCTGAAAAATCACCATTAAGTATAGATGAGAGAAAGCAATTCAAAGGTTTGCATTATTTCAAGCCAAACCAGTCTTATCAAGTAAACGCTAAACTAATAAAAGAGGAAGTTCCTGATACTATTTTAATGAAAACTACCACTGAAAGGTTGCCAGTATATGTTGTTTACGGGAAAGCTTACTTTACTATAGATAACATTAATTTTTCCCTTACTGTATACCGAAATGTTGGATTAATGAACAAGCCGGGTTATGAAGATTACCTTTTCATCCCTTTCACTGATGAAACTAATGGAGAAGAGACTTATGGTGGTGGTAGATATATTGATGCAAGAATTACTCCCAGTGATAACATTCTCATTGACTTCAATCGTGCCTATAATCCATATTGTGTATACAGTAAAAAGTATAGTTGCCCGATCCCACCAAGTGAAAATCATATTAAAGCAAGGATAGTCGCCGGAGAGAAGAACTATCATTAATTCAAGTTGCTGGCATTACAAGAACTTTCCCTAATTCAAGTTGCTGGCATTACGAGAACTATCATTATTTCAAGTTGCTGGCATTACTTTTTATGTATTTGAAGATAAACTGTTGTTATATCTTATAGTTTATGATACGAAGACATAAGAAATATGTACTCAATCGATTAAAAATGAAACACTTACTACTTCTTACAGGATTCTTGATAATACAACTGTTTCAAACCTCCATACAAGCTCAATCATTTGATTGGCAAAAAAACTTTACACTTAGCTTAAATAGCGGGGCAGCTTCATTCTATGGAGACCTAAGTGTATATGACAGGCAACCTTTTAAGAAACTAACAAATGAAAGTGATTTTGCCATTGGCATATCAATTGGTCACCAATTAAGCTCTGTTTTAACAATGAATATTAGTTATATTGATGGGAGGCTAAAAGGCACAAACGATGAGTTGAAGCATTACTTTAATAGTGACTTTCAAGAAGCCTCAATTGCTTCTCACATTAGCATATCTCAAATGATGTTTCCTCATAGGACTGGTCGAGCAGAAGTATATTCAACCACTGGCATTGGGTTAATGCGGTTTCATTCAATAGAACGACACATTCTTAACAATAACAACAATGTTGAACAAGAAAGTAATATTGCAACTGAAATAAAATCAGAAACACCTGTCATTAAATTAGGATTAGGTTGCAATTATGAAGTTAGTAATCACCTGAATCTATCAACTGAACTTGGATTTAGAGTGACTGGTAATGATATGATTGATGCACATGAGGGCTCAACCGGGATTAAAGATTACTATTCAATTTTCTCAGTTGGAATAGCATACGTATTCAATAGAAGTCGCAGTTATAGTGATTATTCTTTACCTTGCGGAGCAGGATCAAAATCCTACAAAACAAGGAATTCAAGAATACACCAGGCGTGTATGCCTTTTAATTAACCTAATTTACACTTGGCAGATCCGTGAATAAACCAGGAGTGTATACCTTTGATTAACCTAATTCACACTCGACAGATCCGTAATTAGCTTATTAATCTTCTTCAAAATTGACTGGTTTTTAATCTTAGCTTCTTCCAGTTGCAACTGCAGAACATCTATCTTCTCTACTAAAAGGTTATTATCAGCTTTAAGCTGGTTTACCTGGGCCACAGAATTTTCATTAGTTTCCAGCGTTTGATTGCTTGTCGTTTTCCTAAGATGCTGGATTTCAGACAGGACTTGATTATATCGTTCATTAAGCGCATTATATCTTTTCTGCTCCGATTGTATGGATCGCTCAAGGTCTTCTTTAAATTGCAACTCGCGAACTTTTTGTCTGTCTATATCTTTCTTCAGACTAACATTAAGACTTTCCAGTCCACTGATTTCTTCTTCAAAGTTACGGTCTGCTCCTACTTTCTTTGGCTTAGTCACCAGAAAGTATATAAGAATCAGTAAAGCAACTAGCAGCAGCGCAACAGCTAATTTAAGAATAAGCATCATTTTCATGTCATTCACTGTTCTTTCCTGAAGACGTTCATTATCAAAAGACATCTGAGCTGTTTGTGTATTAGCTTGCTTAAGTGAGTCAGTAAATGCCTCTTCACTTCTAATCAATGAAGAAGTCAGATTGATAATACTATCATCCACAGAAGTGATTTTCAATAACTGTTCATTTACAAGATACAGTTTGAGAACCCTTCCGGGAATTAAAGAATCCTGCAACCTCTGATATGAAATCTCAAGTTGCTTCCTATCATTAATGAGTCTTTTGAGATCATCGTTTGAAGCATAAGTATTGAAGCACAAAAACATTAGCAATAATGAACTGATGGTCTTCATAATCAGAGGTTTTTAACAAAAATAGTAAAGATTATCAATTTCTACATCAGTCAAATGAATAAAATGAATATAAGCACACTGTCGATGTTCCGCCAAATCACAATTATTATGTAAGTTTGTCAGGAAATGACTCACGTTTATGAAAATTACTAGATTGCTGATTACCTGCTTCATACTTACAATCCTGATCTCTAATTCAAGCGCACAGAATAAATATTCAATCACACTGAATATAAATGGATTGAATGATAGTCTTCTTATACTAGCCAGTTATGTAGGGGATAAACAGTTCATTGTTGATACAGCCTACGCTGATAAGAAGTTAAGTTACCATTTTGAAGGTGATTCACTTTTACCTGCCGGAATGTATGTGATTGCTGGTTCAAACAAAAAGAAACTATTTGACTTCATAATCTCGGGGGACTATAAATTTACTATTAACGGTGAAGCTAACAATATTCCTGCGAGTCTTAGGTCAAAGGATAGCGAAGAAAATTCTATATTATTCAGCTATATAAATTTTCTGGCTGATAAACAGCAGATGATGGCAAAACTGCAAGCTCAAAGGAAGCAATACACAGCTGGGAGTGATGGCAGTAAAAGGATTTCTGCAACAATCGATAGTTTGAACAGTGTAGTTATCAGTTATATCGAAGGATTGATAAATCAAAATCAAGGTAAGTTCATTTCTGTATTCCTAAAATCAATGCAAGAACCCGAGCGCCCTGAAACTCCAACCCTACCGAACGGAAGGCCTGACTCTGTTTTTGCTTTCAATAATTACAAGAAGCATTTCTTTGACAATATTGATTTATCAGATGACAGAGTCATTAGAACTCCAATAATTCACAGTAAGGTAGAACAATACCTTGCAAACCTAACAGTCCCGGCTCCTGATTCAATCATTGCATCAATTGACAGGTTGTTAGCCATGACAAAAGATAATCGTGAAAGTTTTAAATATTTAATGTGGTATTTAACGGTGAAATATGAGAGCTCAGAGATCATGGGGCATGATGCTATTGTAGTACATCTTGTTGATAAATATTACGATGACCCTAAGATGTCGTGGATGAATCCTACGGTTAAAGAAAACCTTATCAAACGAGCTAATGTATTAAGGCCTATACTCATCGGAAAAATATCACCTGAATTAATTTTACTTGATACGCTTAAAAACCCCAGATCACTACATTCTATTAAAGCTAAATACACCATATTATATTTTTGGGATCCTGAGTGCAGCCACTGCAAGAAAGAAACACCGTTAATGACTGCGTTATACAACGATTATAAGGACAAATACGACTTTGAGGTTTATGCAATCTGCATGGACACTTCATGGAAAGATATGAAAGCCTATATTAGGAAAAACGAAATGAATTGGATCAATGTTAATGGATATTATAGTATGTCCGGTGATTTCAGGGAGATATATGATGTTCACAGCTCTCCGGTTATGTTTCTAATTGATGAGCAAAAAAAGATCGTTGCAAAAAGAGTTCTGACTGATCAAATGAAGGCTATTCTCCAAAAACTCAATCAGGAACAATAATTGTAGGAATAGTTTTTCCTCCCTTGACTAATCTCACATCTTCGATGCATCATTAGGTTGAATGCTTTCACATCTTCGAAGCATTCATTACGTGATACTCTCACCTCAATATTTGCATTCATTGCCTTGATAACTCTCACATCTTCAATGCATTCATTACTTTGAATACTCTCAAAGTTAGAATATCTCTCCATGTTAATTAGTCAGCAGATCAAATAATTATGTGGGTACGCATAAAATATTTGACAATTTACTTGACAAACTAAGTTTTTAGTTGTAAATTTGTACTGCATATAAACTAAGATGTTAGGTGTTAAAAGTATTCATCTATTATGAGAGAACTTACCAGAGCAGAAGAACAAGTAATGCAGATAGCATGGAAGATCGGCAAAGGTTATATAAATGACTTCCTTGACCACTTTCCAGAACCAAAACCTGCTTACAATACAGTATCCACTATTGTCAGAATACTGGAAAAGAAAGGATTTATTGATCATGAGCCAGGAAGTAAATCTTATATCTATTTCCCGGCTGTTTCCAAGAGAGAGTATACCAAACACTCATTAGGACAGCTAATGAGCGGCTATTTCAGCAATTCTTATAAACAAATGGTTTCATTCTTTGCTCATGATGATAAGCTAACAGTAAATGAACTGGAAGATTTAAAAAAACTTATTGACAAACAAATTCAAGAAAAGCAAAAGCAAAATGACTGAGCTGTTTATATATCTAATCAAAGCTGCAATAATAAATGCCATAATACTGGCCTTTTACTACTTCGCACTCAGGCAATCAAACAAGTTCATATTGATGAGATCCACTCTGCTTATAGCAATGCTATTTCCACTGGTGATTCCACTAATCCCTTACCCCGTTGATATTCAGCAGCAATCTGTTAATCTGCCGGTTTTCTCAATCTCTATCCCTGAAATAGCCCTTGAAACAACATCAACCAATCATAGTTTATTCAACCTGGCGGAAATACCGACATTCGTATATTATGGTATCTCACTGATATTAATGATAGGCATGGTAATATCAATAATTGCTATCATTCAAAAGCGCTTAAGATCCAAACAACACTACACAGCTATCGGGAAAGTAGAGCTTGAAGAATCTGTCAAAAGCCCCTTTTCATTTTTCTCCTGGGTTTTCCTCTCCCCCACTGATCTCACACATCCTCAACTCGATATGATACTTAAGCATGAGTTTTGCCATGTAAAAGAGAAACATAGTATTGACAGAGTGTTGTCAGGTATTTTCAGGTCTGTTCTATGGTTTAGTCCATTCGCCCATATTACTTCAAGGCTCCTGTCAGAGGTACATGAGTATCAGGCTGATTCCAAAGTTATTGGCGTATATGACAGATATGATTACAGTGACCTTATACTTTCTTTCTACCTGAATCCTAAATCTTCAGCAATATCTAACAATTTCAGTTTGCACACTAAAAAACGTATCAAAATGATCAACAACTTAAGCTTTAGAAGACTTAATTACGGCCGTATCTTAACTGGATTAAGCCTTTCACTTTTTTTGGTATTTCTCACATCAATGGTAACAAAAACTGAGAAACCGGCAGTATCAATCGGTACAGGTGATAAATATTCTATCAATACATCAGCAGATGAGCTACAAATTAGCGACACTATGCCACCTTATCCTGATGTTACGCCATGGTTTACAGAATCGTATATTGATAAGATTAATACTGATTTCGAGGGACATAATGGAAAAGTAATAATAGGATTACTGGTTGAACCGGATGGAACAGCAAAAGATATTAGAGTAGTACAGAGTGCCGGTGAATTTTTGGATAATTGGTCTCTTAATAAAATAAAGCAAGTTAAGAAATGGTACCCTGCAATGGTGGGGAATGAACCTGTGAGTTATCAGCTATACTATCCTTTCACTTTTCAAGGCGATGATGAAGTGAAACTCGCTGGTACATTAGCGTTTAATCCTGATACAGTACTTAAAGTACATCAAAAAGAGAATAATGGAAATGACCTGCCCGATTCACCCCCACAATTTCCAGGTGGAGATAAGGCAAGGATTCAATACTTTGATGCCAATACCCCGTACCCTGAAGATGCCCGCAAAGCTGGGAAAGAAGGAACAATTTATGTTCAATTTGTTATAACACCAACTGGTGAAGTATCTGATGTAAAAATCCTTAAGAGCGTATTTCCTTCTCTCGACAAAGTAGCCTACAATGCAATCATTAATATGCCTAATTGGATAACAGCAAAAAAGGGTAATAAACCTGTTAGCTATGAGATGACAATTCCAATTAAATTTGAACTTAGCGATGTTAAGAATGATAAGGCTTATGGAGAATCAGGTGCAGGGGATACTTTTTCAAAGGAGTTTCTTAAGCCTCATAAGCCGGAAGGTAGTGGTGTTTACACTGTTGCAGAGGAATCACCTTCATTTCCTGGTGGTGACGAGGCCAGAATTGAGTATTTAAGAAATAATATTAAGTATCCTGAAGAAGCAAGAAAACAAGGAATTGAAGGAACCGTATATGTCACTTTTGTAGTTGAAGCAGATGGATCGATTACTGAAACGAAGATACTTCGTGGAATTGGTGGTGGACTTGATGAAATAGCATTGGAAGTTATTAAAAATATGCCTGCATGGAAACCGGGTAAGGTTAAGGGAGAACCTGTACCTGTTCAATTTAATATGCCAATTAAATTTACACTAAGTGCTGGTCAAGAAGGTAAAGTAGTTAAAGATGCGAAAAAAGGAGATGCATTTTCAAAGGAGTTTCATAAGCCTCATAAGCCGGAAGGTAGTCGTGTTTATACAGTTGCAGAAGAAAATCCTGAATACCCCGGCGGTGATAAGGCCAGAATAGCGTATCTGCAGAAAAATATTATATATCCTGAAGAAGCAAGAAAGAAGGGTATTGAAGGTACTGTTTATATAACTTTCGTTATTGAACTTGATGGATCTATCACTAATGTGCAGGTACTACGTGGAATTGGTGGTGGCCTGGATGAAATAGCCCTGGAAGTTGTTAAAAATATGCCTGCATGGAAACCGGGTAAGGTTAAGGGAGAACCTGTACCTGTTCAATTTAATATGCCAATTAAGTTTAAACTCTCTGATTCTGAAAAGAAGGCTGAATAAGGATTCTGGAGACAATTTGGATTTTAGAAGTTTCTATCCTAAATATTCCAGTGGCGATCAGAACAATACTTTAATAGCCTTTGCAGCCTATAATTCTTATAAAAAAACAAAGACCTGTTAGCAATAACAGGTCTTTGGCGTTTTATTAATCTTCAACACAACCTATTTTACAGCATCAACTATAGCTTTAAATGTTGTTGGATGATTCATAGCAAGGTCGGCAAGAACCTTACGGTCGAGATTGATATTCTTTGCGTGGAGTTTACCCATGAAAACAGAATATGACATGTCAAATTCACGTACACCTGCATTAATACGGGTAATCCACAAACTACGGAAATTGCGTTTTTTCTGGCGTCTGTCACGGTATGCATACACCATGCCTTTTTCGTATGCATTTTTAGCAACCGTCCAAACATTTTTCCTTCTACCAAACTGTCCTTTAACAGCTTTGAGAAGTTTTTTTCTGCGTGCCCTTGAGGCAACTGCGTTTACTGATCTTGGCATTTTGTTTAATTGTTTTTCACTTTCGCGGTTTAACTTTCACAAGCAAACTCTTTGGTGCAGAAAGCAAGGGTTAATAAAAATTGATTAACACGATTACTGGAGCATTGCTCTTACATTCTTCGCATCTGCTTTGTCAACAATAGTAGAGTAAGTTAAATTACGTTTACGTTTTGTTGATTTTTTAGTCAGAATGTGACTTTTGTAAGCATGCTTCCTTTTCAGTTTGCCTGTGCCGGTTAAAGTAAACCTTTTTTTGGCAGAGGATTTAGACTTCATTTTTGGCATTACCTGATTTGTTAATTGGGTTTATATTGAGATTCAAAACTTCTATTTTTTAGGAGCGATGATCATGATCATACGCTTACCTTCAAGCAGTGGGAGTTTTTCAACTTTCCCGTAATCCTCGAGTAAAGATGCAAATTGCAGGAGTTTAATTTCACCCTGATCTTTGTAAACAATACTTCTTCCTCTGAATAGCACCTCCACTTTTACCTTGGCACCTTCTTCAAGAAACTTAATAGCGTGCTTAAGTTTGAAATTGAAGTCATGCTCATCAGTATTTGGCCCAAGCCTTATTTCCTTCACTACGATCTTTGCTGACTTAGCTTTAATCTCTTTCTGCTTTTTCTTCGTTTCATAAAGGAACTTTTTATAATCAGTTACTTTACAAACTGGCGGGTTAGCAGTTGGAGATATCTCTACAAGATCAAGCTCAAGTTTTTGCGCTATTGCCAGGGCATCCTTGATGTTATAAATTCCCTGTTCAACATTATCACCAACCACCCTTACAACGGGTGCTTTTATCTTTTCATTGATGAAGTGCGGATCCTCCTGCTTTCTGTGCATGGGCCTCGGACCTCTGGTATTTCTAAACGGCGTTGCTATATCTATTCCTCCTTTGGTTAGTTTATATTTAATGCCTGCAATTACTGCATGACTTCTTTAACTTCTTTATTAACAAGATTCACAAAATCGTCAACAGTAAACGACCCAAGGTCACCTACTCCATGTCGTCGAACTGAAACTGTTCCTTCTGCTTCTTCTTTCTCGCCTACTATTAGCATGAAAGGAATCTTACGGATTTCAGCATCCCGGATCTTGCGACCGGTCTTTTCACTTCTTTCGTCAATTTGGCTGCGAATTTCGGAATTATTTAGGATATCTGAAAGTTTTTTTGAATATTCCATGTATTTTTCACTGATAGGTAATATTATAACCTGTTCAGGATTTAACCACAGAGGGAAATTTCCTCCTGTATGCTCAATAAGCACAGCTACAAAACGTTCCATCGAACCAAATGGAGCACGATGAATCATTATGGGGCGGTGTTTCTGATTATCACTACCGATATACTCTAACTCAAAGCGTTCTGGCAAGTTGTAGTCAACCTGGATAGTTCCAAGCTGCCACTTGCGGCCAAGAGCATCCTTAACCATGAAATCAAGTTTAGGACCATAAAATGCAGCCTCTCCATATTCAACAACAGCTTTTAAACCGGCTTCTTCAACAGCTTCTATAATCGCAGTTTCTGCTTTTTCCCAATTTTCATCGCTACCTATATACTTTTCGCGATCATTTTTGTCACGCAGAGAAATCTGCGCAGTATAATCATTAAAATTGAGAGTTTTAAAAATATGAAGCACAATATCAATAACAGAGATAAACTCCGTTTTGATTTGATCAGGCATACAAAAAAGATGTGCATCATCCTGTGTAAACCCTCTAACCCTTGTTAATCCATGCAATTCTCCACTTTGCTCATAACGGTATACAGTACCAAACTCAGCAAAACGAAGCGGCAGATCTTTATAAGAACGAGGTTTTGCAGCAAATATCTCACAATGATGCGGGCAATTCATTGGTTTAAGCATGAACTGCTCACCTTCAACAGGTGTGTCTATAGGTTGAAAACTATCTTTACCATATTTCTGGAAGTGACCGGAAGTTTTGTAGAGTTCAACATTACCAATGTGAGGAGTAATGACCGGAAGATACCCTGCTTTCTGTTGAACATTGCGCAGGAATCTCTCTAAACGTTCACGTAACATCGCACCTTTAGGCAGCCATAAAGGCAACCCCTGCCCTACTTTCTGTGAAAAAGTGAACAACTCAAGTTCCTTGCCTAATTTACGATGATCACGTTTCTTAGCTTCTTCAAGCAATTCAAGATAATCGGTAAGTTCTTTTTGTTTTGGAAATGTAATTCCGTATATTCTTGTAAGCTGTTTACGTTTCTCATCACCACGCCAGTAAGCGCCTGCAATATTCAGAAGCTTTACAGCTTTAATAGAGCTTGAATCAGGCAAATGTGGTCCTCTGCAAAGGTCAGTGAATGTACCCGATTCATAAAAAGTGATTTGACCATCTTCAAGGTCCTGAATCAACTCTATCTTATATTCATCTTTTTTATCTGAAAAATAATGTAAAGCCTCTTCCTTTGAAACCTCACGACGTGTATAAGTTTGCTTTTCACGCGCAAGTGCAAGCATTCTGTCTTCTATGGTTTTCAGGTCTTCTGATGATATCTGCCTGTCACCAAAGTCCATATCGTAATAAAAGCCATTTTCTATAGCCGGTCCTATACCAAACTTCACACCCGGGTATAGCTGTTCCACAGCTTCGGCCAGCAGGTGAGCTGAAGAATGCCACATGGTAAATTTCCCTTCAGTTGAATCCCATGTATTGAGCTTAAGGCTTACATCATTATTTATTGGCCTGGTTGCATCCCATATCTCTCCATTAACTGTAGCAGAGAGGACATTACGCGCCAAGCCTTCACTTATGCTTCTTGCAATTTCAAGAGATGTAGTACCTTCAGGGTACTGCCTTATAGTATTATCAGGTAAAGTAATATTAATCATAGATCTTTTTCAAAAGGGGTACAAAGGTAATCATTTTTACAATATACTATTAACTTCAGTGTCATTCATGACAATCCCAATATATATTATTTTGGGAATAAACGATAAAATAACTTTTAATAATAATCAGGCACGATTATTGAACATTGAGAATAACAATCAGGATATTTTTAACTTAAACAATACAATCATGAAGAAGACTACAATTTATACCTTATTACTGGCGTGTGCAATAGCTATTGCAGTACCGGTAAGTGTTTCCGCGCAAAGCGTTGTTGAAGATCAACAAAAGAAAATTGAAAAAGCTGAAAAGAAAGAAAAGAAAGAAAAAGAACGACATGCAAGAGCCGTTGAAGCACCCGTTCCTCCCAGCGCACCAGTTCCTCCGGGCCGAGAAGGCAAAGCCGAATCAAGTGATAATGTCAAAGGTTATGAGAAAACTTCTGAAATTGGAAATAAAGAAGGATGGAATAAGGATGGTGGCGCTGTGACAGAGAAGGATATAAAGAAGGCTGAAAAAGAGATCAAAAGAGATAAAAAGGATATCAAAAGAGCTTCAGAAACTGTAAAGAATAATGAGAAAGCAGTAAAAGAAGCTAAAAAAGGTATTAAGGAAGAAAAAAGAATAGCCAAAGCCGAAAGGAAAGCCACGAAAGCCCGACTGAAAGAAATGAAGAAACAACAGAGGGAAGCAAAACGATTACGTAAAGCTGAAATTAACAAGCAAGATGAATTGAAAGACATCAGAGAAGACAAAATTATTCTCGAAAAAGAAATTCAGCAAACAAAAACAATTGAATATGCTCCAAACAAGTGAATTGATAGCTAATTAATTTCTTTAGCTTAAATTGAATAAGCATATAGTTCAAATTTTTAAAAACAATGCCTTCTAAAAGGCATTGTTTTTTTTACGACTATTAACTCTTGCAGCAATACTATTTAATTTCTGTATTTATTACTGTTCTTACCATGCATTTGCAATTTTCATTATTTTTGCAAACACAATACTTTCAGATGATCAAAAGAATAACAGCCTTATGTCTTATTGTAACAGCGACTGCTGTTTTCCTGGCTGATTATTTTGTCCCACATCAACAC
>JAGXGB010000038.1 GCA_024636955.1 Bacteroidales bacterium
ACAACCTCTACTACCTACGGATATTAACTGGCACCTTATCGGACATCTTCAAACAAATAAGGTAAAGTTCATTGCCCCTTTCGTTTCTCTTATCCAAAGTGTCGACAGTTTAAAAATATTAAAGGAAATAAACAGCCAGGCTCAAAAGAATAACAGGATCATCAATTGCTTATTGCAGATTTATATCGCCGCAGAAGAAACTAAATTCGGCCTTGACTATAATGAGGCTGAAGCATTGTTTTCATCCGGTAGCATCACGCAGCTTAAGAATGTGCGCATAACCGGATTAATGGGTATGGCAACATTCACAGATGATGTTTCACAAATACAAAATGAATTCAGGTCATTGAATGTATTCTTTAATAAGTTAAAGGACACTTACTTTCAGGAATCTTATTTTTCAATCCTTTCAATGGGAATGACCTCCGACTATAAAATAGCTATAGCTGAAGGCAGTACCATGGTAAGGATTGGCACAGCCCTGTTTGGTGAAAGGAGCAGGAAATAATGGTTTGCCATACCGCACATCTATACCTTTATAATCACTTGTCAAATAACTAAATTTCCAAATCTTTTATACTTATGATCACAAACATTAAATTCCTGAAAAGCATTCTGTTCGCAATTACCTTAACGCTTCTTCTAACCGCCTGTGGTGAAAAGGACAATGATCCTGTTGATACTAAAGCGGCACCAACCGTAACGCTTTCAAATGACCAGGCATCAGCAGCTCCCGGAAGTGCAGCCGCTACAACAGTTTCTGTTACCGCACCGGCCGGGTTGAAAAAGATAAATGTCAACAAGAATGGAAGCTTCCTGCTCGAACAGGGATTTAATTTTGAGAAATCAACCAGCTATACTTTTTCCTTCCCCCTCGAAGCAGGTCTCACAGCCGGTTCAACTATCACCTTTTCTTTTGAAGCCGTTGACTCACTCGACCAGAAATCAGATCAAAAAGTGTTTACTGTTACTGTAACTGACATACCCGCCCGTGAAGTAGTTGAAGTTACAGCCGATATCTCAACATCAACAACCTTTACAGCTGACAAAATCTGGCGGTTAAACAATATCGTAAAAGTTAACGACGGTGTTATCCTTACTATTGAGCCGGGTACTACAGTTATGGGTGCTTCTGATACAAAGGGAACGCTCCTCGTGCTGCGTGGTGGTAAAATTATAGCAGATGGAACATCCTCCTCCCCTATCATCTTTACCTCTGATAAAGCACCGGGCAGCCGTACTCCGGGCGACTGGGGAGGCATAGTGATATGTGGGAAGGCACCTAACAACCAAGGGAATTCAGTAACACTTGAAGGTAATTATGGTGCTACTTATGGTGGTACTGTTGCTGACGACAATTCAGGTATTCTGCGTTATGTAAGGATAGAATTTGCCGGCACTGAGTTACCTGAAAACCAGGAAATCAATTCTCTTACCCTGGCAAGTGTTGGCAGCGCTACCATTATTGAAAATGTACAATGCTCTTTTGGCAAGGATGATTCATTTGAGTTCTTCGGGGGCACAGTGAATGCCAAAAATCTTATTTCATACATGACCGAGGATGATGATTTTGACTTTGATTTCGGCCATTCAGGTTTTATTCAGTTCGCACTTGCTATCAGGAATGGTGCTTTGGCTGATAAATTTTACTCTAATGGGCTGGAATTCGATAATGTTTTTTCAGGTTCATCTGCAGCTCCAATCACCCAAACAGTTCTGGCCAATGTTTCAATCATCGGGGCAAAATATTCTGCTGACAACACTGTTGATGCCAGGCTTCAGAATGCGGCTCATATAAGAACCAATAGCATGCCGAGCATTTATAACTCATTTATGACAGGCTTTCCCGTAGGTATTTTCATGGATGATACAAAGCCCGGTGTAAGTTTGCATGCCCTGAATGATGAATTGCAAATAAGAAATGTAATCCTTGCAGGCGTTGAAAACTGGGGTACCAACAACTGGGGTGGCAGTGCAGGCAATTTCAATGCCCCATTGAAACAAGTAACTGCAAATGTAGCAGTTGGCTTTGAGGTTAATGCATGGTTCAATACTGTAACTTCAGGTAATACAATCCTCAACAAGTGGCAGGATGCAGGCATTGACCAAAGTATATACACCTCAACCACTCCAAAACTCACTCCAAATGCGGGTTCAATGCTACTAACAGCGGCTGAATGGAATAATGCACCAAAAGCATCAGGGTCGTTTTTTGAAAAAGTTAGTTTCTCAGGCGCTTTCGGTACTACCGACTGGTCAATAGGCTGGAGCAATTTTGATCCTCAGAGTGTTGTGCATCAATAAACAAATACCATCTCGAGGGCTTCCTCGGAATGGTTTTTAGCGTGGTTGTGTCATCCAACAAGACGGGTATAAGACAGGGTGAGAACCTCTTCTTACCCTGAAACCTCAGTTACCCATCTTGCGATGTGAGATGCGAATTTATGGACGCATTAATCATTTCTTTATACATTTGTTGGCACGATGAATAATCTGCTATACCATTTTAAAAAGAGTGAACAATGATAAATTATTATGAGATTTTAGAATTATCAGAAACAGCTTCTAATGAACAGATTAGGAAAGCATATAGACAGAAGGCGATAAAATATCACCCCGATAAACATTTTGGAGATAAATACTTTACAGAAAAGTTCATAGAAATAAAAGAGGCTTACGACATACTTTCTCAGCAAAGTCGACGAACTGAGTATGATTTAAAATACAAAGCTGTTTTTACGCGGGAGACTGAACCACAATATCAAGAAAGATCCAAAGAGCAAAAACGAAAAGAAAAAGAGAAAGAAGAACAATTTTTTTACGACCCATACAGACCATTTTATACATATCAAGACAGGTTATTCAATGAAACTCCACAATTCAATCCAAAAATTGATCATTGGGGAGATCTATTACCTGACAATATTGACTTCTTCAAACTTCCTAAAAACATAGGTAAAATTGTTTCTGGCTTCTCTACATTGACTAAGGACATACAACCCTCGACAAGTAAGCAAACAACTTTAAGACATTTAAAATTTACTGGAATAGCATTACTCATCAGTACCGCGATAATTTTTGTCTTTGGTGTCCAAAATCCTTTTTGGATTGCGATCTGGAGTATTGTTCCAATTGGGATTGCTATATGGCTCGCGATTTTAGGAAGTGAGTTTAAGCATACAAATACGTTCATTGGCGTAAATGGTTTTACGGAATTCAAATGTGAAGGAACAAGAGAAAATATTATCAGTTCGTTTGAAGTCAACTTTAAAGACATAACCGATTTATTAAGGGTCACAGAAGTCAGAAAACGCAATTACACCTATGCTAATACTGCATTTAGTTTTATTTGGCTCAATAACGATAAAATTGTGAGAGAGGTAAATGATACACATACTAGCGAAAAAGGAACCCCTGAAAAAACTCATACAAACTTTTGGCTAAACGATTTTGCAGAAAGATATTGGACGGTTTACTTGCTTGATAATATGGAAAACGAAATTGAAAGTAAAGGTTATTTGGAATTTAATCTATACAGCTTTCACAAAGAACAGTTTGTGAAAGTTCCTTACATTCATTTGGGCATTGGTTACATTAAGTTTATAACTGCAAAAGGTGATACGATATATAACTTCAATGAAATAAAACGAGTTTATTCCAAAGGGACAAATCTTTTTATAGAACATTCCAACTATGAGAAAAAATTCTTCTTCTTTGAGAGTGGAAATAAAAACGGCATTCCACTCATGAGCTTATCCAATAGACAATTCTTTTTTAAAGCAATGGAACTTCTTTTGGGTTACAAATTATCTTAATTGAAATTCGGCAATTTATCATGAAAATCAAACTATTTTTTTTGCTTTTCTTACACTTAGCGGAATTACTTTTACTGCCAAATTCGTGTACAACTTCTTTTCTTTGATTCCATGGTTAATTTTAACACCGGAAAAGTTTAAGGGGTCAAACTTTTCTTTAATGCAAAAGGGAGATTGGTGACCACTTTCTCCCTTTATTCTTTTTACTGAATATTTCCATATATTTGATGCACCACTTTATTAATATTATGGTTGAATTTAGCACATCTCCTTGTCCATCTCCGTTGCCTTTAGTTTCCATATCTCTAATGTTTTTAGATTGATTAATGATTTATTCAGGTAACTTGACACCACTCCCACAGGCGGGCGGACGTTTAGGTCCTAAACTCCCGTGGGGGCTTTGCATTGAGGTGGTAGGTTGGTTTTTAAACAGGGTATAAAAAAAAAGAAAATTTTAAAAGAAAAATTGTACTTTTGAGTACTGATGTTAATTCCACTTAGTTATGAATTATATTAAGCTTTATTTTGGAAAAGAACCGGAATATCTTACTTACCAAGATATTGAAAAATATTTTGAAGATGAACAATCGGAATCAGACAAAATTGAACTTAAATCTTATTATAGTCCAAAGGACTATCAAGAAAAATTAAAGACAATTATTAAGAATATTTGTGCTTTCTTGAATTCTGAAGGAGGATTAATAATCTGGGGATCTCCAATTGGAGTATATCCTGATGGAAGCAATGAAAAAGTTTTTAAAGGTGCGCTTTCACCATTAGATATATCATTGACCAAAGATTCATTCATCAATAAAATTACAGATAAGATAACTCCATCACCGAGAGGAATCAAATTCTATAAGTATAGTAATAATGGAAAGCATGTCTATCTTATTGAAGTCGAAAAAAGCAATTTTTCTCCCCATCAATTTGAACATAACTATTTTATGCGCATAGATGGTCAAACTAAAATTGCACCACACCATTATGTAGAAGCTCTGTTTCGAAGAGTCACTTTTCCAAATCTGGAAGGATATATAAAAATTGATGATATTGACACTGATGGAGAAAATTACTTACTTCATTTAAGTAGCTTCATATTTAATGTCACCAAACTTCAGAATGACTATGACATCTATTATCGAATGCTTGTTGTAAATGGGACTTTTGTAGCCAATTCAGCACCTAATAAAGTATACTTTGAAAATGAAGTTAGATGCTCTAATGCTAAAAATATTTTGTATTATGATGAACCAATTTCTGATTCAGAAATAATTAAGTTGGATGTGAGAAAGATTCGTCAGGATGACTATCAATGTGCTATTTATTTAGTGTTTGGTGGTAGAAACTCTCCACTCAAGACTTCTAGGTACAAGTTGAAAATTGATAATATTAGACCTGATGATTATAATGAACTGATCTTAGAATGTGAAGAAAATAGCTTTAATTATGAATATAGTGATCTAATAGAACCTTCACATAAAGAATCTATAAAAAAAATTATTGGTAGATACCCAAGCGATAACAACACATTTGAAAAATGACTAAGTAGGTTATGCAGGATATATCTATAAGTACGTGCGTTTGTTACCAATTCAAAACTTAGTTGTTCAAAATCCCAAACAGCAACTACTGAATTTTCTTCTTCAATTTTTACCCAATTATTTTCAGTTACTGTCCTTAATGATTCAGTTTCCTTTAATACTCTCATTAAAGAATTGTCTGCTACTATTTTTTGAGAAAAATAGATTAAAAGTTATTAAGATTAAGATACTGGTGATAAATATTCGCATATCAAACCTCCTGTGATGGCTATACTTTGTTAATTTAGAATATTGAAGATTGCTGACATATCAAGTTGCAGATAAAACTCATGGATGGTTATTTAGAAGGTCAAATATAGTAGATTATCCAAGAATAATTGATTAAACCACGGAATATTTCTCGTTTACAAAAATGGAATATTTTACTTGATTTTTCTAATTAGTTTTATCTTTGTTTTAAATTGCTAGTAATATAGTAGATATGATTATAGATAACCTTTGGTTTCCAGATGATGATATACCCCCGGAGATCCTTGCCAGAGTGAAAGCAAGAAAGCAGAAACGGATGAACTGGTTTCTATGGTATCCTTTAGCATGGTTGGCATTTATTCTGAACCTCTATCTCATTAGTTTGGTTGTTGACCTTTACCCAAAGCTGCCTAAGTTATTAGTACCAGTAATTTATTTTGGCTTTTATCTTATTCCCTATGGTTTGTACAAGCTAATCGTTATGATTATCAAATGTGTCAAGAGTGAATCCTATAAGAATACAAAAAATTCAGAACTAATATACAAGGGGGATAGGATTAAGAAGTACTTTCTATTGTATCCTTTGGGTATAATGTTGATAGTAATAAACGCGCAGATTATTTCTTTATTTATTCCACCACACTTCCCGGAAATTATTTTTGCACTAATATTCTGCTGTCTTTCTCTCACAGAAGTTTTGTTATACAAGCATGCATTAAAGGTCATCAAATGTATTAGAAATAAAACTTGAATGTATTGTCCTTATTTCAAGTAAAGTTTCCTCAAATTTAAGAAATTAATTACATTTGTAAAGCTATTTGCTTGTTTGAAAAGTCCAGGTAGATAGTGAAGGGGGTGTGGTGCGATCCGCCCCTTTCATTTTATTTAATTGTACATGATGTTTAATCAATATTCCAATAATTACTTTGGTCTCCCTCAAAGCCATCCCTCATGGAATCCTGGTACTTGTCCATGCCACCTAATCTATTTCTAATTTGCAGGTATTACACTTTCAAGAAGATTTTGATAATGAAGAATAATCCCTTCACCCCATCCTATCCTCAATCTCAGTCAATAACTCAGGCAATGGCTATTGTTATGTCATAAACTTCGAGTGCTTCTTACAGAGCACAAAAGATTAACAGATTTGAGGGACAAAATCTTCTTTTCAAGGCTTTAACTCTACAAAATCTGAAACGATACGAGACCTACTGCTCCCACTTGTTGCATTGACATTTGCTAATTAAACAGAAAGCAACTCCCTAATCGACACATGGATATTCAGATTGGTACGTTTCAGATAGTATGCTATTAATCCTAAGAATTAAGCTTGACATTTTTCGTCTCATGAAAAGTTCTTGCTGGAAAAATATAATCTTGATTTCGGATAATTTATGGCCAATTGCTGTATTGAAACTATCAGCAATTGGACGTATCCATTTACCATCATTGTCCATACAATTAATCTCATAAAGATCAGAATCTATGTTTTCAAAATACTGATATGTGTTTATGTACAGGCGATTAAGTTTTTCATCATGACGAATTTCTCTAATAATATTATCTCCAGTTCCAACAAATGGAAAAAGACCTGGATTCTCATCCTCCATCATATTTGTTGATAATTGCCTTAACTGTGCTCCCAGATAGGCCAACTCATAAAAATAATCGATATTCATTGGAAAATTGGCCATTGTAAATTCGTAATAAAATGGTGCTACAGGGTTACCATTTGTTTCAGAGGAATGACTAATAGCGTATATATAATCCAGACATTGAGCGATAATTACTTGAATTTTTGCTTTTTCATTTGTATCCATTGAATGAGTTATTATGAGTTGATTTGAGTAATTTGAGATGTACCCATGACAGAGATAGGTGATAAGTGGAATATTAAATTACAAATAGCAAATAAGCATTTATTCTGTTTAGCGCGTCAGCCCGCCTGAGGCAAAACCCATGTTAGGCACAGTTTATCTTAGATTTAAGTCGTCAATTAATCCAATTTGTTTAAGTAATAGTCTACCTAAAGTTGTTATTGTCGAGTACGACTTTTTAGGTCTACCAGTAAAGGCATCAAACTCAGGCAACTTGGTTTTATTGTCGATTCGAATTTTAGATTCTATTAATTCTAATCTTTCCAGATGTTCTTTATAGCTATTTTGTATTGCAGATTTAGTCAGATTTTCATTGTCAGCTCCAATGTATGTTTGAATTGTTTGCAAAATATTCTTATGTTTTTCTCTAAACTCTTCGTCACCACTAATTGTTGGAACTAAATAAAATCTGAGCCAAATAATTTCTATATCATTAAGTTCAGATAGAATTTTCAGTAATTGCTTTGATTCATTTAGCTTTATACTGTCATCTGTAATTCCATTAGATACCAATAAGGCTATATATTGTCTTCGTTCGTCTGTGATTGCTCGCGAAGCCTGCACAAAACCTTCTTCAACCAGATCAATAAAATCATCATTGTTTTTGAGATTATTAATCTTCTCAGTTGAGATTATAGAAATTCTTTCATCAAGTACTTTCACATACTTAGTTAGTCGATCAATTCTCTGATTGGGTATTAAAATACCAACAAGTTCACTAAGCAATGAACCTGCTATAGGAACAATTCCAACAGCTGATTTTGCAGCAGATACTAACAAGTCCGTTTTATTGTTATCAAGATTATCTTTCATAGTCATTGTAAATTGTGCCTAACGTTTTGGAACCTCACCGAAAGTAGGTTATACTCCCAAAAGGGCCAGATAACCTTACTACCTGTCTTTTTATTCTCTTCAGCAAATCAACTTCCCCTCAGGCAAATATATAAAGAATGGTTTAATGTAAAAAATGTAGGTGAAGAATATTTATGATGACACATTGAACTCTTCACCAACCTATCTCATCCTCAATCTCATCAATAATATCCTGGCAAAAATCCCAATCGGGGGCTAGTTCCAGCGCCTTGCGGACATCATCGAGAGCTTCCTGGTACTGATCTTGTTCTATGAAAATGAGACAACGGTTATAATAGGCTGTTGCATCAGGAGCCAGGGCTATTGATATGCCGTAATCTTCAAGGGCTTCAGCGTTCCGTCCCAGGGTTTGAAAGGCCATTGCCCTATAAATTCTTACCAGACTATCGAAGGGGTTTATTTTAAATGCTCTGTTTAAATCTTTTAATGCTTTATCCGGCTGTTTCAACAATAGTCGTACATTACCCCTCAATGTCAATGCGTTGCAATTGCGTGGATTTATGGATAGAGCTTTGGTGCAGTGCTCTTCAGCTCTGGGATGGTCTTCCATCTCATACATTATTCTACCAAGTTCACACCATGCATCTGACATCCGTGGTTTGTGTTTCAACGCGTTGGTATAATCGTTTAAAGCACAAAGATTATTTTCCAGATAATAAAAACATAAGCCACGGTAGAACCAGGTGATAGCATGTTTTTTCTTCATTCTGATTGCTACTGTGAAGTCCTCAATAGCTCCTTCATAATCACATTGTTCCATTCTAAGATCTGCCCTTTGTCGGTATGCAGCTGCATAACGCGGGTTGTTTGCAATTTTCTCATCAGCATCTTGAAGCAAAGATTGGTAATCATCCATAACGGTAAGTTGTAATTTAACATTTATTAAAAAATTCCCAAATAAATACTATCTGAAACATTCTCCTTGTTCCTTTCCTCGCTTTTCTGCCCATTCCAGTAGAAAGCCCAAAGAAGAACCGGTTCAATAAAATCATGAGGAAGCAATACCTTGCCTGAGCCTTCCTCACGGGTTCCGGTGTAAAAGTCGGTAAAAGCTTTTTTGCCTTCAGTGAAGGCAGTAACGGCCAGAGCATCGGTGTGGCGATTGGGAACGTGGCCAAGGGTTGAGTTCCAGGTTAGCTCTATGATACGGCCGGTTCTGGTGCATGCGGTGATCTCTGGTTGTTGCACATTGCCAACCGAAAGCACAATTTTTTCAGGTATCAACTTGAAAGTTGGGTCAACTGAACCGGGTGGGGTTGTATCCTCCATGGCATTGGCCATGTGATATTTCATTGCTTCGCTGAATGCCTCACCCGATGGGAAACCCTGGTAGCCGATAAGTATGGCTGTTTTAAATTTGCTAATGAATTTGCCGCATACTTTTATTTTAGTGCGGTGCCGGTATTGAGCTGGCGTATTTGGATTATCAGGTATTACATAGTTTCTTATATACTGCTTACCGTTTATAACATAGTAAACCAGGTTGCCAATTTTGCCCGATATCATGCCATTTTTTAACATTTTTGCCATAATTTATATTTTTTTTATTTCTTACAATCAGGTATTCATTCGAGATACATTTTACCCCTCTCTAACCTACCTGTAGTCCTTCAAACGGGGCACTTTAGTAAAATGGTACAGAGACTCTTTAGTGCCACTACAGTACCGTGAGAGTATGGTTAGAGTGGGTAAAAATCAAGCACAACTTAAAGTAAGCTTCGTCGTTCAAAGCCGCCATTAAACGCTGAACTCAGAACCCAGAACCCATAACTCAGAACTTATCAAAATACCTCTTCAACGAAATCTCTTTCGCCCTCGCCACAATCGCCACATCATCCGTTTCATCTCCTCTCATCCTTGAAACGATCTGATGAAACGATACCGCCTGGGCATCAAGTTCAGCTTTTATCTGCGTTTGTGCTTCATGGTAGATCTCACGCTTCGCTTCCGGGGAGAGATTGATCTCACCTGATTGCTCTAATAAGTGATAATTCACGCTGCCGAAATCAATTATTCGACCAGTTTTGCGGTAGGTTTCGCGGCATTGTTTGAGGCCGGCCTGCATGAGCTCGTCTTTTGCTGCCTGCGATATTTCCTCTGGTGGTGCTTTTGAACTCAGGAACCGGGATTGTCGGTCGAGGGCGTTTAAGCGCTCGTCGGAATTTAGGTATTTTTTCACGAATTCATGAATACTGATGGCGTTAAACCCGTAATATTCACCGTATTCACGTCGGATACCACGGCGCACAGCATTGCCAATTTCCTGGAGCGTGACTTTTGGGAAATGAAACAGTAGGTCGTTGCGGATCAATCCTGCCGTGGCTTTCATCAGGTTTGCCCGTTCATTGATGCCACTGCCTACCGGTACATGACCCAGCTCGGCATAACTACGGTTCAGCATTTCAACAATGAACTGAATAGCCTGTGATTCAGGCAGTTTGTCGAGCGATTCGGCATAGCGTGCTTTCACGTAATGCATTTCATCGCGTGAAAGCGTCGGGCAAATCCCCTGCTCACTCAAAACCATTCCACACTTCAATCTGGTGCTACGCTTAGCGCCATCTTCATTCTGGCCATTGCCTGTCCTCTGTATGATTTTAGTTGTCGAATGTCCCATCGTTCAGTAGTGCTTGATAAGTTTGCTCAATGATCTCAAGATGCGAAGGTTTGCCTAAGTAGTTTTCAATGCCGCCACGGTTGTTTTGGTGGTATGGATAGCCATTGGTCGATTGTTGAGAGGGTGCGCCGGTTACAGGATTGTTGGCATACTGATTTTCGAGCACTTTCAGAAAGTTGGAGGGCAGAAAAAGCCAGTCGAAGTTTGCATTCCAACCGTTTTTGTTGCATCCGGCAAGGAAATCTGATTCACCGGCCAATTCCAGCATTTTTAGCACATCGGCGGCGCCATACTCGTCGAGCCTGGCCTGAACATGCGCCTTTCGCTTAGTGGTAATTTTTTTGGCCCTGGGCAGTCTGATGCACAACCGGTTGTATTCCTTGAAAAATTTCAAAACATCAATCCTATTTTTTTTTCTTTCCTTCACGTCATCTGCAGATGATAATGAAGATTTTTCTTCTTCATGATCATTTGCAAATGACAATGAAGATTCTTCATCTTCATCAATGTTTAGTATAGTTTTGTTTTCTTTAGTTTCGTTTTGTTTACTAATGCTCACTGCATCAGTACCGCTTGAATTACTGCTTTCGTTTCCGGATGGGTTATTGGATGCGTTACCGGATGTGTTACCATTTTGCCCTGTATCTGGTGAGTCGGAGTCGTCGGGATCACCACCAAACATCTCATCAAAATCATCGCCAATAGGATCGGCGTTGGAGGCGGCGCGTTCGGCAGCAACTATGTGGGAAATGGAGTAGATGGAGTACGCGGCGCTGAGTTTACTGCCGCGTTGCCGCCAGTTGATGAGGCCACATTGGTATAGTTCATTGCGGGCTTTGTAGATTTCACTGATTTTGATGCCGGTTTTAAGCTCGAGCGTGCTGAGCGATGTTGTGAAACTTTTGGCCCACAATGCCTTGTTGTTAACATGCATAAGCGCATACCACAGGCTGATGGCGTTTTTTGAGATGGGGTTATGCGTTTCCATCCAATCGTAAAAGTTGTTGATTTCTTGTATGTAGTTCATGATTGATACTTATTACGTTTATCTTCAATTCGTTTTATGCATTCCACTTTAGCCAGGGCTGCGTTCATATACTGTTCTCTTACAGCAATCCGCTTGAATTGTTGCATATCGCCTGCATCAAATTTTTCACTGACAAATTCAACTATGGCATTTTTTGTAACCCTGGTATTCATACTGAGCATTGTCTTGAAATAACCATATTTACAGAGGAGGAGTATGACTCCGATTAGTATTTTCTTGTTGCCTTTTGTTTGAATAAGCTTGCCAAATGCATTGAGAATTTTCAGGTCAATCAACTGTCGGATAACTTCTTCAAAGTCAGCCCGTCTGCAAATAATATCTAACTGGAGATAAGTTTCATTTTTCTGAATTTCAAATGTTGTCTGTTTAATAGAACGATCCAGCTTTTGTTGTTCCAGATGAAAAGCCTTTTGCAATACAAGAACTTTAATCTCATATGGGCAATAATTAAGAAACCAGTAGGCAAACGAATCATCAGGCACTGCATCGCAATTATCAGTGCAATAGTTAACTACGGTTAGTTTATGGTTTTCAGGCCCGGGGCATGAAGATATTATCTCTTTAATTTCATGGAAATTTATGGGGTATTTCATATACGATAGTTGGTTTTGTCATTGTTAGGTTTGGTGTTTCCCTCAAACGCCATCAGCTCATCAAGATGATATCTGTAGGCGCCATTCACCATTTTAAATGAAATAAGTTTTTTTTCCCGGTATCGACTTAGCGTTCTGGCAGAGATTCTCAATAGATTAGTTGCTTCACGCTTAGTTATCCATGTTGGTTCCCTTATTCGTACCGGCTGTTTTTTATCACCGGCAAAGATGTACTTCCGTCTTCCGATGCTGCTAAGCACCAGTTTGTCGGAATTAAAGTTATCACCTTGTAGTTTGAATAATTCCCTCCTTTGATTCAGGGCATCATGCACTGCCTTTCGGAAATCATCGACTGCTGATTTGAGCTCCATGGCCATATCCAACAGGTCGTTATTATCGTTATTGGGAATAGCATTATCTTCCATTCACTTTAGTATTTACTACAATATGTATTTGAGTAATTCGCTATAATTGTCTAAATTAGTAAGTAATTAATTTTAAAAAAAAGACTAATTTTTAGCTAGCTGATAATCAAATAATTAAAAATCGGTGAAAAGCTGAAATACAGTACTTATGGGCCTTTTAGATGTAACAGTAACTGTTTTTCAGTACTAACAAATATCATTTATATAACAATTAGATTTGCATTTTCTGCCACGATGTCCACAGTTGTCCACCCTCTGTCAGTTACTTGTCCACAGTTGTCCACCCTCTGGCAGTTCCAGTGTCATGCTTTTTTCTGCCAAAGACTGCCATGAGGTAGACAACAGTGGACAATTTCAAAAATGTGGCACAATTGTATCAAAATTGATAGGAAGTATATGTCACCGGTAATTCAGCCGGTTTCATAAAACCAAACCAATTATGGGTACATACAAACAGGGCATCTATGGTCCTTACAGCGGACGGGTAGGTAATGTTATCGGTTCGTTTTGGAAAGGAAGGTGCATAATGCGCATTCGTGCAGCATCACACACTGATGCCAACACTATTCCGCAACAGATCCAGCGTATGAAGTGGAAACTGGTTTCAGCATTCGTTAAAGCAAACAGCAAGCTGGTAAAGCTTGGTTTTGGTGCAGCTGACGCCACGCTCACCGCATTCAACAGCGCGATGAAGTTCAACCTCCCAGAGGCCATCACAGGCACATTTCCCGAGCTCAAGCTCGAACTCTCACAAGCAACCCTGGCAATGGGTAACCTGTTGCCGGTAGAAGGTGCTTTGATGTCATCCACTGTGGGCAACACACTGCAGGTTGACTGGGCCGACAACACCAACAACGTTGACGCTTTTGAGGACGACAACCTGATGATTGCTGTCATCGATACTGCAACCGGCGAAGTGATGCACTTCAGTGGCTACTCACGTATGGATGAGACTGCAACCCTCACACTGTCAGAAAACTGGGCATCACGCACCGTAAACGCCATAGGGTTCTTCCTGAAAGCCGGCCTCACCGAAGTGAACAGCCGCGACCAGGTTTCCAATAGCGTTTTTATGGGAAGTGCGACTGTAGCTTAATAAGGCTAAAGGCTAAAGGCTAAGGGCTAAAGGCTAAAGTAGGGATTGT
>JAGXGB010000039.1 GCA_024636955.1 Bacteroidales bacterium
GGCTATGATCTTTACGGGAAGCTGTAAATTATTAACCATTGCTTTAATGATCATTAGTTGTTGATAATCCTTCTCACCGAAGTATGCTCTATGGGGTGATACAATATCAAACAATTTATGCACTACAATTGCAACACCATTAAAGTGCCCCGGACGAAAAGCCCCCTCCATAACTTCAGCCAGAGAGCCGAATTCATAATGCCTGGTCACAGGTTCAGGGTACATTTCCTTAGTATCAGGAACAAATACAGCATCTACTCCTGCCTGTTCAAGCATGCCAAGATCTTTATCAAGCACCCTCGGATATTTTGCCAGGTCATCAGGATTGTTAAACTGAATAGGGTTAACAAAAATGCTCACTATGGTCAGGTTGTTCTCTGTAACCGATCTTTCAACAAGTGATATATGACCTTCGTGCAAGGCACCCATTGTAGGAACAAACCCAACAGTTAATCCTTCCGAACGCTTATTTGCGACATAGCTTTGTACGTCAAAAATCTTCTCGAAAACTATCATCAGGCTATCACTTAAGATTCAGAATATTGACTAAATCCTGCTCAAGCGAGATAATAGGCGTTTCAATAATTCTTCCAATTTCTTCGCCTTTTTGAGTGAAAATGAATGTTGGCACCAATGTAATTTCAAAATCAGCAAGACAAAAATCGCCACCTGTTTTCTTTCTGTCAACTGACACCATAAAGATCTTTTCCTCCGGATAACCAATCATATCGGCTATTTTGTAAAAATGGGGAACATGCTCTTTACTATCGCCACACCAGGTACCTAAAACAATAAATAGATGCGGCAACTTGTCAACGTTATCTTTAAGCAGGTCAATAGCGGTCTGATCAGGTGTGTATATCTGGTACTCCTCAGTAAACCATGTGCCAATATTACTTAATCCTTCCCTGGTAGTAGCACCATATAAAATATCATTACCGGTAATTGAATCCTTGACTATCATATCAGATTCCTGTGCTTTTAAAGAAAACTCAGGAAAAATCAAAGCAAGAGTAACTATCATGAAAAAAAGCTTTCTCATAGGTTTGGTTATTAGGGTTATAGAAAACGTGTGCAAAGGTACTAAATTGATTTATCCGACTTCGCTACATTATGAGTGGTAATGAAAAATGAAATTCCTGTGAACTTAAAAGCACTTTTCAGGTTAATATGGCTCGTATTTAGGCTTGTTGAGGTTTAGATTAACAGAGTGTATATCAGAAGGATAAAATAAACAATAATAATATTGCATTGTTTTGGTGATTGAGTTTATATTTGCAGCCTCATTATTACAAATTCAGACTATAACGTATACTTGAAATGGCAAAAATTGGAATTTTTTACGGAGGAAGCCTCAAAGGAAGTACCTATAAAGCAGCAAAAACAATAAGAGATCATTTCGGCGCCGGACTTGTTTCACTACACAACGTCAACGAGGCTACCCGTGAGGATCTTGAGAAATATAAATATTTGATCTTAGGTACTTCGGCCTGGGGTATTGGTGAAATGCATCAGGATTGGGAACGATTCATCGATGTATTAGCTGAGGCGGATTTGAATAAAAAGAAAGTTGCTCTCTTCGGTTTAGGCGACCAGATAGAGTATCCTGAAAGTTTCGTTGATGGAATGGGCACTGTTTTTTGCCGACTCCCTGTAAAAGAGAACGTAGTAGGTTTTTGGCCAACTCAAGGTTATTCATTCTACTATTCTACCGCTGAGATGGATGGTAAATTTGTTGGTCTCGCTATAGATGAAGATAGCCAACCTGAATTAACCGAGGAAAGAATAACTAAGTGGGTTGAGCAGTTAAAGAAAGAATTCCAGCTCAATTAATAATATCCTGTAAAGGATTTCACAAATTTCTTCCATTCATTAGACATCTGAAATTATCCTCTCCTTGTTAATGTAGCATTGGGTCATCTCATACCGGCCTTCTATTACTTCGACTGAGCTCAGTACAAGCAAGGAGAAGGTGAATGTTATTACCTTACTGTAAAGGTGATGTTTGCAATTTTTTATATCTTTGCTTACTTACTATATTATGGTTCAAGATGAAAGAGAAGACAATATACCTCCTTATATTTCTATTATTAGTTTCAACTTCCGGGTTTAGTCAGGGGTCAACATCAGTTGATTCACTAAAGAAGCATGTGTTCTATTTGGCTTCACCTGAACTAAAAGGCAGGCAAGCAGGCACAGAAGGTGATTCATTAGCCGCTGTGTATATCAAGGAAAAATTCATGAATGCCGGCCTTGAACCGTTGTTCAAAAATAGTTTTCAGTACTTTACACTAGTTACCGAAGTGAGTGCTGGCGAGTTAAACAAATTTGTTGTCGTTGGTAAAGAGTATGAAGCGGGTAAAGATTTTCAGCCCTTTTCATTCTCAACATCTGACTCCCTCGAAGCACAGGTAGTGTTTGCAGGCTTTGGTATTGAGGGTAAAAGTGATTCACTTTTATGGGACGATTATAAAATGCTTGACATTAAGTCAAAATGGGTCCTCCTCATACGTGGTGACCCTGAACCCGATAATCCATCAAGCGCATTTATTCCTATGGCGTCAGACCGGGCTAAAGCATTGAATGCTAAAGATAGAGGAGCAGCAGGTGTTCTACTGGTTTCTCCATCTTCCATTGACAGAGCCGACCAGCCTGTAGATATTGCCTTTGATAAATCAGTATCTGATGCCGGGCTTCCAGTTATAAGCATTACACGCAGACTTGCTGCCGACATATTAAATTTGCAGGTTAAATCAATTGACTCCCTTGAAAAGCAAATGATCAGTACTAAAAAGTCGATATCATTTTATGCGCCTACAACAGTAAAAGCTATCACGCAGATTCAAAGGGAAAAAGCGGTGTCGCGCAATATTGGTGCAATGATTCAGGGATCTGATCCTGATTTAAAAGATGAGTACATTGTAATAGGTGCTCACTATGATCATCTTGGTATGGGCGGTAGCGGTTCAGGATCACGGGTACCTGATGAGAGTGCTGTTCACGGTGGTGCTGATGATAATGCATCAGGCGTGGCTTCCTTAATTGAGCTTGCACGGTATTTCTCGATTCCTTCAAACAGACTTTCACGCAGTATTATTTTTGCATCATTCGGAGCTGAAGAAATGGGTATAATAGGAGCCAGGTATTTTATTGATCATTCACCTGTACCTGTAAATTCAATAAAGGCAATGATTAACCTGGATATGATTGGCAGGTTGAAAGACGAATCAGAGCCATCCATCAGTATCTCAGGAACGGGCACTTCCAATATTACCGATTCGATATTAAATATAGTTGAGAAAAACAGGATATTCAGCATAAAAAGAGTTCCTGATGGCTATGGCCCTTCTGACCATGCTGCTTTCTATACTGCAGGAATTCCGGTATTGTTCTTAAGTACAGGAGTACATACCGATTACCATACTCCGCTTGACAGCCCTGAAAAACTTAACTATGTCGGACAAACGGCAATAACGGATTTTACTGCTGATCTGGTAAGTACATTTGGTAATTTAAAAGAAGCCCCTATATTTGCCGAGGCAGGAGCTAAGCGAGAAGCGGGTCATTATGGCCGCAACCTTAAAGTTACTTTAGGCATTATGCCAGATGTATCGGGTGCTGAAACTTCAGGTGGCATGAAGGTTGAAGGTACACGCAAAGATGCTCCGGCAGCTAAAGCCGGAATGATGAAAGGTGATATAATAACAGCAATAAATGGAATGAAGGTGGCTAATATTTATGATTATATGAGTAGGTTAAGTAAGTTAAAGCCTGGCGATACAGTGAATGTTGAAATCCTCAGGAATGGCGCACAAGAAATTCTTATCATTCAATTATAAATATTGAGCAGCTCAAATTTCTAATTCTTCTATGGTAAATATACTTTCTGCTGAAACTGCTCTTAAATTCGTGAAATTCGGCGTAGTTGGATTCTCAGGGGTAATTGTTGATTTTGGATTCACTTATTTATTTAAAGAGAAATTTAAAGTACAGAAATACATAGCTAATGCAATAGGGTTCACCATTGCAGCAAGCAGCAACTACTACCTTAACCGTATATGGACGTTCAGAAGTAACAATCCGGAAATTGCACTGGAATATGGTCGTTTTTTAGGAATTGCACTTATAGGCCTTCTAATCAACACCCTCGTTATCTACCTTCTGGTATCAAAAACAAAAACAAACTTCTACCTGGCTAAATTAGTAGCCATCTGCATCGTCACAATCTGGAACTTTTTGATCAATTTGAATTATACGTTTGTAATATAGTGCTGCGCGGGTTCAAAAGTGGTTCAAGATAGTTCAATATTGTTCAATGTTGTTCAATGTTATTCAATGTTGTTCAGGGTGATTCAAAGTATTTCAAGGTGGTTCAAGGTGTTCAAGGAACAATACCATTAACTCCGTCCTTTAGGGTGGAGATTCAAGAAAAATAACAACAAACCATACTCCCTTTAACTCCTTCCTCTATAGTGGAGATATAGGGAGTAAAACAACAACCAATACTGATTAGGAATAACTTAATGTGTTTTTGTCAGTGATGAAGGTGTAACAATTATATAATCAGCTTTTCCCTTATACTCCTCCTCAAGTTCATCAGTTTCATCTTGTTCTGTTGAACTGATGGTTAAAATTTTCAAATCAGGCTTTTGCTGAAGGAGATACCACATAATTCCTTGAAAGTCATCCGAATGGTAAGTGCCGTGAAAATGGATAAAGATATCACCTGACTTTAAATTTTTAAGGATAAAGTGAGCCATTGTAGCATCTTTGATAGCTTGTGCTTTAGGGAGATTATCGTTGGCATGACCACTTCCTTCCATCATTGTTAGCATTTCCTTATATCCTGACAGTTCAGGGTCGTAACTTACAGGAAGTGGGGCTATTAATTCTTTTGCTTCAGGGGATAGTTTATCGAGTCCTTCAAAGCCATCACGACTAACCAGTGATGCGTAACGACGTGGAATGTTAGTCGCCACAAAGCGAATACTACTGTCGCGGGCAAAAACCAGGAGTGGTTTGTAATCAGTTTTGTAATTAGGCCATAGGCGTGCTTCGGCTTCAAAATTCCTGTCTTTAACATCCCCTTTAAGGTACTCATCTATAATTAGTGAATTGTCTGACTCAAACATTTCAGCTCCCATTATAAGTCTGTTTCCTACCTTATTATACAAAGCTTTTGAAAGTTCAAGTTGCAGCCAATGGTTTATTGGATTATTATGCAGTTCACCGAAGAGAACAACATCAGCATCAGTTGCCTTATTTAACAGCTCCTTGAAATCAGACTTACCGCCCTTTTTATCATAGATTCTATATGCCCTGATATCTCCGAGCATTGCTGTTAACATTATAAATATAATAAAGGCCAGTATTTTTACTTTCATTTTAGAATGTTTTAAGGAAGATAATCGGAATTAAAGACAAAGGGAAGGAGTGAATTTATGCCATTCAATATAATGGTCCGTCCTGATTCAGAAGTAAACATTAACTCAATTGGAGAACCTTGCTTGTGCTCATATTCAGCTATAACCTGTCGGCATGCACCACATGGCGCAACAGGCACCATTGAATTGCCATTTATAGTTTTAATTGCAATTGCAATTTGCCTGATCCTTGTGTCCATATTATCAGCCATTGCTGAAAAGATTGCTACCCGTTCAGCGCACATACCTGAGGGATAAGCCGCATTTTCCTGGTTGTTTCCGGTGAAAGTACGTCCATCGTCACACTTAACAACCGCCCCAACTTTAAAACCTGAATAGGGCGCATAAGCGTTCAAACAAGCATTAGAAGCAATTTTTAGTAAC
Source organism: Bacteroidales bacterium (assembly GCA_024636955.1). GTDB lineage: Bacteria > Bacteroidota > Bacteroidia > Bacteroidales > Lentimicrobiaceae > Lentimicrobium. The sequence goes on from JAGXGB010000039.1 coordinate 5,808, forward strand.
TGTTGATGATCACTGTCAAGTTCCTGAACTGAATTATACTCCTGATATCTTATGGTTAATTCTTTTTCATTCATAGCTGACATTACAATGGATTAGAAAATTTATTCACAATAGAAGACAAAGCTAACTATTTTAAATCTTAAAGGACGAAAGTGTAGATTTTTCATCAACTTCTTTTCTTATGCTAAATAGAAAAAGTGCACTAAAAAACGCAAAGAATGTAACTCCAGCCTGTGTTTCAAGAGTATCTTCGGACAGGAATGAAATAAATGCAATAATGAAAAAGACAAAGTAGTAGTAATTATTAAATTTTCCAAGCATTAAAGGGGGGTAAAACAGGGCATACAAAAAAATTATTAATCCTACAACACCAAATGCAACAGCTATTGCCAGGAATTGGTTGTGTGCACGATGCCTGTACACCGGCTCAAGATTTGAGTTGGTTACAACATAAGCATGCTCAAAAACGCGCTGCATATCACCGGTACCATGTCCAAATACTGGCTTATCTTTAACAAGGTATATTGCCGTTTTCCAATATTCAATTCGTTGCATTAAGGAAGAAGCATTAGGGTTGTTATGATATTTGTATGATCGGTAACCTAATAGTATCTGTTCAACTCGCGCCCTAATGTCGAAACTATTTAGATAATTGGCATTGGCAACTCCATTTTCTATACTCTGTATGTCATCATGAGTTAGCTGATTTACAGAAGCAGCATCTTTTCTTAAGCCTTTTGAATGTAAATAGCGGATCAATGTATAGCTCAACACCTGGCCTCTTTTATCAGTTCCGTCGTAATCTAATTCACTCCTGCTATTCCAGCTCTCCCTCAATTCAGGTACTGAAAGATACATCCCAACATGAGCGCCGTATTCAATGCCGTATGATACAGTATCATGAACATACACATTACCTGCCGGAGTATATTTATCCATGCTACTATGGTTAATGCTTTGGGCAACAGTGATTTGCTTATATACCTTGTTCACATAAAACCATGTTCCTGCTATTATGCTGAACAAGATAATGAGCGCTGGTATTGAGAATATTCGATGCCTGAAAATAAAGACAAATGATAGGGATGCTAAAATAACGCCGGTTATAATAATGCCGGTTAATGATTTCAATATAAACAGAAAAGCTACAAGCCAAAGTACACCTAAAAGGATAGCTAAATTAGCAAATAGATTACTATAGATTCGACGGATAAGGAAATTTAGTAAAATAAAAATAGTTAGGCAAATTAATAAGCCAAAGCGAATATGAGAAATAAAAACACTCATCTCCCGTGGATCACTTATGTTTTGCGTAAACTTCACATAAAGGCTTACCAGACTACCGGCAATAACGGAAATGCAAAAGAATATCAACAAGGAATTGAACTTCTTGAAGCCAATGGCTGAGGAAGTTGCCAGCAATATTGGTAGGCTCAATAATGGAAGTTTAACCCTCAGATCCTTTAATGCGTAGTTGTAATCACTGGTGTGCAGAATGCCGATAATGTGGATAATATAAATCGAGAGAAAAACCAGGAGTACGTGGTTACGAAAAACCCTACGGAACTTACCTGCTACATTATTACCAACAGTTTTAAAATGTTTAATGAACCGTGAGCTGTTGCTATGAGATGAACCTTTAAAATCAGCACCCTCATATATCCAGAGGCCTAAAAGGAGGAATTGCGATATGCTCATTCCGAATTCAGAAAGAGGCATACTCACTGCTAACAGTATCATTACATAAAACATCCAGGTTGAAACATCGCCCAGGATAGATTTGCTTTGAATCATGGTAAGCACATTCCCTGATTCTTTCATTCGGTTATTTATGATTTCGTCATACTCACTATATAACTACCATCTAGTATACTAGAGTATTTCTTGGAATCTTTAAGTAATTCACGTGCTGCTTTAACTTCAATATCATCAGTAATTGCGGCCTCAACCCTACCCTTCTGATTATAATATCGGGCAACTATTTCATTCTTCAATATCCTTTCAATCTCAGGCCTGAATTTTTCAAGATCAGCGAGTTTATTGTGTATCATTTTCGATTCAAGCAATTCAAATTCATTTTCCAGCTCTTCATAATACTTTTCGGTTTCGGCTGTTTTCTTTAAATCGGCAAGCATTCTTTCGCTTCTGCTTATATAATCGTAGTCCTTATCTTCAAGCCATTCTACAAAATCAGAATACATTTTGTCAGAGATCTCAAAGTTCCTGGCAGCAGGTATTGAATCATGGCCTCGTTTGAACTTATTTGCATATTCAAAGAATAAATACTTGCTGAGCAAGCTTAAAGAGATATTACTTAACAGAGGTTGTTCAATTTTAATATCCGGTGTTATACCTGCACCATCATAAACTGTGCGTCCTCCCTTAGTTTTGAAAGGATTAGTGAGGGAATCAGGAATACTTACAGATCGTCCGAGGCTGTCGCGGTGTGCATAATCAACTGATTGTATACAACGGCCGCTTGGTATGTAATACTTGGCAACAGTAACTTTCATTTGGGTATTGTATGACAGAGGAACAATGTTTTGTACCAATCCCTTGCCAAAGGTGCGATCGCCAATAACAACCCCCCTATCAAGATCCTGAATTGCACCTGCCACAATTTCTGATGCTGATGCACTCATACCATTAACCAGTACTACCAGTGGCAGGTTTGGTTCAATTGGTTGCGATAAGGTTTTATATGACTTATTACGATCAGGGGTTCTGCCTTTTGTGCTTACTACCATTTCACCCTTTTTGACAAAAAGATTGGTAATGGTCACAGCTTCATTAAGAAGTCCTCCACCATTATCACGAAGGTCAAGGATAAGACCGTTTAAATTTCCGTTTTCTTTGAGCTTCAATAGAGCATCTTTTACTTCTTTTGCTGAATTCTGAGTAAAACCGGTTAGTTTAATGTATCCTGTTCCATCATCAAGGATAGAATAATACGCAACATTGGGTATAGAAACATTCTCACGAGTTACTTTTCTTTCCATATCCATACCGTCCCTGTTAATTAGCAGGTTTAATTTTGTACCGGGCTGCCCTTTAAGTAGAAGACTTACATCACTTACTGACTTATTGGTTGCATCCTTATCATTTATCTTTAAGATCCTATCACCCGCAAGCAGTCCGGCTTTATATGCCGGAGAGTTTTCATACGGCTCAGAGATGACAACCATATTACCTTGCTTATGTATTAAGGCACCAATTCCACCATACTGACCGGTGGTCATGAAGGTATAATCTTCAATCTCAGCCTCAGAAATAAAAACTGTATAAGGATCTAGCTTATCAAGCATTGCATCAATGCCTGTTTTCATAAGGTCGCCGTAGTTTACGTCGTCAACATAATTATTATTCAGTTCCTTATAAACTGTGGTTAAAATGTCAAGGTTCTTGGAGATTTCAAACGCTGACGAGTTCAACACTTGTGACGACAAGTTGAGTTGTAATCCTATTATTAAGGCTAATATTAGTTTAATTGATCTCATAGTGGTAATGTTTAGTTTAATCATGGTACTGGATCATAACCGCTCCCACCCCATGGATGACAAGAAGCTATTCTTTTTATTGTTAACCATCCTCCTTTAAAAGGGCCATATTTTTTAAGAGCTTCGACTCCATAAACAGAACAAGTAGGTGAGTACCTGCATGATGGAGGCAAATACGGTGAAATAGCCAATTGATAAAAACGAATTACAACAATAAAAAACTTAGCCAGCAAGCTTTTCATATTCCTTAGTTAAACGGTGAAAAAGTCCAATTATTATAGGTTCTAATGTCGTAAAATCCGCTATTTCTTTGCCCGTATAAATAAGTGCGAGGTAACATTGCCGGGTTTCAAGTACTTGCTGAAGTATATGCTTGTTAAGCCTGAAACACTCGCGCATGACTCTTTTAATCCTGTTCCTGTCAACTGCCCTTTTAAATCTGTGCTTTGATACAGATATAACAACCTTTAACTGCACGTTGTTGTCACACTGTGCAGGTAACCACTTAATTTTTATAGGATATTGGGAAATTGTTTGTCCAACACTAAACAGGTGATTAATGTCGATAGAATTGCATAATCGTTCAGCCTTCTTAAATTTTGGCATGTTTTCCCATTTAGGGTAACTGTGAAAGCAGCGGCTATTTTGCTTTATTATTGTTTGATATATACATTTCTATAGCTTTCGCCATAGAGGGTGCAACAGCATTCGGTCCTTCAATTGTGATATTTAACCCAGCTTCACGGGCAGCCATGGCGGTAGAGGCTCCAGATACTGCAATAGCCTTTTCACCCTGCACGAAATCAGGGAAATTCTTGTATAATGACTTTATTCCAGCCGGACTAAAGAAGACAAACATATCATATTTATCAGGTTTCAGGAAGGACATATCTTCAGCAACCGTGCGATACATCGTAGCCTTAACATAAGTTATTTTGTTGGCATCAAGGATATCAGAAAGTTCATTATTATGTTCTTCACTGCATGGCACCAGATATTTCTCTGTTTTATGCCTCTTTATAAGATCTATAAGATCACTGCCGCTGTTTTGTGCCCAAAATATCCTACGTTTCCTGAACTGGATGTACTTCTGAAGATAGAAAGCAATTGACTCAGTGGAGCAGAAATACTTCATACTGTCGGGAGTTTCAATTCTCAAATCATTGGCCAGGCGGAAATAGTGGTCAACACCATTTTTACTGGTTAGGATTATTGCCGTATGATCAGTAAGTCTGATTTTGCTTTCCTTGCGAAAATCAATTGAGCTATAGCCTTCTATTCTAAAGAATTTATGGAAGTCAATGGAAACATTATGTTTCTTGATTAGCTCATTGTAAGGAGACTTTTCCAGTTCAACAGGTCGCGGTTGTGAAATTAAAATGTTCTTAATCTTCAAAGCTGTCAGGTTTAGTGTTCAACTGTTCTTTCAGAAATTCATTTCAAAGCCTTGTAAAACTTAGTTCGCAAGCAACTTGTATAATACAAGAATTGGTAAAATTTCGAGGGTGCAAAGATACAAAAAAATATAGACAACCGGAAACGATTGCGCTGATAAACCAACAAAAATACTTCTTATAAATCGTGCAATCATGCCAAGAGCTAAAATGGCCAATGCAATTAGTATACTTATCTGATTTTCTGCATAATGGCCGATCAAAATAAAGGGGAAAGCTACCATTCCGGTAGTTACATTATACAGGAGATTTGTAATTAGATATTCATTTGACTCAGCCCTTGTTCTGAAGATTATTCCACTGACTTTAATGGTAATAAGTTTCACTATCCATAGTATGAAAATCACACTTGCTAAAAGTGAAAAAATAAGAAAAGCATTATCGGTCAACGGAATGCTAACATCATAATGCACAATAAGTAACAAGGCCAGAGTTGAAATACTTATAAGATACAGGAACATTAAACCTGGCGTGATTCTTTCATGAATAATATCTCCATCCCGGAGCAACTGGTTCATGTTATGCCTGGCAAAAACAGCCTTGAATATTTGCGTTACTCGTCTTCCGCTCTCGTACTTAACCCAGGTTAGAATTATCAGGCACAAAATAAATAGCCCTGTTAACCAGTCGTAATTTGCTTCATATCGAAGTTTAGGATTGATTTCAATGGGTTTTTCTTTAAACGGAAAAAATATTGAAGGCCTTATATCTAATGTATCTATAAGCTTTTTTTGTTGCTGGGGAACTAATATATCCCTTAATTCAAGAACTGAATCTTTAGTGATGGCAACAGGATAAATACTATCAGCGTGGTAATGATCAAAAGTACTGTCATTGCTAACAATTGAGTCCTCTTGCCATACGTAAGGCAATGTGGTACTTAAATCCTGTTGCTGCTTCTGGTCCTCTTGCATAAGATTTGCAAAATTAGGTTTTTAAGGGATGGAACAATCCTTTGCAGATTAAAAAAAATAATGTAGGTTTGAGGACTATTAAAAAAGGAACTGCAATGACTCTAAGTTTCAATCCATCAGAGAATTACAATAAAACGCGCAAGCAAGCCGGCTATGTTGAACGCTCGGAAGCAACGCAAGATGACTATGATCGTATTGGCTTCATGTCAGGGCTGGAAGTGCATCAGCAATTAAAGACGAAAGAAAAACTGTTTTGCCACTGCCCGGCTGGTATTTACCAGAAACCTGATGTATATGACGCTGAGGTAATTCGCCATATGCGTCCTACACTCAGTGAATTAGGCGAGTATGACGGAACAGCTTTGATGGAGTTTAAAACCCGCAAAAATATAGTATACAGGCTTAAGAATGAAACCACCTGCACATATGAGGTTGATGATACTCCACCTTTTCCTGTTAATCGTGAAGCATTGCAGATAGCAATTGAGATCTCTCTATTGTCGAAACTGAATATTGTGGGTGAAGTGCATATCACCCGCAAGCAATATCTTGATGGAAGTATACCTACAGGTTTTCAACGAACCGCAATTATAGGGGTTGAGGGTATGCTTAACTTACCAAAGAAGAATATTAGGTTAATACAGCTGAGTCTTGAAGAGGATTCATGCCGGGAAGTGTCAGATATTGGACATACAAGGATTTACAGGACTGACAGGCTTGGAATGCCATTGATTGAAACTGTGACTTACCCTGATATGGTAAATCCGGATGAAGTTAAAGAAACCTGTGATTATATTCGATTCCTGAACAGGAGCACCGGAAAAGTTAGAACCGGCATTGGTGCAGGGCGGCAGGATGTAAATGTTAGCTGTAAAGGCGGCACACGTGTTGAAATAAAGGGTGTAGCTCATACTCGCTGGATACCGGAACTTACACATATTGAGTGCTTCCGCCAGTGGTCGCTTTTATTGTTGCGTGATGAATTGGTTTCACGCGGATTAAAAGCTGGTAGCTGGAAAATTAGTCACAGCCGGCTTGATTATCATGATTTTAAATTCCAGTACGCGCCACTTAAAGAAGCTAACGCTAATCAATATATTATTGTAGCTGTTAACCTACCTAATTTCAAAGGTGCACTTAGCCATTTTACACAGCCCGGTAAGATGTTTGGAAATGAGATTAGTGAAAGACTTAAAGTAATTGCTTGCCTTGAGCTTCCAAATATGATTCACAGTGAGGAGTTTGAGCAACCTCTTAGTGAAAAAGATACTGATGCAATCAGATCAATACTAAAGGCTAAGGAAGAAGATGCCCAAATCATATTCTGGGGACCTGCAGAAGATGTTAAAACTGCCCTCGAAACTATTGAAGAACGTTGCTTAATGGCAATGAGTGGAATACCACCTGAAACCCGCAAATCATTCGAAGACGGTACTACAATATTTGAAAGGGTTTTACCCGGTGCTGACAGAATGTATCCTGATACTGATTCTGCACCTATTCCTCTTGAAGACTCGTATATTGAAGAACTAAGTAAGACCGTTCCACAGGAAGTGATTGAAAGATATCATATCCTTAAAAGCTGGGGCGCGCCACAAGATACTTATACATACATCTTCAAAAAAGACCTTTTCCCATTAATTGAAAGGATAGTCAAAGAACTTCAATACGATCCTGTTTTTGTTACTACACTATTTGGCCATAAACTCAAATATGCAGAGGGGCAGATTAAACCGGTAGCTGAGTTTAATTATAAGATTATATATGCTCTATTGAAATTCCTGAAAGATCAGAAACTAACTCCTGAACTTGCATGGCGAATGCTGCCGGTAGTTTATGAGCATCCAAAAATTGACTTTCCTTCTATACTTGAAAGCATTAAGTTTAAGCGGATCACACCTGATGATATTCTTGCAAAAGTGCCTTACTTAAGAAAAAAGTTTGCTGAGATAAAGAAATCCGATGAGCCTTCAAATGAGAAAGAATGGATTATGGGGCAATTGAGATACCTGGCTATTGGCAATATTAGCTTAATTGAACTTTATAAACTGATTCAATAACAACTGAAAAACTCAAGTAATGTCAGACGATATATTCCAAGGTTATAAAGGCGATGCGCTTAATTTGCTAAAACGATTTAATGTCAGGGTTTGGGGACAAGCAGAAGTTCATACAACTAGGGGAGTCTTTACCGGCACCATACTCCCACGTAGTGAGAACGACGATGACAAACACATTGTAATGAAAATAGTTACCGGATACAATGTTGGAGTTGATGTGATGACTGTTACCGGAATGAAAGAAACCGGTTACAAAAAGGCAAACTACAAGATTCCGGAAAAAGAATTTCCATACACACAGGGACTCCCAAAAGTAAAACTGATTGGTACAGGCGGAACAATCGCTTCAAGACTTGATTACCGCACAGGGGCCGTTATCCCGGCATTTTCACCTGGTGAATTGTATGGTGCAGTACCTGAGCTTGCCGAAATCTGTAATCTTACTACTGAAAAAGTGTTTGCTGTATTCAGCGAAAACATGGCTCCTGATAATTACAAGAAATTAGCTATTGCAATAGGTAAGGAAATTGAAAACGGTGTTGAAGGAATAGTAATCGGACATGGCACTGACACTTTACATCACACGGCAGCAGCTCTAACCTATATGGTGCAAAATTCACCGGTGCCTATTGTGCTGGTTGGTTCACAGAGATCATCTGACAGGCCAAGTTCTGATGCTGCATTAAATCTTATGCACGCTTGCACTGCAGCTGGTCATGGCGACATAGCTGAGGTTATGGTGTGTATGTTTGGGCCTACAAGTGACGAATATGGTTTCCTTCACAGAGGCACCAGGGTTAGAAAAATGCATTCATCTTACCGTTCAACGTTCAGGACTATTGGTGATACTCCTTTGGCAACAGTTACCAGGAAAGGTGTAGTTCCAATAAAAACAGAATACAACCATCGCCGGAAGGATAAAAAAGTCACTATCCTGCCATACTTCGAAGAGAAAGTTGCAATTATATATTACTACCCCAACATGCAGCCTGATATCATTGATTCATTAGTAGAAAATGGATACAAGGGTATTGTGATTGCGGGTACAGGTTTAGGGCATGTAAACAAGCCGCTATACCCTGCAATTGAGCGTGCCCATGCAGCCGGAGTACACATGTACATGACTGTTCAAACACTTTGGGGTTATGTGCACATGTTTGTGTATGACACAGGCCGCGACCTCATGGCTAAAGGCATTATCCCTGCTGCCAATATGCTCCCCGAGGCTGCCTACATCAAACTTGGCTGGGCTTTAGGCCAGACTAATGACCCGGAAGAAGTTAAGAAGTTGATGCTAACTCCAATCAATGACGAAATCACTGACCGTGAACCGTACAATGGTTACCTTGTTTATCAGGGCGGAGTAAAAGAAGTTGAGGACTTCTTGAAAAAAGTGCGCAAGTAATGCTGTTCATAAAACAAAGGGCTGTCGTGCTGAAGCGATTTGTGCAATTGAAACTGAAGTAAGATCCCTCACAAATCGTAGCTCATTAGCACTGCCCTTGAAACGCAGTAAGATCACTCATATGTCCTAGCTGATTCATGCCGCCATTGAAGCTGCAACTAAATTCCTTCAATTAGCTGATTTGTGCTGCTATTGAAACTGTAGTAAAATCCCACAATTATCGTAGCTCATTAGCGCTGCCATGGAACCCATTAAGTCCACAAATATTTAGCTGGTTTGCGCTGTCATAGCATTTGAGAAACAGCACCTTCACACCTTTGTACATAATCATGATTTGATTAGTAATTGAGCACCATTAAAGCATGTACTCCAAAAAAAAGCCTTATTATTGCCACTGAATCCAGCTAAGAGAAATAAGGTCAGACAGGTATGCAAATTGATAGTCTTTAACTTAGAAGCAATTTGAAGCAATAAGATAAGCAGAATCAAATTAGCATTAAGAATTAATCCAGAAAAGTGCACTTTTAAATGTAACATCATTAATGAAATATACACTTCTTATATTACTAGCAATATCCTTGAAAGCATCCGCACAGGATTCACTCAGAATATTGCATTATAATCTTTTGAACTACGGAAACTATTCAACTTATTGTAACAACGTCAACAACAATCATATAACTAAGGAAGGGCACCTTAGAACTATAATAGGATATCTGAAGCCTGACATATTCACGGTTAACGAACTGTCAAGTGTGAATGCCTATCACGACCGGTTATTAACTGAAGTGATGAACAGTGACGGGCGATCCTACTACAAGCGAACTCTTGCAACAAACATAGCTGGATCGGACATAATTAATATGATGTTTTATGACAGCACTAAATTGGCTTTACACTCCATGCATGTAATTCAACTTAATGTAAGGGATATCAATTTATACAAGCTCTATTACAAGTCAAACCAACTTCACTCTGGTGACACCATTTTCCTGAACTGTATTGTTGCGCACCTAAAAGCAGGTGATTCAAACAGCGACGCACAGTCACGTGGAGTAATGGCAGCGAATGTCATGAACTGGCTGCAAACAAATACCCAGCCCGGCAACTATCTTTTGATGGGCGATTTCAACGTATATACATCAACAGAGCCTTCATACCAATATTTCACAAGTTCATCTGCTGGCTCATTCCAATTTTTTGATCCAGTGAATGCACCGGGTGAGTGGAATAACAACATTGACTTTGCAGCTTACCACACTCAATCTGTATCATCATCCGGCGGATGCCAGGCAAGTGGTGGTATGGATGATCGATTTGATTTTATCCTTGCCACAGATGAGATAATGGAAGGTTCCAGAAAAATCAGGTATAAGCAGGGAAGTTATAAAGCGGTTGGCCAGGATGGGAATCACTTTAATCAATCAATTACTACCCTTCCAAACCCTTCAGTCCCACCTGATGTACTAACAGCTTTGGGTCGCGCTTCCGATCATCTTCCTGTAACTATGGTGCTGGAGATGGAGGCGGAGCAACCGGGTGCATTAACTGAATCAGTTCTATTAAAAGATATAAGGATAATACGGGTCAATGAATCTGAAGCTACGATAAATCTAACTGCACTAAAGCCCTCAAAGTGCAGTATTTTTATATTCTCATCTACCGGCCAGCTAATGAGAACAATATCCTCAAATATTAAACAAGGTTTTAATTCATTAAATATACCGCTTAAATCTTTTCCGAAAGGGATATATCTTATTTCGATAAGTGACTCTGAAGGATTCCGAAGAACATTGAAACTGATAAAATAACTGGTTTATCTGATAAAAATACATCATCGCCGGAAAGAAATTATTTCCGGCGATGATGTTATATAGCGAACCTATCAGCCCTGTTAAAAAGCAAAGTAGCTGACAAGATAAAGTTTCAATAGGATTAAGTATACCTATCTCTTCTTAGGTTTACAGGCATACTTTCCCACCGCACTAATTTCACAACCTGTGCGATTAATTGGTTCATTATGTCAAAGAACAAAACACCCTATGAATCAGTATATGTATACTAATATCAAGTACTGATGAAAGGTGTTTGATAAATAAATGATCTATACTATATAGACAAAAAAAAAGCACTTTACCCTAAACGGAAATGTCATTATTTACAAATATTTTCGACATGTAACTATCTGTAATAGTGTGTATTACAAAATATAATTGCTTGTAAAAATAGGGTAGTTTTCAGCCAAAATAAGTGCCTGGAACAGTGCTGTTTATGCACGTCTGTGGTAGGAGTTAAAGTTCAAGAAAATGAAAAAATTGCTGGTATTCGGATAAAAACAACAAGACTATATTTTGGTCAGCGAAAAAACAAATAAGGCCGTTCAAATTAATGAACGGCCTTATTTTTATAAGATCGGCGACGACCTACTCTCCCACCGGAACGGCAGTACCATTGGCGCTGATGGGCTTAACTTCTCTGTTCGGAATGGGAAGAGGTGGACACCATCGCTAAAGTCACCAGAAGATTTTAAAATTCGAGTAAGGATATTTGACTCTTTTTGAGGGAGTCAAATAGCTTATACAAGAATTCGACATGTAAAAGGAAGAAAAGAATCACAATATGAAATGAGTGATTTGAAGCAAAAGTAAAATTGGTCATAAGAAA
>JAGXGB010000040.1 GCA_024636955.1 Bacteroidales bacterium
AATCACCCGCTATAGCCTGATAATTAAAAAACTCAGAAAACATCCTGCTACCTTTGACGAAATAGCTGATTATCTCGACCAGCAATCAGAATTGGAAGAATATAATTTCAATATCTCGAAAAGGACCTTTCAGCGGGATCTTAATGATATCAGAGAAGTATATAAGATTGATATTCAATATGACAGGTCACAGCAACATTACTATATCAGCGATGATGAGCATCCGGAGATCAATGAGCGCATACTTGAAGCTTTTGACACTTTTAATGCCCTTAACATGAGTGACAGGTTATCAAATGCCATCTATTTTGAAAAGCGCAAACCGCAGGGCACAGAAAACCTGAATGGAGTATTACATGCTATAAGAAATGAGAAAAGGCTGAGGTTCAATTATCATTCATTTTGGGAAGAAGAACTCACAGACCGCATTGTTGAACCATATGCACTTAAAGAATTCGGGCATCGCTGGTACATTGTGGGGAACGATTCAAAGGATAATAAGATAAAGACTTTTGGGTTGGACAGGTTGACTGATATGGAAATCTTAAAACAAAAGTTTGATTTTCCTTCAGATTTCAATGTAAACGAGTATTATCGCCATTGTTTTGGTATTATTAGTCCAAATTCGCCTAAACCATTTAATATTGAATTATGGTTTAATCCTGTACAGGGTAAGTATATTAAATCTCTACCCCTGCATGAATCACAGAAAGTACTAAGTGATTCAGACCAAGGTCTTACCATTGAACTTGAGTTATTCCTTACACATGATTTTCTTATGGAACTGCTTTCTTATGGTGGTAATGTAAAAGTGATAAAACCAAAGGAACTGATAAACCTTGTAAAGTCAGCCTATCATGAAGGATTAGCTTTATATAGTGAATAATAAGTCAGAATAAAATCTGTGCAAGGAGGTGTCAGGGGAATTTGATACTGAGATCAGTTTAAACTAAGTCCTTTTTACCGATATTTTCAATTTTTAGTTTAAATACTTTTTTCCTCTCGTCAGATATCTCTATTTCATCTACAAATGTTTGGTCTTTAGTAACTTTGTTATTGAACGAAACATAAAGCCTGTCGAGATTGAGTTCAGGATGAATATCTGCAAATTGTCGGGCTAATTTCATAAGTTCCTTGGCCCTTGATTCAAGTGCGCTGGTATCACATAACCATTGGTGGAAATTCCAATACCCTTCTTCGTTGATGTTTCCATCGGGTGCTACAATTATTCCTTTTTTGCTGAAGGCTTCCAGCTGCTGATTCAACGATATTTTGAATGACATGGCAAGTGGCTTTGTTGTATTAGACAATACAAAAAAACACGTAGAATGTTCTGGCTGTTTCTCGTTTTTTTAGAGAATTTAAAATTTTAGGTTGAGTTGAAATAAAAATTTATTCCTTGATCCACAATGAATTAGCAAAATAGCGCCGATTGTCAAAAAAGTGTCCATTAATAGCGAATCCATATTTGTTAGCAAGCTGTTCAATGCTCTCAATATCAAATTTCCGGGACACTTCCATGAATATCGGTTCCCATTGACTAAACTTAAATCGGCTATCTAAAGCTTTAATGTGCACTTCATGTTCGCTGTTTGAAACCAAAAAGCTTTTAACCTCTCCTGTATGTGGATCATAATTAGTATAATGCTCAAACCTGTGAATTTCAAAATTTGCATCAAGTTCACGGTTGATACGAGTTAAGAGGTTCAAGTTGAATTGTGCAGTGCGGCCATGTGGATCTTCATAGGCTGGCATGATCACAGCAGGAGACTTTTTGAGATCGAAGCCAATGAGGACTTTGTCGCCTTTATTTGCAATAGATAATAGTTGCATCATGAACTTATGTAATTCATCATCTGGGAAATTGCCGATATTAGAGCCAAGAAACAATATGGCCTTGCGAATACCAGCATGACCATTGAGTTGTTTAATGATACTGAAATAATCTCCTGTTCGTGGTTCCACATTAAGAGTTGGCATTTCCTGCTTTAAACTTTTTACCAACAACTCATTCGCTTTTGAGCTAATGTCAACCGGTATATAGGTAAATTTTATTTGCGAAGCGAGAAGTTCTCTTAGTAATACCTTGGTTTTAAGTCCGTCGCCCGATCCTAATTCTATGATTTCAAGATTGTGAGGATTGCCATAATTAAACGCATTTGCCAGAGCTTCAGCATGAATATTAAAAATCTCTTGCTCACATTGGGTCAGATAGTATTCCGGCATCTGCATTATTTGTTGGAAAATCCTGCTCCCCGCATCATCGTAAAAATATTTGGGAAGCAAGAATTTTGGCCTTGAATTTAGCCCTCTGAGCGTATCGGTGGCAATATTGGAAATTATATCAGTTTGTTTTATCATAACTATTTTGATTTGCCAGTTTCATATGGATTATTAGGATCATTACTCCATTCAAACCAGCCGCCGTCAAATACAGCAATATCGGGCCAACCCATGAGCCAGGCATTGTAGAATGCTTCACTGCCACGCCATCCTGTACCACAATAGAAAGCCAGACGTTTATCAGGTGTTATTCCTGACTTAAGCCATATTTCTTCAATTTCATGATATTCACGCGTAGTATGATCATTATTCCTGTAATTTTCCATGTGATATGCATCGGTTCCACAGTCAGCAAATACAGCACCCGGTATTCTTCCTTTCTTCTCAATGTAGTTGTATCCACTAACTTCGCCTAAAAATTCAGGAAGACTTCTAACGCAAACGAGTTCTGCCTTTTCGGATAAAAGCAGTCTTTTTGCTTCCGTAATATCTACTGCAAGACCAGGCTTAACAGGAATGGTTGCCCCGAAGTTAGTCGCTGGTTTTCGTGGCACGTCTTCGGTATAGATTTCGTAACCAGCATTTTGCCAGGCGAGGAATCCACCATTAAGCACTCTTACATCCTTTACACCAGCATAAAGCATTATGAAAGCACAGCGGATAGCGGCGATATCACCGGCTGCACTGCCCGGAAAATCGTCAGCATTATCAGGAAACATAAATTTACCATAAAGTACAATAGTGCTTTCGGAAGTAATGCCATGTTGCAACAAAGCATGCTCAAGTTCTTCAGGCGAGCGGCGATTCCATGTTTCAGGGGCTTCAAGAGCAAGGGTATCAATATCAATTGCTCCTGATATATGACCACTAAGATATGCATCACGATTACGGTAATGCGCGTGGCAGATAATGATATCACTAAGTGGCGATTCAGAAACCTCAAGTCCTTGAATAGCCGCATTCAGCCAGTTAGGATATACCAGGTTTTTATATCTGGGAAGGAATTCCATGGGGTAAGAGTCATTGGCCGACCATTCGGTAAGAAATAGTGGATATGTGCTGATATTGTCATATCCCGCTCTTATAAAGTAATCACCTAAAATGTTCAGATCATTATCAGGATACCCATACAGTATGATTTTATGGTCAGGTAGAATGTTCTTTGACCTGACAATCTCAATCCAATCAATATAAGTAGTCCATTCATGAGGAAGGCTTTTTGCCCCTTTAATGTGCCCGCCCCTTTTTTCTTCTTTTAATTTCCAGCCGTTATAGGCCTCAACAGGGCGTACATCTATGACCATGACATCTGGATTAGCCAGAGACTGGTATAATTCATGCGTGGTTATTTGCTTCATCTATACTCCATTTAAGTTTTAAACTTAATATATGGAGTATTGTTTAAGCAGCGTTTACAATAAAGGAATTTGAGTAGTTGTAGAGGATAAGATGAGATAGGATATTTACTTTCTCTTGTCGAGTTCCCTTAAAGTATCAATAACGGCCTGAACATGTGTAATCGCTTCGTCAGCTTTTGCTCCTTCTTCAGGAGTTGTTTCCAAAGGGGAATTACCTGTTGATAGCCGTGATTGCAGCTGCCTTTTAAGATTTTCCAACTTGTCAATGTGTTTGGCGAATGGATTGGTATAAAACCTGTTAAAAGTGTACATAATTGATTTCTTTATTTATATCCAATTTGCAAAGATAATATATATATTCGCAAGAAAGTATATTATGATAAAAATATTTTTGAAAGAATTCATGAAAACCTTGATGCTGTAATTAATTCTCTTTCAGACAAACTTATTTGTTTCTTGTTAATACTTTTGTGATGACAAAAAATAAAAAACCTGAAATATATAGTACAAAAGTCACATACTCGCTCTTGATTCTTCGAGTAATAAGCGGTGGATTTATGCTTACACACGGTATGCCTAAGCTCCTAAAATTTATGAATGGACCACCTTTTGAGTTTAGCGATCCAATTGGAATTGGAGTCACTGCATCTTTAGTACTCACTATTTTTGCCGAGGTTATTTGCGCTGTATTAATTATAGGTGGATTATACACAAGACTTGCATCTGTTCCACTAATTATCACCATGGCGGTGGCTGCTTTTATCGTTCATGCGCAAGACGCATTCTTTGCTAAGGAAATGCCATTGCTATACCTTTCAATTTTTATTGTTATTGCCATAGTTGGACCTGGTAGGATTTCAATTGACAGGTTAATTGAATCGAAAAAGCGTTGAACGACAAACCACTTGTTTCTAACGTTTAAATAGATAGAAGATACTTTCTATGGTAAAAAAGCAAAAAACTCCTGTTGAAAAGCGAATAACTCTTGTTGAAAAGCGAATAACTCTTGTTGAAAAACAAAAAACTCCTGTTGGTAGTAAGCTGTCGACATTACTTAAAAAGGGAAGCAAGCAACAATTTTATACAAGTGTAAAGCCCATGCTGGCATCATTGGTTGATAAACCTTTCGACGCTGACGGTTGGGTTTATGAAGTTAAATGGGATGGTTATCGTGCTGTTGCTTTTCTAAAAGATGATCAGATAGAATTAAAATCAAGAAATAATAAATCACTCAATGTGAAATTCTACTCTATAAGTAAAGCGCTGGCTGAATGGAGTGTAAATGCAATAGTTGATGGAGAAATTGTTGCGGTAGATGAAGATGGTTCAGCAAATTTCAGTGCCTTGCAGAATTGGAGGAGTGAGGCTGATGGAGAATTGGTGTATTATTTATTTGATATACTTTGGTATGATGGTATCGATGTAAAAGGGCTTCCCTTAACAGAAAGAAAAGAAATACTTAACAGCATTATTCCTGAGGACTCCATTATCAGGGTAAGTAATGACTTTCAAACATCGGGTATTGAATTCCTTGAAGTAGCTAGAAAAATGGGTTTGGAAGGAATTATGGCTAAAAGGGACAGCAGCATATATCAACCCGGAAACAGAAATAGAGATTGGCTTAAGATAAAGGCTAATTTTAGGCAGGAGGTTGTAATAGGTGGTTACACCTTAAATGAAGGAAGTCGTAAACCCTTTAGTTCGTTGCTGGTTGGGGTATTTGAAAAAGGTAAGTATATATACACAGGTCATATTGGTACAGGATTTAGTACTAAGACCCAACGCGATATGTTGGAGCAGTTTAATCCCCTTATCATTGATAAATCACCTTTTGATGAAAAGCCAGATGTAAACAAGCCAAGTCGGTTTCGCCCTAATCCCCCTAACGCAACTGCAACATGGCTTAAGCCTGAACTTGTTTGCGAGGTTAGTTTTACAGAGATGACTAATGATGGGGTAATGCGACATCCTTCGTTTAAAGGAATGAGGAGCGATAAATTGGCTAAAGAAGTAGTTCTTGAAACCGAAACCGAGACAACTGAAGTTTTAAAAAATGAATCGGAGGTAATCACTGCCGATAACAAAGCGTCCGGCAAAAGTAAAAAACAGTCAAAACAGGAAATTCATAAAGAACTGTCAGAACAGGAAATTCATAAAGAACTGTCAGAACAAACAGAGGGGAAAGAGTTACCTGTTAAAATTTTAAAGCCCAGAGGAAAGCTAAAAAAAAAGAACCCTGCTTAATCCAAAAGATAAAACCCAGGTTAGGAATGTAGGTGCGTTTGAGCTTAAATTTACAAACCTCCATAAAATGTATTGGCCCGATGAAAAGGTAACCAAACGTGACTTGATAAACTACTACTATAGGGGTTAGTTCTCCGACAATCTGCATTTTACAGTTGCTATCATGATGGCCGGATCAATTATCTGACCAACTTTTACTTCGGTTGTCGGGATTAATTCTCCTGACCAGCTTCTATTTCAAGTTGGCCGGTAAGAGCATTAGTAAGTTCATCAGTATCATCTGCTTCAATTCCTGATAATTCCTGAGTTGTATCTAAGTCCTTTTTTGTTTTGAGGCCTAAGTCTTTCAGTTTTTTAGCTTGACCTACAAGGTTGTCATTACCACTAGCGAGTTGCTTATGTGCATCAGTATACTTTTTCTTAGCCTTATCAAGCTGCACACCAATATCCTCGAGGTTTGAAACGAAACCAACGAATTTGTCAAACATTTTAGCTCCACGCTCAGCAATTTTCATGGCGTTCTGGTTTTGATATTCTCTTTTCCAGAGGTCAACTATTAATTTTAGTGAAGTAATCATGTTGGTGGGGTTCATCAGGAGTATCCTTCTCTTGTAGGCATATTCCCAAAGCCCTGAATTACCTTGCATTGCAGCAATATAGGCTGGTTCACTGGGTATAAACATCATAACAAAATCAAGCGAATTGCTGTAATCATCATATCCTTTTTTGCTTAGGCTGTCGATATGGTTTTTGATAGCCTTCACATGATTCTGTTGTTCAACTTGCTGTGTTTCGACATCGCCTGCCTCGAGATATCTTAAGAAAGAGTTTAACGACACTTTTGAATCGATTATTACACTACGATTATCAGGATACTTTATAATTGCGTCAGGTCTCATTTTTTTATCTTCTGAATCAGAGCGCATTGGATTGCCATTTAGATCAAGCAATTGCTCCTGCATAAAATACTCATGGTCTTTACGTAACCCTGACATTTCAAGTATGTGCTCAAGTATCATCTCACCCCAATCGCCCTGAGTCTTAGCTTCACCCTTCAGCGCCTTTGTGAGGTTTTGTGCATCTTCACTTATCTTCTGATTGAGGTCGGCCAGTTCTTTTACCTTTTCCCCTAAAGAGAATCTCTCTTTAGATTCTTTGATATAAACATCCTCAACCTTCTGTTTGAAATCGGCAATATTTTTTCCAAGTGGCTCAAGTATAGCTGAAAGGTTAGTTTTATTCAGTTCCGTAAACTTTTGTGTCTTAGTATCCAGTATCTTGTTGGCTATGTTTTCAAATTCAAGATTGAATTTTTTCATTAGAAGCTCCATTTCAGTTTTCTGAGTTTCGAGCTTTTCATTCAAAGCTTTATTATTAGCAATTTCTGTGGCAAGTTTATTATTAATGCTATCAGATGATTCTTTAATGCTCCGCATCTCTTTATTAAGGTTCCCAATTTCTGTATTCTTTTCTAATAATGTATTATTTGCAGATGTGAACCTGGCTTCAGATGTTGCCAATTGATTGTAAGTGTTCTTCAGGTCTTCTGTTACGCATGTAAGTTTTTCTTCCAATTGCAGTATCTGATTTTGTTTTTCTTTTTGCAGATTTTCTAAGTGCTGCAATTGTGTGTCACTTGAAGCTTTATGCGATGCAAACATCCGATCAAGATCATTATACTTACTTGAAGAGTCTTCAAGCTCTTTTTTACCCGAGGATGTTGACCTAAGTCGTGCTGTTAACCATCCTAATAGAACTCCCAGTATTAGTCCAGAGAAAATGTAGATCAATATCATCATTTTTGTTTTTTCGTGCTTAGAATTACATAAAACCTTGGAGACAAATATAATGACTTAGATGGTCAGAATATGTCGTTAGCCATTAAATTTTAAATCTCTTGTAATTTTAATGATTTTCCCTTTCTGCAGCATTTAGCTTTAAAAAGACTTTCTGTTGCAAATACTCAGATAAGTTTAATTATTTGCAGTTCTGTATGATGCTGATGGTCAGTAATAAAAAACATTAGATTAATTCGGACAAAACTGTCCGTTATTCAACTATTTGCTTATCTTTGCAATACAAAACTACTGGTTATGTTTTCTAAAGCTTGTGAATATGGAATAAAAGCAATGATCTATATTGCCTTAAAGTCAAAGCAACAATCAAGGGTAGGTTTAAATGATATTGCTGAGCAGATAGATTCGCCGGTTTCTTTTACTGCTAAGATTTTACAGAAACTAGTAAAAGATAATCTCATTAATTCACTTAAAGGCCCCACGGGAGGATTTTTCATACGTGAAGAAGATGCAAGAGATATTAAATTAAGTAGGATTGTATCATCAATTGACGGTGATTCAATTTATAAGGGATGTGGCATGGGTTTCAGTGAATGCAATGAAATGAGACCTTGTGTGTTGCATCATCGGTTTAAGATTATAAGAGAAGAATTAAGACATATGCTTGAAGAAACAACACTGGATGAACTTACAAAGGACATCCACTACGGCATATCATTTTTAAAAAGTAAGATTAATAATTAGCAAACTAAAAAACAGATAATAATGGGAAACACTAAGAAATCAACTGTTGGTTCTTTTGTAGCCAATGATTACCGGGCTGCATCAGTATTTCAAAAGTATGGTATAGATTTTTGCTGTAGAGGAGGTATTTCAATTGAAGAAGTTTCGCATAATAACAATATTGATACTGAAGTGCTACTTTCAGAATTACAAGAAGCAGTTAATCAGCCCAACAACGAAGGAATTGATTTTAGGACCTGGCCACTCGACTTGTTAGCTGATTATATTGAAAAAACTCATCACAGGTATATTGTTAGAACTGTGCCTGCAATCAACCAATATCTTGATAAACTATGTGAAGTCCATGGTGAGAATCATCCGGAACTATTCCCGATTGCTGCGGAATTTGCTAAAGCCGCAAATAACCTGGCTGCTCATATGGTAAAAGAAGAAAAGTTGCTTTTCCCTGTGATAAGGCAAATGGTTGAAGCAAAGAGTAACGGTGAAACATTAGCTAAGCCTGAATTTGGAACTGTAGAAAATCCAATTGCAGTTATGATGCAGGAGCATGATGCAGAAGGTGAGCGTTTCAGGACAATTGCGGGCTTCAGTAATAATTATACTACACCCGCTGATGGATGCAGGACTTATCAGGTTGCATTTGAGACTCTAAAGGAATTTGAAAGTGATCTCCATAAGCATATTCATCTTGAAAATAACATTCTTTTCCCAAAAGCCGTATTACTTGAAGCGGAATTCAACCGTTTGGCTAATTAATTAACAAGCTGACTGATACATACAAACAAGGCATGGTTCTAATTCTACCATGTCTTGTTTGTGTTTCTGAATCTTTTATTTTGCAACAAGGTGCATTCCGCACACCGGACAATTGCCAGGTTGATCATAAATTTTCTCACCTTCACATTTCATGGGGCAGTAGTAAACCGGCTTTGTAATTTCAGTTTCCGGGTTATTACCTTCGGATAATTCATCTCTTCCAAAATCCATATCTCCCCCTGTTGCAGGACTGTCAATAGGAATGGGTGCGGGTTCTGTAGGCAGGAATGCTGGAGTTTCTTCAGGAGCTCCTGCACTATCATGCCTTTTAATATTGTTGTTTTCCATGTCAGATGTTTAGAAACTAACAAAATAAATGGATTAAATGTTGCCCAATAATTAAGTGAACTTGCATGAACTTGCAATTTTGTATTCATCAATATTGCGAATTTTTGCAAATAATCATTCATGTAACTGTATCCTTTGAGTAGTTATTTCAGGAAACATATCGTGCTTCAAAATGTTAGATTTAGCAGACAAAGGATTTTGCAGATATAGTTGGAAGACATTTAAGATCTTGCCATTACTTCTGCATGAACCTCGAATATTGAAAGTCTACTGATAGTTAATATTTAAATGCATATACCTATATGAAAAGTATATTTATTGGGACTTATCCTCCTCGCGAATGTGGCATTGGTACATTTACGCGTAACCTGTTTTACGCTATGCAGGCAGGGTTGGAGAGCAACGACCCGAATGGGAGCTTTGTAGTTGCAATGAATGATTATGATCAGGAATATAATTATCCTGAAGAGGTTCACTTCACCATCAGGCAAGAATCGCAGGAAGACTACATTTCAGCAGCAAGGTATATAAATCTAAGCTATGCTGAATGTTGTATTCTGGAACATGAATTTGGAATATATGGAGGCCAAAATGGTATTTACATTCTGCCTTTATTATATCGGCTTGAAATTCCACTTGTGGTCACTTTGCACACAATTGTTAAAACACCATCTTACAATGAAAAGGCGGTTCTGCAAGAGATATGCAAGATGGCAAACAGAGTTGTTGTAATGAGCCATAAAGCCATTGGATTCCTGATTGACATTTATGATGTTCCGGAGGAAAAAATTGTTTTTATTGAGCATGGTGTTCCTGATTTTAAGTTTAATCAGGAAGAGGCTAAACATGAATTCCGACTGCGGAATAAAAAGGTAATGTTAACCTTTGGTTTCCTGAGTCGCAATAAAGGCATTGAAACTGTCATAAAGGCTCTACCTGCCGTTATTAAAAAGCATCCTGATATACTTTATATAGTTCTGGGAAAAACACATCCTAATGTTCTTCGTCATTCAGGAGAAGAATACAGAGTATACTTGACCACAATGGTTAATGATCTTCATTTGGAGAGAAACGTAATACTATTAAATAAATTCGTTAGCCAAAAGGATCTATTTAAGTACCTGCATGCATGTGATATCTATATTACTCCATACCTTAATGAGGCGCAAATTACTAGTGGAACACTGTCATACGCAGTTGGTGTAGGAGCAGCAGTTGTATCTACCCCTTATTGGCATGCATCAGAATTGTTGGATGATGGTAAAGGTGTGTTGTTTAATTTTAATGATTCCAATGAACTTTCAGAGATTTTATCTGACTTGTTTGATGTTCCTGAAAAGAGGATGCAGCTCAGGCAGAAAGCCTATGAGTATGGTAGAGGGATTACATGGCCTAAAATAGGTGTAAAGTATAATGAACTGGTTCAGATAATAGTAAAAGAAGACATGAAAATTATCAAAAAGGAGATTATACCTTTTGATATCATGCAGTTGCCGCCATTTTCCCTGGCACACTTTCAACGAATGACTGATGACACCGGGATTATTCAACATGCCAAGTATGGGATACCAAATTTGAAGGAAGGCTATTGTCTTGACGACAATGCACGTGCTCTGCTTTTAGCTGTTCTGGTTATCAATCGTAAAAAGGATCCCAGGGTTTTAAAGCTTTGCCCTATATACTTGAGCTATATTCATTACATGCAGAACAAGGATGGCTCATTTAAAAATTTTCTGAGTTTCAACCGAAATTTTCTTGATGAAGTAGGTTCCGAGGATTCATTCGGACGTACCATCTGGGCTTTAGGGTATATGCTTGCAAATGCTCCAAATGATTCCTATTATCAAATTAGTAGGATGTTGTTCTTTAATGCATTGCCAATATTTGAAAAGCTTAAATCCATAAGAAGTATAGCTAAAACAATAATTGGAATAAGCTATTATTTAAGAAGCAACCCCTCTGATGAGAATCTGATGGAAGTATTGCGAAAACTTACAGACAAAATGATTGAGTTGTATGATGAGAACAGTTCAGATGACTGGAACTGGTTTGAGCAGATGCTAACATATGACAATGCGATTTTACCGCTCGCAATGCTACATGCGGCTCAATTATTCTCTGATGAAAAAATACTCGATATAGCTATGGCTTCAATGAATTTTCTTGTTGGTGTAACCTTTAAGGAAGGTTATCTCTCAACAATTGGCAATGAAGGCTGGTATCGTAAGGATGGTGAGAGAGCACGATTCGCCCAGCAACCCGTTGACGCTATGGCAATGATTCTTATGTTTCATCAGGCATTTATAATTACTCAGGACAACAAATATCTGGATAAATTATTTACATCCTTCATGTGGTTCCTGGGAGAAAATGATCTAAGAATCAGCTTATATGACTACGAAACCAAGGGATGTTGTGATGGGCTTGAAAGCTACGGTGTTAACAGGAACCAGGGGGCTGAGAGCATACTTGCTTACTTGATTTCGTACCTCACTGTTTTAGAAGTATACGAAGAGTACTACAAGTAACCCAAGCAACAAAGTAACTGGAATAATTACGTCAAACCAAAACATACTGCCATGCTCATAACAAGATATAAAAATAATCCTATCCTGACAAAGGATGATGTACCATACCCTGTAGCCACTGTTCATAATGCTGGGATTGTTAAACATGATGGGAAGTATATCATGATTTTCAGATCACATAAAATGAATGGCCGTAGTATTTTAGGCAAGGCTATAAGTGATGATGGTTTTAATTTTACGGTGGACAAAGAGCCATTCATGATACCTGCCACAGATGGGATTTTTAAGGATTATGAAGAATATGGGATTGAAGACCCCCGCATTGTGCTAGTTGAGGGTGAATACTTAATAACATATAGTGCCTATTCACGTTATGGAGTAAGAATAGGATTAGCAAAGACCACTAACTTTAAGGAAATTGAGCGGTTTTCGCTAATTACCGAGGCCGATTATCGCAATGTAGTGATCTTTCCTGAAAAATTCAACGGGTTATATGCCCGGCTTGACCGGCCACATTCGGAGATATCACCATGGGCAATATGGATATCCTATTCTCCTGATCTGAGGTTTTGGGGTGAATCAAAGATGATAATGAAACCTATGCAATATCATTGGGATGAAATGAAAATAGGCCCGGGTGCTCCACCTATTAAAACATCACGCGGCTGGTTGAACATCTATCATGGTGTTTTCCCAACAATGGATGGTAGCGTTTACCGCCTGGGAGTAGCTTTGCATGATCTCCTCGATCCTGCAAAGATTATTGCTGTAGGTGATGACTGGATACTCCAACCTGATGAACCGTATGAAATTACAGGTTATGTGCATAACGTAGTGTTTACTTGTGGTGCTGTACCCGAAAACGACGGAACACTAAAATTATATTGGGGAGGTGCAGATAAAGTAATGTGTGTTGGTGAAGCAAACATTGAGGAATTGGTTGATGCCTGCTTAAATAACTCACGTAACCCCCTATAATAATGAAGATTGCAATTCTTGCACCCATAGCCTGGCGTACACCCCCTGAGAAATATGGCCCATGGGAGCAGGTTACATCTAATATTACAGAAGGACTGGTGAAACAAGGGTTGGATATTACATTGTTTGCTACCGGAAACTCACGAACCTCTGCAAAGCTTCAGTATATTTCAAATACTGCTTATGCAGAAGACCCGGGCATTGAGCCCAAAGTGTGGGAATGCCTGCATATAAGTAACCTAATGGAACAAGCTGATAAGTTTGATTTAATCCATAATAACTTTGACTTTCTGCCACTTACTTATTCCCGGCTTATTAAAACCCCAATGCTTACCACTATTCATGGCTTCTCCTCTCCTAAGATTATACCTGTATACAAGAAGTATAATAGCACCAATTATTACGCTTCTATCAGTAATTCCGACCGAAGCCCTGAGCTAAATTATATTGCAACAGTCTACAACGGTATCAACACACAGGAATTTACTTTTAATGATACACCTGATGATTATTTACTTTACTTTGGCAGGATACATCCTGAAAAAGGTACCTATGAGTCCATTCAAATAGCAAAGAAAACTGGCAGGAAACTGATTATATCAGGATTGATACAGGATGAGGTATACTTTAACATGATGGTAAAACCTCATATAGATAATAATGACATAGTTTATGTTGGTAATTCAGGTCCTGTTGATCGTGACAAACTTCTCAAACAAGCCTATGCATTATTACACCCAATCAGCTTTGATGAGCCTTTTGGCTTAAGTGTTGCTGAAGCAATGATTTGCGGCACACCGGTTATTGCTTTTAACAGAGGATCAATGCCTGAACTAATAAATGATGGGGTATCGGGCTTTTTGATTAATAACATTGATGAGGCAATAGAAGCCGCTAATGGAATAAAAAATATTAATAGACACCATGTAAGAGATTGGGCGATCTCACAGTTTAGCCAAGAAAGCATGGTCAATAAATACATTGAAATTTATAAAATAATAATGGATCATGGAAAAAAGGCCTGATTATAGCATGTCGCAAACTATAAGTATTAAGAATTTTGTAAGGAGAAGGAAGACCAGAATAATGCGTGACACATCGCGTGTTATTACACGTGCTCATATTCCTACTAATCTCGAGCGTATTAGCAGACTAATTGAAAGGGTTCTGGACCTATCAGAAGATGTCGCTGAATTATTACTTGAAGAAATTAATGATAACTTCTCTGATAGGCATCGTGATATAAAACAGCAGTTTGCGCTCAACTTCTCAAAGGTTTCAGAGTATATAACACGAAATATTCAAATCAGTAATGTGAAGCAGGCTTTAATAGGTGCATACTTTACAATGGAGTATTCTATTGAATCAGCAGCACTTTTCAATCCTTCAATTGTACCTCACCCTGACCAAAGTGGTTTGAGCGATGGAGATTTAAGATTCATCATGAGTTTACGGGCTACGGGTGAAGGTCACATATCATCAATTGCTTTCCGAAGTGGTATAGTTGAGGAAAATGGTTCAATTCATTTTGATACCATTACTGATTTTGTTGAGACTCCTAAAATGTTGCATGATCCATTCTATGTAAAACGCCTCATGAAATTGCGATTAAAGGATATGGAGAGTTGGGATGAAACCAGTATCAATGTATTCGATCTGCTACCAGATGTATTTACTTACAGTGACCTCAAAAATAGTATTCATAAATTATACCTCAGTCCCGAATTCGAAACTAATGACAAAACCCTTATAAACATCAATTGGTTGGCTAATTCAAACTATAAAGTAGGCTTTGATGAAAGTAGCAAGATATCCGAACGTGTTATATTTCCTGTTTCAGAAAACGAAAGCAGGGGAATTGAAGATGCACGTTTTGTAAGATTTGAAGATGACAATGGTGAAGTCACCTACTATGCTACCTATACAGCATATAATGGGTTCAAGATTCTGCCTCAGCTTATTGAAACACGTGATTTCGTTTACTTCAATGTAATTACCCTGAATGGGAAAGCTGTTCAAAATAAAGGAATGGCTCTCTTCCCTAGAAAAATTAAAGGTAAGTATGTTATGTTGTCAAGGCAGGATGGAGAGAACAACTACATAATGTTTTCTGATAATCTACATTTCTGGCAAACCGCAAAGCTCATTCAGGAGCCTGAGCAACCATGGGAATTTGTACAAATCGGTAACTGCGGATCGCCAATTGAATTAAATGAAGGGTGGCTGGTTCTTACACATGGAGTAGGCCCAATGCGGCAATACTTTATCGGGGCTTTACTGCTTGATAAAGAGAAACCCGATAAGGTAATAGCAAAGCTTGATGAACCATTACTTTCACCAAATGAAGAAGAACGTGAAGGCTATGTCCCAAATGTTATATATTCCTGTGGTGCTTTAGTTCATAAAGGAAGACTTATTCTTCCTTATGCAATGTCAGATATTAAATCTGGTCTCGTTACTGTGCAAATTAATGACCTTATAAAATGCATGCGATTTGTTAAATAAGCCTCTATTTTAGGTTTCATTAACAATAACCTGTCAGAATACATAGAAACATGTAAAATTATCTTAAGATTCAGAAAGACAGATACTTACAATTATTATGACCTTTGCAGCTAACATTATAATTAAAAAGCGAATGTCATGACAGAGATAAAAATTGAAAAGAGAAAACCAATTTGGCCTTGGGTATTAGCAGGCCTTGTAGTAGTTGCACTTGTAGGGTATTTTATGTTTACCGGAGATGATAATACTAGATCTGACAGGCAGGAATCAGCCTACGGTGTAGAATCGGATATTGACAATGAGACCCGCACACAGTACGGCGATGACAATGATAATAGAGGCATGGCTATAATTGATGGTAATGAGGACGGTGCTGATATTGACAGTCGCAATAGAACTGGCAATGAGAGCAATGGTCAACGAAATCAAGCTGTTGCATCATACATTGAATTTGTGAACAACAGAGTTGAAAATAGAGACCTTGATCATCAAACTGTTAGCCAGGCTTTTAAACAGTTAACTGATGCAACTAACGCAAAAGCATCTGAAGTAGGTTACCAAACTACCAGTGATTTGCAAAATGCAAAACAGAACATTGATCAGATAACTAACGATCCATTTGAAACTACACACGCTGATAAGATCAGGAAGACTGCAGATATTTTATCTAATGAACTGATGAAAATTCAGGAAGCTAAATATCCTAACCTGAAGAATGAGGCATCAAATGTACGTGATGCATCTAACTCAATAGAGCCAGAAGAAATGGCTTTCGATCAAAGTGACGCTATCAAGAATTTTCTGACTGAGTCAGCAGATTTGCTTGAAGAAATGGATGTAGAAGAAGATAACCGTTAAAAACTAAAACATTATGGCAGACGAAAATAAAGAAAAAGTTCTCTTTTATCTTGATGAACTATCAGGTTACAAAGTTGATTCTGATTACAGCGATATCAGAGGCTGGGAAGTAGTAGATGCTGATAATCGCATAATAGGCGAGGTTGACAACTTATTAGTAAATAAAAATTCTGAACGCGTTGTTTATCTTGATGTAGAAATTGATGAAAGCCTTGCTACTGAAGCCCGAAAAATGCAGGAACTACCTGCAAATGAAGGTGCTCATGGCTTCATGAACGAGGAAGGAAAAAATCATCTGATTATTCCAATAGGTGCGGTTAGTCTCGATGAGGATAACAAAAAGGTCTTTACAAAGGACATTGCGCATGACAAATTTGTCAGAACCCAATGGATTAATAAAGGAGCACACATTGATAGGGATTATGAAATGAAGACTTTTAAGAACTATTTTCCTGATGGTACTCTTGATGATTCCCACAACAGAGACTTTTATAACCGTAGAGAATTCGGTCACAATAGAATCTGATTAGAATAAGACTATGATATATTGAATAAAAAAAGAGACGCTATCGTGTCTCTTTTTTTTATATAACGGAAAAGTCTTTAAATAATATATCAGTCGCATAAGGTTTTCGTCTCCTCCAGTCAAGTGTGACCAGATAGTTAACCAGGCGGTAAAGTGCTGATATTTCCTTAGGTTTTACTACATAAAGGTTAGCTCCATTTCTTGTTGCTTCTATAAGGTCATCTTCATTGGACGATGTACTGTAGATAATTACCGGAAGATCTTTCCAATTTTCTGACTCCCTTATTTGTTTCAAACATTCCAATCCCGACAGTCTGGGCATGCTAATATCTAAAATAACCAGGTTAGGCTTAGGGTTCGGATTACTTTCAAGATAATCCATAAAATTTACCCCATCGTTTACAGCTGTCAGTCGAATGGCAGGTGAGGTATTCCGCACTGCCATAGTAAAGAAATTACGGTCGTCTTCATCGTCATCCGCGAGGATCATGCTTATCTGGTGATCTTTTATCATAAAACCTATTCGTCAATTTGTGACTTCAATATAACGTGTTAAGCATAAAAGTGTTTATCTCCAGCTTTAAATGGCAGCGTCAAAAATCCTATTGACATATTAGATACATGAGTATCTTGTACGAGCAATGTGAATTGCTATTGTGGCTACTTTTTTAAAGATCGGATGATTAATTCTGAATAAGAAATGATTCATCTTTTTTATCTTAAAGATAAGTTATATATTTGGCTTGAACTTAATTCGGTACACGTTGTGCTGTAATTTACAGTAATATAAGAAGCATCCAAATTATTATTGACAAAGGCTTAATTGATTGCTTCCATACATTATAATTGACTTTTATGACGAATTCATCCTTTGCAAAAGACTTGTTTGATAGCGGATTCAATTGTGCCCAGGCCGTATTTGTAAGCTATGCAAGAGATTATTTTAAATTTGAGGAAGATGCATTTAAACTAGCTTCACCTTTTGGAGCAGGAATATCATACCGGGGAGGAATGTGTGGTGCTGTAAGCGGTGCACTGATGGTGATTGGATTGCATTATGGATATACAGAAGCTTCATCACTTCACGAAAAAGAGATGAATTATAAAATTTCTAAGGAATTTATGACGCTTTTCAGCGAAAGGAATGGATCACTTGCCTGCAATAAGCTACTAAATTTTCGCATTGACACACCTGAAGGTTTAAAACAGGCACGTGAAGAAGATGCATTTCAAGCATGCACTACCTTTGTTGAAAGTGCTTGCGATATTCTGGATAGTCTTTTTCTGAAGTATCCTACCAGTATGCCAAAAGCCGACGCTTCCGGCTTTTAAGCTATTTTATAACAGCTTTTATAAATTCTTCTGACTCAGTGTAGGCTCTCATCACTGATTGTGATGCCTCACCACCAATCATATCTGCAAAAAGAGGAATATTCATCCGTGAAATATACGTTTTCCCGTCTAATTTCTCATATACTGATAATCTGCATGGAAGCATGGGTGACAATGAACGGTGAGCATCATTTGAAAGTATTGTATACGCTATTTCAGGATTACATAACTCTAAAATCTTTATCCGGGAAACATCTTTTCCGTTCTTTTTCATTGTTTCCTGCATATTGTGCGTTGTAATCAATTTCCAGTTTTTACCTGATAGCGAGGCGGTAAGCTTCTCAACTGTTTCATCAAAACCATACTCACTGGCACTTTCAATCATAATATCAGTGGTTAATTTTTCTGTATTCTGCGCGGCACCGGTATACGCTAATATTATAAACAGAGTTGTGATAATATAATTGTATCTCATGACGATGTGTTTTTTATATAAGCAACGTAACAGATATCACGTATTAAAGTTCATGCAATAAAATGTGTACATGGGTAAAATCGTGCGGGGAATTGTTCCCCACAGGCGTGGAATGTTTCCTTTTAATTCCCTTTTAATTAGATAATTAGTGATGAGTTTTTTATGATAAATGCTATTGTCGAAATCCTTGATAAGTAAGTAAAACCCAAGGAAATATCATACTCGTCTGGGGCTGAAAATTTCACTTTATAAATTCGTGGCATTATCTTTCTTTATTGAGCAGTAAATAATGAGAATTACTCAATTTATTAAACTGCTAAAGATGAAAATCACTCTCACACTTGCACTACTAATGATGAGTTCAATAATGGTTTACAGTGCACCTTCATTTCCAGTTTGTAATTCAAAATGTACAACTGAACAATCTGTTTCAAATTCTAATGTAACGATATTGCCATCTTCAAAAGAAGTAGATTCAGATGGTCAAAATGACAATATCAAGAGTGAGAGTGATCAATGCTCATGGAACTCTCGAATTGAACTTAGGGGACGTTTGATTTTAGAAAGAAAATATAAATTGTTTACTTAGAGAGTTGCCTGACTTAATAAGTGATAAGTCACTTGCCCTATTGGGAGCTGATAAAAGAAGTTTCAATTATATTTGCTGCCTAATACTCTGATTATGCGAGGATATATCCTAATGATTGTTTTGGCGGTTACTTCCTGCTTTGCCTCTGCCCAGCAGTTGCTTATATTGGATCGGTTTAATGGTAACAAGATTGTTAATGATTCTACACTCACTGTTTACAGTAGTGATCCAACCACTATAGAGCTTACTCAATATTTTACACTTAAGAATAATACTGATAAGCCACTAGCCCTTTTTCTTAGAAAATCAATTAATTCGATTAATGACAGCACAATCGATTATTTTTGTTTCGGTATAAAGTGCTGGCCTGATACCTACCTCACTGACGTTCCTGACAGCATTCAACCCGGAGCATCTGATTCAACATTCGCTTCGCATGTCGTTCACTATCGCCGATTTGAAAATCCACCTTTACCACCCGGGAGTTCGTCTATTACATATACAATATTTGACAATACTACCTTCCCTGATCCGGTAAAAGCAAAAGTAACCGTAGTTTATCACCTTTCGAGCTTGAGTATAGAAGAACACTCTCAAAAGGTCATAGGTGTATGGCCTAACCCAACATCCAGGAACATTACTTTTCGCACAAACCCGATTGGCCCAGTCAATTCCATGAGAAAACTAGCTATTTACAATAGCATGGGATCGTTAATAGATGAATCAGTGGTTCGGCTTGAGAATTACCAGGCCACATACCCTGTTGAAATTCTAAATGCCGGTTTTTACTTTGGATTATTATCTGGTAGCAAGGGTGAAAAAGTCTTTTTCAAGTTCCAGGTTCTATAAGATTCCAATTACGAAAATACGATAAGCTAGTAAATAGACATTTTTTCTTGGACAATCAGATATACCAGCTGAGGACATCTGATTGAAAAGGTATGAGTCGGGCTTTTCAATTACTGACTTTAAATAACCTTCTTCGCCGGTTTTATTAACAAGCTTTTGCATTTTTTCCAAAACATTCCTAATAGCTAACTGCTTCACCTAATAGCTAACTGTTACATTTATAGAAAGTTACATTAACGAACATAATATTTTGAGTTTATGGAAACTATCACAAAAGACATCAAATCAAAAATTGATCAGACTAACCCGAATCAAAGAGAGGGATACGTTGCAACTATGATTGAAGAGCAAACAGCTAAAATTCCATCAGATGTATACCTATGGGTTGCATTGGGTGCAATGGCTGCATCTCTTACATTAAAGATCTTAAGAAAAGATGACACATCTCTTTTCGTAGGACATTGGGCACCTTCTCTTTTAATACTAGGTGTTTATAATAAACTGGTTAAGCAATTAGGTCACGATTCAATATCTTAAATATAAATAGCATTCATGGGCATTAACGTTAAACGCCTCTGCACTTCAAGTGCGGGGGCGTTTTTTTTTGTTATTATGCCCTACAAATGGTCAATTATACAAATGTAGTAATTGATAACTTTCGATGAACACGATTTATTAGGTGAATTGAAAGTTTTATTTTAGTTTTGCTCATGACTATATTAAACCTATGACATTACTATCTCATCGCTATGTAAAACATAGAGATGAGATAGAGATAAGATAGAGATGACATAGAGATGACATAGAGATGATAGTAACTAAGCGCAAAGTTTTACTCCATTAGGATTCTTATGAAGTGTTTTTAAGGCAGGTTTAAAAATCTAAATTTGATGCCACTTATCAATGCTTTAAGCTATTTTATTGCTTTATTCTTTGTTGAAATGGTTCTTAACTTTTCACTGTGAATAAAATTATTTTGGATATTCACTTTAAGTATAAAGTTTTGCTATTTTCACGAAACTTTTATTCGATTCTGTGATAAATAATCAAACTTAAAACCAATACAATGAAGAGACTTGCAATTACCATTGCAATGATAATGAGTGTCCTCATTTTCAGCAACAAACAATCTTTCGGTCAGGAGTATATGCCCTTTGCCCAGAGCAATTATGCCGGTGTAAGCGGTATTGTGTTACAGCCGGCTTCAATTGTTGACTCAAGGTATATCTTCGATATGGCATTATTTGGTGGCGATTTTTCGGCCTCAAATAACTACCTTGCCTTAAAAAGAGGTGCCATGTATAAACCCAGTGTGTGGGATGAACCAAATTTTGGGAAAGAATACATTTACAGGCATTTCAACGGGAAGGACAAGTCAGGCGCTATAAATTTGTCAATGATGTTGCCTTCTTTTATGGTAAACATTTCTGATAACACCGCCATTGCTTTATCATCCAGAATGCGTGGGGTAGTAAATTTCGACAATGTTAACGAAGATTTTGCTTTTTTCCTCTCAGAGAGCTTTGATTATAAGCCATTGTACCATCAAACTCTTACTAATTCTAATTTAAATATACAAGCACATCTATGGTCGGAATTTGGCTTAACATTTGCCAACGTCATTCCATTAAACACTGAAGAGCATTTCTTAAAAGGTGGTATTACATTAAAATACCTTCAAGGACTTGCATCAGGGTATGCATTTGTGAAAAACCTCAGTTTCAGGCTCGATGGCAGCGATACGCTCTCACTATTCCAGTCTGACATTAACTACGGGCTTTCAGGGAACTTCGATGATGGAGCTGACCCATTTAATTTCGTGTCTGATCCTGGCTTTGGCATGGATATAGGATTTGTTTATGAGTATCGTCCGAATATTGCCAAATATAAGTATAATATGGACGGAAGAGAAGGATTGCTAAGGCCTGATATGGATAAATACTTATTACGTATTGGCATTTCACTTCTTGATCTTGGAAAAATTAATTATCAGAAAGGGTTCTACAGTCAGGACTTTACAGCTGATGTAAGAAACTGGGATCTTGCTAATGTTGAAATAAATTCAGTAGAAGCTCTAAATGACACATTGAGGAACCGCTTCAATTTCAGCGATTTAAAAAAAGAATCATTTTCAACACGGATGCCTACTGCCTTAAGCCTGCAAATTGACTATAATGTGGTAGAGAGATTTTATGTTAATTTCAGCCCATTTATAGCTTTAAGAAAAGGTACTAGTGTTATTACTAAAGCACACTACTTTACCACTTTCAGTCTTACTCCACGATATGACCACAAGTGGTTTGGTGCTTCGCTTCCAATCCAGGCTGATGAATTCGGTAGGTTAAGAGCTGGATTGGCATTTAGAGTCGGGCCGATATGGGTTGGTTCAAACAGTTTTATCACAAATTCTTTAGCATCAAAAACATACAACACTGATGCGTATTTTATGGTTAAAATTCCTGTTTTCAGGCATATTCCAAGGGATTCAGATAATGATGCGGTTAGCAATAAAGTTGATTTATGTCCTGACATTCCAGGTATCTGGGCAATGAAAGGCTGTCCTGATAGCGATTCTGACGGTATAACTGATGATATGGATGAGTGTCCTTCACAACCTGGTCCTGTTGAATTAAACGGTTGCCCTGATAGAGATGGTGATGGAGTTGCTGATAAGGACGATCGCTGTCCTGATCATCCAGGTATTATTTCACTTGGAGGATGTCTGGATACAGACAATGATGGTGTTTTTGATCATGAGGATGAGTGCCTTGATCAGGCAGGTACTGCAGCTATGAAAGGTTGCCCTGACCGTGACAATGACGGAATTGCTGACAAGGATGACAAATGTCCGGATGTGGCTGGAAAACCTGAGCATGGCGGATGCCCGTTCGCTGATTATGATAAGGATGGAGTTGCTGATGAAATGGATAAATGCCCTGCAACACCAGGCCCCGTGGAATATGAAGGTTGCCCTGATACTGACGGTGATGGAGTTCATGATGGTATAGATTTATGCCCAAAAACTCCTGGAACAGTCGCGAATAACGGTTGTCCTGAAATGGAAAAAGAAGAGGAAGAAGTCATAGCCAGGGCATTCTCTGATTTAGAGTTTGAAACAGGTAAATCTGTAATAAAAGCAGTTTCTTATCCTTCATTAAATGAACTTGCTAATCTACTAAAAACAAAAGAAGGCTGGAATGTTATGCTGTCTGGACATACTGATATCACAGGAACTCCTGCTAATAATATGGAACTTTCTAAAACCAGAGCACAAGCAGTTAGGGATTACCTAATTGGTCAGGGCGTTGCAAGTATTAAGATCAAGACAGAATGGTTCGGTCAGGAAAAGCCAGTTGCTGATAATAAAACAGCTGAAGGCCGTCAGAAGAACAGGCGAGTGGAAATGAAGATATTTTTCGACTAAACTTGAATAACAGACGAGTTGAAACGGAGATTATTTTCGACTAGACTGTTATTCAAGGCGAGTAGAAATGAAGTTTTTTTTCGACTAGACTTTATTCTTTTACGAACTTTATAAAGTAAGTGTAATTGCCATCGTTGATTATTACCAGGTATAATCCCGGGGAGTAGTCACTGGTGGCAATTACTCTTTTATCTGTGAAGGTTCCCTTAAGTATTGTTTCACCGGTAGCTTTAATGATCTTATACTCAAGTGTTGACAAATTGCCTTGTTTCTCAAGAGTAAGCTCATTAGAAACTGGATTAGGATATGCAATAACCTTGGACTCATTGTTAATATGCAACACTTCTGAAACGATTACCTGAAGTACATTAGAAGTGTCAGAAACACATCCATTGAGGGTTACAATAGTATAATAATAATCATCCCAGGTAACAACGTAATCCTGACCAATTGCCCCTTCAATTATACCGGCGAAAGTATGCCATTGATTTCCTTCAGGAGAATCAGAGTGGAGATCGTGACCATTTTGTGTGATAATTGGTGTGGTAGGCATTTGTTTTACTTCAACAGGTAGTGTTGATTCTGCTCCGTTACCACAATTATTTTCACCTGATACTGTAATTATTCCTGATGTTGAACTATTGCTGTAGTTCACAACTATGATATTGGAATTACTCAGCCCCAAAGCACCTTCGGGAAGTACCCACTCATAGCTGGTTGCACCTTCAATTTGTGGAACACTGTAAATAACACCCTGATCACCTTGGCATACGGTTACAGGCCCATCTATGCTCCCTGCACTTGATGGCAATACATTTACAATAACTTGTGAGTTGGATGGTTCCCCATTTCCGCAGGTATTATTACCATATACTGAGATTATGCCGGTTGTGGCAGTAGAGCTATAATCAACAGATATTGTGTTTGTATTGCTTGTTCCGGATGCTCCAGGAGGCAATGTCCATTCGTAGATGGTTGCACCGGGTATTTCAGCAACAGAATACATAACTGACATTTGTGACTGGCACACTTCCATAGCACCGGATATAGTGCCGGCAGTTATGGGCACAGCTGTAACAGTAATGAATAATGACGACCCAATTCCATTTCCATAAGCATTGACTCCATATACACTTATCTCTCCGGATATTGCATTTGTGCCAAAGCTAACAATAATGCTTGCTGAATCACTTACACCTGTTGCTCCTTCAGGCAATGTCCATACATAAGAGGTTGCACCCGTAATTTCTTCAACGCTATAAACAACTTGCATTTGTAATTCACAAATGGACTGAGGACCACTGATAGCGCCTGCTGGTGCAGGTGGTGCAGTGTTTAATAAAGGTGATGTCCACAAACCACGACCAAATGTGCCGGCACGCAAAACATCTAACTGAGGGTTGCTGTCGTAATATATCTCTAACTCAGTTACCCACACTGCTGCAGGTAAACCGGTAGAGTATTGTATCCACTGAGAATTAACCGCATCACGGTAAAATACACCAATATCAGTACCCAGATACAATCCTTCATTGCTACTATGGTAATTCACCAATGTATGCATCTGAACGTCAGGTAGGTTTCCTGTGATATTTGTCCATGATGAGCCTTTGTTTTGAGACTTAAATACCTGGTTCTGCTGAACCAGATACACTATGTTCTCATCTGATGGGCTGGTTTCGATTGCAGTTATGGTGTTACCTGATAGGAGGGAGCCTGTTATATTGGCCCATGCAACGCTGGTTGCCTTAACATTATCGCTTCGATAAAGACTTGAGCCGTTTGAAACATACAAAATATTTGTATTAGCATCAGATTGCGTCATCTCCTCAAAATTGTTTATGTTGAGGTTTGAGATCTTTGTCCATGCTACATTGCCAGAGTTTGGTGCTTTGATATTTGTGCTGCGCCATACATTATCATAGCCTATGAACATGATGTTACCATCATTGTGGTCAATCACGAAAGGTGTAACCCAGCCGCCACTTTCATTAATTCCGTTTACGCCGTCGCCTGCTATCTGATTTCCATCTCCTTGGTTTATGTGCCTATAAACAGGACCATAATATAAAGTTGAATAACTATAATCATTATTGGTGGGATCAAATGCGCACTGCATTCCATCGCCCCCATTAACATTCACCCACTCGGGACCTGCAATTGTTGAAGTGCCATTGTCCTGATAACCGTTGATTACATAATCCTTATTGGTAGCGCTTTGGCCTATTTTATATGCCTGGCTGATCACAAGTCCATTACTTATCTCATTCCATGAAGCTCCTCCGGTATTTGTCCAGTAAACTCCACCATCATTTCCGGCATAAAGCCTGTTATTTATAGGGTTATACTCCAATACGTGCAAATCAGCATGAACAGAAGGAACACCACAATCACCCCACCAATGTGAGTTAATTGCCCATGTTTGACCGCCATTAATTGATTTAAAGCAATTTACACCTCCGGCATAAATTATATCAGCATTCGTTGGATCACACGCGATATCAAGGTCATACCATGCCTGGCCTCCTGAACCGCCGGTACACCCCCAGCTCATGATGTTTGGTGTTGTTGAACGAACTGTAAAAGAAAGGCCGCTGTCAATTGATTGGTAAAGTCCTTTAAAAGAATCATCATTGGTGATAATGAAATAAACAACTGAAGGATTTGCAGGAGAAACTGCTATAGCACCCCGACTGGATGTTGGAAGGCCATTAGTTATTTGAGTAAATGATTGACCGTTATTAGTAGACCGATAGAAATTCCCAGATCGAGTAGCATATACAATGTTTGGATCATCAGGCTTAAGCACTATATCCTTGAAGTTGCCGGTGCTAACATTTGTCCAGCTAACCCCACCATTAACAGTGCGAAAAATGCCACTGCTGGTGGCGGCTAATAATTTCATGTTATCGATTGGATGCATTATCATCTTTCCAACTGTTGCTGTAGTCATTCCTGCATTTGAAGGCTGAAACGAGAATCCTCCATCTGTACTCTTCCACACGCCCGCACCAGGTGCATCACCATGGTCACGATCTCCAGTGCCAATAAATATTATATCAGGGTTTAAGTGATCAACAATAATTGATGAAATACCCAGAGTTGGCAAATTGTCTGTGAATGTAGTCCATGTGCTGCCGCTATTATTAGTAACCCACAGTCCTCCTGCCGGAGCACCTGCATATATTGTAGTGGCATCTGTTGGATGGAATGCAATTGCATTAACTCTTCCTAGCCCCCTATAACCATTATAACCTGAAGGAACAGAAGCCGGACCTAGCGTAGTCCAGTCACCATTGCTTCGTGAATTCAGGTTCCTATTCGATTGATGCTGTATATTATCGACTTGAGAAAAAGACTTAAGTGATTCAATTGCATTTATATTACGTTGAGGGGATGGTTTAGTGCCATCGGGTGATACCTTCCTACCCATCCAATATTCCCATCTTTTGTAAGCTTTAAAGCCATTGCCTCTGGTAACTTCCCTGTCCTCCCAATATTCATTAAAGGCCTTCTGGGTTTCAAAGAAGTTAGCATCAGGATCTTGCATCATTTCAATCCAATAAGGATATGACTTAAAATCGCGGGCTGTATCCTGCGCTTTTATTCCAATTGATAATGCAAATGCAAAGAACAAAGCAAGTGTAGTTAATCTCATCTTCTTTTATTTACGATTAATAATACTAAGAACTTACTCTTCATGTCAATTAGCTCTCCAATAAATCTAAGCAATGATTTTCCGACAATAACAATTTCACATCCGGGTCAAAGCATAGCTGTATAGGAATGCAGATGTAACATCCTGAATAACTGTGAAGCGGATACAAAGATAATGGAGTTGTAATAAAGTTATTCAACAATTGATGGGGAAAGTTTCCCCGCGACGGGGCATTGTTACCGGGGAATGAAGTGAATATCAGGTAATTACATATAGTCTTAAAAATTTATCCCAATTACTTAATAATGTGCTGCAGTCCTTGATATTGCTACAATCAAGTGCATGATCGAATCTATGTAAATGATCGTTTCCTAAGATAATGTAACCAACGGCATCATTTTTCAAATAGAGTGAGTGATCTCGAAAAAATTATAACCACAAAACTAATACTGAAATGATCACAAGAAACTCAACTTCAGAACATAACAGTTCGCTCATTACAGCGCAACCAGAATATAATTCACGAAAAAGATTCGTGTTTTTAACCGTTTTCTTATTGGCGACCTATTTTACAATCTCAGGTTTGCTTTTTGCTGCTACCATATATATTGATCCAACCTATAACTCATCATATCAGAATGGATCAATGAGTAATCCATACAATTCATGGTCGAAATTTACTATTTCCAGTGGAAACATATATTTGCAGAAAGCGGGTACCACCTTTACAACTAATAGTGGCATCTCTGTGAGTGGGAAATCAAACGTTACTCTCGGAACCTATGGTACCGGCAATAAAGCAAAGATAGTTGCATCAGGAAGCGGGAACCATATAATTAATGTTTCCAACTCGTCAGGAGTAACAATCAAAGATCTGGAGGTGTATTCAACAGGAACATGGGTCTCTGGTATCATCATCCAAGGTAATAATGCAGGAAATAACACAGTTAATAACTGTATTGTTCGTAAGACCGAATGGGGTATCAGGTTGATTACTACTGCAGGTGGTAACAAAATATTACATTCTACAATAAATGACATTCGCGACGACGGTATTTATGCAAAAGATGTTAGCTCAATTGAGATTGGCTTCTGCACTATCTATGATATTAACAAAAAATATCTTGTTAACACCAATCAAAGCTATTCAGCAGGAGATGGCATTCAACTTGCTTCAACCAATAATATGTACTTTAACATTCATGATAATATCATTGACCACTCCTCAATGGGTAATAAGTTCTGTATCATTGCATGGGGAAATAACTATAGTGGTATAATTGAGCGCAATACTATCATTGCGCATACCACCAAAAATGTTAGTGGAATATATTTATCGCCAACAACCAAAACAGTTACTGTACGCTATAACATGATTAAGAATGGCAAGAATGGAATATATTCTTATGCTAAGGTTGATGCATACTATAATGCTTTTGCTAACAACCTAATAGGAGTATATACAAACCCAAACTACTCACTCAATGCACGTAATAACGTCTTCTACAATAATTCACAATATGCTGTTTATTCAACTTCCAGCACAACTGTAACACTTCGGAATAACATCTTTAATATGGGTTCTTCGTCACACAAGGCTATAAAGACAGGTGGTTCCATTTCTTCGAACAATAATGTTTTCAATACTCAGCACTCTGGTTTTATTAACAACTCTTCAAGTCTCACAGCCTGGAGAAATGCATCGGGAAATGATCAAAATTCATTGGTAGGAAACCCAAGTTTCATGAATGCAGGTGCTCTCGACTTTCATTTGAATTCCAACTCTGTAGCAATCAACAAAGGGGCACATGTAAGCCTTAACAAGGACTATTATGGTGGACTGGTTCCAGTTGCCGGAAATCCTGATGCAGGAATGTCAGAATTTAACAATGGAAAATCAGGTGAAATTATAGCTGATAATGATTCAATTGGTGCAGTAAAAGAGATGGTGCTTTATCCTAACCCATCAGTTGATGGACGATTTGCAGTTAAGCTTGGTAAAATGTATGAGAAAACTGATATGGAAGTGTTTGATATGTCAGGTCGTTTAGTAAAGCAAGTAACCGTATTAATGACAGCCGAAGGTAATGTTGACATGAGTACTTTGCCTGATGGAGCTTACCTTATAAGAGTTGATACCGGTGTTGAGAAAAAGACACTGAAAGCAATTAAGAATAATTGATAAAAAGAACTGTGAATACTTTGTGATTGAGTTTAAACAGGTTTTGTGATTACAATAGTTGACTGAAATTGGATTTTGATGATTGGTTAATATGATTAAAATTAGATTTTGGTTAATGGATTAAATAACCTTTTTCATGCAACTGCATAAACCAACGGGTTGTCACTCAATGACAACCCGTTTTTGCTCTTTAGTTTCAACATGCATTGCGAGGCGACACTTTTGGTATCCACTGCGCCTACGAACTAATTCTATTGCAAATTTGCTGAAAATTACAGAATTTACAATGCTTTAGATCGGCTTGTTCGAAATTTATTGAAGTATTAAAGATGTTTTCAAACAAAGCTACAAGATTGGACTCAAAATCATTATCACTGATTTCAGATTCAAGTGGCATAAATCCTTTTGACAGTGATTTGAATGCTATAATCCCGGGTTTAAGGTTGTGACCTGAAGCAATTGGGTTTTCAGAGATAAGATATTTATAAAGCGACAATTGCAATTGTTTGTCTTTGGCTTTATTGGCATCAAATAATTCTTCAGCTGAACTTACTTTCAGGTTTTTATCTTCAACTTTACCGCTCTTGTAGTCAATTACCCGCATAAACCCACCATGAATGTCAAGGCGATCGATCATTCCATAGAGCTTAACCTCAAGTGGGTGATTATCGGCAACATTAATTAACAGATTTCGGCTCAATTGATACTCAACGCCAGCAATTGTAGGTGCATTATTTTGTTTGATTGCATTAAGTTCATCGTTAAGGAATCGTCTGAGCCATGTTTCTGCAACTTTTACAAAGAGTAGATTCTTCCCGGAATCAATTCTATGTTCAGGGAAATATTCGCCGGTTTTTTTGGCTATCAATTCCGGAATGTGCTTTATTGCTTCCTCCAGAATTTCCTTTTTCATTGTTGTACCAATGGAACCCTCATACAGATCCTGCAGTATAGCATGCAGTATAGTACCCATTGTTTGTGTTGAAATTTCTTCCTCAACTTCTTCAGTCTCCTGAAGTTTAAGAACGTAAGAAAAGTAAAACGACAGTGAGCAATTAATATATTTCTTAATCGAACTAAATGAAAACCCCTTTTCTGCTTTTTCATACAGGGCCTTCATAACTTCGGGTTCCTTGGGAATACTAATAGGGGTAGAAATGCCTGAATTAGAAGCTTCAAAAAGGTTTAACTTTTTTACCGACATTCCACTGCGAGGAAGCTCCCATTCAAGTTGGCTGAGATACCTGCTTTTTTCTCCGCCACCCAACACATCGCCATCTTCATTATATACCAACCACACATTACTGCATCGCTGAATTAATCGATAGAAATGATAAGCAAATACAGCCTGTCGCTCGCTATGGGTTGGCAATCCGGATTGCAATCTTATATCAAAAGGAATAAATGACCTGTTGCTTTTTGCAGATGGGAGAATGTCCTCATTTAATGAAAGTAATATGACATTTTCGAAATCAAGCACCCGGGTTTCAAGCATCCCCATTACCTGAATACCCTGAAGCGGTTCTCCATAAAAAGGAACCTTTGCTGTGGCTGCTATCTCCCTGAAGAAACTATACAGAGTATTAAGCGATTCAATTTGAATATTTTGCTCTGTTAAGCACTGGTTGAGACTTGAAATTTTATCATAAAGGCAGTATAAAACTTCAGTGTCAGTATCAGAATTTGCTCTGCTAGCGAATGTCTGCCTTAAAAGTTCAAGTACCCGACCAATGGTTTCAAGGAGTGAGTTGGTGCTAATAGATGCTGAGAATATTAAATCAAGGGCATCAGATTTCGTTTCCTTAACAAGCGAATAGATTTCTTTAAGTGAAATGTATGAGTAATTGTTTTTCTTAATGTCTCTTATTAGTCTGTCAGTTAAATTTTTATCAACAAGACTGTGCAGATAACTGTTCTGAAGGACTGAGCTTACGTCTTTATGATAAAATGATGCGTTGCCTGATCCGTTGTTTGATGCATTAATGTGAAGCTTAAATAAACTATCAACCAGTGAATACAAGGGGGCTTGTACCAATGGGAAACCCATTGTTACATTGAATTTACTTAATTCGGCAGGTAGGGCATTAAGTAGCGGCAACAAGAGCGATTCATCAGCCAGAACTACGGCTGTATTATGATGTTTTTCAGGTGGTATACTTTGAAGTATTTTACCTGCTATGCGCGCCTGACCTGTTATACCCGGTATTCCACAACTATATATTTTACGCTCAGGATTCGTGAATTCTGCTGATACTTGTTTGAATTTTCCAAGATCGCTATCTGCCTTATATTTACGTAAGAATAGCCCGGCTTCCATGGCAGGATTATCCAAATAATATGAGTCGCTGTCGAAGATTATCTCTGCTTTTTCCTTTTTTACCAAATACTTGATTATGGTATGCTGTGCAGGAGTGAGGGCATTGAAACCCGCGAAAATAACTTTCGTCCATGGTAAACTATCCAGATGTTGTTCCGGATTTTCAGCAATACGTCTGGTGGCAAGTCCCTGATAAGCGCTGTTGTTTAGAAGAAGGATATCTTTTAACTTGTGATAGTGATCAGCCAGAGATTCAAAGAAGGTGATATAGTTTAATTCAAACTCGGTAGGTTTTTCACCAGGCTTCCATAAATCTATTTCTTTGGCATCGCGTATGTAGTGGAAAAGCTGAGTAGCATTCACCATATATTGATCGATCTCTTCAAAATCGCGAAGTATCTGACTGCCCCAACTCAGAAAACTGTCGAACGAAACAGCATCCGGATTAAAACTGCAGTGTGCTTTGTAAAGCATTGACAGCAGTGCAACACTATCAGGTTCTTTAAGGCGGCTTGTGCTGAAAACAAAATCTTCAATTGATATTATCTGAGGCACCCATCTTGGTTTTCCGTTAGTTGGTATCAATTTACGCCTTAGAAAGAGGCCTGCACGTCTATTAGGAAAGACAATGCATAGCTCGTTTTCAGGAATCTTTTGCTCATTGATCAGCTCTGCTATATTGTCAATAAATGCTTTCATTTCTCAGTGTTCCGGTTAAGTTATAATAGTGCGCAAAGGGCTGATCAATAATAAGATTACAAGCTACAACATTATTTCTGCGGCAATACGTCCGGCTTCAGCTAAACTATCAGGTTTCCCAGCATCAGCAAAAAGCGTGCTTTCATCCACATAACCAACAATTCTGTGATTTTTTGCTATTTCAAGGTATGCATCAATTATAGAGAAGGCTTCAGTATGAGGTAGTAGACTAAATATTTCAGGACTAATAACATGAATACCACTAAATGCAAAAGCTTTGGGCGGTTTATTAGTAATCCTGACTATTTTACTTAATCCTTTTTCCCTGTTTTGCCATTCAGTAAGCTGCATCAGTTCATCAAATAAAAGATAGCGTGATGTTTCGCGACGTCGTACAACAAGTGTAGCAAGTCCTCCTGTTTGAAAATGGTATTCATATAGTCGTAACAGGTCAATGTTGCTAATGATATCAG
Source organism: Bacteroidales bacterium (assembly GCA_024636955.1). Classification (GTDB taxonomy): domain Bacteria; phylum Bacteroidota; class Bacteroidia; order Bacteroidales; family Lentimicrobiaceae; genus Lentimicrobium. The sequence goes on from JAGXGB010000040.1 coordinate 32,923, forward strand.
CATTATAAACGATAAAAGGCTCATCATCATTCAGAAAGTGTTCAGCTTTCCTAATTGCACCGCCTGTATTTAGCAAACGGTTGGTTTCATCTGATATGGTTATATTGCTCCCGAAATTATCATGCTCTTTAAGGTACTCAATTATCATACTTCCACAATGATGAATGTTTATGATGAGGTCAGTGAAACCGTACTTTTGAAGTTTCTTAATAGCAAATTCAAGCAGGGTATATTGACCTGCATGAAGCAGAACTTTTGGTGTATGATCAGTAAGAGGCTTTAATCGGGTACCAAGTCCCGCGGCCAGTATCATGGCTTTCATTTATTCGGGAAGATCTTTTAGTTTGTAATTCTTGTAGTAATTCCTGAAAATCACCTTTTGAAGCTCGCGATAGATCAGCAGTTCAGTTATAACTTCCGATCTTGTAAGTTCGGGGTGATTTTCCCATGCTTCAACAATTTTCTTTTCATCAATATCCACCTGATAAAGTAAAGCGCTTAGTTTTTGTAAGTTGCCTGTAAGCAGGGTTTCAATATGAGCTCCTACAAATCTTACCAAATCGTTGTATACCATTGAGAAATTCAATGGGAAGTCAATATCGAGACCAAACATCCCAAAGTCTTTCTTTATCTGCTGAACTGTTTGCCTGATAACCAATTCCTCAGCTTTGAAGGGTTCTATATCGAAGGGTACTTTCAATGGTTCTAATGGTTAATTAATAGTGAATTGTATTTAAATGCGGACTTTATTCTTTTTATTTAATGGCTTTATTAATTTTTAGTATTGGCTTTATTTTTTTCGTTTCCTGAATTTAAGACTTCTGAGTGCTGACTATCTGTTTTATAAGCATTGACTCTTTTACTATTAGGTACTGCCTTTCACTCTACTTAATTCCTTTTATTTATGGGCCTTACTCCTTAATAATTGGTTTTGGCTTACAAACTTGCTTTTCCTTTTTAACGAGGGCGCCACATTTTTTGCATGCATATTTTGGATCGTCAGTATCCTTTTCACCTTTCTTTCCTTTTTCGCACATTGTTTTTGACATAATCTACCAGTTTAATTTTTCATGGTGTTCAGGTACTATAGTCAGACCAAATTTCTCTTTGAGATGGACTGTAAGTTTTTCAGCGCAATACACTGAGCGATGTCTTCCACCTGTACAGCCAAAACTTACCATTAGGTTTTTAAAGCCTCGTTCGGTGTAGTTTTTCACGGCTGCATCTACCAACCCATATACGCCTTCGAGGAAGTTTGTTACCTCAGAGTATGCCTTAAGGTATGTAATTACCGGTTCATCCAGTCCTGTTTGAGATTGGTATTGTTCAATTCTCCCGGGATTAGGCAATGCACGGCAATCGAAAACAAAACCGCCTCCATTGCCTGAGGCATCATCAGGGATTCCTTTTTTAAACGAGAAGCTTGACACTCTTACAGAAAGATTGGATTTCACGGGCTGTTTCAACTCATCTTCTGTAATTCGATGCCGCAACAATTTCATCAGTTCAGGTAAGTGCAATGTGAATGATGGTTGTGAAAACAGATATTTTAGATTCTTCATTGCATACGGAATACTTTGCAGAAAATGTTCCTTTTTCTGGTAATATCCCCTGAAACCATAAGCTCCCAATGCCTGTAGAATGCGCATTAGGACAAATCCGTCAAAGTACTTTAAGAATGCATTTCTGTTGAAATCACCGTTCATTATATGATTACCGGAATCAATATCACCGTGGGTTTCAAATAGTGATTCAAGCTTAGTCAGATATGTTTCAAGCAGTTCATCTCTGAAGTTTGGAGGAAGATTAGCTTTTGCATCATAAAGAAGAGAAGCAACATCATATTGCAGGGGCCCCAGG
>JAGXGB010000008.1 GCA_024636955.1 Bacteroidales bacterium
ATTGGATTGACCGCAAATATCTGACACCAGCACTGTGTACTGAATTGGGTTTGGCGGACTAACAGTAATGGATGCGGTTGTATCACCATTACTCCATGAGTAATAATAAGGAATCTGCCCTCCATCTCCAGCAGCTTCCAACACGATTGTATCACCACAAAGAATGTCTTGTCCACTGGATGCAGCAGATGAAAAAATCTGCAAGTCTTTAATATACAAAGTTATCGTATCCAGCACCTCACCACAAAGAGATGAATTATATATTAATGTTACTGTCTCAGTTTCCTCTGGCATATTATCAGAAAGAGGTTCAATAACAATTGGTATACTATCTTGTCCAATCGGGATTACAATAGTTTCGGGAATATATAAATAATCTTCGCCATTTATTGCTGTGCCACCAATAGTAAGGTTGATTGTAAATGGTTCTGTAGTTCTTTCGGATAGTCTAAATATAACATTCGCACTGTTGCAATTTTCTACTGCAGTATCAACCTGAGTATGTGTGTATCCGACACTCGAAGCCACCCCTACACTTGTGAAGCTATTGGCTTCAAGGAATACACCTGAGTCATATGATCCATCACCAATATCAGAGATTGATAACTTGATATGATAGGTTTGGCAAGGAATTAGTCCAGTCGCCCTTGCAGTAAGCACCTGAGTGAACGCATTGTATTGGATGCTCTGTTCAGCATTATGAACTAAGTACGTGCAATTCACACAATTCCCAGTGTTGTACTGGCCATTGTTTATATTGTGTATTGACACATAGGTAGGTGGAATTGATAAGCCGGGTAAAACAGCTATATTTATTGAACCATTGGGAAAACCTGCCGGACTTGGAAAGTTTCCATTAATACCAGGTCCACTTATAAAGAAACCAAAAACATCGTTATAGTCTTCAGTTGACCAATAATGCCACTCCTCTGAGGCAAATACATATCGGAATTCGACAGTTCCAGATTGGGGAATAAAGTCAAATTCCAAAATACTTGCATCCTGAGAAGCGAAACCATTACCTGCCAGAATTTCTAAGATTGGATCACCAGGAGTGTTTTGAAAATCTGTAGTAACACCCGATGACCCATTTAGATTATTTGGTCCTTTTGAGTCTGCAACTTTACCAGAAGAGAGAATCACCCCCGATTCCAAACCTATATTAGAAGTTCCCCAGAACCTCCCGCGGGCAAGTGCTTGACCAGTATGTGTTACATAAAAAACCTCCACTCCTTGACCAACCAGGTATTGTTGAATAAGTACAGTTGGGTCAACACCGCTTTCGGTGTTGTATTCAACCGGTATCTGCGCTGATACCTGTTGATTGGATAAAATCATGAAAACTGAAAGAACTCCGCAGACCAGCAGCGTTCTGCCGACCTTAAATGTAAAGATTTCCATACTGCATTGTTGTTATGATTCGCACTAAGCCATAAGCATAGCTTAGGCTAGTGTATACCAGTGTGATGTATAAATAATGCGACTGAATAAGGCCCCGGTGCCTTGCGCAAATATATATATAAATCAATACAATTCTCAGCAGTTGGAAAAAAAATGCACAAAAAGAATTAATGACCATCTTCTTATGCTGAAGATTCAACCACAATGCTTTAAAAATGTTTAGTAATCTGATACTTTGAACGATTACATATTTTGAGCCGTGGAGGCAGACATCAGCTAATGGCTTAGGATTTTATTTTTATCTTAGCAGATTCAGTTGCATACATTAAACCCTATAAATCTCAACATACATAAACCCTTATAATATGGAAAAAGTAACCGCTTACATTAATGAGAACAAACAACGATTTCTCGATGAACTTTTCGGACTGATACGTATCCCGTCAATCAGTTCTATTGCTGATCACAAGCCTGATATGCAACGTGCTGCAGAGTACTGGAAGGAAACTATCCTTAAAGCAGGTGCCACCAAAGCTGAAATCATTGCCACCCCCGGCAATCCTGTTGTGTATGGTGAAAAAATTATCGATCCCTCAAAGCCAACCGTACTCGTTTATGCGCATTATGATGTGATGCCTGTTGACCCAATTGATCTGTGGAAGTCGCCACCTTTTGAGCCTGAAATTCGTGATGAAAAGATATTCGCACGTGGCGCTGATGACGATAAAGGTCAGAGTTTTATGCATGCCAAGGCATTTGAAGCAATGGTGCAAACAGGCCAACTGCCTTGTAACGTGAAGTTTATGATTGAAGGCGAAGAGGAAATTGGCTCACCTAACCTCGAGCAATTTTGCCGCGATCATAAGGATATGCTTAAAGCAGACATTATCCTCGTTTCTGATACAGGAATGATAGCACAGGATATACCAAGTATTACCGTAGGACTTCGCGGACTGGCATACCTTGAAGTGGAAGTTACTGGTCCGAACCGCGACCTTCATTCGGGACTGTTTGGTGGTGCCGTGGCAAACCCAATCAATGTACTTTCGAAAATGATAGCCTCCCTTACAGATGAAGAAAACCGTATCACCATCCCCGGTTTCTACGATAAGGTGATTGAATTATCCGCCGAAGAGCGTTCAGAAATGGCAAAAGCCCCTTTCGAACTTGAAGAATACAAGAAAGCCATTGACATTAAGGAAGTAAGCGGTGAAGAAGGTTACTCCACCATCGAGCGCACCGGCATCCGTCCAACCCTCGATGTATGCGGTATCTGGGGCGGTTATACCGGCGAAGGTGCTAAAACTGTGCTTCCTTCAAAGGCATATGCCAAAATATCCATGCGTCTTGTTCCTAACCAGGAGCACGAAGAAATATCAGAACTCTTTGCCCGGCACTTTGAAAGCATCGCGCCTAACTCAGTAAAGGTAAAAGTTACCAACCTACACGGCGGCCAGGGCTACGTATCGCCAACTGACACCAAGGATTACAAATCAGCCAGCCTGGCATACGAAAAAACATTCGGCAAAATGCCTATCCCCACCCGCAGCGGAGGCAGTATTCCCATTATCTCAACTTTTGAGCGCGTACTAGGCACAAAATCCATACTTATGGGCTTCGGTCTTGAGTCAGATGCCATCCACTCACCCAACGAAAATTATCCGTTGTTTAATTTTTATAAAGGGTTGGAGACGATTCCCTGGTTTTATAAATACTTTACGGAAGATCAGAACGCTTAGAAATAGTTCAAGATAGTTCAATATTGTTCAATGTTGTTCAATGTAGTTCAATGCTGTTCAATGTAGTTTAAAAACGAAAGGGCAGATTTGCATCTGTCCTTTCGTTTTTTATCTGAGATTGACATTCATTTAAACTTGGTTTTTCATAACCTCGTTTCAGGCTTATTTTAGATTCGGTCTACGTTCGGTTTAGCCTCATTAGCTGAACCGAGGCTAAAACGAAGCAAAACCGAGGGTGAACCGAGGAGGAGTAAAAGGAATCTCAAATGGAGGTTGAATGTCATATTACACAGGTTGCAATTTCAATAACCAGTCAGATCCTATTGACTCAAATTTAAGATCCATTTTTACCCTCTCTATCCCCACTAAAGGGGTACTAAGGGGTCTCTAAAGGGGCTCTATATCATTTTAATATAGAGCCCCTTTAGAGCACATAGAGTGGGTACAAGGAGGAGTAAAAGAGATCTCAAATGGATCCTTAACGTTCGGTGCCATTGAATCCATATACATCCCTGCATTTATGGATTGAAATCATCCAGTAAAAGTGAATTAACGGATAATATATTGTCTATTATTAGGGTATTGTTAACTTAATAGCTAATAGATCTTTCAGTTTGCCTGATCTCATTTCTTAGATTCCTGTTAAAGCTGCTTAACCTGAATACGATATAGCCTTTTTCAAGGATCTCAATATATTTTTGGACAGTAACTTTATTAATGCCAACTGTTTGGGAATAGTATAATGACTAAAAGTTATGACCTAAAGTCATCATAATGTCTTTTGGTCATGGTATTGAACCACCTTGAACAATCTTGAACCCCTTGAACCACTTGAACTCCTTGAACAATTTTTTGTTGTAAATTCGTACGCCCGTCTAATATCGGGTTAATGTTAATTTAAACCTGCGGAAAGATGAAAACATTGTACCTGATGCGTCATGCCAAGGCATCCCGCGATATTATCGGGATTAAGGATATTGACCGGCCACTGCTTCTTGAAGGGATTGAGGGTACGCGGCGTGTGGTTGATCACATGAAAGAGAAGAAAATCATTATTAAGCATATTGTGAGTAGTCCGGCACTCAGGGCAATGGAAACTGCTAATGTGGTGGCGCATGCTTATGGGTTCCGCAGGGATGAGATACTGGTTTATAATGAGTTATACAGGCCTGATATTATAGCTTTCGAGGATTGTATCTTCAGCCTGCCTGACGATTGGGATCATGTGATGCTGGTAAGTCATAACCCGGGCATTACTAATTTCGCCGAAAGCCTGGTTACTATGGATGAAGCTATGCATACGGCCGGCGTGTTGTCACTTTCATTCCCAATGGATCGTTGGATGAATCTGTATGCCGCGTTGCCGGTTTATAATTTCTTTATACATCCAAAGATTGTTGCTTAAAGGTTCTTAATTTTGATCAGGTTTTTTGATCACTTACCGTAATACATGTATCAGCCCTGCTGAGGTAGTGGCGTGAGGGGATTTTGTTATGAAGAAATTAGTTACTCCTCTGGTTGACAGGGAGATAAGTTGGCTTGAGTTTAACGGCAGGGTGCTGCAGGAAGCGGCCGATGAAAATAATCCGCTAATTGAGCGGGTGAAGTTCCTTGGCATATTCTCAAGTAATCTTGATGAGTTTTACCGGGTGAGGGTGGCAACCCTAAGCCGCTTGCGTGATCTTAAAGATGGGAAGACGCCAATTCCTGTGCGTAATCCCAACAAGATACTAAAGGAGATAAATCGAATAGACAAAAAGCATCAGAGAGAATTCGCCGACATTTTCAGAAAGCTTACAGCTTTGCTTGCCCAACAAGGCATAAGGATATTGAATGAGCAGGAGATAACACCTGAGCAGGGCAGGTTTGTTCATTCGTATTTCAATGAGAATGTACGCTCTCATCTTTTTCCAATTCTTCTCTCCAATGTGAAACTCAATGCATTGGCTGATATAGCCATTTATCTTGCCATACACCTGCGCAGAAAGGATAATCAGGCTAATGAAGGCTACGCGGTGATGAAGATGCCTGTGACACCGCTTCCGCGATTTTTAATATTGCCCCCAGGTGATGAAAATGTTAACATTATATTGCTTGACGATGTGATAAGGTACTGCCTTGATGAGATATTTGCTGTGATGGGTTACGATGATTACCGCGCCTATACTTTCAAGTTTACCCGCGATGCTGAGATGGATATTGATAACGATGTGTCAAAAAGTTTTTTGGAGATTATGCTTGATAGTTTAAAGCAACGAAAAACAGGGGCGGCAGTGAGGTTTGTGTACGACAGAAAAATGCCGTCACCTATGCTGAAGATGCTTAAGGAACGGCTTGAGATTACTGAGAACGATACGATCATAAAAGGCGGACGATACCATAACTTCAAGGATTTCATGGGATTTCCTGATATAGGAAGGCCTGATCTGACGTACGGTCCCATGCCAGCGTTGATGCAGAAACTACTGCCTCAATACAGCAGTATCTTCAACACTTTGAAAGCAAGGGATTTAATACTGCATACTCCCTACCAATCGTTTCGTCATATCATTGACCTTTTGCGTGAAGCATCTATTGATCCGCAGGTTAAGGCTATCAAAATGACCATTTATAGGGTTGCCAGCAATTCAAATGTAATCAATGCACTCATAAATGCATCGCGCAATGGAAAGGCAGTAACAGTGTTTATGGAATTGCAGGCACGTTTTGATGAGGAAGCCAATATATACTGGGCAGGGAAATTGCAGGAAGAAGGGGTGAAGCTTATACAGGGTACGCCCGGGTTTAAGGTGCACTGCAAGCTTTTGCTAATCCGCCGAAAGGAGAACAACAAGAGCGTTTATTACGCTAATATTGGCACCGGTAATTTCAATGAACAAACTGCGCGATTGTATGCTGACGATAGTTTGCTTACTTCCAACCAGAATATTGCACAGGAGGTGAACAGTATATTTCACCTGTTTGAAAGCAAATTCAAGCCCCCTAAGTTCAAACATCTGGTAGTAGCACCCTTTAATATGCGCGATCATTTTATCAGATTGCTGAATAGGGAAATGCGTAATGCGCGGGCAGGTAAGGATGCCTGGTGCATAATCAAGCTTAACAATCTAACTGATGAGCGCCTGGCAAAGAAGCTCTACCAGGCAGGACGCGAAGGGGTTAAAATAAACATCATTTGCCGAAGCACCTGTGTGATGGTACCCGGCATACCGGGAGTTAGTGATAACATTCGAATAATAAGTATTGTTGACCGTTTCCTCGAGCACTCGCGTGTGATGATATTCTCCAACGGGGGCAACGAGCTTTACTATACTTCTTCAGCCGACTGGATGATACGCAATCTCGATGCCCGTATTGAAGTGGCCTGCCCCATTTACAACAAGGAGCTGCAACAAGAGCTTATGACAATGATCAGGATACAACTTAAGGATAACACCAAAGCCCGATTAGTGAACCACAATCCGCCAAATGAATATGTTCCTTCGGGCGAACCGAAAATCAGGTCACAGGTTGAAATTTATAAGCTTTTCAAATAATCAGAACCAATTAAACCTGCATGAGTAGCATCGAAACCACCAATCGCCGGGTATACGCACTTTCGGAAATTACCGGGAGTATTACACGGATGTTTGAGAAGTTCTATGAGAATCCTTACTGGATAAAAGCTGAAATATCAGCACTCAACCTCTATCCGGTAAGCGGACATTGTTTCCCATTGATGGTTGAGAAAAGCGATGGAAAGGTTAAAGCGCAGCTTAAAGCAACTATCTGGAGAGACGACCTTTTTAATATCACCCGCAAGTTTGAGCAGGTTACAGGTGAAACATTGCGCGAAGGACTCAACATCATGTTTCTTGCCTACGTTAGATTTTCATCTACGTATGGATTGTCGCTGCAGATTATTGACATTGAGCCGCTCTATACGCTGGGCGAGATGGCGCGTGATAAAATGAACACCATATTGGCGCTGAAGAAGGACGGGGTTTTTGACATGAACCGTTCACTTCCAGTGCCGTTGTTGCTAAAAAGGTTGGCTATAATTTCGGTTGAATCGAGCAAAGGCTATAACGATCTGATGGTAACCCTTCAAAACAACAAGCAGGGTTACCGTGTGATAAGCAGGCTTTTTCCGGCGGTGCTGCAGGGCAAAGGCGCCGTGGAAACAATTACTGCACGATTACATGAAATAAGGTCGATAGCTTATTTATTTGATGCTGTGGTGATTGTAAGGGGAGGCGGTGATGATGTTGGCCTGTCATGTTACGATCATTACACCCTTGCACGCGAAGTGGCTGTATTCCCGCTGCCGGTGATAACAGGCATAGGCCATTCAACCAATGAAACAGTTACCGAGATGGTGGCATGCCTCAACAAAATAACCCCAACTGATGTAGCTCATTATATTCTGGCAGGTTTTGCCGAACAGGATAATATGCTTAAAGCTATGTTCCAATCATTTACTTATGCGCTGGCTGACTTGATTGAAAATAAAAGAGATGAGCTTGCCGACAACATCGACAGGGTAACTGAGATGGCCAATGAGCTGATATCAGAACAACGTTTAGGTTTAAATGCAATGTCAGAAAGGTTTATTTCAAATGCAGGAATGATGTTAATGAATACAAGATTAGCCTTCGGCAGATTTGAAATGTCGGCAACACACTTTCCTGCACGCATGATCGGCAGGGAGCAGGCAACACTGCAAAGTCATGCACGCATGCTATATTATTATACCCAACATTTCGTAACTTCGCATCAGCAGAAACTTTCAGAGAAAGAACACCGCATTCGCCTGCTTGACCCGAAGAATGTAATGAAACGCGGATATGCAGTTGTAAGGATAGGAGGAAAGGTGATTTCTGACAATTCCAAAGTGGTAAAAGGTGATAAAATGGAGGTAAAGACATTGAAAATGAAGATATTGAGTACTGTTGACGATGTAAAAACCTGAGGATGTGGATACTTAGAACTGAAGTTAACATCTGAGGAATTCATATAGATAAATGATGAAGTTAGAATATTGGGAACTGAGAAAGTAAAGATAAACTGACGAAGTTAACACTGGAACAATATGGAAGAAAAAGAAGCCTTAACATACACAAGCGCGGTAGCTGAACTGGAGGAGATCATCCAAAAGATGGAAGATGCCTCCATAAGTGTTGATGAGTTGGAAGATAAAGTAAAACGAGTAGCTGAGTTGCTGCAGTTCTGCCGAAACAAGCTAACCTCAACAGAGCAGGAGATCAATAAGGTGATGAAGGGGTTTGAAGGGTAAGGCTAAAGGCTAAAGGATAAAGGCTAAAGGCTAAAGGATAAAGATTAAGGCTAAAGGCTAAAGGCTAAGGGCTAAAGTAAAAAGTAAGATAATGCCAAGTTTAGATGCTCTTAGCAAATAAAAGAATAAACAACAACGCTATACGCTGAACCCAGAACCCAGAACCCCGAACCCAGAACTCAGAACCCAGAACCCAGAACCCAGAACGCAGAACCCAGAACTCAGAACCCAGAACTCAGAACCCAGAACCCAGAACAACAAACAAAGAACCAAGAACAAAAAACCCTTGTCCACAACACAAAGCAAATACTTCAAGATCATTATTAATTTACTGCTTGTGGGCGCAGTGGGGTTTATTTTGTATTTTATTTTTAGTGCGGGTGAATCACTTGAAGCGGCAAAGGGGATAATAAGAAATGGCAGTGGTGTAAACAGCACTTTCGATATGAGTAATGCTGTTAATTTTAAGCATTCGCTCTCGATTCTTATTCTTCAGATACTTGTAATAATAATATTCTCGCGTGTGCTGGGTTGGCTAATGTCATTAGCAGGTCAGCCTACGGTTGTTGGGGAGATTATTGCGGGAATTATGCTTGGACCATCGTTGCTAGGTATGTTTTTTCCTGAGGTTTCAGAATACCTGTTTCCCTTAGAATCGCTATCCAATCTTGAGTTCCTTAGTCAGATAGGCCTTATATTGTTCATGTTCATCATAGGCATGGAGCTCGACATGGGAGTTATTCGCACCCGGGCGAAAGCTGCGCTATTTATTAGCAATGCCAGTATCATTGTTCCTTATCTGATGGGGTTGATTCTGGCTTATTTCATGTATAGTAGGTTTGCACCTGCCGGCGCCGGCTTTATAAGCTTCGCCCTATTTATGGGAATAGCCATGAGCATTACTGCATTCCCCGTATTGGCACGTATTGTACAGGAACGAGGTATTACCCGGACTTCATTGGGCATGATTGCAATTACAAGTGCTGCAATAAATGACATTACTGCATGGGGTATACTGGCAGTTGTTGTTGCAATTGCAAATGCTACCGCCATTGCAGGCGCACTTGTAACAATACTGCTGTCACTGGCATACATTGCTTTGATGTTATTGTTAGTAAGGCCGATGCTTGAAAAGATAGCCGCTAAATATACTGCAAGAGAAACAGTGAGTAAAACTATTGTTGCCGCTGTGTTTAGTGTAATGCTGTTCTCAGCTTTTATCACTGAGAGTATTGGAATACATGCACTTTTTGGTGCTTTCATGGCGGGGGTTATCATGCCTGAGAATATCAGGTTCAAGAGTATCATGGCTGAGAAGATCGAAGATGTGAGTTTGGTGCTGTTGTTGCCTTTGTTTTTTGTATACACCGGACTACGTACGGAGATAGGTCTGCTTAACAATGTTGACTTGTGGGGTGCAGCATTGCTTGTAATAGTAGTTGCTGTTGCAGGAAAATTTTTAGGTAGTGCTATTGCAGCCCGCATTACGGGACAGTCGTGGAAAAACAGTTTTACGTTGGGTGCCCTTATGAATACCCGTGGATTGATAGAGCTTGTAGCCCTTAATATTGGTTACGATATAGGTATATTATCGCCTGAAATATTCACCATGCTGGTACTAATGGCACTGGTTACTACCTTTATGACAGGTCCGGCAATGGCTTTTATAAACTTTATTTTCAAAACACAGGAAGCTATTGTAGCAACCACCGGTATATTCAAAGTGCTGATATCATTTGGTCCACCACTTTCTGGGGCACGTTTGCTAACACTGGTGCTACGATTGTTTGATAATGACAAGGTACCAACAAAAATCACGGCACTTCACCTTACCCCGAATACAGAGATTTCAAAGGAGAATGCCCTGATGTTTGAAGAGCAGGCTTTTAGCAGAGTAAAGGAAATTGCATCGGCCACTGGAATTGATGTTAAGATGGAGTACCGAACATCGCAGGCAGTATCACAGGAGATCACCCGTACAGCCAATCGCGGGAAGTTTAACCTCCTGGTAGTTGGTAGTTCACGCCCGTTGCTTGGTACTGATAAGACAGGTGGAAAGGCACGATACTTTTTTGAGAATGTTAAGAGCGATGTGGCACTGGTTATTGACAATGGATTCACCGATATCAACAAAGTGCTGATTATTTGTATGGATGAGGACTCTAACCGATATATGAGAACAGTATCAGAGTATTTTAATAAAGAAATCTCCGTTGATACTGAATGCCTGACCGAAAAGAACTCTATTGATTCTGACTATACTCAGTATGATATCGTAGTCACCGGTGTAGAATGTTTTAGAAGCCAGCGGCAAAAGGGTGAAGCCTGGACTATTGGCCCGGTATCAATTGTGATCTTCAGCCAGTACGAATAAAACGATAGAGACAGGGCATGCCCTGTCTCTATCGTTCAAATTACGCATGCTATGCCAACCTTTTATTACCAGGCGAAGAGAGGGAATCCCTTCATCATATCATTGATGCGGTTCTTAACATCTTCTATAACAGCTTCATTTTCGATATTGCTTAATACCTCATCAATCATATCAACGATATATTCCATATGCAGTTCTTTCATTCCGCGTGTAGTCACTGCAGGAGTACCAACCCGAATACCTGATGTAGTGAATGGTGAGCGGCTGTCAAATGGCACCATGTTCTTGTTAATGGTAATATCAGCTTTTACAAGAATGTTTTCAGCAACTTTACCTGTTAGTTCAGGGAATTTAGAGCGGAGGTCGATAAGCATTAAATGATTATCGGTGCCACCTGAGATTACATGGTAACCTTTATTGACAAATGCCTTTGACATTACCTGGGCATTCTTCTTAACTTGTATGATATACTCCATGAATTCATCGGAAAGTGCTTCACCGAAAGCGACTGCTTTGGCAGCAATGACATGTTCAAGCGGGCCACCCTGTGTTCCTGGGAATACAGCTGAATCTAGCAGTGCTGACATCATCTTTGTTTCACCCTTTGGAGTCTTGAGTCCCCATGGGTTTTCAAAGTCTTTACCCATGAGAATCATTCCACCGCGAGGTCCTCTTAGGGTTTTGTGTGTTGTGGTGGTGATGATATGGCAATATGGTACAGGATCATTGAGTAAACCACGTGCAATGAGCCCGGCAGGATGTGCAATATCTGCCAGTAGCAATGCACCTATTTTATCAGCTATCTCACGCATACGTTTGAAGTCCCAGTCGCGTGAATAAGCACTTGCACCTGCAATGATGAGTTTAGGTTTTGTTTCAAGGGCAGTGGCTTCCATCTTGTCATAATTTATGGTGCCTGTTTCTTCCTCAACACCGTAAGCCACAACATTGTAAAGGATACCTGAAGAGTTAACGGGTGAACCATGCGACAAGTGACCACCGTGAGCGAGGTTAAGGCCCATGAAAGTATCGCCAGGTTTTAATACTGCCATAAGCACAGCCATATTAGCCTGTGCACCTGAGTGGGGTTGTACATTTGCCCATTCAGCACCAAAAAGAGCTTTTGCCCTGTCAATAGCAAGTTGTTCTGTCTGATCAACTATCTGGCAGCCGCCATAGTAGCGTTTGCCGGGGTAACCTTCTGCATATTTGTTTGTAAGAACAGAGCCCATTGCATCAAGAACCTGCTGACTAACGAAATTCTCTGAAGCAATCAACTCAATGCCATGCATCTGGCGTTCCTTTTCCTGTTTTATCAGGTCGAAAACCTGCTTATCCTTTTTCATTGCAACTTATTTATTGTTTATGTTTTTCTTCTGCAAAATTAGTAATTCTGTTGAATCAAGGTGCACAATTCAGAGTTGCAAAAATTATGTTACGCCTCAGTGAACTTAAGCCGAAAAGGGCTTCCCGCGCCGTTAGGTGCGGTAGATTGGTAGAAACCGGTTTGTTGAGACCATATTAATAACAAAAGGGCTGTTAGCGCAGCTAACAGCCCTTTGAGTATTCTGCATCAGATATTATTTTACAATAACTATCTTCCTTGCAACATTTTTGTCAGTTGTAGTGATACTGATTGTGTATGTTCCGGCTGAAAGGTTGCTTACATCAAATGTGTAGCGGTCTTTACCTTTACATTCCTCAGTTAGAACTGTAGTACCTGCAGGGTCAGATAATCTTACTGTCATCCGTGGGTACAGGGCTTTGTTTGCTTCGATCACAAACCTGTTATTTGCAGGGTTTGGATAGATGCGTAGTCCGTCAACGCTGGTTTCTTCAATTCCTACTTCAGAAGCACGCTGAGTAAAAGAGACAACTACAGGCTCTTTGCCTGCTACGGCAACTGATATTTCTGCAACTCTGTCAACGTAAGCAGTGTTTTCAGTATAGTTAACTGCAATAGTACCATTACCTGTTCCTGAAGGTGTAATAGTCATCCAGTCGGCAGTTTCAGTTGCGGTCCAGTCAGTGTTAGATGTAACTGTCAGGTTTGTAGTACCAGCCTGGTATGTTACTTCAGCATTCTCAGGGCTGATGTAAACCATAGCTTCACCGGCAGCCTGAATGATACTGGCATTAACTGAGAGTTCATTACCTGAAATAGTTATAACAGCTGAACGCTCTGTTAGTGTGAGGTTTTCAGTAATATCAGCATTCATAAGAAGATCGCCGGTTCCGTTTGCAGGGATAGTTACCCATGGGGCATCAACAGTAGCAACCCAGTTAAAGTTAGCATCAACATTGAAGGTTGCAGTATTTGCCTGGGCAACAACATTTGCAGCTGGTGGGTCAATTGAAAGAACAGCAGCAGCAGCTGATTGAGTAAGTACAACAGTTGAAATGCCTAATGCCGGCACTGCAATTGCAATGTTGGCAATACGTTCTTCAGCCCTGGTATTTTCAGTAAACTGTAGAGTTATAATACCATTGCCTGTACCTGCAGGTGTTGCTGTACACCATGTAGCATCAGAAACTGCAGTCCATGGAGCATTAGATGTAACAGTGATATCTTCTGTTCCGGCCGGTGTATCAACAGTAACAGCCATAGGGTCAAGCGAAAGGGTAGGAGCAGCACCTGCCTGAACAAGTGTTACAACCACCGGGTCGAGGCCAAGTACACTAACTGTGATGCTTGCTGTGCGTTCCATTGCTACAACGTTTACTGTGTAGTTTGCAGTTAATATTCCTGCACCGGTTCCATTAGCGGTAACTGTACACCATGCTGCATCACTCACTGCTGTCCACATTGTGTTAGAAACAACATTGAATGCAGAGTTGCCGGCATCAGCAGTTGCGTTAATGCTCAGCGGTGTTACAGAGATCATTGGAGGAGCTGAAAGTGTAGTTGCCTGAGCAGTAATACCACTTGAATACGCGTTTTCAGGATTCATTGAGAATACTTTATAGTAGTATGCAGTTGCCGGTGTTAGCATTGTATGGCTGTATCCTGTTGCATTACCAACATATAAAACTGTTCCACCGCCTGTAATAACCTCGCCAGTTGCATAGGTTGTACCTGAGGCAGGGGTACCGAAAGTGCCATCAGCTGACCATAAAATCATAACATTATCTGAATCAGGGTTAAGTTCCCAGCTCAGGTCAATACGTGTATCAGTAAATGCAAGTGCATCAAGCGAAAGTGGGTTTGTAACTGCTGAAACACAACTTACCTGTGCTGACCATCCGCTTGCACCTATTGAAGTATTGCTTTTGAATACAAATGTTAAAGCGCCATATTGGTTATCAGCAACAACTGTTCCAGGAGAAGCAGTGCCGCAGAACTTTCCAATGAGCGGTGAAAAGATGCTGCGACCGTTGTATATCATCAAATAATCATTAGCGCAGTTTGTAGATAGTTCAAGGTTGAATTCACTGAATTGAACTGATACTTGTCCGCCAGGCTGTGAAGGTTCAAATGTAGTAGTGAAGTTCTGATTGTTACCATAGTTGTAATTTCCACCAGGATCAAGGAAAGTTCCTGTGCAGGTATATATGGTTGTATTGGTCATTATGAATGTATCAGAGATCACAGTAATGTAATCAGTTTTGGTTTCTGTGATATTTCCGTTGATGGTAAGCGTTACAGTTTTTGGTCCGATAGTGCTGTAAACCACCTGGTGAGGACCCTGAGTTGTGGCTGTTGCAGGAGTAGCACCGTCGCCAAAGTTCCACTCCCATGAATTTACTTCACAGCTTGAAAGATCGGTAAAGGTTACAGGGTTATTAATAACAACACTTGTGGTTGCTGCCTCGAACTGTGCATTAGCCACGTTTACTGAAATAAAAGCAGGGTTAGTGAGAAAGTTACTACCAACAGGACTTGTAGCAGTAAGGGTAACATCATAGTTGCCATAACCGTCAAATTGTACTTTAGGGTTTTGTGATGTTGCTGAAGTTCCATCAACAAAAGTTACTGTGGCAGGTGTAAATGACCATAACCATGAAGTAGGACTTCCTGTTGACATATCAGTAAACTGCACCGGCTGGTTTAAACAAGGGAAGTTATTATCAACCTGGTAATCAACACCGGGACCTAAAGGACCAATGTTAAATGAGGCAACTTTGGTTTTGCGACCACCACTTTCATACTGGTTGGTGTACCAGAAAGTTTCATCATCAGCGGGATCAACACATAGCTGCGCATAATCGCCCCATCTGTTTGCACCTGTTTGTGATGCAGTACCAACATGTATAATGCCTTCAGGAACATCCATAATACCTGATGCTAAATTGTATTGCTCAGCAGTTTGTCCTGTATATCTGATACCCGGGAATTCAGTAGTACTTGAAATAGAATATCCTATTGCAAGTTCCTTGCTTCCGTTCATCATAACACTACCCATCCAGCGTGAATGCTGGTCAGGCGCATAAGTGCCTGTTTGCCTTACAGTCCATGGTCCGGTGGTTTTGCGTAATTCATACCAGCGGATACCGGCATGGTCAGTTTGGTTAACATCCACAGTGTGGCAGACCACAATAGTTTGGTATGACCCCCAGTTACGGTATTGTGGAACATTCATAATTACCTGAGGAATACCATCGAGTTCCTGACTTGTATTAGGCTGCTTAATGTTATTCCAGTTATTTCCGAAATTACTGTCGTAAGGGTCAACATTAAGTTGCTGAACACGGGTAAAAGTAGAGTTAGTTGTAGTTGCCCAGTCAACATCAAGTTCATATATCCATAATTGATCAGTGCCGCCATTAAAAGCATCGTCAACCTGTGCAATGAACATACCCGGTTGGGTTGCAGGAGGAGCATCTCCGTCGCAATCAAGAGGTGGAACCATCATAAACCCATCAACAGAACCGGGTCTCCACTGGTTATCAAATGATACCATCTTTGGACTGGTACCACCGGCAAGCATAACTTCGCGTTCAAAAACATAAATGTCAGTTCCACTACCTGTATTGGTCCCCATATAATACCCATCGTGCCAAATACCGAACTTTTCATAGTCAGGCATTCCGTTCATAGGAAATGAATATTGATACCATGAACCTGTTGGATCATTGGTAACGGAAATAGCTACAAGCATCCTGTCGGGGTTGCCGCAAAGTGAAAACTCTGCAGCCATATAGCGGTCAGCCATTTCATCATAGAGCATGATTGGGTCGCCGTCGTTACAGTTAGCTCCAGGAACAGAACCAAAAAGCTGGTTCATATTAGTTGGTCCTGCCAGTTTTACCCCGGTTTTGTCGTATATGGCATAGGTAGTATTCACGGTTTGCATATAATGATTCGGACCTGCAGTACCATTATCATCAGGTGGGAAATATGGCGATGACTGTGCATTAAATACTACATTAGGCTCACTTGCAGCCTGACGGTTTGAACCGTTTTCTTTCTGCCATGCTCCATCAGGGCCTTTAGGCAGAGCAGTTGATGCGTAGGGGTATTCCCTGTTGCGAAGTTTTGGGTTAAGAGTTTTTTCATCAGCTTTTATTTTCATCGCTACTATCTCTTCCGGTGTCATTGGAGGGATATCTCTCAGTGGTTGGCTGATGCCTACTAAAGTACCTGTACCAACAGCTGCAGGCGACAGGATAGGGTCCTGGCCATTCACTGATAGAAACATAAAGGTTAAAACAATGGTAAGTAATTGTGTTAGCTTCATAATTTATGGTTTAGTTTGATTTCAGATATAAATATGCCTTACTGCACAACTATATAATTATTGCGTGTTTTATTCGTTAAGATATAGTCCAGATTCCCGGCGCTCAAAAATAGGATTAATTTCATTACTTATAGTGGTGATAATCAAAAAATTGTAAATTTGTTATATGACTCGCCATTACCCTTTGCTGATACTGTGCGTGTTAGTGGCACTGTTACAGTTTGAAACGTTAGCACAAGCTCCACCGCCTGTATTAACTTGCGTGTCAGTAGTTTCAGACGATTCAGTGGAAGTAACCTGGGAAATTCCCACGGGTACATTTGCTGGATTCCGCTTATCCTACGGGCCTCCCGGCGGTCCGTTCATACCTTTAGATTATAGTTCTACAGTTAATTCAGCAATAATTTCCATTCCAGATCTAACAACAAACAAGTATGAGTTTTTCCTCAAAACTTTTACAAATCCTCCTATAATTTTTTCATCTGAATCAAATCACCAGTTTACTATATTATTGAACATTTCCGGTGATGGCACGGGAGTAGCCAGGCTCGATTGGAATGAGCAGGGTACTCAGGATTTAGGATACAGGATACTACGATCAACTGATGGTGTGAACTTTATTGCTTTGTTGGGAATATTTTCACCACCACGACAATACGATACCATCAACGGCTATTGTGATCCTACTACATTTTATTATATGATAGAACATGGTCCATGCAATGCCCGCTCGAATGTTGTTACTGTAATGCTTCAGGACCTCACTCCACCTGCAGATCCGCGGATTACTTTGATAACAGTAAATGATGATGGTTACGCTGAGATATTCTGGGAACCGGGTACAAGCATTGATGTGAATGGATATATTATTGAGCGCTTAATTTCAACCGGGTATCCGTTTGATACTACCGGTTTAGTTACTTCAGCAGTAGATAATTTTGTTTCTGACGCCGAATACCGCAGTCCTTGTGATGAAGTGGTTTCCTATGTTGTACGCTCAAGGGACCAATGTTTGCAGGCAAGTTCAGGTGAAATAAGCTATACAAATCCTCAAAATACCATATTGCTTACCGGCAATACCAGTGAGTTGTGCGGCCGAAAGGCTACACTCAGGTGGAATAAGTATAAGAATATGAGCCCGCCAGTGTCGCATTATAAAGTTGAACGTTCATTAGCCGGGGGGACATTTGTTGATATAGGGAATTTAACATCCACCGGTAACGCCACATATGAATACATAGATCAGGATATACTGGAGGCAGGTGTGGAAGTAAAGTACAGGATTGGTGCTGTTGACATTAACAATTCGAAGGTATCACAGAGTTGTGAAAAGTTAATGATACCAGCTCCGGCAGAAGTAACAGCTTATGAAATAAATTACGTTACTGTAACTGATAATTCATTTATAACACTTGAGCTATCAGCCACTCCGCCCACGGTACCGCATGAAGTTGAAATATACCGGTTAAAGGATGATATACCCGACCTCATTGCTACTGTTCCCTGGGATAATTCTGGAACTTTAAGGTTTGATGATCTAAGTGTGCAGGTAAACAGTGAAAACTACCTCTACTCTTCCAGGTTAATTGATGAATGTGGTTTCACAATAGCTACCGGAAATGAGTTCAACTCTATACTGCTTGATATTGCCGTTGATAATGATGGCAACCCTTCACTTTTATGGAATAACCACATAGGCTGGGGCGCAGACTTAATTGAATACAGAATGTATAAATACGATGATGGTGTTCAAATGAACGGTTACCCAAAAACAGTGCCCATATCTCTCACAAGTTATGATGAAGCCGACACTCCGGATAATGGTTTTAATACCACCTTTATAGTGGAGGCAGTTGATGCTAATGGCAGGGTAAGCCGGTCAAATGAAGTTTTGCTGACAAGGCAGGCACAGGTTGATATACCGAACGCATTCCGTCCATCAGGTGTTAATCAACAGTTTCGCCCAATACTTAAAAATGTTGATCCGTCATCATATTTGCTTGTGATATATAACCGTTGGGGGCAACGAATATTTGAAACACAAAATATTACAGAGGGTTGGAACGGTAAATATAAAGGTAGAATGGAGCAGGGTTTTTATATTTACCAGGTATCATACAATGACCAGTCGGGAAATAACATTATAGAAAGGGGTTCGGTTATGTTATTCGATTAGGTGTCTTCCTAAATTACTGTCGCCTCTTCTAATGTCGCCTCTTCGTAGTTTATTACCGCGGGTTACCTACCTAAAAATTCAAGGATTACTATAAAACCCGGGTTAACGAGCTGAAGATTTAAGGTTATTTAAGAACCGCGGACTATCTCCATCAACTACTTTATTAAAATTAATTAACTTTGCACATTCCAAAAAGTGGTACTATGTCTTTTAGTAATGATAAGTTTGTAGGTGAAGGTTACACATACGATGATGTTTTGCTTGTTCCGGCCTACTCTGAAGTACTTCCCCGCGAAGTTGACACAAGCTCAAGGTTTTCAAGAAATATAAAGATCAATATTCCTATTGTTTCAGCAGCAATGGACACGGTTACTGATTCAGTGATGGCAATTGCTATGGCACAGGAGGGAGGAATAGGGGTGTTGCATAAGAACATGTCAATAGAAGATCAGGCAAATGAAGTGCGCAAAGTAAAGCGTGCTGAGAATGGTATGATACTCGACCCCATAACTTTGCAGGCTGATTCACGAGTTGCTGATGCACTCAAGATTATGGCGGATTTCAAGATTGGTGGGATACCGGTAATTGACAACTCAAACAAGCTGGTGGGTATTATCACCAACCGCGACCTACGTTTTGAACGCGATCCAAGGCGTCCGGTATATGAAGTAATGACTAAAGAGAATTTGATTACCACCACTGAATTTACTGATTTTGAAAAAGCTGCCGATATACTTCAGCAATATAAGATTGAGAAACTACCTGTAGTTGATAAGGAATTCAAGTTAGTAGGTCTCATCACTTATAAAGATATTATCAAGATAAAGGCCAGACCAAATGCCTGTAAAGATGAGCGCGGACGATTAAGAGTTGCTGCAGCTGTGGGTGTAACGCGTGACCTGATTGAAAGAGTTGAAGCACTGGTAGCCAATGGTGTTGATGCAATAGTTATTGACACTGCGCACGGGCACTCAAAAGGGGTTATGGATGCCGCTAAACTTTTTAAGAAATACTTCCCTAATACAGAACTCATCATTGGAAATGTTGGTACTGCCGAAGCCGCAAGAGACCTGAAGCAACTCAACATTGATGGCATTAAAGTAGGTATTGGTCCCGGTTCTATTTGTACCACCCGCATTATTGCAGGTATTGGTGTTCCACAGTTAACGGCGGTAAATGAGGTAGCAAGGGAACTTGCCGGTACAGGTATTCCTGTAATTGCCGACGGAGGTATCAGGTACACAGGTGACATCGCAAAAGCAATAGCAGCAGGTGCAGATTGTATTATGGCTGGAAGTCTTTTCGCGGGTGTTGAAGAATCACCGGGTGAAACAATAATTTACGAAGGAAGAAAGTATAAAACATATCGCGGAATGGGTTCTATTGAAGCCATGCAAAAGGGATCAAAAGACCGTTATTTCCAGGATGCTGAGGATGATATCAAGAAACTTGTTCCTGAAGGAATAGTTGGCAGGGTGCCATACAAGGGTACATTATCAGAAGTGATACACCAGCTGGTTGGAGGGCTAAGAGCAGGAATGGGTTACACCGGTTCTAATACCATTGAGGAATTGCAAAAAGCCAGGTTTATGAAAATTACCACTGCCGGAGTTACTGAAAGCCATCCGCACGATATTACTATTACACGTGAAGCACCTAATTACAGCAGATAAATCTGATAAACAATCAGGTTGTTAGTGAACAACAGAGCAGGTTATCTAATCAGAACAGACACAATTATTGCCACCATTATATAAGACAAATTAAACCAAAGAATCCCCATACAATGAAAAACAAGTGCGCCTTAACTCTTATGCTTGGCATGATTTTCCTTATGTCAGTGACCTCCGTCGTTGCACAGGAAAAAGATCCTGTTATCCTTAAAGTAGCAGGTGAAGAAATCACCAAAAGTGAGTTTTTGAATGTATACCAAAAGAACAATGTAAACGGCGATGTAATTGACCGTAAATCACTTGAGGAATACATGGAACTATACATCAACTTCAGGTTGAAGGTGAAAGAAGCTGAATCACTTGGCATGGATACCATGCGTTCGTTTATTGATGAACTGGCGGGTTACCGTAAACAACTTGCACAGCCTTATCTCATTGATGAAAAAACGAACCGCTCTTTGCTTGAAGAAGCATATAGTCGCAAGAATGAGGATATCCGTGCAAGTCATCTGCTTATAAAGGTTGATCGTAATGCAACACCCGCTGATACGCTTGAAGCTTACAAAAAGGTAATGGCCTTACGTAAGAGCATACTCAAAGGCGAAGATTTCGGCAAAGTGGCTATGGAAAGTTCTGACGACCTTTCAGCTCGTGACCGAGTGGTTGAAAAGCAAACAATTAAGGGCAATAAAGGCGACCTCGGATATTTTACTGTGTTTGATATGGTTTATCCTTTTGAGTCGGGCGCTTATAACACTAAAGTGGGTGAAGTTTCTATGCCGGTGCGTAGTGACTTCGGTTATCATCTTATTAAAGTTACTGACCGTAAACCTGCCCTTGGAAAAGTACAGGTTGCTCATATACTTATGCGCCCCCCAGCAAATGCAACTGCTGCCGACAGTGCAGAAATGGATAGAAAAGCAATGGATATATACAACCGCTTGCAAAGTGGTGAAGAATTCGCAGTATTAGCAAAACAGTTTTCTGACGACAATTCAACAGCATCTAAAGGAGGCGTATTACCATGGTTTGGTGCTAATCGAATGATCCCTGAATTTATTAAAGAAGTTTCAAAACTTAAACAACCCAACGAAATTGCAAAACCATTTACCTCAAGCTTCGGCTGGCATATTGTTAAGCTATTGGAAAGAAAGGAAATAGGCTCTTACGAAGATAACCTGAATGAGTTAAAGCAGAACCTTGCACGCAGCGACAGAGCCAGGAAAAGCGAAGAGGCACTCATTTTACGCATAAAGGATGAGCACAAATTCACGCAGAACCGAAAAGCAATAGGTGATTTCTATAAGGTAGTTACTGACACTATATTTAAAGGCGGTTGGAATGCTGAAAGTGCTAGTGGACTTGATAAAAATATGTTCACCATTGGCCGTCGTGGTTACAACCAGCAGGACTTTGCTCAGTGGCTTGAGAAAAACCAGCGTCAGGCTCCTGTAGAAAACATCTCTGTTTATATCGACAGAATGTACAACATGTTCATCAACCAGAAACTCCTGGACTATGAGGACAGTCAGCTTGAAAGCAAATATCCTGAATTCCGGTTGCTAATGAAAGAATACCGTGATGGTATACTCTTGTTTGAGCTCACAGAAGATAAAATATGGTCAAAAGCAGGTAAGGACACTACCGGACTTGAAGCATTTTACAAGGCTAATAAAAGCAATTATATGTGGGGTGAGCGTGTTGATGCTTCTACCTATACCCTCAACTCAACTGATAAAAAAGTAATTAGCGAGTTCAAATCACTGTTAAAGAAGAATCTTACCGATAATGAACTGTTGGAAACGATGAACAATGATAGTACTACTATGCTGTCAGTTGATCGCCGCAAATACGAAAAAGGGGAGAACGAACAAGTTGATAAGGTTAAATGGGCAGCCGGTGAAATAACTGAAACAGTAATGAATGGTAAAACAACCATCATTGCAGTTAACGAAGTGGTTGAACCTGAACCTAAAAAGCTCAATGAAGCGCGAGGTGTGGTAACAGCAAATTACCAGGACTACCTTGAACAGCAGTGGATCAAGGAGCTAAGAGCTAAGTACCCTTATAAAGTGAATGAAGAAGTATTATCGTCAATAAAATAATGTATAGAAGATTATACATCATATTGTTACTGATCATACCGGTTATGGCTATGACAAGCTGTAAGTTTTTTCCTGGAAAGAAAAGCGGACAGATCATTGCAGAGTGTTACGGTCAGTACCTGTATGTTGATGATCTGGAAGGTATAGTGGTTTCAGGACTTCCTCCTAATGACAGTATTGCAGTAGTGCGACAGTTTATTGATAATTGGATCATGCAACAGATCATGCTTCAACAGGCAGAAAACAATCTAACTGAAAGCCAGACGGATTTCACTGACCAGGTAGAGGCATATAGGAATTCACTGATCATTTATGCCTATGAAAGTGAATTGATTAGACAGAAACTTGATACTACAGTTTCAATGGCTCAGATTGAGGAATTTTATAATAATAATCAGCAGGACTTTCAATTGCGCGAGAACATTGTTAAGGCAAGATACATCAAGATACCTGCCGGTACTAAACAAGATGTTGTTAAGAAAGCTGAACGGCTATTGAAATCAGATAACATTGATGATATTGACAAATTGCTTGACTTATGTCAGAATTCAATGCTCACCTGTTACACGGAGGAAGATAATTGGATAAGATTTGATGATTTGATAAGAGAAGTGCCGATTGCAGCTGAAGATCAGGAGAGTTTCCTTAAAAGCAGACGTTACTATGAGGCAAGTGACTCATTATATATGTACCTGGTGAATTTTAAGGAGATAAAAACTAAAGAAGCAGTATCGCCGTTATCATTCGAAATTGACAATATCAGGAATTTGATACTTAACCGCCGGAAGATTGAACTGATGGAAAGAATGCAGCAGGAAGTGTTTAAAGAGGCAATGAAAAACAATGACTTTACGATCTATTAAAATACTGAAAAATAAGAATATGAGAAAATTCATCAGCATACTTACATTGTTTTTAGCTGTATTTACTATTAACGTTGTAAAGGCGCAAGAGCAAGTAATAGATGAGGTAGTTGCAGTAGTAGGCGCTAACTTTATACTTGCATCAGATGTTGAAACCCAATACCTGCAGTATAGGGAACAGGGTAATATCAGTGATGCAAGGGCATTGAGATGCCGAATATTTGAGGACCTGCTCTTCCAAAAACTCATGCTTAACCAGGCTGAACTTGATAGTATAAATATTACTGAGGAAGAAGTAAACCAAACTATGGATGCTCGTTTCAGGTACTATATACAGCAATTCGGCTCACAGGAGAAAATGGAGAAATTTTATAAGAAATCACTCCTTGAAATCAGAGAAGATTTCCGCTCTACCGTTAAGCAGCAGATAATGATTGATCAGGTTCAGCAAACGCTCGTTGCTGAAGTTAAGGTTACCCCTGCCGAGGTTCGTCGTATGTTCAACTCACTACCTAAGGATAGTGTTCCTGTTATTGAAAGGGAATTTGAGATTGGCAGGATAGTAAAAGAGCCCGGTATTTCAAAGGAAGAGATGGAAGCAACCCGCAACCGTCTTAGAGGCTTGAGAGAAAGGATATTAAATGGTGAGAACTTTAATGCACTGGCAGTATTGTACTCGGAAGATCCAGGGTCAGCAAAGAAGGGTGGAGAATTGGGTTTCGTTGGAAGAGGTCAGCTTTACTCAGAATATGAAGCTGCTGCTTTCCAACTTAAAAGAGGCGAAATTTCAGATGTAATAAAAACCAAAGCGGGCTACCATATAATTCAGATGATAGAACGCCGGGGTGAACAAATCAATACAAGGCACATACTGCTCATGCCGAAGGTAGATAATGAAGAATTAGCCATAGCAGGCAAACTTTTAGATAGCGTTGCTGTTTTGATTCGTGAAAAGAAAATGACGTTTGAAGAAGCTGCCTTGAAATACTCCGATGATCCCGGTAAAATAAGCGGTGGTTTAATTGTAAATCCTAATACAGGAAATACAAAATTCACACCTGCGCAGCTTGATCCAAAGGTGTTTGCTATAATTGACAAACTGAAAGTAGGCGATATATCAGGTCCTATCAGTCTGCTCAATGATGAAGGAAAACCAACTGTACAGTTGCTGTACTTGGTTTCACAGACAGAATCACATGTTGCTAACCTCAGGGAAGATTATAATGACATACAGGAATGGGCACTTAATAAAAAGAAAGGTGAATCGCTTGATAAGTGGATTACTGATAAAATAAGTAAGACATACTTCCGTATTAGTCCGGCTTATGAAGATTGTAATTTCACGCATTCATGGGAGCTTACAAGATAATCTTCTCTCAGTATTTACCGCTTAACAGAGATAAAAACGTTTGAACCGGATTAATAACACATACTAAAAATACACAATGATCTCTTTTAAATCAGATGTTGAGGCTGTTGACTCTTTCGGAGAGAAGTACAGGATGCTTACTGCTGAAATAGGCAAAGTGATAGTTGGGCAGGATGATGTTATCAGGGATGTGCTTATTTGCATCTTTAGTAAAGGACATGCCCTGCTGGTTGGTGTTCCCGGTCTTGCGAAAACTCTCTTGGTAAATACAATAGCCAGGTCACTTGGACTTACTTACAGCCGTATACAGTTTACTCCTGACCTAATGCCTTCAGATATTTTAGGCACTGAAATTTTAGATGAGAACAGGAGATTCCGGTTC
Organism: Bacteroidales bacterium; assembly: GCA_024636955.1. Lineage (GTDB taxonomy): Bacteria > Bacteroidota > Bacteroidia > Bacteroidales > Lentimicrobiaceae > Lentimicrobium. The sequence goes on from JAGXGB010000008.1 coordinate 25,036, forward strand.
TTAAGAGGTCCGATATTTGCCAACATAATACTTGCTGATGAGATTAACCGTACGCCTCCTAAAACACAGTCGGCCTTGCTGGAAGCTATGCAAGAAAAAGCAGTGACAGTGGCAGGTGAGAGCCACCATCTTACTGAACCTTTTTTTGTACTTGCTACCCAAAACCCAATTGAACAGGAAGGTACTTACCCACTACCTGAGGCGCAACTCGACAGGTTTATGCTTAATATCTGGCTTGATTACCCAACCTTTGAGCAAGAGCTTGATGTAGTTAAAAATACCACAACTGAAAAAGTTACCACCACTAATGTAGTACTTGCCACTGAGGAGATATTGTATTATCAGAACCTCATAAGGCGAATTCCTGTGCCCGATAACGTGTACAAGTATGCTGTAAATGTTGCTGCTAAAACACGTCCGGGTACAACACTTGCTCATGACTGGGCAAATAAATACCTTACCTGGGGAGCCGGACCACGTGCTTCACAATATATGATCATTGGGGCTAAATGCAATGCTGCAATACGTGGTAAGTACTCCCCTGATATTGAAGATGTTCAGGCAGTTGCTACCAACATACTACGTCACCGTATTGTACGCAATTACAAGGCTGAAGCTGAAGGAATTTCAGTAAAAGCAATAGTTGATGAGTTGTTGAAGTAGGAAATACCTACGCGATTTTTCCTGCACCATCACCAACTCTGGCGACATAGAAGATAGGCTTAAGTCCTATCTGTTCTTCGTATGCATGACCCACTTTATTAATCAGAGCTTCAACATATCGTTTGTCAACAATAGCAATTGCACATCCTCCGAAACCAGCACCGGTCATACGAGCACCAAGAACACCCTTTACTTTGCGGGCAGCATTAACAATAGTATCAAGTTCCTTTCCTGTAACTTCGTAATCATGGCGCAATGATTCATGTGATTCATTCATAAGTTGACCTAAGGTTACGAGATCGCCACGTTTGAGGGCTGCTACTGAAAGTTTCACACGATGGTTTTCACTGATCACATGCCGGGCACGATGGTATATAATAGGATCATTAATTAGTGCTCCATGGATTTCAAACTCATCAAGAGTGATATCGCTTAGGTCAATCATAGGTTTGGCTTTCCTTAACTCTTCAAGTGCTACACCACATTCAGCTACCCTCTCATTATATTTTGATTCTGATAGTTCCCTGCGCTTATTTGTATTCATGATAACAATGGAATGCTCCTTAAGATCAAGTGGTACATGTTCATAATCAAGTGTACGACAATCGAGAAACAGTGCTTCATTCGCCTTTCCCATTCCAATGGAGAACTGGTCCATAATGCCACATTGCATACCAACAAAGAAGTTTTCAGCAAGTTGCGATAGTTTTACCAGTTCAAGACGGTCAATATTGGCTTCATAAAGGTCATTCAGCGCAACAGCTGTTACTATTTCAATGGAGGCAGAACTTGAAAGACCAGCGCCATTCGGAATATCACCTGAAAACAGGAAGTCAGCTCCAGTAGAGATACTTACTTCCCGTTTAATGAACTGATCTATTACACCCAGAGGGTAATTTACCCATTCATCGCCATGTTTTCTACTGAGCTCACTGAGTGGCACTTCAGTTTTGTACTTGAAATTAGTGGTTTTAAAGCGCATTTTCTGATCGTTATTTGGTGCAATAGCCAAATAAGTACCAAAACTGATAGCACACGGCAGTACAAAGCCTCCGTTATAATCGGTATGTTCACCAATTATATTTACCCTGCCTGGGGCAAAATATACCGAAGGTTCAGTACCGTATGTTTCTGTAAACAGTTTCTTGAAAGCGCTTATGTCCATATTGATGATCTTTAATAAATGTGAAATTGAAACATTTAGGTGGTAGTCAGCACACTATACATTATCTACAAAGTATACCTTAAAATGTTTGAGGTGGATTTTATTAAACTTGGTTAGGTGGTCGTCATTGATAACAAAGAAATACTTGTTTAAACATAAAATGTAAGTCATACTTTACTCAATAAAATAGTAACTTTGCCGTTAGCAGTTGAGTTATAACCTGCAGCATAAATATAATCAGGAAAATACGTATGACATTATTTTCTAGCGGCCGAAAATTCTGGGCCATCGTGATCATCATAGTGATTTTAATAACCGGTTCTTCCTACTATTTTACCCGGGACAAAAAGACTGAGGATTCCATAACAACCAAGGTAGTTTTTGGAGATTTCAAAATTGATGTGACTACAAGCGGCGAGCTTGAAGCAATGGATTCTGAGAATATATCGGGTCCTTCAGGTCTACGTGAAGTGAGAATATGGCAGGTTCAGATAAGTGATATTGTTCCTGAAGGCACATTAGTTGATTCAGGCCAATATGTGGCTACCCTCGACCGTGCTGAGATTACCAACAGAATGAAAGACCTGGAGAGTGAACTTGAGAAGCTTGAATCGCAATTCATCAAAACCAAGCTCGACACATCAATGGATATGCGGGCTGCCCGTGAAGAATTGATTAATCTGAAGTATGCCCTTGAAGAAAGAACCATAACAGTTGAGCAATCAATTTATGAGCCACCCGCTACACAACGACAGGCAAAGATTGAACTGGAGAAAGCTAAGCGTTCCTTTGAACAGGCTGAAAAAAACTATAAGCTTCGTTCAGATAAAGCAAGTGCTAATATGCAGGAAGTTTCAGCATCGTATACCCAGGCCCAGCGACGACTTGAGCAGATAAGAGAAGTATTGAGTGGCTTTACAATTACAGCCCCTAAATCAGGGATGGTTATTTATAAGCGTAATTGGGATGGAAGCAAAATGGGTGCAGGCTCAACCATGGGTTCATGGGAGAACGTGGTAGCAACATTGCCTAATTTAAAGGAAATGATTTCCAAGACTTTTGTAAACGAGATTGACATAAGTAAAGTAAAAACCGGTCAGAAAGTACAGATCAGCGTTGATGCTTTTCCTGAAAGAAAATATTCAGGCACAATTACAGAGGTTGCCAATATAGGTGAGCAAATGCGTAATACAAATGCTAAGGTTTTTGAAGTGAAGATTCGTGTACATGAATTCGACAGTATACTTCGTCCGGCAATGACAACCAAAAATATTATAAATACCTCCGTAATACCTAAAGCATTATACCTTCCTATTGAAAGTGTGCATAATTCTGATTCCCTGACTTATGTTTATCTTACTGCCCGCAAAGTAAAGCAGCAGATACGTACGGGTTCAACTAATGAAAACCAGATAATTGTTAAAGAGGGACTGAAAGAAGGTGATGAAGTATATCTGTCAGCTCCTGAAGATGCAATGGACTGGAAACTCAATGAACTATTGTAAGGAGAGCAAACATTGGAACGACGATTATACATTCTTTCTATAGCCATTGAGGCCGTTATTGCCAATAAGTTCAGGTCAATACTTACGGCGTTGGGCATCATCTTTGGTGTTGCCGCTGTTATTGCTATCCTCGCAATAGGTAATGGAGCCCAAAAGGAGATCCTTGATCAAATGAAACTTGTTGGCGTTAACAACATTATTATAATGCCCAAGGATGAATCAACTTCAGGGAATAAAAACGAAGAAGAGCAGAAGGGGAAGGAAGCATCCCAAAAATTCTCACCGGGGCTTTCAATAAGAGACGCTAATAGTATTGCAGAGATAATCCCCACGGTAAGTAAAGTAAGTCCTGAGGTCATTTATGAGTCAGTTATTATCTCAGAAGGTGTTAATACTTACGGTAAAGTAAGCGGGGTGACACCTGATTTCTTTCAGGTTTTTAATCTGGAATTGGAAAAGGGTGAGATGTTCAATGAAGAGCAAATGATACAGGGGAAAGCTGTTTGCATTTTAGGGGCTACCATAAAAAATAAACTCTTTCCAAAAAGTGACCCTATTGGCAATTATGTTAAATGCGGGTCAGTGTGGCTTAAAGTAGTAGGAGTGTTGCAGAATAGAGCTGTTACAACAGAGTTATCAGAGAATATGGGCATCAGCGATTACAATATGATGGTATATTCGCCGATTCAGACATTGCTATTAAGGTATCGCGACAGGTCAGTAATAACAACTTCTATGGTAAGGGGAAGTGGTAGTGGTGGGACTGTGGTAATGGGAGATAACATTATGACTTTTGGGTCATCAGGTTCAGGAGGCAGTGATGAAAATAACCAGATTGATAAAATTGTTGTCCAGGTTAAAGAAACATCACATATAACCAGAACAACTGAAATAATTAACCGAATGCTTAAACGGCGTCATGCAGGAGTTGATGATTTTGTAGTTCAGGTGCCTGAGCTGCTACTTAAGCAGGAACAGCGTACTAAAGATATTTTCAATATTGTGCTTGGTGCTATAGCAAGTATATCATTAATTGTTGGTGGCATTGGTATTATGAACATCATGCTGGCATCAGTGATGGAACGAACAAAGGAAATTGGGATCAGAATGGCAACAGGTGCTACTCGTAAAGACATTACCTTCCAGTTCCTGAGTGAAGCAACTATGATTAGTCTTACAGGCGGTATTATTGGCATATTGCTGGGATTAGCACTTGCAAGAGTAATTACAGGAGTAACAGGTATTCTTACAATAGTATCGATTTCTTCCATAATTATATCTTTTGGAGTATCTGCTTCAGTTGGTATAGCATTTGGCTATATGCCTGCACGCAAAGCATCACTTCAGGACCCGGTAACCTCACTTCGCTATGAATAAACTATTAACTGGCAGCTTGCGTAAAATTTTAACCCTCAGGAAGCTATTATTAATAATGGTATTGCACCTGGCAATTGGTTTTGCTACCGCCCAGTCACCCGCAATAATGACACTTGATGAGGCTATTGAGATTGCCTTAAGGCAATCGCCTGATGCACTGACAGCAATGCATCGTTTCAGAAGTAGCTATTGGGAATTCAGGAATTATAAGGCAGAGTTATTGCCTTTGTTGTCGCTAAATGCTACCATACCCGGATTAACTAAAGATGAAATACTATCGCAGGAAGGTGACAGATTTATATCTGTAAACTATAGTAGGTATTCCGGCGGGCTTTCCATGTCACAGAACATTGGGTTAACCGGAGGAAGTATATCATTGAATTCTAACTTACAGCGTTTGGATGTATTTAGGGAAACCACCACCACATCCTATTCATCAGTGCCAATCAACATTGAATTAGTACAGCCTTTATTTGGTTTTAATGAATTTAGATGGCGTAAGAGAATTGAACCTTTGAAGTACAATGAAGCAGAACGCCGATATCTTGAAGATGTTGAACAGGTGCGGATCAATGCGACCGAAGCTTTTTTTGGACTGCTTAATTCCCAGATAAAGCTCAGGATTCAGCAAACAAACCTAGCCAATAATGACACGCTATACCAAATTGCCCGTGGCAGGTTCAATATTGGTACTATAGCTGAGAATGAATTATTGCAAATTGAGCTCAGCCTTCTAAATGCCAGGGCCGCCGTAGAGCAGGCTAAACTTGATATCAGTGTGAGCAGTTTCAATCTGTTTTCTTACCTAAGGATACCCGAAGATCCTAACATGATTCTATCAGCTCCTGAACCTCCGGAATTCAAGCCGGTAGATGCCCAGAGTGCAATAAACTTTGCAAGAGACCACAGGTCGCAGGCACTTGCTTTTGAGCGCAGAATTATACAAGTAGAAAGCAATGTAAACAGGGCAAGAAGTACTAATCGCTTCAGCGCCAACCTTAATGCAGCATATGGTTTGGTGAATTCAGCACCTCAATTAAGTACTGTATATAACGACCCGAAAGAGCTTCAACAGTTATCCATTGGAATAAGTATTCCAATTCTCGATTGGGGTTTTGGAAAAGGACAAGTTAAACTTGCTGAATCACAGTTAGAACTGGAAAGAACTTCAGTACAGCAGAATAAGATTGATTTTGACCAGGAAGTATTTATCAAAGTAATGCAGTTCAATATGCAGCCAACCCAGTTTGCAATTGCTGCAAAAAGTGATACTGTCGCCCTCAAACGTTATGAAGTAACAAAACAGAGATATTACATAGGCAAAATTGGAATCACCGACCTTAATATCGCTCAGAATGAAAAGGATAATGCCCAGCAGGGATACATTTCTGCCTTGGCAACATATTGGCGCAGCTACTTTGAGATACGAAAGCTAACACTTTACGATTACGTCGCAAATCGCCCGCTTGTATTTAACTTTGATGATATCCCTGATGTGGAGTAAGTCATCCTTCCAAATAGCCGTAACTTTATAGCTAAATAGCCCGTAACTTCTTTTAGCTCGGTTGATATCCTTGGTGTGGAGTTATACCAGAAGCACCTTTATGCCAATCGGCGGGTGATTCTTCCCCTGTTTCTTCATAATACTGGAGTGCATCAATCATGCGGAGTGTTTCATTGATACTTCGCCCCAGTGGAAGGTCATTAACCAATTGGTGCCGAACGATGCCTTGCTTGTCAATTATGAACAAACCCGGATATGCAACAGGGTCACCATCGAAATCAAGCCTGTTGTCCTCTTCATCATATTCATAAGTACCGGCCATCATATCGTAGTTTTCCGCAATAGTTTTTGCCAGATCAGATACTAATGGGAATGTAACTCCTTTGATACCTCCTTCAGTTGGATCAATTTGCAGCCATGCATGATGCGAATGGGCTGAATCAACTGAGCACCCTACAACAGCTACATTGCGACTTTCAAATTCAGGCAATCTCCTTTGAAAAGCTAGTATTTCTGTTGGACTAACGAACGTGAAATCAAGCGGGTAGAAGAAAAATACTACATGTTTTTTTCCTATATATTGGCTTAAAGAGAACTTTTCAGTGATCTCTTCACCGTTAATAACTGCATCCGCTTCAAAAAGGGGAGCCTTTTTACCAACTAATACTGACATAATGTTGAGGTGTTGTTTTTATGATATACAAACTTACGTAAATATTATAAGCAAACAAGTTTTGATTTTTGTATGCATTTCAAGAATTTATTATTCGATAACTATTTCTAATTTTAACAGCTACGGAAATAAACATTTATAGACAGATAGGCATTAATAGGCATTAATAGGCATTTCGAAATAACTACAGAGCTAATTAACTTTCTTGAACTTATTTGAAAAATCCGATTATTCATTGATCCTTCGGATTTTTCAACTTATCTGCAATTAATTCTGTTTTTTAGCTTCATTCCAGTAAACATCAAGCTCAGCGAGTGTCATATCATGCATTGACTTACCTGCTTCATTTACTTTGTCCTCAATATACTTAAAGCGTTTAATAAACTTGCGGTTGGTGCGTTCAAGTGCGTCTTCGGGATTTACATTAATGAAGCGTGCATAGTTAATCAGGGCAAAAAGGAGGTCGCCAAATTCATCTTCCACTTTATCATGAGAACCATTGATCTTTTCATACTCCAGTTCTCCAAGTTCTTCCTGCACTTTTTCCCATACCTGTGCTACATTTTCCCAATCAAAGCCTACTCCCCTTGCTTTTTCCTGAATACGGTATGCTTTCACCATAGCCGGCAGTGAGCCTGGAACACCGCTGAGCACTGAAGTGCGACCTTCGGTCATTTTGATCTTCTCCCAGTTGTTTTTTACAGCTTCGGCGTCATCAGCTTTAAAATCACTATAGATGTGAGGATGTCTTCTGATTAGCTTTTCTGAGATTGAATTAAGCACATCGGTTATGTCGAAAGCTTCTTGCTCAGAGGCTATCTTGGAGTAAAACACCAGATGGAGCATCAAATCGCCAAGTTCCTTTTTAATTTCATCCATGTCCTTCTCAAGAATAGCATCACTGAGTTCATACATTTCCTCGATGGTAAGGTAGCGGAGTGTATCAAAGGTTTGCACCTTATCCCAGGGGCACTTTTCCCTTAATTCATCCATGATAGTAAGCAGTCTTCCAAAAGCTTCGAGTGATTTATCCATCAGCCATTTAAGTTTTTGCAAAGTTAGTAAACCTAACCTGCCGTTTTGTATTTTTGTTTGCTCATCACATAGCCAGGAAAAGTGTTAACTTTTGAACAAGAGAGTCGTAAGTGCAGGTATAATCCAACAGGATTAAGGCGGCTCATGCAGCAATCTTTAACAAAGTTGATCAGTAAATGCCTTTCCATCGGTTTATTAATCTTATTCTCCCTTTTAGCTTCAACTTCAATACATGCTCAAAAGTATCATAAATATCAGGCTCCTAATCTGATGTTCGAAGCCCGTGCTAATTATGGAATACTAATTGCTCACCATCTCGAAATGGAGATTTATAATGCCCATCTTCCATCATTTGAATTTAGTATAGCACGATCAACGTATGGTAAGCAGCACTGGGAAGCGCTGTATAAGTATCCGGTAACTGGGCTTACATACTGGAACGCCTGGTTAGGAGACCCAAACACATTAGGTCAGGCGCATGGTTTAATGCCTTTTATTTCATTTCCTATAGTAAAGCAAGATGCTACGGAGCTTAATTTTCGTTTGGCAGCTGGAGTTGGTTATTTAACTAAAAGATTTGATCGGATTGAGAATTATAAATACATTGCTATTGGTTCGCATATTAATGCTGCAATAAATCTGATGGTTGAGTATAGGTGGAAACCTCTGAAGCATTTGCAGGTTTTTGGAGGTGTGCAATTAATGCATTTTTCAAATGGATCAATGAAAACGCCAAACTATGGCCTAAACATTCCTTCACTCTCAGGGGGTGTTGCATTCCGGCTTAATAAAGAAAACCCATATATCAAAAGAGCTGTAAGGCCTAAACTTACGATGTTTGAATTTGATGGTAGGGATTACCTGGAAGTAAGATTGAGTTCTTCTTTCGGCATGAAAGATATTGGTGAAATTGTAAGTGAACGGTTCTATGTTACTGCCGGTTCTATTGGTCTGCTCAAGAGTCTCGGATATAAAAGCAAAGCCGGATTATGTATTGACTTATCCTACGATGGCTCTGATGCCAGGTTTATAGGTGAAAAGGGTGTAGCTTACAATAATAACCTTCAACTTGTTAAACCAGGTGTAGGGATAATGTATGAAGTGGTGTTGTCGCGCCTTTCATTTCCTCTGACGTTAGGATTTTATACCGGGGGAAAATATAAGAGCGAGGGCATATCATATTACAAAATGGGAATTCAATATATAGTCCAACGCAATTTCTTTGCTTCCGTAACACTAAAAACCCACTTTGCAAGGGCTGATTATGTTGCTTTGGGAATTGGATACAGATTTAGAGTGAAGCAGTATTTTATTTAGGTTGAGAAGATTTTAAAAATAATAAAAAATGACCCTTTCAAGAGTTTCCATTTTGGCACTTTTGTTATTAATAGCTTCCGCCGGATGCAAGCGCGAGAAGCTAGATGATTGCTATACAAATGCTGGGGAAGTTGTAATGGAAGACAGGTGGAGTGCCTACTTTGAAACTATAAACCTGTATGATGATGTTAACCTTGTGCTTGAGCAGGGCGACGGTTATTCAATCAGGGTTGAGGGAGGAAAGAACTTACTTGGTGCTGTTGTAACTGAAGTGAAAGACAGTGTACTGCACATTAATAATACAATGAGTTGCAATTGGGTTAGAAGCTATGACCATGAACTAACGGTTTATGTCACGTCTCCATCACTTTACAATATACGGTATGAAGGTAACGGTAATGTCAGTACAAACGGAAGGATGGTTTTTGATATTTTGGAAATAAATGCATGGGGTGGGGGCGGTTCAATTAATATTGATGTGGATTGCCAGACACTGAATTTGGGACTTCACTACGGCACCGTTGATTTTAACATTAAGGGCAAGTCATCGATGACAACCATATATGCTAATAGTTATGGCCCTTTTTATTGTGCAGAGTTAAATTCAGATATTGTTTATATCACCCATAATGGAACTAACGACTGTTATGTCCATGCCAACCATATTTTTGGAGCTGATATCACATCAGTAGGTGATATTTACTATTCCGGCAATCCATTCGATCTCAGTTGCAATATTACCGGTTCAGGCAAACTATATAAAATTGAGTAAATGTTATTAGCCACCGAACGATGGCTATAATAATTTTGCTAATAAAGCTCTTGGGATTTCAACTCTACGTTTACTAATAAGCTCTTGCGAAAACAACTCTACCTTTCGAAGGGCGACCAGTAAGAATACATGTACCTTCATCAAGTTTCGAGTTTAATGGTATACAGCGGATAGTTGCTTTTGTTTCTTCTTTAATCCTCTGTTCTGTTTCAGGAGTGCCATCCCAATGAGCATAAATAAAGCCGCCTTTATTATCGAGCAGGTCAACAAATTCATCCCATGAATCAGCCTTTGAAGTTTTACTTTCTCTGAAGTCAAGCGCTTTCTGATACAGGTTGTCCTGTATATTTATAAGCAAGTGCTCAATCTTGGTTTCGATATCTGACAACTGGTAAACTGCTTTTTCAAGTGTATCACGGCGTGATACTTCAACTGTGCCGTTCTCAAGATCGCGAGGCCCCATTACTAATCTTACAGGGACCCCTTTGAATTCATATTCATTAAACTTCCAGCCCGGTTTGTATGTATCGCGTTTATCGTACTTAACAGAAATCCCTTTATCCTGAAGGTTTTTCATGATCTGCTCTGCCTTTTCAGAGATAAGCGCTAATTGATCATCAGTTTTATAAATAGGAATGATGACTACCTGTGTAGGAGCTAATTTCGGAGGCAGTACAAGACCATTATCATCAGAGTGAGCCATGATAAGCGCGCCAATCAATCGGGTTGAAACTCCCCATGAGGTTGCCCAGACATATTCAAGTTTGTTCTCCTTGCTAAGGTATTGCACTTCAAAAGCTTTAGCAAAATTCTGCCCAAGGAAGTGGGAAGTGCCTGCCTGAAGTGCCTTACCATCCTGCATAAGGGCTTCAATACAATATGTTTCGATAGCTCCGGCAAATCTTTCATTAGGTGATTTGGTTCCCCTTAGAACCGGTAGTGCCATCCAGTTTTCTGCAAAGTCAGCATAAACTTCAAGCATACGTTCAGTTTCTTCAACAGCTTCTTCAGAAGTCGCATGAGCCGTATGCCCTTCCTGCCATAGGAACTCAGCAGTGCGAAGGAATAAACGCGTACGCATTTCCCATCGTACAACATTTGCCCACTGGTTTATAAGAAGCGGCAAGTCACGGTATGATTTAATCCATGTACGGTATGTATCCCATATAATTGTTTCAGAAGTTGGTCGTACAATAAGTTCTTCCTCAAGTTTAGCTGATTCATCCACTATTACTCCTTTTCCATCAGGATCGTTCTTTAAACGGTAGTGCGTAACAACGGCACATTCCTTAGCGAATCCCTCAACATGACTAGCTTCTTTACTAAAAAATGACTTAGGTATGAACAAAGGGAAGTAAGCATTAACATGGCCGGTATCTTTAAATTTCTTATCGAGGGCAGCCTGCATCTTCTCCCAGATAGCATATCCATAAGGTTTGATTACCATGCAACCTCTTACAGCTGAGTTTTCAGCCATATCGGCCTTGAAAACCAAGTCATTGTACCATTGAGCATAATTCTCATCACGGGAAGAAAAATCTTTTGCCATATTCTTATTGTGGTATAGTATTTGTGTATTTTATGGTAAACCATTCAATCATTAAGGTTGCAAAATTAACAAAATAACCGACTTAATGACGAGAACACTACATACAAAGCATACTTATACAAGGGAGGACCTTACTATGAAAACCTTAATCACATTACTTGCTGTAATTACCCTAACCCTCACGTCCTGCACTACTCAGTATCAGGCAAGGACTTATGGTGACGATGTTTACTATACACCAGCCGATGCACCGGTTCAGAGCCCTGCACCTGTTATTGTATACAGTGATGAGCCTGTAAATCAGCAACCTGAATATCAGGATGACCAGCAGGCAGTTCAGTATGATGATAACGCCAACTATGAAGCTGAACCTTATGAGGGTGAATACTCAGAAGAGCAATATACTGATCAGGGAACTGGTAACACATATATTACCAATAACTACTATGACCCTGATGACTATTACGACTATGCTTATGCAGCTCGTATCAGAAGGTTTCATACCCACAGTTACTACAGCAGTTACTATGCTCCTTATTATACTAATATGTACTGGTATGACTACAACCCATATAGCTGGGGTACCAGTATCTACATGGGATATAACTTTTGGTATCCAGGTTACACTGGTGCATACTATGGTTTAGGATACCCTTACTATGGATATGATCCTTTCTTTGACCCATACTACAGTTATTATTCACCATACCGTTATGGCGGGTTCTATGGCGGATACAATCATGGTTACCATCACGGATATCGCCATGGTTATTATGATGGGTATTATGGTTCACCATATACTTACTACTATAATAGTAAAGACTATAACTCCTATTATTACGGTCACAGAAATGCATCTACAGGTGGCGGAAGATCAGGAAATGGTCGCAGTATGTCAGATGGGTCATCTTTTGGTGATAGGTATGAAACTGCACTGAAAAGCGGAAAACTTGATAACCCAACCAACAGCCTAAGAAACCGTCCGGTTAATCCTGGTCGTCAGGCAACAAATCCAGGTACTGTTACAAATGAACGTCAGGAACCAAAGAACACACGTTCGGTTACTCCAACTGAAGAGCAGAGGAATACACGTTCGGTTACACCTACCCGTCAGGAGCCAACTAATACACGTTCAACTCCAACAAAAGAACAACCTACACGTACAGTAACACCATCCCGTGAGCAGCCATCTCCAGGAAGAGTTACTCCAAACCGTGAAAGCCCAAAGAGTGTAACACCTTCTCGCGAGCAACCGTCTACTCCACGTACAGTTACACCTACTCGTGAAGAGCCAACAAGAACTGTAACCCCAACACGTGAACAGCCAAAAAGAACCGTTACCCCTTCTCGTGATCAATCTGGCAACAACCCTTCGGTTAACCCTTATCGTCAATCAGCGGAAAACCGATCAGTAAACCAAAACAGGCCTTCACAGTCAGTGAAGTATTCTAACCCCCAATCATCTCCAAGGCAGACTCAACAACAGCCTACCCGGGAGTATAGAAAACCACAAACATATAGCGCACCTGGATACAACAAGCCTAAATCAAGCAATGAGTATACCAGCCCACGTTACAGGAGCATTCGTGAGGATGGTGTAAAGCCTTCACAAGGTCAATCATCTGATGGCACTCCTCAGCGCAATACCAATGTAAACAGCAGCCGTGAAAGAAGTGAACCTGCAAAAACATATACACGTCCTTCAAACAGTGAAAGGAAAGCTCCGGTTCGCAGTTCAGGAACTTATACTCCTTCACGTTCATCATCAGGAAGTAGTGAACCTGCAAGGTCAACATACACTCCAGCAAGGTCATCTTCTTCTTCAGGAAGTAGTTACACACCTTCGAGGTCATCTTCTTCGGGAAGCAGCTATAGCCCTTCAAGATCATCATCTTCAGGCAGCAGTTCAGGTAGTAACTCAGGTAACTCTAGATCATCTAACGGCAGAAGATAATAACAGTATTATCAATGCCATATAATAACAATTAACCACTATTACTATGAAAAGAGCATTCATCGCAATCATAGGCTTACTGATTACAGCAAATGCTTATGCGCAAAATGAAGTCGATGCACTCCGTTATTCACGATTAAATCCAACAGGAACTGCCAGGTCAACTGCTATGGGTGGAGCCTTTGGTGCATTAGGTGCTGATTTTACAACTTTAAGTAATAATCCTGCCGGTATTGGATTATACAAGAGTTCTGAAGTAACCATAACTCCTTCGTTATTTTTAGGCAGATCGGAATCAACTTACTTTGGTGAAGTAAATGAAGACGAGCGTTACAATGTTAATATAGGAAATATAGGCATTGTGTTGGTTTCTGATCTTACACTACGAAATCCACAATCACAATTTAAGAATGTGCAATTTGGATTTGGAATGAACCGCCTCGCTAATTTCAACAACAGGGTTGTTATTGATGGATTTAATGAAACATCAAGCTACCTGACCCCTTACGTAAACGAATCTCAAGGACTTTCATTGGATGACCTGGACAATTTTGGTTCAGGAATGGCTTACGATACTGAACTGATGTATACCAATGCTCAGGGAGATTATTTGATTGATATGCCAAATGGTGGAGTAAGTCAGAGAAAGAGCATTGACACTCGCGGTTCCATTAACGAAATGGTGTTTTCAATAGGAACTAACTACAGAGAACAAGTATACCTGGGAGCTACTTTGGGTATTCCTTCAATCAGATATAGGGAAACTTCAATTTATACAGAAACTGATTCAGAACAAAGGAATGACTATTTCAAGTCATTTACCCGCACCGATGAACTTGAAACAACCGGAACTGGTGTAAACCTTAAGGCCGGAGTCATTGTCAGAGCTACTGATTGGTTTCGAATTGGCGGTGCTATTGAATCACCAACCTTCTATACCATGTCCGACAGCTATAGCACATCTTTCAGATCACACTTTGATACTGTAAGTTCCCTTAGCACTGCAGCGGACGGATTTTATGAATATGAGTTAAATACACCTTTCAAAGCAATGGCCGGGGTAGGATTCATTATTGGAAAACAAGGTTTAGTAAGTTTGGACTATCAATATCTCGACTATGGAGGCGCCCGACTCAGAGCAACAGATTATGATTTCGAGTTCGAGAATGATGCTATAAGAGACGGATACCTCGCAGCACATAATTTAAGACTTGGAGCTGAATGGCGTGTTGGTGCTCTAAGCCTCAGAGGTGGTTATGGATTATCAGCTAATCCATATAAATATGGTACTAATTCAATGATGAATACACTCTCTGCCGGTTTAGGAATACGTGGTCAGAAATTCTTTGCTGACTTTGCATGGTCAATGAATGGAATGGATGATGAGTACTATCTATACACTGCTCCTTCAACTGCCGATCCTGCCGTAGCCAATACAGTTATTAATAATACAATGCTACTGATGACTATAGGTTTCAGATACTAAAAAGTTACTCCCCCAATCCATTATTAGTTGTTTTGATGTACAACAAGGGCTGTTCTAAGGAACAGCCCTATATTTTTAACACCTTGTATTTGCTTATAGGCACCATGCATTTGCGAACATAATTTGTTCTCTACTCAATATTGCTGTTGTATTATATAGCTTTTGGTATTTTCAATTGCTTAACCTGTTTATACCGGCCTTTGCTTTTTGATGAATGCTGTTACGGTATTCATCAAAATCAAGCTTTAAACATGAATGGTAACACCATAAAGCTTGTTCGTACTTTCCTTCTTCTTCATAAATATTCCCAAGCTTTAGAATAGAGTTTGCGGCATAATAGCTTTTAAAATCCTTACCGAGTTTGTAAGTTTCTAAATAGTCGTGTTTTGCATTTGGCAGATTTCCTTTGCTATGGTGTATGCGTGCCTGTCGGTAAATAAACTCTACTTTTTCAGTGTTTTTAAGAGATTCAGTATTCAACTTTTGCATGATCTCTTCAGCTTTGGAATAGTAACCACCATCAAAGAGTATCCTTACTTTAAGTAACTCGGGATGTATAATGCGACCAGCCTTAGCCTCCTTAGCTGCTTCTTTATCACTGTCCATTTCATCTGATCCGAATAATGAAACGCGGTAAATGTAGTTTTTATACTGTTCCTTATTGCCATCTATCAAATAGCTCCATGCAATTCGCTGGTATGCTGATTTGATGAAATTGCGCCCTTTAAAACTAGTCACATATTTTAGAAGATAGAACCTTGCCCTTGTGTCAAGTTTATTCAATAATGCAATTCCGGTAAGGTAATCAAGATAATAAAAGGGGAAATACTCATTGTTTACAGGTCTTTGAACCAATAAGTCCAATGCCTTATCATTCATTCCCCGGTTGGAATAAAAAGACGCTATAGCATATATCAGCAGCGGATTATCTTTAATCTGCCTGGTTACTTGATCATCTTCAAGAATTTTAATCAAAGCATTGGTATTTGCATCACTGCCTGATAAGTTAAACGTTACAAACGTAGTGATGAACAAGCTTTCTACAAAGAGATAAGGATACTGATTATCAGGTTCAATAATTAGCACCCCTTGTAATTCCTTAAGTCCTTCATCTACATCCCCTTTCATGCCCAGCAAACCTGTCACCCATTTAAAAGAATCAGGGATAGAGCCAATAAGTACGTGCAATAATCCTAATCCAGCCTTGTTGGGTTTAAAATCAGGATATAGCCTGTTATTTTCAGTGAACTGGTTGTAAGCTTTATTTATATCCACAGCTGCTTTGAAATAATCGCCAAATTTAACCGATGAAATGGCAGATTGAAGATTTAGTTGTGCCAGTGAATATAAACGCCAGGGTGATTTGTTGTTTACACTTTCCAATTGGTTTACCCGTGATGACTTTTCAGATAGCAATCTGTTATAATCCTTCTGCTGCTCTGAGATTATTACTTTCAGAAAATCTATATACGATATAAGGTATACATGGCTGAAGTTCTCAGGATCCTTTTTCTTTTCGCTGTTTATTATTTCTATCGCCTTGTCAAATCTTAAATGCAACACTTCCATATACGCTTTCTCGTATCTCACATTCATGATAAAGGTTGAGGACCATGACTGTAGAACCAGAAGCACAAAAAATAAAGCAAGCAAAATCCTTCTCATTATACTATTACTGCGATGTTCAGGTGATTCATAATTAGATGTTACAACTCTGCTTGAAACATTGTAAACGTATTTAGTTGCTTTTACCTTGCCGGGCTGTTATTGTAACAAGTAACATAACTGATATGCTTTAAAATGAGAAAGGGAAAGTACAAACTTTCCCTTTCTCATTTTATTATTAATGAATGCTTATTGGTTAATACTTGCAGCAAGACCATGGTCAACAAGGATACGGCCACAATATTCACAAACAATTATTTTTTTATGCATTCTGATATCAAGCTGACGTTGTGGCGGTATAGCACTGAAGCAACCACCGCACGCATCACGTTCAACACTAACCACAGCAAGTCCGTTACGGGCGTTTTTACGAATACGTTTGTATGCAGTTAGCAACCGCTCTTCAATATAGTGTTGCAGGTCTTCTGATTTAGTATGAAGGGATTGTTCTTCCTTTTCAGTTTCATTTACAATATCTGACAACTCACTTTTCTTAACTTCAAGATCATTGTGACGGTCTTCCAATACTTTCTGGGCAGCCGCAATTTCTTCATTCTTAAGGTTCAGGCTGTGAGTGTATTCCTTAATCCTCTTCTCTGCAAGGGCAATCTCCAGGTTCTGATATTCAACCTCTTTTGAAAGTGAATCAAACTCCCTGCTATTTCGAACATTCAATTTCTGTTCTTCATAGCGATCAATGTGAGCTTGGCTATCTATAATTGTAATCCCTTTATCCTTAATCTGAGTATTCAGGTTTTCAATATCCTGAATGTAGTTGTCAATACGTGTCTGTAAGCCGATAATCTCATCCTCAAGATCTTCAACTTCAAGAGGTAGTTCGCCCCTGACGATCTTTATCTTGTCAATCTGGGAATCTATTTGCTGTAGACTGTATAAAGCGATGAGTTTTTTTTCAATTGATATTTCAGATTCTTCGCTTTCAGATGGTGTTAAAGAAACGTGTGCCGAAATGTAGCTTTTATCATCCTGTTCTTGGTTTTCAATGGATTCATTCATTGAGGTGCTTTTTTCTTTCGACGTTTTTGCCATGTTATCCCTTCTTTAGGAAAATTGATTAAAGATAGTTTACAGGATTGGAATTTATCCTTGAAATTCGGAGTGCAAAGGTAGTAAATTTTTCTTTAAGAATTCCATATAATAATTCTTTGCTAAATTGTTCAGTTTCATAGTGACCAGCCTCAACCAGTAGTATCTTATTTTCAGCCATAAAGTAGTCGTGGTACTTTAGTTCACCGGTGATAAAAACATCGCACCCTTGATGCATAGCGTCCTGGATAAGGAAGTTTCCGGAGCCTCCACAAATGCCTACCTTCAGCACATTTCGGCTCATAAGAGGTGAATGTTTAATGAAAGGAACGTTCAATACTTTCTTAATGTTCAAAAGAAAACTCATCTCATCAACAGGCTCAGAAAGTAATCCATACATTCCTGCACCTGACAGCGAAAAATCATTTGTAAGTGCGTATGAATCCCATGCCATTTCTTCATATGGGTGTACTTCACGGAGAGCCTGCACTACTTTATTCTCAATCCAGCTTGGTAAAATAGTTTCAATCTTTATTTCCTGTTCTGAATGTAGTTCACCAATATTTCCTACATAAGGGTCACTACCTTCCTGTGCCCTGAAAGTACCTTTACCTGAAGAATTAAAACTACAGCAATCATAATCCCCTATTACACCTGCGCCTGCATTGAACAAAGCGTTGCGCACTATTTCATGATGGCTCTCCGGTACAAATACTACCAACTTGCGAAGCATCCCCTTCAACGGTTGAAGTACACCTTCTACTGAGAGATCCAATTTCCCTGCAAGAATTGCATTCACACCTTTCATTGAATTATCAAGATTAGTATGTGCAGCATATAAAGCAATACCATTTTTCACTGCTTTAATAATGCATCGCTCGGTTGTGTTTGCACCTGTTAGCTTTTTAAGCGGCTTAAAGATTGGAGGATGATGTGAAATTATAAGATTAAAGCCCAGAGAAACTGCTTCATCAATTACATCTTCTGTTATATCAAGAGTAATCAATGCCCCGGTTATGTCGTCATTCTTACTTCCCACCACTAATCCACTATTATCATAACTCTCCTGTGTTGGGATTGGAGCAATAGTTTCAATAACTTCAGCAATTTCTTGTAGCTTCATTAGTTTCAGCGACTTATCAGATTATAAATAAGCAAAACAACAAAAATTCATTGGTATTCAAGCCAAGGTTTTTAGTAAAATATGCCTATGCGCTATATAGCGCCATAAATTTACTCATTTTCTTGCTATGTTATGTATTTTTTCTAATTTTAAGCCATGGAATTTCTGAAACTTTTACTCCTCCCTTTTTCTTTACTTTATGAAGGCGTTACCCGGTTAAGAAATTTATTCTTTGATCTTAAATTCCTTCCATCCATTGCTTTCAAGCTTCCGGTTATAGCTGTAGGCAATTTATCTGCAGGCGGAACCGGTAAAACACCGCACGTAGAATATATAATCAGGATGTTATCATCAACAGAAAAAGTTGCAACATTGAGTCGGGGATACGGGCGTACAACCAAAGGTTTCAGGCTTGCAAATGATAAAGACAACTCAGGAACCATTGGCGATGAACCTTCGCAGTTTTATAACAAGTTTCCGAATATAAAAGTGGCTACTGATGAAAACAGGCGTAACGGAATAAAACAACTATTAGAAGTTGCTCCTGAAACTGATGTAATAATTCTGGATGATGCATATCAACATAGATACGTGAAGCCCGGATTGTCAATTCTCCTAACTGATTATCATAAGCCATTTACCCATGATTATATGCTTCCATATGGCACCTTGAGGGAAGTAAAAAGGGGAGCAAAAAGGGCCAATATTATTGTTGTTACAAAAACTCCTACTGTACTATCACCATTTGAGAGACAACGCCTTACAAGTGCCATTTCTGCCTCGTCATATCAGAAGGTGCTCTTCTCTTTTGTTAAGTATGGTGAAATGAGATCATTATGGAATCCTGAAGAAAAAGTTGATTCTTCTTCAAAGTACAGCGTAATACTTATGGTAGCCGGAATTGCGAACCCTTATTTACTTGAATTTGAATTAAGGGACAAGTGCAATGACCTGATCATTATGCGATTTAGCGATCATCATAAATATACCTCATCTGATATCGAGCTCATCAAAGAGAATTATTCCGATATTTACAGCCGCAATAAATTGCTTGTAACAACCGAGAAAGATGCCATGAGGCTTTTACATCCGGAAATAAGGGAACAAGCCTCACAATTGCCTTTTCAATATCTGCCAATGGAAATAGATTTCCATAATGGTGATAAGCAAATATTTGATGAAACTATTAAAAAATATGTCAGAGAAAATAAAAGAGAGCGTTGATTACATTTCTTCCCTCATTAAAAACAAACCAGAAGTTGGTATTATACTCGGTTCAGGCTTAGGTGGTTTAACCCGTGAAATTAGTATTGAAAAAGAAATAGCGTATTCCGATATCCCTCATTTCCCCGTTTCAACAGTTGAAGGTCATTCCGGCCATCTTATCATTGGACAACTTGGCGGCCGGCAGGTAATTGCAATGCAAGGTCGTTTCCACTTTTATGAAGGGTGGAGTATGGAGGAAATTGCTTTTCCTATCAGAGTAATGAAGTTCCTGGGAATTAAGATGCTTATTGTATCAAATGCCAGTGGTGGATTAAATCCTGATTTTAATGTTGGTGATGTGATGATCATTACTGACCATATTAATCTGATGGGAACTAATCCGCTGATAGGAAGAAACAATAAGGAATTTGGTCCCCGATTCCCCGATATGAAGGAGGCTTATGACCATTCTCTTATCAACAAGGCTTATGAAATTGCCTCAAGAGAAGGAATCCAGTTAAAATCAGGCGTATATGCCGGTGTTTCAGGCCCAACATTTGAAACACCTGCCGAGTATAAGTACTTGCATATCATTGGTTCTGATGCTGTTGGTATGTCAACAGTACCTGAGGTAATCACTGCACGCCATATGAATATTCCTGTATTTGCGGTATCGGTGATTACTGATCTGGGTGTTGTAGGTAAGATATCAGAAGTATCACATGAAATGGTACTTGCTGCTGCCGGTAAAGCTGAACCACTAATGACAAAGATTATTACCCAGTTGCTTGAGGAAACGGAATTATAGTAGAGTAATGCGAACGTTTCGTTAAAATATATTCAATATCGAAAAATTGAAAGTATACTTTGCCTCTGATTTTCATTTGGGAATTCCTGATCATGATGCAAGCCTGGTAAGGGAAAAGCTGCTCGTTCAATGGCTTAGCCATATAGAACAGGATGCAGATGAACTCTATCTCATGGGTGATGTATTTGATTTTTGGTTTGAATATAAGACTGTAATTCCCCGCGGGTTTGCACGCTTATTCGGCAAACTGGCAGAAATTGCCGATAAAGGAATCCCTGTTTATCTTTTCAGGGGAAATCATGATATCTGGGCTTTTGATTATCTGAATAAGGAGCTGGGAATTCAACTTAAACGTGAATCAGTCATAAGAGAATTTAATGGGAAAAAGTTCTTCCTGGCACATGGTGATGGCTTAGGGCCTGGTGATCATGGATATAAGTTTCTAAAGAAAGTATTTGAATTCAAGCCAAATCAATGGTTGTTCAGGTGGCTGCATCCCGACATAGGAACTCGCCTTGCTCTCTATTTCTCACGCAAAAGCAGGTATGCAAACATTTTAAAGGACAAAAAATTGTTGGACGAAAAAGGCAACTTTGATTTGTCAATCGAACGGCTATATGATTTTGCTAAACAACATGTTAAGGAGAACCCTGATATTGACTACTATATTTTTGGCCACCGACATTTTCCAGGTCATGTAAATTTACCAGGAAATAAGCATTATATCAACCTGGGTGACTGGATTAGTAATTTTTCTTATGCTGTTGCAGACGATAATGGCTTATCGCTGTTTACCTATAAGTCCGGTTCACCGAAATTGCTTGAAGGGCCGTTCTGATTTATATTCACTTAACAATAAGTCATGCTATTCTCAGGAATTGACATTGGATCAAACGCAGTAAGGATATTGTTTGCCAATGTCCATGAAACCAAAGGAGGTCCTGTAGCTGAAAAAGCCAGCTTACTAAGGATTCCTATACGTTTGGGGATGGATGTATTCACTCATGGCCGTATATCAGAGCAAAAGATTGAGTATCTGGTAAAGACAATGACTGCATTTAAGCTACTCATTGATGTATACCAGCCTGTGGGCTATAGGGCTGCCGCTACTTCGGCTATGCGTGAAGCATCAAATAGTACTGAAGTCATGAAGCTGGTGAGCAGAGAATCAGGCATTGAGATAGAGCTGATTGATGGAATTGAAGAAGCTCGAATAATAAGTAGTTTCAGCAATTTACTGGTAAATAAGAATTTCAATAAGACACTCTATATAGATGTAGGGGGAGGTTCTACTGAAATTTCTGTTCTCGATGGAAGAAATTTCGTTGCATCTAATTCTTTCAAAATAGGAACAATACGATTGTTGGCTGATGCAGTACCCGATGAGGAGTGGGATGTTATGCACCGGTGGCTGAATCAATTTAAAGAAGACTTTGGTCGAATGAATGTCATTGGGTCAGGTGGCAATATTAATAAGATCACCAAGTTATACGGACATGCTTATAACAATGTAGTTAACCTCGATCAGCTGTCATACGCTTACCAGCAATTGAAAAGTATGCCTCTGCAGACTCGTATTGACAAAATAGGTCTCCGTCCTGACCGGGCAGATGTAATTGTACCTGCTGCCAGAATATTCATTAAGATACTAAAGTGGACTAACCTTCAAGTTGTATCAGCTCCAAAGCTGGGTCTGGCTGATGGGCTTGTATTGTTGCAGTACAAGCAACATACGGCATTAACTGAGTAGTGCCGTAACAGCTTTATATACAGTTTTCTAAATAATTCGTAAAACCCTCCTGATTAACTTGGTATGCTTATCTTTGCAAAAAGGAAAGTAATCTTGCCGTGATAACATTTGAGGAAGCCTTGTTTATAGTTGAAACTGCCTTAGTTGCACCTGTTAAGGAACGTGTGCCCATGGGCGATAGCCTTATGCGTGTACTGGCCTCAGATGTCTATTCAGATGTGGATATGCCACCCTTTGATAAAGCTGCGGTTGACGGCTACGCCTGCAGACGCGCTGATCTGCCCGGCCCTCTTGATGTTATTGAAATTATTTCAGCTGGAATAAGTCCTCAAAAACGCGTTTCGCAACATCAGTGTTCAAAAATCATGACTGGTGCTATTGTTCCACCTGGTGCTGATTGCATTCTTATGGTAGAACATACTAAAGAGCATGCAGATGGCAAAATATCTCTTGACAAGGCAAGTACCGCTAATAACATCGCTTATCAGGCTGAAGATGTAAAGAAAGGACAATTGCTCCTTCAGGAAGGTACCTTGATCAAACCACAACACATCGCCATTATGGCTGCAGTGGGATGCAATGAACCGGAAGTTTTCAGGAAACCCATTGTTGGCGTTATAACTACAGGTGATGAGCTTGTTGAGCCAGGTGTCACACCATCAGGTGGTAAAATCCGTAATAGCAATGCATACCAGCTTATAGCTCAGGCACAACAGATTGGGATGAAGGTGCATTATGGGGGAATTGCACCCGATAATAAAGATGCTACCCGGGATATAATCAATAACACTTTAAAAGTTTGTGATGTATTACTTATAACAGGCGGCGTATCAATGGGCGACTATGATTATGTCCCATCAGTACTTGAGGGAATTGGAATGAATATCAGGTTTAAGAGTTTAGCTGTTCAACCAGGGAAACCCACCCTTTTTGCAGAAAGTTCTGGAAAGTTTGTTTTTGGTCTTCCCGGTAATCCTGTATCATCTTTTGTGCAATTTGAAGTGCTTGTAAAACCACTCCTATTCAAAATAATGGGATCACAATACCAGCCCAGGTTAGTTAAATTGCCTATGCAAACAGGATACTCAAGGAAACGTTCCGACCGAAAGTCTTTCATACCGGTAAAGTATGCATTGGGAAAAATCGAACCTCTTGAATACCATGGCTCAGCGCATATCCATGCATTTGAACAAGCGTGGGGAATAATGGCAATGAACATTGGAGAAGATAATTTAAAACCCGGGGAGCTTAGAGAAGTAAGGCAATTATAAATAAGGTGACCATTCTATGGGGAAGACAATATGCTGCTTATAATGAATGTTGGGGATAAAAATTAATGTTAGATAACTATAACCGCTCAATTAACTACCTGCGTATATCGGTAACTGACCGTTGCAACCTGCGCTGCGTGTACTGTATGCCTGAGCAGGGGGTAAAGATGTTGCCACATCAGGAAATACTAACCTTTGAAGAAATTGCCGAAGTGGTAATGACTGCTGTATCTTTGGGTGTTTCAAAAGTGCGCATTACGGGTGGTGAACCTCTTGTGAGGAAAGATATTGTGCATTTAATTGAACTACTTGGCGCTATCCCCGGTATTGATGACCTGTCGATGACAACTAATGCCATATTGCTTGAGAAATATGCTGATGTGCTTAAACAAGCCGGGCTGCACAGAGTAAATATAAGCCTTGATACTATGAACCCACTGCATTTCAGACATATAACACGTGGAGGTAATATTGAAGATGTAATTAAAGGCATTGATGAAGCTCTTAGGGTGGGTTTGAGCCCCATAAAGCTTAATTGTGTAATAAAAGATTCCTCCAGCAATATTGATGCACAGTCAGTAAAACAGTTTGGCGAAAGCAGGAATATACAGGTACGCTTTATTCATCAGATGGATCTTTCAGCAGGGCATTTTGCTATTGTTGAAGGAGGTTCAGGAGGCGATTGTGCCAATTGTAACCGACTTCGCCTTACTGCCAACGGAAAAATTAAACCATGCCTTTTTGACGATCAGGAATATGATGTGAGAAAATTGGGACCTGCTGAAGCAATTACCCGGGCTATTACCGGAAAACCGGCTTGCGGCAGCCATAATTACTCAGGTCAGTTTTATAATATTGGAGGTTAAATGGAAGAAAGAAATAGCTTAAAACTGAGTCATACCGACGACCGGGGGAAAGCAAATATGGTAGATGTGAGCACAAAGATTGCTCAGGAACGTATTGCAAGGGCAACCGGACGAATTACTTTGAACCCTTCAACAGTTGCGCTGATCCGTGATAACCAGATGAAAAAAGGTGATGTACTCACCATAGCTGAAATAGCTGGTATTCAGGCAGCAAAGCAAACTTCAACATTAATACCATTGTGTCATCCGCTTCAGCTTACTAAAGTGCAAGTGAAAACTGAATTAACAGCCATAGGGGTAACAATAAATGCTATGTCACGCTGTATCGGACAAACCGGCGTTGAGATGGAAGCGCTTACAGCTGTTTCTGTTGCTTTATTAACTATTTATGACATGTGTAAAGCCGTAGACAAAGAAATGGTAATAAGTGACATCACACTGATTGAAAAAACCAAAACTGATATTTAAGACCTGAAAGCTTCTTGCAAACAATACTATCTATTTCGCTGGCATAGTCAATAATTTAAAACCGATTCGCAAATGCAAACTATAATAAACACCATTAAACTCCCGGTTCCCCGTCAATGGCTCTTATTTGCCATTGCAGCTGTATGGCTTACAGCCTCAGTCAAAGTATTTATGACTGCCTGGGAAGGAATACTTTCCTCTAATTTCCCCGTAATATATTTTGTACTAATAAGCTTTGTTGGATCAATGATCTTTACAAGACTTGTATTCCTGAAAGTAACTGCCAAATACATCTTTCGCATTCACAATATGGAGAACGAAAGACCGAGTATATTTTCAATGTTTAGCCTTAAGAGCTATCTTTTACTTGTGTTCATGATAGCCATGGGCATTACTTTTAAGTACTTTAATATTGTACCTGTTTACATCCTTTCTTTGTTCCTGGGTGCGCTTGGGCTATCACTCTTTACAAGCTCAATGCATTTTCTGAGAGCATGGAGATTGAAAACTGTTATTTAGATTTTTATTGATAATTGAATTATGGAACCAGTTGTAGTATCGGTTAATATTTCTGAAAGAAAAGGTACAATTAAAGTGCCTGTATCTGAAATTGAGTTAAATGAAACAGGTGTAAAAGGTGATGCGCACAGTGGTAAATGGCATCGGCAGGTAAGCTTACTGGGAACAGAGAGTTTTAATAAATTCTCTGAACAAGCAGGTCGAAGCCTTGCTTATGGCGAGTTTGCTGAAAACATTACAACAAGTGGGATAATTCTTTACCAAACACGTCCGCTTGATCGTTTCCTGATTGGCGAAGTTGAACTTGAAGTAACCCAAATTGGCAAGCATTGTCATGGTGACGGGTGCGCCATATATAAGGAAGTTGGCAATTGCGTTATGCCCAAAGAAGGTATCTTTTGCAGGGTTATAAGACAGGGAACAGTCAAAGCTGGCGATACCTTAAAGTACATTCCGAGAATATTTAAAATTAAAGTCATAACCTTAAGTGATCGTGCCAGCTCAGGTGAATACTCTGACAGAAGTGGCCCCGCAGCGGTAAATATTCTTAATGATTACTTCACATCAATACAATGGAAGATTGATGTTGAAAGGATTGTGATATCTGATGATGTTGATTTGCTTCAGCAAACAATGAGTGACTTAAAAGGAATTGACATGGTGTTCACGACTGGTGGCACCGGTATAGGTCCACGGGATATAACCGTTGATGTAATTGAACCAATGCTGGATAAAAAGATTCCTGGTATTATGGAGATGATACGTACCCGTTATGGCGCTGACAAACCTGCTGCATTACTCAGTAGGGGAGTAGCTGGTGTAATTGGCAACACCCTGGTTTACACACTTCCCGGAAGTGTAAAAGCAGTTGAAGAATATCTCACAGAAATAAACAAAACACTGAAGCATAGCATTTATATGCTTCATGGGTTGGATATTCATAAGTAGCAGAACTATAGCGGCCTGGATACTAACTATTAATAGAAACGAAATTACCTGGATACTATCTATTGATAGAAACGAAATTACCTGGATATTCACAGATATTTGAATCGTAATTAAAAAAACAATGTTATTACCGCGAGAAGAAGCATTTGAACTGCTAAAGAAATATGTTAAGAACGACCGCATGATAGCGCATTCACTAGCCTCAGAAGCAGTATTGCGAGCCCTTGCGATGCATCTTGGCAGAGATGTTGAAAAATGGGGACAAGCGGGTTTGCTTCATGATCTTGATGTTGAAATAACAAATGCCGATCCGTATACTCATGCACTGGAAACAGCGCGCATTCTGAGTGAAATGGGCATTGATGATGACGTTGTTGATGCGGTCAAAATGCATAATGAAGATGCTACAGGCATGATCCGTAGTACTGAATTTCAACACGCCCTGGCAGCAGGTGAAACAATCACAGGACTAATTACGGCCACCGCAATGGTTTACCCTGATAGAAAAGTAGCCTCTGTTAAGCCTAAGTCAGTAACAAAAAGAATGAAGGAAAAAGCCTTTGCAGCATCGGTTAAAAGGGAGAATATCCTGGAATGTGAAAAGATTGGAATATCTATAGATAAGTTTGCTGAAATTGCTATTATTGCAATGTCTGGAGTTGCAGATGACCTTGGATTATAATTCATTGATTTTTATTAAAGGGAATAAATTGATTGCTATATTTGTTTCTGTAACCCGGCTACTATGTGGAAGCGAATACCACCTTTACTTTACAATAAATACCTTATAGCATTGGTAGCATTTTTGGTGTGGTTAACTTTTTTCGACAGGAACAATTTCATCTCCCAGATGCATTACGGTCGCACACTTAATAAGCAAAGACTTAAGAAGGAATATTACAAGAGTGAGATATACAAGGACTCCATTGCCCTGCTTGAGCTCTCTGACACTGCAAGACTTGAGAAATATGCACGTGAGAAATATCTCTTTAAGAAGGATAATGAAGATATTTATCTTATCATTGAAGACGAAAAGAAGTAATAGCCGGGATACTATAAGAATAGCAGAATTAATCTAACAGGATTCTTGAAGTTGGGTAGAATTAGCTGCTGGCGTCAACGAAGACAATCTAACAACAATTAGGGAGTAACTTCCGGGATAAAACCTGCAGACTACATTGGATCAACATCAATCACAACTCTCACTGATTTATAGTCTTGAAGTTGTTTGAAGAGATCTATCTGATGTACAGCCTCCTTTTTCATATCCTGCCCCTTCAGTCCTTTACTCACTTTTAGTATTATGTTCTTGATATACATGTTTTTCACTCTTGATACATTAGGGTACTCAGGTCCTAAAATTCTACCTGTAAAACCAGATTTGAGCATTCCCGCAAGTTTTGTGGCACCGCTATCGAGCACTGCTTGTTCCTTGTGTCGTAGTGAAACTAATATTAACCTTACATAAGGAGGGTATGTGAACTTATGCCTGTCGAGTAATACCTGGCTGAACATGCTCTGATAGTCATTTTGTATAACCCATCTGTGCACAGGGTGTGCTGGATTATAAGTCTGGATTAAAACAAGGCCTTGTTTTGTTTTTCTTCCTGCCCTGCCACTAACCTGGGCAAGCATCTGAAAGCTACGCTCAAGTGAACGGAAGTCGGGATAACTGATCAACCCGTCGGCATTCAGCACTCCAACCAGGCTAACATTATCGAAGTCCAGTCCTTTAGTAACCATTTGAGTACCTACCAGCACATCAGTTTTCCTTGTCTCAAACTCCTGCATGATTTTGTGGTATGCATTTTTGGTATGGGTAGTATCAAGGTCCATTCTGGCGATAGTAATATCAGGAAAAAGTGCGGCCAGTTCTTCCTCTACTTTTTCTGTACCGAACCCCTTCAGCTTTATAGAGGGGCTGCCACATTCAGGGCATGTTGGTGGTATCAGGCGTGTATACCCGCAGTAATGGCACTTTAAAACATTGATGTGTTTATGATAAGTAAGCGTAACATCACATTGAACGCATCCGGGAATA
Source organism: Bacteroidales bacterium (assembly GCA_024636955.1). GTDB lineage: Bacteria > Bacteroidota > Bacteroidia > Bacteroidales > Lentimicrobiaceae > Lentimicrobium. Next base: position 53,748 of record JAGXGB010000008.1, read on the forward strand.
AAATTACAATTGTCACATTCTATTCTTAGTGAAAACCCCCTTCGATTCTGAAATAATATAACCTGCTCACTTCTCGATATGGCACCTTCTATTGCCCCTAATAGCTGAGGAGAGAAGTGGGTCTTCATGCGTTTAAAGCGTGTTTCCTCCTTAATATTCACTAATCTAATCTCCGGCATTTCAATTCCACCGAAGCGCTCATTAAGCTCCACCAATTTATATTTTCCGGCTTCGGCATTATAATGGCTTTCAACTGAGGGAGTAGCTGTACCCAGCAATACTGAAGCGTTGTGCAACCTACCGAGCATTATTGCTGCATCACGTGCATTGTACCGCGGAGCAGGGTCTGTTTGCTTATAAGAGCTGTCGTGCTCCTCATCAACTATTATCAAGCCAAGCTCATTGAATGGGAGGAACATGGCTGATCGTGCGCCAAGGATTATCCTGAATGGAGTGCCCGTACCCTCTTTCACCATCGACTGGTTAGCCTTACTCCAGATCTCTATCCTCTCGTGCTCATTGTATTTTGAATGATAAACGCCCACATCTACACCAAAGAACTTCTGCAAACGCCTAACAATTTGTGATGTAAGTGCAATTTCTGGCAATAGGTATAGCACCTGCTGACCTTTTTTTAAAACTTCATCAATAAGGCGGATATAAATCTCAGTCTTACCACTTGAAGTTACTCCTTTGAGTAACACAGTCTGTTTTAATTGAAGCCCGCTATTAACATCATCATAGGCTTTTTGCTGAGCTTCAGTAAAGTGTATGTTTTCTATAATATCACTTGAATCCTTTTGCTCAAGGCGACTGATATTTCTTTGGTATAATTCAAGTATTCCTTTCTTTAGCAAACCATCTAATTGAGAAGCAGATACCGATGGGGTCTTAAGCAAATCAACGCGACTAACTTCCTTGGTCTTATCAGTGAAGCAGTTTGAAAGACTGATGTATGCCATAAGCAGTTGCAACTGCTTGTATGCTTTCGCGTTAAGCTTGTCCATCTCCTGCTGTAGCAATTCATGATCCTGATGGGTATCCGAAAGGCGCACAAACCATTCTATTCTTGGTTTATAACGTTCAGTAATCTCCTCCTCAACTCTGATGTATTTCTTCTCGAGCATCGTTTTAACTAAGGGAATTACCTTAGCAATACCAACAATTCGGCTTATTTCAGTAATGCTGAGAATTTTCTGAAGTTCAAGCGCTTCAATGACCATAAACTCGTAGTCGCTAAGTACTGAACTGTCATGTACATAATCGGGGTCAAGCACTACTCTTGATTCACTGGCAAGTTTGTATGCTGAAGGAAGAGCTGCATTCATTACTTCTCCTTCGGTACAAACATAATAATCAGCCATCCATTCCCAGAAGAGAAATTGTTTCTCATTTACCACTGGCACAGGATCAACAACTGACAAAATATACTTAGCAGAAATCACTTTTGGAGGCTGATTGGTAATTCGCCTCACCAATGCGGTATAAAGTTTCTTTGAGCCGAATTGCACTACTACCCTCATGCCGGGCTCAATTGCATTTTGCATTTCACGAGTTATTCGATAGGTGAAATATCCTTTCACCGGCAATGGAAGAAGAACTTCTGCAAAGAGTGTGATATATTCGTCGGCCGACAATTCGAGATAATTATTTAGGTGCAAATTATGCTCAAAGATAAAGAAAGTGTGTTAAGGATGCTCACTCAATTTATGTGGATACATGTAAGCTGGTTTAATCAATTTATTTAGTTTGTGCGAAAGAATGGCGAATCCAGTTCCTACTAAAGCTCCGATTATTACATCTGATGGGTAATGCATACCCAGATGCATTCTTGAATAACCAACCAGCACAGCGTAACCATATGCCGGAATAATAACGTACCACTCAGGTTTAAGTATTGTGAGTGTGGTGGCTGTTGCAAAGGCTGATGTGGTATGTCCTGACGGAAATGATGCTGTAAAATCCCGACTGAAGGGAATAATGTCAGGATGCTTGTCATATGGTCTTTCCCTGTTAATGGTATACTTCATGATGTAAGTGAAAGTCATTGCACTTCCCAGTGCGATTGACGCCCTGACACCATCATCCCAAGTATTTACATCATTCAAAGCGTACCCACTTACCAAAAGTGTGATCGGTAGAGCAAAACTGATAGGTGTAACTGACTGGGATACTAGATGCAAGGTGTTGTCATAATCGCTGTTACGGTTTGAATATACTCGCTCGAGTATTAAATAATCATTTCCCTGCGAATAGGAGGTTAGTGAAAATTGAAATAATATAATTATTGTGATGTATCGAATCATTTGTAGCCGTATGCTTTATAGCGTTCTTATTTTACTGGTAACAAAAGTAAAGGATTGAACGTTAGTTGTGTTGCAGAGTTCGGTTTTTGACGTAAATTTTCAGTGATATATTTATTGGCCGGATTTTCAATAAACTTAACTTTTTTAAACATGAAATGGATAGGCAGAAGAGGAAGCTCTAACGTTGATGATCGACGCAGCAGTGCTGGTGGTCGAATAGCAATGGGAGGGGGGATTGGCACTATCGTTGTCATTGCAATCGTTTGGCTGCTTGGTGGTGATCCTTCTCAGTTACTAAATCAGGTACAGGGCCCCTCGGGTCAGCAGGTAACCACAACTGCCGCAGAGGACAGTATGGCACAATTTGTATCAGTGGTTTTAGCTGATACGGAGGAAGTTTGGGCTGATATCTTCAGTGAATATGGTGAAACATATCGTGAACCCAAGATGGTGCTTTTCAGAGATGCTGTACAATCAGCCTGCG
>JAGXGB010000041.1 GCA_024636955.1 Bacteroidales bacterium
AGCTTTAGCTATAACCTAAGATACAACGACCTGTTAAGGTATCCTGAGCGGTCAATGGAACACAAACTTGTCCAAACATTAGGCTTTAGTGGTGAAGTCAATGTAACGCCAAAATGGAAACTCAATGTCACTTCAGGCTATGACTTTGAAACTAATAAACTATCATATACTTCAATGAACGTATACCGCGACCTGCACTGCTGGGAAATGCGCTTCAACTGGATTCCTACCGGTTATTTAAAAAGCTGGAACTTCTATATCAAGGTTAAGGCTGAGGTATTACAAGATCTTAAGTTGAATCGTAAAAAGGATTTCAGGGATAATTAATGTTAATAGTTTAGTTGCAAGTTATCTTCAGTATTTCCTGTTTCTTATGATCTAATTTATACTTTTGCATACATGTTATTGAATATCCCTTTGAATAGATTGCAGAAGTGGAGGCTTAAGAATATCAGCCATCGCAATTTTATTTACATCCTTAGCCTGGTCGTTGGACTTGTAAGTGGGCTGGCTGCTGTTGTGCTTAAAAATACCGTTTTCTATACCCACTATTTCTTAACTGAAGGATTTGAAAACGAGGCAGCTAATTTACTTTACCTGGCTTATCCCTTATTCGGTATCGTTATTACCTTTCTGTTTGTAAAATATTTTGTTAAGGACAATATTTCTCATGGTATAAGCAAAATACTCTATGCCATTTCAAGAAACAATAGTCACCTAAAGCCTCATAATAATTACTCATCTCTTGTTGCAAGTACAATAACCGTAGGTTTTGGCGGATCAGTTGGTCTTGAGGCACCTATTGTACTTACAGGAGCCTCCATCGGATCAAACATGGCAAGAGTGTTGAGGCTTGATTATCGTTCCATAACACTAATGATTGGTTGCGGTGCAGCGGGTGCAATTGCGGGTATCTTCAAAGCCCCTATTGCGGGAGTGGTATTCGGGCTTGAAGTACTCATGCTTGACTTAACCATTGGTTCACTGATACCTCTGCTTATTGCCTCAGTTGCTGGTGCAACACTTTCTTCTTTTCTGATGGGTAAATCAGTGCTGTTTGCCTTTTATGCACTGGCGCCATTCAATCTTGAAAATATTCCCTTCTATATATTACTTGGGATTGTTGCCGGGTTTGTATCGCTCTATTTCGTAAGGGCTAACAGGCATATTGAATCAAAAGTAAGCCAGATAAAAAAGCCTTATATGCGTCTGATTCTTTCAGGAGTAATTGTTAGTTTCCTTATTTTCCTACTACCTCCTCTTTACGGTGAAGGGTATGATATGCTAACAGACATATTGAACGGGCGGGGCGACAATCTATTAAACGGCAGCTTATTCTATTACGTCAAAGATAATTCCTACTTGTTTCTCCTATTCGTTGTATTGATACTTGCTTTTAAAGTAGTTGCAATGTCATTTACAACAGCAGGTGGAGGAATAGGCGGAGTGTTTGCTCCTTCCCTCTTCATGGGCGGAGTTACTGGCTTTTTGGTTGCGCGAACAATCAATACCTTTAAATTGGCTGACATTCCTGAGAGCAATTTTGCACTTGCCGGTATGGCAGGTGTAATGGCAGCTGTGATGCATGCACCCTTGACCGCCATATTCCTTATTGCTGAAATTACAGGAGGGTACGAGTTTTTTCTACCATTAATGATCACCTCAACCATTGCCTTTTTAACTATCAATTTCTACGAAAGGCATAACATTTACTCCAAACGACTGGCTGACAGGGGTGAACTTATTACTCATGATAAAGACAAAGCCGCACTGTCGCGTTTAAAAATCAATAAGCTTGTTGAGCATAATTTTCTTACAGTGAAACCTGATGCTACCCTTGGAGAATTGGTTAAAATTATAGCGAAATCAGAACGGAATGTATTTCCGGTGGTTGATGAAGAGAATAACTTTATGGGAGTGGTCTTTATAAACGATATCCGTAATATAATCTTCGAAACAGAACTATACAACTCAACTTATGTGAGGAATTTGATGTTTATGCCCGATACAATAATAAATCTCGATGCGACAATGGAAGATGTTGCCAAAAAATTTAATGAAACTTCACACTATAACCTTCCTGTGTTAAACAATGGAAAGTATATTGGTTTTGTTTCAAGGGCCAATGTTTTTTCATCATATAGAGACCTTGTAAAAGAATTTTCACAGGATTAGCATTATGGGGTACTATACAGGTAATACACTCTCAATTAAGCTATTTTTGGCATTCACCGGCATTTATCTAATTGGATTTAGTATTATCCTCGTAATTTTTGGGTATCATGAAAGCTTCTTTGTTCTAAACAGCAACAGAACGCCATGGCTCGATTGGCCAATGTTCATCATAACGCATCTTGGTGATTCAATGATTCTCGCTTCGATAATTACTCTGTTATATGTAAGGCAACGACCTGACACGGTATTGACAGTAATTGTTATAGTGATAATTACCGGTGTTCTCGGGCAAGTGTTAAAGATATCACTTTTTGATGGTTGGGATCGGCCTTTGAGAGTTTTCAATGAAAGTTCAGCAGTGCATACAATGGAGAATTACAGGCTATTCCATAATAGTTTCCCGTCGGGACATAGTATAACAGCAATGGCTGCTTTTACTGCCTTATTATGGTGCCTTAAAACAAGTGTATTTTGGCAATTGATTTTTGCCATCATTGCAATTCTTATAACCTATAGCAGGATTTATCTTGGTGTGCACTTTCCCGGCGATGTATTAGCTGGTAGTTTGGTAGGTATAATTACTACCCTGCTGGTTATTCCTTTCATTTACAAGAGAATCAGTACTATCAGGTTCACTAATACATACAAGGTTGCAATGACATTATTGTCAGTGATATTCCTGATTGCAGGCACCTTCTTTCTGCGAATGTACTTTCCACTTATTTAAACTCCACTAATAACAAGTGCACTAAGTAAAAACACGTATTGAAATGCAGTGTCGATATATAAATACAGGGCGTTTCCCCGCATATTAAGTATTAATACTTATTTTGCTATCAGGCTTGTTAAGTATGGCATTTTGTGTTGTAATTTCGAATCCGGATACGGGAAATACTTATTGGATTCACTATACTATATTAACGCTTTATGCTAATTCAAATAACACAACACAATACTGTCATTGACCAGGGCAACAAGTTCGTTATTGAATCTGGTGGCCTCAAATCTTTTCTATCATATAGAATTGATGGAAACTCAATTGACTTATACTGTGCTTATGTACCTGAAGTTTTAAGAGGCAACGGTCATGCTATCTCTCTTATACTTTTTGCTCTGCAATTTGCAGTCATGAATGGCCTATGGGTTAAACCTAATTGCGAAGCGGCAAGAGCCTATTTGAAGTATTATCCTGAATGGAGTTATATAATTGCACGATAATATAAATTGAACCTGCCCTGCATTTCATTATTCCGTCTCACTAATTAAAACTAAAGTGCATACTTACTTATTCCCGGCAATTTGCATGGTAAATCTCGGCATCATGCCAAGTAAATACTTGAGGCATGCTTACTAAATTCTTGTAACACCCAAACTTTACAACAGTTTGCTTTCAATTAATACTTAACCTTTCACCCTTACAGGTGTTTTGATGTTAAGATATTGCATGAAACTAAAAAATGACCGGTACAAAAGTTAAAGTTAAGAATTGGGGATTACAAAGTAAAATACTTATCCTTTTTCTCATTACCCTGGCTTCCGTTGTCACTGCTGCGTATTTTGTGCGGGAAAACGAGCGTATTTTGCGTAATGCTCTTTCTGAATTATCACGACCTGAAAGTAAGCTGACCCTTCTTCATGAAATATTATCATTCCTTCCCGATGCTGAAAATAAGCTTCGCTTCTTCGAATTAACAAACAATGATGAATACTTCATCCAGTATGAGCTATTAGTTGATTCAGTTGATAAGAATCTCGATCAACTTAGTATCATTTTCAGTGATGATCCGCTAACCGATCAAAAGCTCGACAGTGTAAGGATCTTGCTTGAGCAGCGTAAACAACTGATAATTGCCTACATTGAAATTAAAAAAGAAAGCGAGAGCTTCGATTATGCTAGTAGTGCACTGAATAAATTAAAAAGGAGTTCTGAAGTACAGGAATCAACAGGAGAAAGAACTGATACAACTGTAATCACAATGTATGACACGATTGAAGCAAGCGGTGATGTGCAACAAGCTGAAGAAAAGAAAACAAAAGGAATATTTAATAAAATTAAAAAGGTGTTTTCAAAAAAGGAGTCTTCTGTTGTTGACACTAATGAAGCCACCCCTGTGGTAAAATCAACAACCACAATTATCACCGACACACTATACAGTAAGCCCTCACCTGATACTGTAAACATTGACATTATTGAAAAGGAGCTTAATAGAATTAAAACCCTGGACTTTAAAAATTATACCGAATTGCAGGAGAAGGAACTCAGTATGCTTGAAAATAGCTCATTGCTGATTGACCAGATAACGATGATTTTTAAAAACCTGGAAAATTCAATTATCAATGACAATGAAGCAAAATCACTGGAAGCACGGAGAAAAGCCTCACAATCCTTACTTTTTATCGGTATACTCAGCATTATTTCATTAGTTCTTATCCTAATACTCGTAGGTCTAATACTTTCCGGTATCAGAAGAAGCACTAAGTATAGGAAAGAGTTAATCATTTCAAATCTCGATGCAAATGAACTTGCCAGGGTAAAGGAAGAATTCCTTGCTAATATGAGCCATGAGATTAGGACTCCGTTGAATGCAATTATCGGGTTTTCTGACCAACTAACTAATACTGAGCTATCAGGTCATCAGGCTAAGTATCTTGATGCAGTCAGGCGCTCATCAAAGCACTTGCTGGAAATGGTGAATGACATACTTGATCTGTCACGACTGGTTGCCGGTAAGTTCACCATTGAAAACGCACCCTTCCACATTGATGAGGTAATTCAGGATGTTATCCCTCCGTTCCAATTACAGGCAGTTGAAAAAGGATTGAAATTCAATGTTGAATCAAACTACGACAAGTCGCTCGTGTTAATAGGCGATCCTTTAAGATTGAGACAAATTCTTTATAATCTGCTTAGCAATGCCGTTAAGTTCACAAACAAGGGAAAGGTCACACTTTCATGTTTAATATCAGAAGACAGGCAAAACCATGCATCGGTTACAATAACAGTGATGGACACTGGAATAGGCATTCCATCAGAAAAATTGGATAGTATTTTCGAGGACTTCAAACAAGTTGAATCATCTTCGGCTCGAAGGTATGGTGGTTCAGGCTTAGGGCTGGCTATTAGCCGAAGACTCGCAAGACTAAAGCATGGTGAAATATCAGTTGTCAGCGCTCCCGGCAAAGGATCAGAATTTCAACTTAAATTGAGATATGAAGTACACAAAGGAGAATATGACTTGATTGATCAAAAAGCTGAAACAACCTATGATATTAAAAGCCGTCTTGAAGCTAAGAGCCTTCTTGTTGTTGATGATGACGTCTTTAATACTCTGCTTGCAAAAATCATTGGTGAAAACAATAAAATGAATGTTCAAATTGCATCAGATGGATTCGAGGCTAAGAAACTACTCGCTACAAATGAATTCGACCTTGTAATGACTGACCTTCAGATGCCCGGACTAACAGGAACAGAACTGGTTAGATTTATCAGAGAAAATGAGAACCCACGCATAGCGGCGTTGCCGGTTATTGCTTTTACTGCAAACAAGATTGACCGATACGACCAAAAACTGATGACACATGGCTTCAATGAGGTTATTCAAAAGCCCTTTATGGAAGATGAATTACTGGAACGTATTGCTTACTACTTGTCGCAAGGTAAAATTGAACCAAAGAAGCCCGATACATCACAGCAAAAAAGGTATACAAACATATCCTATAGTCTTGATCAGGTGCGCTTATTTTCAGCCGGCAACCCTTTAACCGAAATTGAAATAATTAAAACTTTCATTATTTCTGCCGAAAGTTCCATGAAGCAAATGTGGGATTCATTCAATATTGAGGATTACGGCGAATTGAAAAATATAGCACACAAACTCCTTACATCTTATGGTCATCTAAAAGTTGATGAAGCACTTAAGGTACTTATAGCACTTGAGGATCTTGATTTGAACCACATTGATAATAACAAGATAGCAGAACTTCTGCTTGATCTGGATAATGCCAATAAAGTACTTATTCCTCAGCTAAGAACAGACATCGAAAGGATTCTAACTGAGCAATCAGCCTCTTGACGATATTTCAATAACATGGTTTAATTTAATCTTCTAAGCCGTACAATTTAATCTTATTGTAAAGAGTCTTTCTGTCGATATTAAGCAGTTGAGCAGCTTTGGTCTTATTGAAGTAAGTTTTCTTAAGTACACTCATAATTGTGGCTTTTTCCTGCGACTCAGCCATACTTTTGAGGTCAGTTGTTGACACTACCGATTGCGTATTCCTGGCTTCTGACACAAACATAATTGAAGGCAGGTGGTGTTTAGTAACCAGACCGGTTGAGGCAAGTAATACAGCCCTGCGAATAACATTCTTTATCTCCCGAATGTTACCAGGCCATGAGTATGTTAGTAAATGTTCAATTACTTCCTTATCAAATCCTTTTACATCCTTATCTAACTCTCTGTTCGCTATTTCAAGAAAATAGTTTGCGAATTGTAAAATATCCTCACCTCTGTCGCGTAAAGGTGGAACATATATACTGAACTCATTCAGCCTGTGAAACAAGTCTTCCCTGAATGTACCTTTCTGAACATTTATAATCAGGTCCTCATTGGTAGCTACCAAAATTCTTACGTCAACAGCTTCTTCCTTATTGCTTCCCATTTTATGAACTTTCCTCTCCTGGGTAGCACGAAGCAGTTTAAGCTGGTTCTCGTATGAAAGATTTCCAATTTCATCAAGAAACAATGTTCCACCGTTTGCTAACTGAAACTGTCCTTCCTTCTCACTTTGAGCATCAGTAAAAGCACCTTTAACATGCCCAAACAATTCACTTGCTGCCAGTTCATTAGTCAGTGCTCCGCAGTCAACAGCAATAAACGGTTTGTTGTTTCTGGGGCTCTTAATATGAACCATTCGGGCGACATACTCTTTGCCTGTGCCACTTTCTCCTTGTATAATAACTGACATATCAGTTGGAGAAATAAGGTTAATGTAATTCTCAACCTGTTGGGCAACCTCGCTTGTGCCTCGCATGTATATAAATATGCCGGAGTTTTCCAATGCTACAGGCTGTTTTGTGGGGCGTTCGGGCTTATCCCCCTCCACTGCCTTTTTAATTATTGAGAGCAAATCATCCGGATTAACAGGCTTGGTAATATAATCATACGCGCCCGACTTTATAGCATTCACAGCTGATCGGATGTCCCCGTAACGGGTCATCAATATGGTAGGAATTTCAGGATTAATTTTTTGAATTTCCGAAATCAGTTCAAGCCCGTCAAAATCAGGTAATCTGAAATCTGTAAGAATAACATTGAATTTATGGTCTTTCATAAGTTTCAATGCCTTACCGGCAGTATAAACTTCTGAAACATCAAATCCTTTATTACTCAAGTATGATTTTAACATCAGGCTGAAAGTCGGATCATCATCCACTATCATTATTTTGGTCATGTAGTCAAGCTTGTCTTTCCTTTTAAACAACAGTTAGTGACTAATGTTGAGAAGTATTAAAGTGTTTATACTATAGATGAATAGAATCTTTGGTATTTTAGCACCACTAAAAGGCTATAAAATGAAAGTAATACTAAGTATAGTTATGATGACTTTACTATTTCAACAAAGTGTTTACTCTCAGGATATGTTTGTTTTAGAAGACTGGAAATTCAGGCAAGTAGGTGAAAATGAGTGGTATAAAGCAGATGTTCCGGGAACAGTGCATACTGATTTGCTCTACAATAAGCTTATAAATGACCCATTTTACCGGTTAAATGAGCATAACCTGCAATGGATTGATAAAGTAGATTGGGAATATACTACTGATTTCAATCTGACAAACAAAATGAATTCAGCTGATAAACTTTTACTCGTATTTGAAGGACTGGATACATATGCCACTGTATTCCTGAATAATAAACTTATTTATACCGGCACAAATATGTTTGTTGGCTCAACTATTGAACTTAACCCCGATTCATTATTGCCTGAAAATAATCTACATATTGTTTTTAAATCGCCAATCACTGAAGGTATTGAACGGCTAACAAAATATAGCATTGCCTTGCCGGGCGATAATGATCAGTCAGCTTTGGGAGGCCTCGAAAATACCAAAGTTAGTATGTTTACGCGAAAAGCGGGTTATCACTATGGCTGGGATTGGGGCCCACGGCTTGTAACTTCAGGAATATGGCGTAACGTATATATCAAAACTTGCAACAAAGCTACAATCAATGATCTTCATATTGACCAAATATCAATTAATCAGCAGGAAGCAAAACTAAATGCTATTGCAGAAGTGAGCAACTTTACCAATGAAGCATTTTCATTAAACATCTATGTCAATGATGTTCTTGTTGCCAATAAACCGGCGGCACATTTAAAGACCACGGGTGAAATAAATTATCAATTTAAAATTACAAACCCCATACTTTGGTGGCCAAATGGGCATGGTAACCAACATCTTTATACAATTAGAGCCGAGATAGTTGGCAATACAGGTAATAAGATTGATGATAGGCAATTAAATATAGGTCTTAGAACAGCACAATTAATTAGGGAAGCTGATAAGCACGGTGAGAGCTTCTATTTCAAAATTAATGGCAAGCCGGTGTTTGTAAAAGGAGCTAATTATATACCCAATGATGTTTTTCTGCCAAGGGTAACCCCTAACAAATATGAGCATATAATATCCTCTGCGGCAAATGCAAATATCAACATGCTGCGCGTTTGGGGAGGCGGGATTTATGAAAACAGCCTTTTCTATGAACTCTGTGATAAGTATGGAATTATGGTGTGGCAGGATTTTATGTTTGCATGTGCTATGTATCCCGGCAATGATGAATTTCTTAAAGAGGTTGAACAGGAAGCAATATATAACATCAAGCGTTTGCGCAATCACCCCAGTATAGTTTTATGGTGCGGAAACAATGAAATTGAACAAGCCTGGGCGCAGTATGATGAGAACAGAGGCTGGGGATGGAAACAACGGTATACTGGAGCGCAAAGAGAGATTATTTGGAAGTCATACGATACTCTTTTCCATAAAATACTACCCGATCTTGTAAAGCAATATGATGCCAATACTGATTACTGGCATTCATCACCCTCAGCGGGTATGGGCAAATTGGCAAGTCACACTAATACATCAGGTGATATGCATTACTGGGGAGTATGGCATGGAGGTGAACCTATTGAAAGCTTCACTACGCACATAGCCCGCTTCATGAGCGAATACGGCTTTCAATCATTTCCTGAATATGAGAGTGTTAAGCAGTATTCCATGCCTGAAGACTGGAATATCCTGTCGGAGGTAATGACTTCACATCAACGCAGCAATATTGGCAACCAAAGAATCAATGAATACATGGGTCATTCCTATAAGCAGCCAGCCGGTTTTGAAGATCAACTCTATGTTGGACAATTATTACAGGCAGAAGCCATGAAAACTGCTATTGAGGCCCACCGTTCTGCTATGCCCTATTGTATGGGTTCATTATACTGGCAGCTTAATGACTGCTGGCCTGTGGCATCATGGTCAGGCATTGATTATTATGGCCGATGGAAGGCAATGCATTACTTTGTTCGTGAGGCTTTTAAAACCCAGATAGTGCATGTTGCCAGGAAGGGAACCAAACTTGAGATAATTGGCATTTCTGATGGTATTGTTAGTGATGTTACACTTCGCGTGAATCTAATGGATTTCAGCGGTAAATCATTATGGAACAGATCGTACAGCGTTGCAATGCCTTCAAATGGCTCAATCATTTTGACATCTATTGACCTTGATAAAATACCACTATTGCAGAATAAAGATAACTCACTACTGTATGTTACATTAGTAAAGAATGGTAAGGTGATAGACTCTGATATATACTATTCTGATTTGCCTAAAAATCTTAAACTCCCGTTTCCTGACATTAACAAGTACATTAGTCAGAAGGAAGGAGGTTTTGAAATTGAACTATACAGCAAGAACTTATGCAAGAATCTAATGCTGGTTAGTGAAGGAAACGCATACACTTTCTCTGATAATTTCTTTGATATCTTGCCTGGGGAAACCAGAGTGATTAAGGTTGATTCTGATCTTTCATATGATGAGTTTGAAAGGCGATTGAGCTATATACACCTTCAAATGGTGGAGTAAGTGCTGAGAACAATAAAAAAAAGAGGCTGCTCAATTTGGAGCAGCCTCTTTTTTTTATTGTTCATCTTTATTCGGCTTATTCTTTTCATGATTCATCACTATTTGATAGAGTGAATCATAATAATCTTTCAATATCTTATTGTTTACCTCCGGAGAAGGATCTGAAGGAACTGAAATGGGTATTTCATTAATGTAAGGAGTTAATTCAGGGTAGTTTTCCTGAATCTGGTTTGTAATTTCAATAATCCTGGTATTCAAATCATCCTCTGATTCGAGATTACCACCAGCAAATAGCTCATTAAGATCTTTCATAATTACAGATTTAAACCCACGGTTAACTGAATCCACTGATTCTTATATCTGGGTAACCTTGATTCACCATCATCAGTATTTTGCTTCATATCCCATGCCGCTTTAGCAGCAACGGTTATTGCATTAAAGTTGGCTTCAGCACCAAAGATGAGTCCATACACATTTTCCTGAATCTTGTCATTTTTGATGGTCTCCTGTTGAACCAAAGTCAAATTTCCCAAATCCATCTCACTTTTCTTACTTAGTAAAAATGAATAATACGGCCCACCAAGTAATGAAAAATTCTTCACCGGCTTAAACTTCAATTGCAAAGGGAAGTCGAGGTGATTAGTAGTACGGGTTAATGAGAATGCTGCACCTTCATAGCGTGCATCACCTTTAAACCCTTTTTGAACAAACACAGCTTCAGGTTGGAATCCTAAATACATCCCAATTGGAATAGACAGAACAACACCTGCTACGGCACCAACTTTTCCATCAGCTACTAAGTCATCCTCTCTCTCATCCCAAACATTACTAAACGAAAGGCCTGCCATGATGCCAAACTGCAATTCCTCACGATTATCCTCTGTTTCATTTTGAGAATACGATATGGCTGGTGAGAGCAAAAACATGCTTAAGATCAAAAAAACTACTGTTTTCATAATACAAATTTTTTAAGATTTTTGAAGACTTTCATAAGCCTTTTAGGAATAATACATCCCTCATGCAAAATTCGTTATAACACCATAAATACCTGTTATACAAACCTTCAAATCATTTATATCATTCCTTACAGGGTTGCACTTTTTGATTAAAACGATTTAGAATTAAGCGAAAAACGCACACTAGTTCCTTTGCCTTCTTCACTTTCAATTGTTAAAATCCCATTGTGCCTTTCTACAAACTCTTTACAAAATAAAAGTCCAAGACCTTTCCATCTTTCCAGCTGTGTTTCTGATGTTTCATCAGATGCGGAGTTGGTCAATAGTTTCTTAAGGTATTCCTTGTTTATGCCCCTTCCTGTGTCCTTGATTTCAATCTCAGTGGCAGAGTTTTTATTAGTGGCAGATAAAACAACCGTTCCACCCTTAACATTGTATTGAATTGCGTTCGACATGATATTTCTGAAGATAGCTTCCAGCATATTTGGATCCGCAATGATATTTATATTGTCAGGAATATTGTTTATCAACCTTATTTCCTTCAGATCAGCGAATGGAGACAACTTATCAACTACCTTAGTTGAAAGCTGTAATAAATTAATTCTTTCAGGATTAAACGAGCCCGTGTTATTGTTCAAAACAGCCCAACCTAACAACTCATCCAGCAATTCAAGTGAATTATTGGTCGTTTCATTTATAATATTCAGATAAGAACTTAAAGTTTGTTTATCCATATCAGGCGCACCCATTCTAATGATATCGAGCACACTCATCACTGCATTGTATGGACTTCTTAGGTCGTGAGCTATGATTGACACAATTTTATTATTGTGCTTTTGCAGTTCATTAACTTTCCGTTCCTGATTATTAAGTTCATTCTTAAGCTTTATATTTTCATTTACCAGATCACTTATCTTTTTATACGCAACTTCTTTTTCATAATCAAGTCCCCTACTGCGGGAATAGAACAAGCTGTCAGGGTTTGACTGTATGTATCGTTTATATGGGTCTGTTTTCATTATAGTCTATTTTAGTTTTTCAAGGTTTTTAAGAACCTGAGTAATGTTGATTGGATTTTTAAATATGCCCTTCCACAAATCACCAACTTTTTGCAATCTATTTTCCATGTTCTTGATGGTAAACATTTCAGGTGTGAGATCGTGGTTTACTTCAGTCCATAATAGTGGGGTTGACACGGTGGCATAAGGTTTTGGCCTCACGCTGTATGGAGCTGCAATAGTTTGTCCTTTTCTGTTTTGAAGAAAATCAATGTATATTTTATTACCTCTTTTAGCTACTTTCCTTTCTAATGTTGTCACTTCCGGTATTCTTGAATGAGTAACATTGGCAAGTATTTCAGCAAAGGTCTTCACTTGATCATAGTCATATTTTGCACCAAGTGGCATGTACACATGCAAACCTGTTGCACCGCTTGTTTTGCAATAAGATTTAATTTTAAGCTCGTCGCATAATTCCTTTATTACATTTGCTGTATCAACAACACTGGTAAAGGAAATATCCCCAGGGTCAAGGTCAAGCATCATATAGTCAGGATAATCAGCATTATCATATTTACTATGCCAGGGATTAATTTCAATACATCCTAAATTGGCCATGTAAACTAATGTTGCTAAATCATTGCATATCAGGTAATCTATTTCATGGCCATTGGCCTTTGAATAAATTTTTACTGTTTTAGCCCATGAGGGCAATTGATCAACATCCATATCCTTATGATAGAAAC
>JAGXGB010000042.1 GCA_024636955.1 Bacteroidales bacterium
ACATACCTATTTTCTCAGTAAGAGACTTATCGCTTAAAGAAGCCCAGTTTATGAATGAGTTATCAGTCATAAAGTGTGGTTTATGATATTAGTGAATGAATTATCATGCAAAGATATGGAATAATCACTAATAAAGCAAGTACTTTCTTTATTAAAGCGAGTACTTTCTTTAAGGGGATAGCACATCCGTGACTTTAGCAAACGATTCCAATATCTCCCTCAACTGCTCATTCTCTATCAAAAACCCATCGTGCCCGAAATCTGAGTATATCTCCTTATATACAGCATCCGGGAAAAGTGTTGCCAAAAGTTTCTGTTCATGCACAGGGTACAGGATATCAGTTGTGATGCCAATGACCAGTGTGCGCGCTTTTACCGCTTTGAGCAATTCTTCAATGTTTGGGCGGCCGCGTGAGATGTTGTGTGAATCAATGAATCTGGTCAGAATCATGTAAGAGTATGCATTGAAGCGCTTAACCAGCTTATCGCCCTGGTAGCGTTGGTAGGAGGATGCCCTGAAATCATTGGTTTTATCATTGTCAGTTTCCGACTGTGTTAAGTTATAAGCTTCGGAAGTACGGTAGCTTATGAGTGCAATAGAACGGGCAGCCTTCAGGCCTTCCCTTCCGTCAGTCTCCCTGGCAGGATAGTTGGAATTCCCTTTATTCATGAACCCTTCCGCAAAGGAGCTATCTGCCATCAAGGCCAGCCGCTGTGATTCATTGAAGGCAATAACCCACGGACTGGCTTTGGCGCTGCAGGCGATCAGCACAATATGCTCAAACATGTTTGGCTTCATGATTGCCCATTCCATCGATTGAAAGCCACCAATTGAGCCACCAATCACTGTATGGATCCTTTCAATTTGCAGATGTTCGCGCAGCAGATCGTTAGCTTTTACAATGTCCCTGATTGTTATTTCAGGAAAATCGTGCAACCATTGCCTGCCGGTATCAGGGTTAATACTCAGCGGACCGGTTGTACCGTAACACGAGCCTAAAACATTAGCACAAACTATAAAATATTTTGCCGGATCGTAAAACCTACCCTCTCCCACCATCCCAGGCCACCAGTCGGCAGCATCTGAATTAGCTGTTAAGGCATGGCAAATCCACACAACGTTGTTGCGCTCCCTGTTATATCTGCCATAAGTGTGATAGGCAATTTCCAGGCCATTTATAATTGAACCGGTTTCTGTAACAAATGGTGATGGGTGTTTGAATAATTGCATGAATGCAAAGGTATAACGTAATTATGAAACCAACGCGTTTGTTAACCGATTACATGTTTTAGATTTTCAAAAATCTCAATACCTTTTTTTAGTAGCATTCAGGTATGATATCCACTTGTGATGCAGTCGCACACCAGTCGCATTTCGTTCGCATTGTGTTCGCATAAAAACGCTTATAATGCGAACAGTATGCGAACGGTATGCGAACGAAGTGCGACCATGATGGTAATGAATCCAAAACCATTTAGCTTCTTATATTCAAATTCAGATGACCGGATTTCATCGTGTGAAATTTCTTTTGCAGAACCATTATTATCAATTCATACATATATTTGCATTGAATTTAACATTTCAACATCATGGAAAACCAAAATGAGAAGAACCATTACTATCAGTCAAACAAAGCCACAGTGCTTGGCGTGCTGCTGATATTATTTGGCAGTTTGTATTTCATGCATCAGGCTGATTTGATAAATCCCCAAATATGGAGGGTAATTTTCTCATGGCAAATGCTGTTAATTGCCCTGGGAGTACTTGGTTTATCGGAACGGAATTATGCCTGGGGCACTACACTGATAGTTGTTGGCGGACTGTTTATGTATAAACGTTATACAGGGCATGCCATCGATTATTTTTGGCCGATACTCATTATTATAGCAGGACTTGCCATTATTTTTATCCGTCCGCGGAACTTCACTCCTGGTAACTGGACCAAAGAACGTTTTAAAGAGGGCACTGTTGATGGCGATTACCTTGATGAAACAGCCATATTTGGAGGAAATGAACGCATTGTACGTACTGGTAATTTCAAAGGGGGCTCCGTTGTATCGGTATTCGGTGGCTCAAGAATCGACCTCCGACAATGTAACATGGAGCCCGGTTCAACAGTTTATCTTGAAATGACTTCTATTTTAGGGGGCTCAACATTATTATTACCGCCCGATTGGAACACACGGGTTGAAGTAACAAGTATTCTTGGGGGTTTCTCTGATAAGAGGTACACCTCCACTGTTGACATGTCGAAAACCGTTGTAATTAAAGGAGTAAGCATACTTGGTGGTGGTGAGATTCAGTAATAACCAGGCTAATAATTAGTTCACTGATGCAGTCATAATACGTAGGGACAGGTCGTGACCTGTCCATCAACGATGTTGGAAGTCATATTAAAATCTAAGGTCCGTTTAATCAACATTAGGCAAGTCAGGCAACTTCGCTAAATTCCTTGCAAAACGTTTCATGTTGAACGGCTCAGCAAATTTCATCAGCCTGAACAATTCAATCTTTATGGTTCGTGAAATGAGTGATCGTGCCTCCTCATCGCTAAAAGCCTCTTCCTTAATCAATCGTTCATAAGCATTGAAAGCTTCAGGCGGATCATTATAAAGCAATTGCCTGTCGACTATATTCTCTATAATGGCGCGCAAGTTTTCCTGTTTCATAAATTTGTGTTTTTCCGGTTATTTTGGTAGTTGATTGAAAAGTATATTTCAAAAATGGGGAAAAGTAATTTTGAGGGGTTAGCGGTTAGGGGTGTAGTGGTTAGTGCGTAGGGACAGGTCGTGACCTGTCCATCACTGATGTTGGAAGATATTTTAATGTTCAAAGTATTTTTTATGAATTTACCAATACATAGTTAAATATTTGTAATTTGCTGATTCTTTGACCAGGTAATCTCATTAGTGCTATTCGACAGATTTTATTTGATTAGAATTAGACGACTATTTGGAAAAACCTTAAATATATCAGACAATGAAACAATTGATCTTAACAACTATTTTTCTTTTGGGCATCGGCCAATTAACGTATGGGCAGTGGCCTGTATTTCCTTCCGCACAGCAACAGGAACAGCCCTTTCAAAAAATATATCCATTCTTTGATAATGAAGCATACGGCGATCTATTGTTTACCCAACAGGATGGGTACATTATTTCAGGAGTGGGTAAGAAGGATAAATTTTATCTGTTCCTTATTAAAACTGATTTTGCAGGTGACACCATTTGGACACATGATATTGATTTGGGATTAACCATGTTAGGGAGTTGCTACGGCACCTCAGATGATGAAGGCAATTTGTATATTTCTATTTATAAGCAACTTGTTAAAATTGACACTGACGGAAATCTTGTATGGACTAAGTCGTTTGGTTCTTTTATAGAGAATATCCGGTTCTCTGACAATATCCTATGGTCTTCTGTTAAAGGTACATATTTGTACAAGATTAATCCTGTTACAGGTGATAGTTTATGGCGTTCAAACTCATTTGCCGGACTTGATTACACTACCACTTCTTTAGATGTAAACACTTCGGGCGATGTTATGATGACTGTTAGCCGTATAAATAGCTTTACATTTCAGCTTCATGCAAGTGAATTGTATTTATTGAACCACACTTCTGATTCAGTAATTAACATACCTTTCAATTCAGGTGTTGACATAGTGATACTTGACACAAAATACATAGTTGGCGCATACTATGGCATAGGAAGAAAACAAGTACTTATGGGTTCCAATCCTGGGAGTTACCTGATAAAATATACTTCTGAAGGCACAGTTCTTAATATTCACAGTCTCACTTTTCCATACTCAATTTCCGGGTTAGATAAAATGCTTTTCAATAACAATGAGCTGGTTTTTTTAGGTGGCGCAATTGAAACAAATCAATCAAGCGGCAAGGTACTCTTACATTGCAGATCGCTTGAGGGTGATAGTCTTTGGACTACCATCAATGGATTGGAATCAGAAACAATCGGCTGGGATTTTGATGTTACCGGAGATGGTGGTTATATAATAAGCGGCTCAAATTTTCCCGGCTTTTACAGTGTTCCATGTCTATTAAAAACAAACTCACTGGGGTTAATAACAGGTCTCACACCCGGACACAAGATTGGTGAGAAAGTTAGTTTTTACCCCAATCCTTCATCAGGTGTGATCACTCTGCAAACAAAGGATTATTTGGGAGGCATACTTACCATTTCATCATTAACCGGGCAAACCATACATGAAACACAAATCACAAGCGAGAAAACAATTCTTTCCGCTGAAAACTTCCCGGCTGGTGTATATTTATACTCTCTCAGAAAGAATAATATAACAAACACTGGGAAGGTTGTTATACAGTAATTGTTAATCCCCGGATAGTCTTTAAGCAATAAATTTAAATCGAAAACCCAACATGAAGAGTAAGCTTATACTGTGCATACTTTTGCTAAATATTTACCTTATTGGCTTCAGCCAGCCTAATAGCTATACAATAACTGCGTTTTCACAGGTTTACTCAGATATTGAAAATCCTGTTTCACTGAATAATGGAGAGGTATGGGAAAATCCTGAGTATACCATACCATTAGGTTTTGATTTTTTGTTTTTCGATCAATACATTGACACACTATATTTCTTTTTCGAAGGTGCAGGATGTATTTTATCTGATTTAAATCAAGAAGGTGGAAATCATAAACTGATCATCCCTTTTGGATCATCTTTACTTGACAGAGGATATGAGTCAGGTATTTCCCAAAGTCCGCTATCATATAGTATAAGCGGCGTAGAAGGGGGAAAAATTGCAAAAATTGAATGGAAGAATGCCGGATTTTATGGTGAGTATGACGTATATGCGACTCAAAATGATTATGTAAATTTTCAGCTTTGGTTATATGAAGCTGAGGGTAAAATTGAAGTTAGATTTGGCTCCAGGTCAATTGCTCATCCGGAAGTGGCATTTGTTGAGAATGGTCCCGCAGTTAGTCTTATACCGGCGTATGATTATTGGTTCGACATGATTTCTCCATTAAGTGTATGGCTTATAAATGACCCGTATGGCCCTGAGATTATTAATTCAGCAGATTTTCAATTTCTTGATTTTATGCCTCCGCTGAACCATGTTTACCAATTTACTAACCTGGTATCTTCCACAGAAACCATTGAGCCTGAACAGATAGTCATCTATCCAAATCCGGTTAAAGATTACTTATATTTTAGAGATACTGAAAAATCAGGAACGTTTGCCATTACATCAATTGCAACAGCCGGTAAACACATGATTCACATTTATAATACCGCAGGCACAAAAATGCTGGAAAAGGAAATTTATTTAAATGAGAGAACTAACATTGAATCCCTTCCATCAGGACTATATTACATTTCTATATTTGGCGATAAAGGCGAAGTTAGATCATTCAAGGTTTGTAAAATCTGATCTGCATAAAGGCGTTTACTTATCCACAATTTCTAACGAAACCACCCGGCTAAGTGGGAGAATGGTGTTTCTTATCAGGTGTTCCATCTTACATCTGAAACATAAGGCATGCTGTCTCTACGTTAAATCCCGCACGTGCTGGAAACAACATTGAACAACATTGAACAACATTGAACAACATTGAACAACATTGAACAACATTGTAGTTTATTTCCCTAATTTTGCATTCCCTAAAATACTGCCGGTGACTGAAATACTTGACCAACTTAATGCTGCACAACAACTTGCGGTTACTTGTTCCAACGGCCCTGTGATGGTTATTGCAGGGGCAGGTTCGGGTAAAACAAGGGTGCTGACTTACCGTATTGCTTATATGCTTAGCAATGATATTGATCCGTTTAATATCCTTGCACTTACTTTTACCAATAAGGCGGCGCGTGAGATGAAAACCCGTATTATGGACCTGGTTGGCTCAACCGAGGGGCGTAATGTGTGGATGGGTACTTTTCACTCCATCTTTGCCAGGATATTGCGCATTGAAGGGCATCTGCTGGGGTATCCGTCGAATTTCACCATCTATGATACCGATGATTCAAAGAGTGTTATTAAGGCCGTACTGAAGGATCTGGACCTTGATCCGAAACAATATCCCCCAAATTCGGTGCTTTCGCGGATATCTGCTGCTAAAGCTAATTTGTTCTCTGCGCAGGATTATAACAATAGCGCCACCCTGATATCGGAAGATAATCAGGCGCAAAAACCTATGATCGGCGAAATATATACTTACTACCAGGCACGTTGCTTTAAGGCAGGGGCGATGGATTTTGATGATTTGCTGTTCAAGACGAATGTGCTGTTCCGCGATTTCGGCGATGTGCTTTACAAGTACCAGAATAAGTTCAAATATATTCTGGTTGATGAGTATCAGGATACGAATTTTGCACAGTATAATATTGTAAAAATGCTGGCTGCCCGCTTTGAGAATATATGCGTGGTGGGCGATGATGCGCAAAGTATTTATTCTTTCAGGGGAGCTAATATCCAGAACATCCTGAACTTTAAGAACGATTATCCTGATGTTAAGGTTTATAAGCTTGAGCAGAACTACCGCTCCACGCAAACTATTGTAAATGCGGCCAATAGCATCATTGCCAACAATAAGGACCAGATAACCAAAGAGGTTTGGACCGATAATGAAGAGGGTAATTTGATACAAGTGCTGAAGGCAACATCAGAAATTGAAGAAGGCCAGCTTGTAGCCAACAATATTTTCGAACTGAAGATGCACAGGCAATTGCCTAACAGTGATTTCGCCGTATTGTACCGCACAAATTCACAGTCGAGGGCAGTGGAGGAATCACTGCGCAAGCTCAATATCCCTTACCGCATATATGGCGGACTATCGTTCTACAAACGAGCGGAGATAAAGGACATGCTGGCTTATTTTCGCCTGGTTGTTAATCCATCGGACGATGAAGCCTTTAAACGAATTATAAATTATCCCGCAAGGGGCATCGGGAAAACCACCCTCGAAAAGCTTGAAGCTGCAGCCGGTGAACACAAGGTAAGCAGCATGCAGGTGGCAATGCATCCGGGCATTTACCTTCCCACATTGCCTTCAGGAACTGCTACTAAAATTGAGCAGTTTGGCACCATGATCATGAGTTTGCACTACAAATTGCATAAGACTGATGCTTACGATCTGGCACAGAAGATTGCTATCAGCTCAGGATTAATGCATGAGTTGAAACTCGACAGAACAGAAGAAGGCATTTCGAAATCGCAGAACTCGGAGGAGTTGCTCAATGCCATTAAGGACTTTACCGAGCGGGAAGAGGAGCCAATGCCGCTGCTTGATGAGGATGAGATCATTAGTGACGGCCGCACGCTTGATGTGTTTATGCAGGATATTGCCTTGATGACCGATGCCGATGATGATAAGGACAACAACAAGAATAAGGTTGTGCTGATGACCATCCATGCTGCCAAAGGACTTGAATTTCCCTATGTGTTCATTGTGGGGATGGAGGAAAACCTCTTTCCTTCCAACATGTCGCTTACCACCCGCGCTGAGATTGAAGAAGAGCGCCGCTTATTCTACGTTGCCCTCACACGGGCTGAGAAAAAGGTAACATTGTCGTTTGCTGAAACGCGATACCGTTGGGGGAATATGACTTCAAACGAGCCAAGCAGGTTCCTTTCGGAGATTGACGAAAGATTCCTTGAGCACAGCATCCGCCGGGTACCATCACGCAATGGGGGCAGTCCGCAAATGAAGAGCACCCCTGTATTTGTCAAGAAGCCCCTCAAAAAGATCGATCCTGCTCAAACCGAAGGCTCCATGTTTGAAGCAAACTACATCACACCGGTTGAAAAAGTACAGCCGGGCGTTGAAGTTGAGCATGAACGCTTCGGCAAAGGCAAAGTCCTTGCAGTAGAAGGCACCGGCCCCAACGTAAAAGCAACAGTATTCTTCACAGCTTTTGGGCAAAAGCAACTGCTATTGAAGTTTGCGAAGTTGAAGATATTGTAAAATTGGTTCAAGGGGTTCAAGGGGTTCAAATAGTTCAAGGTGGTTCAATGTTGTTCAATGTTGTTCAATATAGTTCAAGGTTGTTTCCCGTAACGCTTATGTTACAGCGCCGTAGGTGCTAAAGATCGGTAGAAACATACAGCCTCCCCCACCCTAACCACCGCTCCGTAGGTGCGGAACAAAAGATTCAATCCGTCGCAATCCGTTGCTATTCGTTCCCATCCATCGTTCAGACGCCAACATGGCGTCTCTACATCTGGTGGTGTAATGACATGAATCATCCATGGCATGAAAAAATCAACATTTAACGCAACCCCGGTGTAGAGACGCCATGATTGCGTCTGTAAATGGTACATCTTGTTTATTTTTATATCTTTGAGTAAGTTAAAATTGCCACAATAGATGTACATCCTAATATGTTTGCCATGAAAAAAATAGTATTGTTGCTATTGCTATTGGTCCCTTTAATTAATTATTCCCAACCTTTCTGGTATCAGGTACACAAGCCCGATTCTTTATTACCAAGTGCTGTTGCAGTTGATAATAATGGTGATTTATATGTGACCAGCTATCTGCATTATAATAAGGGCGGTGTATATCATTCAAATAACGATGGTCAAACATGGGAGTTTATTGGTCCGGAATTTCAAAACTTTAAAACAATTGACATTTCTGATAATAATAGAATATTAATCGGTGGAAATGGGATTTTTGTTTGGGATGCAACTATCAGCACATGGCAACAAACTTTGCCTTGGCGGGATGTCTATTGTATAAATTCAATATCTGATTCAATTTATTTAGCCGGAGCTAACAACAGTATATATCGTTCAAATGATGGAGGAGATAGTTGGACAAGAGTACACTATAATGCTGATTCTTCTCAATATCTTGAGAATTTTACCAGCATATCCCACTCACCATTTGATAATTCCATTTATGTAACAACAACAACATTGTATGGCGGTTGTGCGAGGGTTTATCGTTCTCTTGATTTAGGATTGAGCTTTCAACTTGTTCAATCATGGACTGCAACAATGCCCTGCGCTGGTTTAAGGTCTAGTGCAGTTGATAGCTCAGGTAATATATTGGTAGGCGGAACAGGCTTATACCGATATACACCTGTATATGACTCATGGGAAAAATTAAGTTTGAATAATACCCCGGCTGATATTTTAATAACACCGGAAGAAAAGTTTTATTTTGGATGTGATTTCATTGGTGGAAGTCCTGCAGGGGCTTATGTTTCAGAGGATAATTGTCAAACTTTTACAGAAATAAATGAAGGTCTTGCCTCAACGTTCGTAAGGGATTTAGCTATAGATCAGTATGGGCGGTTGTTAGCGGTAGCCGGGCGATATCTGCAACGAAGTTACGATCCAGTGACAACCCAAGTTAAAGAGATTATTCAGAATGATTTAACGGTATATCCAAATCCATTCAATGACTGTGTAAATCTCTTACTGGACGAAACTAATATGACAGGTAATAAAGTGATCAGAATAATTGATTCATTTGGCAATATAGTTCATCAAAACAAGGTTACATCTAATCCTTATCAGTGGTGTCCAAATAATGTTAGTAAAGGATTATATTACATTTTACTAATAAATGGATTAGAAGTAAGTACTACTGCTATAATTTATAATTGATCTGCAAAATATAACAAGACATCTCAATTAAAATAATGTGTTATCACCTAACAACCACTATTAAGTAACTCTCTTTACTACTTCATCTCCACGCTATTCGATTTGAGAATAAACCAACCAATTATTCACCAAATCTTTATCAAAATGAAAAAAAATGTTTAATTATTGCAATTTTTACTTGCATTGTTTCAGTGGTTCACGGGCAATTCCCGGATGGCTTTACAGGTTTGATACCTGATTCTACAAATTGGATTGACTCTCTGCCTGAGATAACGATTTCTCAGGCGTCTCTTGATGTAATTCTTCCTAATGAGGTAGATAATTCTGAAAGTATTTACTTTCCTTGGAAAGACGAACACTTTACAATCAAGAATAAAGCTTGCTTTATTAAACTGGTCAAAGGGTAATGAGACAGCAGCACTAAATATTTTAAGCGAGATACCCACTGAGTTTACACTGTCAGAAACCGATAATGCAATTTTAGTAAAGTACGCTACTCTCCTAAACACATTATCAATAATTAACTGTGAGGCATCTTTACTTCAGAATTCAGCAGTGTTATTAGATTTAATAAACGAATCTGAGGATAAACCATCAGAAGCTGCAAGGAATCTTCTCATATCAAATAAAATGATAAGTTATAATGAACCAATCAAGTTAGAACTATCTACCAGGTCAACAAAGGCATATGATAAGGATAGATCACCGGTTTCTTCATTGATAGTTTACCCTAATCCTGCTGATAATTTTATAACTGTTTCTTTCAATTCTTCAGCTAAAAACCTGAAGGTTCAAATCTGCGACGTACAGGGTAAAATCATTCTGAGCAAGCATTTTGAGAAAACCCTTCACCTTCTCCTTGCCTGTGCTGAGTGCAGCATAGCGGAATCGAAGTTAGGAGAAGGCCGGGATGAGGTGATTGGCGCATGAAGGGTTCGGGATTTATAATCAATCAGCAAGAACCAATTTACCCGTCATAACCTTCTTCCCTTCAATAACCCTGACCATATAAATACCCTTTGGCAGGTTGGTTAGGTTGATTGATTTTCCTGAATGGTAATTTCCCATTTCATATACCAACTTACCATTGGAATTTAAGATTTGAATGCTTGCATTCTGGAGGTTTCCGGATACTGTGAACTCTCCGGTGCTGGGATTTGGAATGAGGTTCACTGAATGAGCAACTTTTACAAGATCTTCAATACCCACAACCTTTTGACCACATTCTATACCTTGCTTTTTAAAATAAGTGATCTCTGATCCTGATGAGCTGGATGAAAGTGGGCCGGCAACACCTCTGTGGTAATTGTAAAGTCCGATACCTGCAACATATTGCCAGTCTTGTTTTTCATAACCAAAATCATCAAAACCACACCATGCATTATCCTCAGGACAATAATAACGGGAAATCCAATCATCCCCTGTGAAATAGGTCCAGGCCATGTAACCACAAAAATCTACTATCTCCAAAATTCCGTAATGTTGGATTTCATAATCAGGCATATCAAAAGGAATGCGGCCGACTACAACATCCTTTCTATATTTAATCCAAACAGTATCCACTTTGTATATCGATGAATCATATTTATAGATCTCCCTGAAGACTTTGTATTTTAACGAATCGGCGGTTTCGTTCCGTTCTAAAAAATTTAAAGTGATATAGGTTGTGCGGTTGAAGATCGGATTCATAGGATTGCGGTAATAATCCCTCGTTTGTATAGCATCGCCCGGTAAGTAGTCATAGATTATGGCATTGGTTAGTTGAAACAAACCTGCGGCAGGCGATTCAGTGCCTAATAAAGTTAGAGGTTCAAGCGCCTGTGGAAAACTATCTATCCGGAAGAAATTAATCAATCCGAGTTGTTTGCCGATGATAACTTGCCAGTTGTTTATTGCGGAATTTATAGAATTACCCTGCAGATCGGTATGCGAGACAATGTACCTGTGAACAGAATCAGTAGTCCCGAGCATATTCATGGTATCACTTCCTGAGTTTGCCCTGCTTAAAGTAAAGCGCTGCATATCGTCCTCGAAGAAAACATGACTTTCCGATGGGGTAATGTTGAAATCAATATTGACTGCTGCACCACTATTATTGTAAAAAGTAAACACATCTCCTGTGCTTTGTATATGACTACCCAACCAGGATGGGAAGTCCATAAAATAACAGATATCATTCCACATATAGCAGGTATCACTGGAAAAACCGCTATCACTCAAATACTTATAAGGGTGGTACACAGTAGTTGATCCCTGCATAACAACAGAATCAAATACCAGGCTGTATGTTTTAGCCAGCTCATCCTGTGTTCTGAATACCTTGTGGGTGTTCATGTTGAAGAGCTGATAATCCTGCCCAAAGGCCATGAGGCTAAGGCAAAAGAGAATGAGGGTAAGATGTGCTTTCATATTTAGGTGATTTAATGTGTAAATATATTAAAGAATAATTTATTTGCACCACCTTCTAAAAAATTAATGGGATTACCTAATGAAAAAAAACAATAATGTAGAAACGCCATGCTGGTGTCTGAAATGTATTTCCTCTCCTATAGATGAGGATGAAGGCGTAAAAAAAGGAACCTTCACCTTCTCCTTGAGGAGAAGGCCGGGATGAGGTGATTGGCGACTTCAACAACCGCGTATACATGCAATGTTTGTGTCTGGAAAATGAAAACGATTATGAAAGAAAAAAACAATCCCTTTGAACTTAATTGATTTAAAAGCATTATATTTGCACTGTCTGTTGTGCTAATATCTCCTAAACAGACTTTTATAGTATATACACCTCGTTATTGCTTAATTACAGGATCATCCGGAGTACGGTACTTTAAAAAATAATAGCCACTTTTATTATTAAAGGCAAACTATGGCCTTAACAAATCATCTTATGGATTACAACAGCACCCGCGAAAAACTCATTATTCCCGAGTATGGCCGCAATGTTCAAAAAATGGTGGAATATGTCCTGACTATTGAAGATCGCGACAAGCGCACCAATCTTTGCAAAGCACTTATAAATATAATGGCGCAGCTTCATCCGGAGCAGCGTGATACTACTGATTACCGTCGTAAGCTTTGGGATCATCTGTATATTATTTCCGACTATCGCCTTGATGTTGATGGACCATTCCCTGCACCTGCTCCCGAAGCACGTCAGGAAAGGCCTAACAGGATACCTTATCCTCAGGAAAACATCAAGTTCAGGCCATACGGTAAGAATATTGCTAAAATAATTGATAAAGCTACCTTGTTTGAGGATGGCGCAGAGAAGGACCTCCTGGTTAAGAATATAGCTAATCATTTGAAAAAGTCGTACCTCAACTGGAATCGCGATTCAGTGAATGATGAACTGATTACTGATCACCTTGCCGAACTGTCGCATGGTAAGCTTAAGCTCAGTGGTGATACTAAACTAACGCACACCAATGAATTGCTGGCACGTAATGGCGGACAGCCTGCTACTTCAGCTACACCAGGGCAAATCAAGAAGAAGAAATTCATTCCACGTGATAAGAATTTCCGTGACCCGAGGAACCGCAAAAAGAATTAACTTGCTCCCTGATTTAAAGCACTAACAAGCTTACTTTATGGGTTCATTTATAATTGACGGGAGTTGCAAACTCTCAGGCGAGATCACACCTCAGGGTGCCAAAAATGAGGCATTGCAAATATTATGTGCCGTACTGCTTACTCCTGAAAAGGTTACCATTAACAACATTCCTGATATTATTGACGTCAACAAGCTGATTGAACTGCTTGACGCGATGGGTGTGTCGGTGACTAAGAACAGCACCGGCAGTTATACTTTCCAGGCAGGGGATATTGACCTTGAATACCTAAAAACACCTGATTTCCGTAAAAAAGGCGGCGGCCTACGTGGCTCAGTTATGCTGATTGGTCCACTGCTTGCTCGTTTTGGCAGGGCCTATATGCCTCACCCCGGTGGTGATAAAATTGGCAGGCGACGATTGGATACTCACTTTCTAGGTTTGCAGAAACTGGGTGCCCGCTTTGATTTTGAGGATGTGAATGCTTTTTACAGTGTTTCGGCAAACGAGCTGAAGGGCTGCTATATGCTGCTTGATGAAGCTTCAGTAACCGGAACTGCCAATATTTTAATGGCTGCCGTTATGGCAAAAGGCAAAACAACAATCTTCAATGCAGCCTGCGAACCTTACTTAGTACAATTATGCCGCATGCTTAACCGCATGGGCGCCAGTATTTCAGGTGTAGGCTCTAACCTGCTTACAATTGAAGGCGTTGAAAAGCTTAACGGAACAGAGCATACTATGCTACCTGATATGATTGAAATAGGCAGCTTCATTGGTATGGCCGCGATGACTCAGTCGGCAATCAGGATAAAGAATGTAAAATATCCTGAACTTGGAATTATTCCGGATGTATTCAAACGATTAGGCATAAAGATAGATGTTGAAGGCGACGATATCATAGTTCCTGAACAGGACAATTATGAGGTTGAAACATACATGGATGGCTCCATCATGACAATAGCCGATGCACCATGGCCGGGCTTTACCCCCGACCTGGTAAGTATTGCGCTTGTTGTTGCCACCCAGGCAAAGGGAAGCGTGCTTATACATCAGAAGATGTTTGAAAGCAGGTTGTTTTTTGTGGATAAACTTATTGAAATGGGGGCTTCTATCATTCTATGCGATCCACATCGGGCAACCGTTATTGGCCTTAACAGGCAAACCATGCTCAGGGGAATCACTATGTCGAGTCCCGATATCAGGGCCGGGGTAGCACTTCTTATTGCCGCGCTCTCTGCTAAAGGCAAGAGCCGGATAGATAATATTGAGCAAATTGACAGGGGATATCAAAACATTGACCTGCGATTGAATGCTCTTGGGGCATCTATTGAAAGGATAGGATAAAGTTTTAAGAAGCTAAAGACCATCCTGAAAACTCACATGGGATGTAGAATAGATAGGTGACGAGGATAAACTGACAAATTGTCCTTTAAATCAACCATGGCAAACAATTTGTAGGGCTAGTTCAGATTACTGGATCACATTGTAGGGGCTAGTTCATATTATTGGCTCAGAGGAGGTTATTAAAATATTTACATTTATGAAACACCGTAAGAATAAGATTGAAGCTGAAAATAACAAAGGCATGAAAGAAGGCATTGATATCAATGAAGTGAACGAAGCGGGTGAGAATGCACAAGATACAGCTACCGAACAAAAAATGGCTGACGAACTTGCCCTGATGCAGCAGAAATACGAGGAAGTAAATGACAAATACCTGCGCCTTTATTCTGATTTTGACAATTTCAGGAAGAGAGCATTAAAAGAGCGTATTGAATTGAGTAAAACAGCATCGGAAGAGGTGCTTGTTGATTTTCTTACTATACTTGACGACTTTGAAAGGGCCATTTCATCTTTTGAGACTGTGCAGGCAGTTGAACCATTGAAAGAAGGCACCATGCTGATTTACAATAAGTTCAGGAACAACCTTACACAAAAGGGATTGACTGAAATTGAGGCTATGGGTAAAACCTTTGATACTGATTATCATGAGGCAATTGCTCACTTACCGGCAACCTCTGATGAGCAAAAGAACAAGGTTATTGATGTAACTCAAAAGGGATATATGTTGAATGGCAAAGTGGTTAGGTTTGCCAAAGTAGTTGTGACTAAGTAATAAAAAAGCATTGACAGCCGTTAGGCGGATGCGGGGAACGATATAAAAATGAGATCAGATACTGTGGCTAAAAGAGACTATTACGAAATATTAGGGGTTGCACGCAACGCCGGTGAGCCTGAGATAAAGAAGGCTTACCGTAAGATGGCGTTGCAATTCCATCCAGATAAAAATCCCGGAAATAAAGAAGCTGAAGATAAATTTAAGGAAGCTGCTGAAGCCTATGAGGTATTGAGCAATCCGGAGAAACGTTCGAAGTACGATCAGTATGGCCACGAAGGTGTACGGGCTGGCGCCGGAGGTTTTGGTGGTGGCATGAGTATGGACGATATCTTCAGCCAGTTCGGCGATATCTTTGGAAATGCTTTTGGCGGTGGCTTTGGAGGCTTCAGTCAGCAAGGTGGTGGCTCACGCCGCAGGGTGAATAAAGGCACTGACCTCAGGGTGAAGGTGAAATTGTCACTTCAGGAAATTGCTAAAGGCGTTGAAAAGAAGATCAAAGTAAACAAGCTCGTTCCATGTAATACTTGTAGTGGTACAGGTGCAGCCGATGGTTCTTCATTCAATACCTGTCAACACTGCCATGGTACCGGACAAATAACCCGCGTAACCAATACATTCCTTGGGCAGATGCAAACATCTTCTACCTGCCCCTACTGTAGTGGCGAAGGACGCACTATAACAAAGAAGTGCGAAACTTGTGGTGGTAGTGGTACAAAAAAGGATGAAGAAGTAATTAGCCTGAATATTCCTGCAGGTGTTACTGATGGCATTCAGTTGTCAGTTGGTGGTAAAGGAAATGCCGCTTCACGCGGTGGAGTGGCCGGAAACCTGATAGTTCAAATAGAGGAAATACAGGATCCTGAGCTTATGCGTGATGGTACAAACATACTTTATGAGCATTACATCAGTTTCCCTGATGCAGCTTTAGGCACCTCAGTTGAAGTGCCAACAATTGATGGAAGGGTAAGAATAAAAATTGATCCCGGAACACAAGGTGGCAAGGTGTTGCGCCTTAAAGGTAAAGGCATTCCATCACTTAATGGCTATGAGCGGGGCGACCAGTTAATAAATATTAACGTATGGACCCCGCGCAACCTGAGTAAACAGGAGCAGGATATACTTGAGAAATTAAAAGGGGCTGAGAATTTTAAACCTAATCCCGGCTCACGTGATAAGTCATTTTTCGAAAGAATGAAAGAATATTTCCAATAACCGGAAGTTGAAACTTTAATGAGGTTAATCTATAACCAACACTATCATGATTATATTCTCTGCTAAGAATGTCACCAAGAGATATGCAAATCACACTGCACTTTCTAACGTAAGCATTGACATTCCCCGACAAAGCATCTTTGGTTTGCTGGGACCCAATGGTGCCGGTAAAACATCATTCATCAGAATCATAAACCAGATTACAGGCCCTGACGAAGGAGAATTGTTCTTCAATAATCAGAAGCTTAATCCGAAACACATTGAGCAGATTGGATATCTGCCTGAGGAACGCGGACTATATAAGAAAATGAAGGTTGGTGAGCAGGCTCTATACCTTGCTCAGCTTAAAGGTGTTAAAAAACATGATGCGCTCAGGAAGCTGAAAATTCTATTTGAAAAGTTTGAGATTGAAGGCTGGTGGAACAGGAAAGTTGAAGAACTGTCGAAGGGGATGCAGCAGAAGATACAGTTCATTGTAACCATAATACACGAACCCGATCTTTTGATATTCGATGAGCCTTTCAGTGGTTTCGATCCTATCAATGTGAATCTGCTTAAAGAAGAGATACTCGAGTTGCAGCGCAGTGGCAGTACCATTATATTCTCCACCCACAACATGGCATCAGTTGAGGAGCTTTGTGATAATATTGCTTTGATCAACAACTCGCACAAGATACTTGATGGCACAGTTAAAGAGATAAAAAACAGGTACAAGACCAATACTTACGCCATAACGCATGAAGGTATGGATGCTCCTATTCACACGTTCCTTCCTGGAGGTGCTGAACTGATCAGCCATGAGGCTTATGAAAACGGTCACCGCAGTGTGATAAAACTTATGAATAACAGCAATCCCAATGAGCTTTTAGGAACTTTGCTCCCACACGTCACCATAACAGGCATGCAGGAGATCATACCTACCATGAATGAGATCTTTATTGAAACAGTTAATGCTGCCAAGTCATCGGGAAATAAGTCACTTAGCAACAGTGCACTTAGCAACAGTGCACTTAATAACAGTACATTTAGCAAGTAACAGTACATTTAGCAACAGTAAACTTAACAACTAACTGACATGAATAAAATACTACTTGTTATAAAGCGCGAATACCTTTCAAGAGTCCAGAAGAAATCGTTCATCATAATGACCATCCTGGGCCCTATACTTATGGCTGCACTTTTCATCGTACCTGTTTTTCTTTCGCAGATGTCAGATGAAGTTAAGAAAGTGATGATTCTCGATGAAACAGGCTGGTTTCATGGCAAGTTTGAAAACTCTGACCAGTTCACCTTTGAGAACATCTATACTGATTTAGAAGCCGGGAAAGCCTCACTTACAGAACAGGGAGGTTATGCGCTGGTTTACATCCCAAGAACTGAAGTTGCAATTCCTACATCAGGCATGATCTACAGCAACAAACAGGTGAACATTGACCTCAAGAGTTACATCAACAATGTGATGACAAAAGAGGTTGAGCGCCAGAAGCTGAGTGCTGAGATCTTCAAGGAAATTAACAGGAATAATCCGGGTGCGCTTAACATAAGGGGTGATTCGGTCACGCCCGAAAGCATCAGGAGCAGCGAGATCTTCAAAAACATTAAAACCGACATTACGCTTACTTCCATCCAGATAAAGGAAAAAGGCAAGGAGCAAAAGAGTTATGCTGAAGCAAGTATGGGTGTTGGCATGTTTGCCGGTATACTTATATACTTCTTTATATTCCTCTTTGGTGCGCAGGTAATGCGTGGGGTGATAGAGGAAAAAACGAGTCGCATTGTTGAAGTAATTATTTCATCAGTAAAGCCATTTGAGCTGATGATGGGTAAGATTGTTGGTGTAGCGCTGGTAGGCCTTACTCAGTTTATGCTGTGGGTTGTACTAACGCTCACCATTGTAGCAGTATTCCAGGCATCAATGCCCGATACCCTTAAGAAAACTCAGGAAACACAGGTATTTGACCAGGGAAATCGCCTACCCGCCGGTTTAGATAAAGCACAAACTCCTGAAGAAGAAGCACCACAGAATACAGTGTCGCTTATTACTGAAGCTCTTGGTTCAATTGACTATGGAGTAATGATATTCTCTTTCCTGTTCTATTTCCTTGCAGGTTATTTACTCTACGGAGCAATGTTTGCAGCCATTGGAGCAGCAGTTGATAACGAGACCGACACTCAGCAGTTTATGATGCCGGTTACCGTACCACTCATACTTGCAATAGTAATGGCCCAGTTTGTAATACGAAACCCCGAAGGGCCAATTGCATTCTGGTTCTCCATGATACCCTTCACCTCGCCAATCATAATGATGGTCCGTATCCCATTCGGCGTCCCCTACTGGGAAATAGCTCTTTCAATGGGAATACTAACTGTAACCTTCATTGGTGCAGTATGGATGGCCGGCAGAATATACCGCACCGGCATACTGATGTATGGCAAAAAAGTGTCGTACGGAGAGTTGTGGAAGTGGTTGTTTTACAAAGGGTAAGGCTAAAGGCTAAAGGCTAAAGTAAAAAGTAAGGCTAAAGGCTGGAGAACTAAGGCTAAAGGCTAAAGGCTAAAGGCTAAAGTTTAAAGTAAGGAAAAAGAAAATATAGAAGTTAAAAGGTAAAATGAAGGCTTTAAGGCTAAGGGCCGGAAAGCTAAGGATAAAGGCTAAAGTAAAATGTAAGGCTAAAGGCTAAAGGCTAAAGGCTAAAGTAAAAAGTTTTTTAAGTATAAAGTCATAAAGAAGTAGGTTTGAGTGTTAAGGTTTACGATTAAATGTAAGATTTAAGTGTAAGAGTTATATTAAAAGTTGAAGTATAAATTTAACGTTATGAAGGTAACCGGAATGGTACAAGACTAAAGAATTAAGGAGTTGAGAATAACCCCACTTTAGCCTTTAGCCTTTAGCCTTTAGCCTTTTTACTTGTTTCTAAGCTGAGAAAACCCTCCAATAATAGAGAAATAATGGCAAAACTACTGGTAATAGACGATGAACGCAGTATCAGGAATACTTTAAGAGAAATACTTGAGTACGAAGGATACCAGATGGATGATGCCCCTGATGGACCTACTGCGCTGAAGCTTGCTTCAACTGAGAAGTATGATGTTATTCTTTGTGACATCAAAATGCCACAAATGGATGGCATTGAAGTGCTTGACCAGTTGCTTGCTCTTTATGACACTCCGGTGGTGATGATTTCGGGTCATGGTAATATTGACACTGCCGTAGATGCCATTAAAAGAGGTGCTTATGATTATATCTCAAAGCCGCTCGACCTGAACAGGTTACTTATCACCATCAGGAATGCGATGGAGAAATCTACCTTGGTTAAAGAAACAAGGGTGCTGAAGCGCAAGGTTAGTAAAACCTATGAGATGATTGGGGAATCGGAGCCTATGAAGGAGATCCTCACTATGATAGAACGGGTTGCACCTACCGATGCCAGGGTTATGATCACCGGAAGCAATGGTACCGGCAAGGAGCTTGTGGCAAGGTGGCTGCATGAACTCAGCAATAGGTCGGCAGGACCTTTTGTTGAGGTCAACTGTGCAGCAATACCAGGTGAGTTAATTGAAAGTGTGCTTTTTGGACATGAAAAAGGGTCGTTTACTTCTGCAATCAAGCAACGTAAAGGCGACTTTGAACAAGCAACCGGAGGAACTTTATTCCTTGATGAAATAGGCGATATGAGTTTGGCTGCCCAGGCAAAAGTACTTCGCGCATTGCAGGAAAACAAAATCATGCGTGTAGGTGGTGAAAAAGATATACCTGTTGACGTAAGGGTAATTGCTGCTACCAACAAAGACCTGAAAGTTGAGATAGAAAACAAATCCTTCCGCGAAGACCTCTACCATCGCCTGAGTGTAATACTCATTCACGTGCCCACACTCAATGAACGCCCTGATGATATACCCCTACTGGCAAACCACTTTATAACAGAAATCACCGAGTCAAACGGTAAACCGGCAATGACATTTACTGATGAAGCACTACAACAACTGCAGAAAAAGCAGTGGACCGGCAACATCAGGCAACTGCGCAATGTAGTAGAACGACTGGCTATTCTGTGTGATAATGTTATTACGGCGGAGGATGTTGAAAAGTACGGATAGAAAATTAGTTCAAAATAGTTCAAGATAGTTCAAGATAGTTCAATGTTGTTCAAGATAGTTCAAGATAGTTCAAGATAGTTCAAGTTGTTCAAGGGGTTCAAGGAGTTCAAGGTGTTCAAGTGGACCATTAACTCCCTTCTCACTACTCACTACTCGATTG
>JAGXGB010000009.1 GCA_024636955.1 Bacteroidales bacterium
CAGCGTCAGATGTGTATAAGAGACAGGGATAACTCAATTGCCAATCTTTACCACAAACTTCCTAAATCATTACTTAAATCGCAGTATGCCCATACTGCTATTGCTTCTGAAGAACCAAAGAGTAATAAAATAAGGTCAACAGCCTTTCCTGTTTCCCTTAAGCATGAAAAGAAAGTACGACCACTCTTAATGGAGTTCATTAAGATTAATCACAAGCTTAAGGACGTTTTTTTGCGCAGCCACAAGAAAAAATACAAACCTTTTGTAGACACTGAAATTTTTATTCCTAAGTCAGAGTATTTCAGGGGCATACTTGACGACAAAAAGATATATATAGGTAACCCGAGAATTCTAACCAGACTATATAACGTTGATCAATACCTCCAAATGACCTTAGTAGAAAAGCCTATTCATTTCTTCAAAAAACCAATTATCATTAAAAATGAACTAAGTAAGGTGCAATCAGATTTTGGAAGTACAATAGTTAATTAAGAATAATAGATTTATGAAAAAGTGGATCATCTGTACAGGTCCTGATTGGTTCAGACCATCAGTCACCAGTACCAGACAAATTATATTCCATTTCTTGAAAGATGGATATTCAGTTTTATGGGTTAATCCAATTGCGTTCAAGTCACCAGCCGTAAACTCAGATAATAAGAAATCAATTAAAAAGAAAGTTTTCAATAAACTGAAGACTCATCTAAAGCTATTCAGGCATATTGAAAAGAATGTATATGTGCTAGTGCCCTTTTATATCCCCATATTTAATTCGTTTTATGATAAGGTAAATTCAAAACTGATCAGGTTTCAGCTAAGAGTTGCAACACTAATGCTAAATATAAACTGGCACGATTCAATACTTTGGATTTCAGGAAATTTCACCTTATCTCCTTTGTTAAAATATAAATTTCAAAAAAAGGTTTATCAGGCAGCCGACTTGATTTCTGATTTCAGGACTAACGATATATCCCTATTAAAAAGTTTGAAAGAAAAAGAGATTTTTTTGAGCAGGAATGTTGATGTTAGATTTGCGAGCTCACCTAATATTAAATTAAAATTAGAGCAGCTTTCTCAGGAAAAGGTGCAATTACTTACACATGGCGTTGATTTTGATCACTTTACCACTCAACATGAACTAAATCCTTTTATTCAAGCTGTTAAGCGAAAAGGGCTACCCATTGCTGGATACTTCGGTACATTGTCAGACGCAAATGACAAAGAAGTTTTTATACGACTTGCTGAGGGTGGATTTTCTGTTGTTATAATTGGAAAAGTACTCGGCGATTACTCTCAGCTTGAAGGGAAAAGCAATATTTATTTTGCAGGCCCAGTGGAGTTTAGAAATTTGCCATCATACGCTCGCGGCTTCGATGTATGCTTACTTAACTGGATTATGGCTGATTGGATTAAGAACTCATTTCCCATAAAGACTCTTGAATACTTAGCAATGGGCAAACCGGTGATAAGTTGTCGAATTCCGGTTGTGGAAGAGCTTTTCAGTAAAATGATATACTTTGCAAATACCGCTGATGAGTTTGTGATTCAGGCTAAGAAGAGCCTTGAAGAGAACAGCCAGGAAAAAATATTGGAAAGAATTAATGAAGCTTCAAATCACACATGGAAAAAGAAATTTGAATTTATTAAATCGACAATTGGAATTCATTAAATCATCAAGTGGAGAATCAATTGAAAATTACTTTAAAGACAAGTATAGGTCTATTGAAATTGAATATGCAATAGAAGAAAGAACCTCCTGGTATAGGAAGAGCTGTTAAACTGGCAGTGAGAAATTGATTAAATCAACAAGTGAAGTATATTTAATACACAAGTGGATGAAAGCTGGCATAAAAATAATAGACATTATACGAGGAACAAAAATCCTTGAGAAGTATGATGTTCTGAAGTCAACAGCTAACATATCAAATAGCAACATTACCACTAATCGACTGGCTCAATTTTTAATTAACATCAAGCATAATAACGAATATTACAAACCATTGTTGACAAATTTTGACAATAACCTTATTCTTGAAAAACCGCTTGAAGTGCTTAAATCAATGCCTATAATAGATAAGAAAACAATTAATGAAAACTACACCTCAGTCTTTACTCCTATAAAAGGAAGAAAAAACCAGAAAAAAAAGACTGGTGGTAGTACAGGTAGTCCATTTTACTACTACGTTGACAGCGAACATTTATCGTGGTTTTGGGCGTATATATATTTCTTCTGGAACCGTTTTGCTGATTTTGAACCGGGCGATCCATTTATCACTATTGCAGGAAATTCCTTAAGAACAAACAATAGAAGAATCGTTGAAAAAGTATACCATGGCTTACAGAACAATTACTTTATTAAAGGTGACATCATTGAGCCATCAATGCATATTGATTATGAGAAAACCAACAAGGCAAAAATACTATATGGCTACCCGAGCTCAATTATAAATATTATCAAAGTCAAACCTGAGATACTTGAAAACATCACAAACCTTACAGCTATATTCACAACATCGGAACAATTACTACCCCAAACACGCACCGCAATTGAATCAGCATATAAGTTACCAGTTTTTGATATGTACGGAGCCAATGATGGTGGCATTTTAACCTGTGAATGCCAGAGTAAGAGTGGTTATCATATTAATACCCACAACTGCTTTGTAGAGACCTTCACTAATGAATTTGGGATGTCAGAATTGCTTCTTACAAATCTGAATAGCATTAGCTTTCCATTTGTACGATACAGGGTTGGTGATCTTGGAAAAATAGACTTTGAGAGATGCTCATGTGGTCTGGGTTGGCCAAGAATTGTGGAGCTTAAAGGAAGAACGCGTGATCTTATTTTATTACCCAATGGCAATACGATTCACGGATCATTCTTTAATAATGTTTTTTACCGACATCCATTAATTGATGCATATAAGATACTTCAGCAGAAAGATAGATCTATTGTTCTATACCTTCATATAAAGCCCCCTGGCGAATTTGATGAAATCTCTAAAAGTGTTTTTAAGGAGATTATTGATTCGTTAGGAGAAGTAAATTTGTCAATAGAGAAACT
Organism: Bacteroidales bacterium; assembly: GCA_024636955.1. Taxonomy (GTDB): domain Bacteria; phylum Bacteroidota; class Bacteroidia; order Bacteroidales; family Lentimicrobiaceae; genus Lentimicrobium. Next base: position 3,065 of record JAGXGB010000009.1, read on the forward strand.
ATCTGAAATGAACCCAACCAATGAAAAGTTCAAACTAATAGAGAGTCATGCAATTTAAAATTGTCAGCATTGGGGATTACATGACCGGCGAGAATGCCCATCATTTCAGAAGAGGAATAGCAACAAAATTCAGAAATAGATACGATGAATTGATATCTGATGATGTAAAAAAGGTTATTACTGACGGTGATTATCTATTTCTAAATTTTGAATCATCACTATCAATAGAGGAAAAGTTATACTCACTTCCAATTAATGAAGCAGTTTATGTGGCTCCACTTGAAACCATACAACTGTTAAAGCACTTGAACATTCCTGTTATTGCAAACATTGCAAACAACCACTTTGCCCAGCATGGCGAAGAAGTTTGCAATTATACGATCAACCAACTTGAAAGTAATGGAATTTATGTAATTGGAAAATCGAATAAGCCACAAATCCTAATGGTTAACGGAATTAGTTTAAACATTTGGGGAGTTAGCCTGGTAAAGGACAATGCAGGTGATACAAATTATTTTAAGAGTAATTATGATGATTTGATAAAAGACCTTCAACTTCATGAAAAAGGAAAAGATGAATATTACATCATCAGCATACACTGGGGCAAAGAATACTATACTTTGGAAGACAACCAGCAGAAAGAATTGGCATTGAAGCTATCTCAGAATGGATTTGACTTAATATTAGGACATCACCCTCATACTATCCAACCAGTTGAAAGAATAAATAACACCTGGGTGTGCTACAGTCATGGCAATTTCCTTTTTGATCAGAATTTCTCATCTATTACCCAACAAGGACTCATTACACGAGTAACAATTCCTGAAAATCAGATGGAAGTGTACATTTCTCAACAAAAGAATTTAAAGGTTGTTAAGTTGATACAAGTTACACTTGATGAATTGAAGAAATTTTGTTTAAAAAACTTTTCAGGCATAAAGCCAACTAAGATGAGGATATTGATGAAATTGGAACTCCTGACCCATTTTTATGAACTCAATCTCTCAACAATTAAATTATTTTCTAACAGATTATACAAGTTTATAAAGTGAAAATATTAGCCGTAGCTTCAGAAGGAGGACATTGGATACAATTATTAAGGTTACAAAGCGCTTTTAGAGAGGCTGAAGTAGTATTCGTTTCTACCCATAAAGCTTACTCATCTAATAATTCTAATCATAAGTTTTACTCAGTTATTGATGCAAACCGATGGAATAAGCTCAAACTTATTAAAATGGCGAATCAAATGCGTGTAATAATTAAAAAGGAGAAACCTGATTACGTAATTTCAACCGGTGCAGCTCCCGGGCTTGCAGCAATTTTCTGGGGTAAGATGAGTGGATCTAAAACAATATGGATTGACAGTATAGCAAACGTTGAAAGGATATCAATGAGTGGACGATTAATCAAACCATTTACCAATTTGCATCTTACTCAATGGCCTCATCTGGCAAACGGTAAAACACTTTTTAAAGGAACAGTAATATCATGATATTCATAGTTGTAGGAACACAGCAACCTTTTGACAGGCTTATTAAATCTATTGACAAATGGTCAGCTTCTACAGGTTATAAAGACATCATTGCACAAGTAGCAGATTCAAACTACAAACCAACCAACTTTAAATGGTTCGATTTTATTCCAATGAATGAATTCAATGAATTATTTCTAAAGGCTGATTTAATAGTTAGCCATGCAGGAATGGGAACCATAATATCTGCTCTTCAATATCAAAAGCCAATTATTGTAATGCCACGACTGGCATCTTTCAAAGAACACAGGAACGATCATCAGTTAGCAACCGCTAATAGTTTTGCAAAACTTGGTTACGTGAAATCTGCCTATTCCGAAGCTGAATTATTCGATGCTTTAAACAACAGAACTACCATATCACCAGTACCGCCAATTAGCCAGCATGCCTCTGATCAGTTACTCTCGAGTATTGAAAATTATCTGTTTGAAATAGGCTAAGGCATTTCAACATTTAATCAATAAGGTTGTTAGATTAGTAGCCAACAATACTATAACTAATCTCAACCCTCCTATAACTCATCATGATACGTGAACGAGAAAAACAGACAAGTCGCATTTCAGGGATCGTCATTTCCATATTATCAGTGCTTGTTTTTATAGGAGCCTTTCAAATCACTGAATATTACTATTATGGGTATCTTCCATATAGCAATGAATATCTAATCGTTGCATTGCTTATCATTCCATTATGGTACATCGGAATAATCCAAACCAATTTAACTGGATTTAACAAGCTGAAGGGTAATCTGACTATCATAGTTGAGACTGGTCTCTTCGTAATAACTGGTACTGCATTCCTGGCACTTTTTCAAGTTGCTTTTGATCTGAATCAGGTAAACAATTATGTAATACTCACCTTTGCAATTCTAAACTTTGTTCTGATAAGTTTGATTCTTGTTTCCTCTAACAACTACTATAAGAAGTTGTATAATAAAGGATTAAATGTTCAAAATGTAATCTTGATTGCTGACTCGAATTGTATTGATTTTATTGAGAAACTTGACTTACACAAAGAATGGGGATATAACATTAACACTATAATAAGCGATAGTGAAATAATTGAGGAAATATTTGGAAGAAGATTCCGTGTGATTAAAGAAATTGACAGGCTGCCTTTTCTTCTCCGAAAAGATGTTATTGATGAAGTTCTTTATTGCCGAAATACAATTGATCAGGATGAAATTAGGAATTTGATATACCACTGTGAAGAGATAGGAGTAGTATTTAAGTTGCAGTCCTCTTTCTTTCACATGCCTTCAACTAAAACTCACCTTACATACTATGATGAAACGCCGTTTCTTACATTCTCCAATACCCCTTCAAGTAAGTTCTCTCATAATTGGAAGCTATTGGTTGATATCATGGCTTCATCCTTCATCCTTTTAATTTGGTCACCTTTCATCCTTATTATAGCTATAGCTATTAAAGCTACTTCAAAAGGACCAATTATTTTCAAGCAGAAGAGGGTTGGACTCAGGGGGCGCATATTTGAGATCTACAAGTTCAGGACTATGGTAATAAATGCTGAAGAGAAGAGGCTGGAACTTGAAAAGCAAAATGAGATGGACGGGCCAGCTTTCAAAATTAAGAATGACCCAAGAATAACAAAGATTGGTCGAATTTTAAGAAAAACAGGCTTAGATGAAATTCCACAATTTTTTAATGTGCTAAATGGAGATATGTCACTGGTTGGCCCCCGTCCACCCTTACCAACAGAGGTTAAACAGTATGAGAGATGGCAGTTACGCAGATTATCAATGCGACCAGGTATTACATGTATATGGCAGATAGCGCCAAACAGGAATAATATTTCATTTAATGAATGGATGAAACTTGACCTCCAATATATCGACTCATGGTCACTTAAATTGGATTTTATTTTACTAGTTAAAACTTTCCAAACAGTGATAAAAGGAAGCGGGTCTTAACCTCATATAATAGCTTCAATAAAATGCTTCGAACAAAATCAAATATATCACGTTTGATTCTTGGAAATGAAGGAGCCTGGTATATGATTTCAATGATTGTTTATAAGTAGCCAAAGTCATGAATAATAAAGCATTTAAAAAAACATTTTTCCTGTTTCTTGTAACTTTCCTTTTTATTGGGTGTGTTCCAAAAGAAAAGTTGAAGTATGTTCAAGATGAAACTACAAGTCAAATTAAATCCTCATACAACCATGTGAGGCCAATCAAACGAATTCAACCATTCGATAACTTATACATCAAGGTATTGAGCATAGAGGCTGAAACAGCAAGAATATTTAGCAATGAGACAGTAATGAACGGACCTGGGCTGGATATTAATCTCATAAGCTATACTGTTAATGAACAGGGCTTAATTGATTTTCCATTTGTAGGTGAAATTGATGTAAATAATCTTACTCTTAAGCAGGCTAAAGAAGTAATTGAAGAAGAGCTTAGTCAATATCTTAGCAATACCTCTATAACCATAAAATTTGTCAATTCTAATATTACTGTGCTTGGGGAGGTTCGCCTACAAGGTGAATTCCCTTACTTCAAAGAGCAGATCAATATTTTCCAGGCAATTGGGTATGCAGGTGGAATGACTGATTATGGTGATAAGAGCAAAATTACCCTCATAAGGGAGGATGGGAGTAGTATCAAGTATCATTTAGTTGATCTTTCTGACAAGAAAGTCATTGAAACTGAGTATTTCTATCTTCAGCCCAATGATATAGTTATAGTTGAACCTATTGATACGAAATTTAGAAATCTCAGAACCTTTACCTATTCAACTCTTTTGGCAACAGCAACAACACTAGTTACAATCTTGTATTTCTTGAAATAAAAGACGTGAAAAAAACTTCAGATATATTACAGCAAAAAACAGACTACAAAGAACTATTCTACAAGTTATATCGACATAAAAAGTGGTTTATAGTCTCTCTAATAGTATTTTTAACTACTGCCTATCTTTTTAATAAGATAGCCACCAGCATTTTTGAAAACCAAACTACTTTGCTTCTTCAAGAAGAAGAGAAAAGCTCTTTTATGACTGGAGAAAATATTATGCAAGGTTTTGGCTTGTTTGGAGGCAATCAAAATATTGAAAATGAAATCGGCATTCTTCAATCTTTCACTCTGGTTAATGATGCCATCATTCAGCTTAATTTAGAAACATCATTATATAAAAAAGAATACACCTTCGGAGATATGTTGAACTTTGATTTCTTGCGCTCTGATAAGGAGATATACAATGATAGTCCGGTAAGAATAACCATAAATAAATCGAATCTTCAGCCTATTGACTTACCCATATCCTTCAGAATAATCGATAATAAAAAAGTTAAAATTGAAGCTTATGGCATTGATGTTCCCATGTACAGTTACCTGGAAGATGAGGTAATTTTCCTTGCCGACACTGTTTCAATCAATGGCATATACAACTTTGAAGATGAGATCAAGGGGAAGTATTTTGACTTTAAAGTGCATCTGAAAACCAAAGAAATTAATCTTTGGAAAGATGAGCAAATGTATTTTGTTTTTAATGTTCTCAATTTGTTGACACTTCTACATCAGGCCAATATCGAAGCAATCAACACTTCAAAGACTTCCTCTCTGGTTATCATTACCATGAAAGGAGATAACAAATACAAGATAACCGACTTCCTTAATACACTATCAAATTCATACCTTGATCGCAATCTTGAAAAGAAGAACCGTATAGCAATCAATACAGTAAAGTTTATTGATAGCCAAATAAGTGAGGTGTCTGATTCACTTTCAATTGCTGAAAGCAAGCTGCAAAACTTCAGGACTGCGAACCAGGTAATGGACTTAAGTTTTCAAGGCCAGAAGTCATTTGAGAAGATGAGTGAGCTCGAATCACAAAGAGCCGTGCTATTAATCCAACAGAAATATTACGAATATATAAGGGACTATTTCAACAGGAATAATGACATGTCAGATTTAATTGCACCCTCTTCAATGGGTGTTCAGGATCCCTTATTAAATCAAATGATCCTTGAGCTAATTACACTGAATAGCGAAAGGCGTAACTTGTTAAACAGAGGCAACACTAAAAACCTTTTCCTTAATAATATTGAAATTCAGATTAACAACCTGAAGAATACCATACGTGAAAACATTGCTAACAATGCTGCAACAACTAACATTGCGTTACAGGATATTAATAACCGTGTTGCAAAGATTAATTCAGAAATGTCGAAGTTACCTTCTACTGAGCGCCAACTCTTTGGCATTGAGAGAAAATTTAAGTTAAATGATGCCATATATACGTTTCTTCTTCAGAAAAGGTCAGAAGCCCAAATTGCGAGGGCATCCAATGCTCCGGATTATGAGGTTATTGATCCGGCACGACATGTAACTACTTCAGTCATTTACCCAAAAAGAAGCTTAAATTATATTATTGCAGGAGCAGGGGGTTTATTAATTCCTTTTATAATTATAATGTTAGGTGAGTTCCTAAACATGAAGATTAGTAGTAAGAAGGAGCTGGAATCAATTACAGAATTGCCAATTATTGGCCATGTATTTCATAACGATGGAAAAAACAAGTTGGTCATTACTGATTCATCAAACTCCCCAATATCTGAATCTTTCAGAAGCATCAGAACGAATTTACAGTTTTATTCACGAGGCAAAGAGAAGCAGGTAATACTGTTAACATCTTCATATAGCGGTGAAGGCAAATCATTTGTAGCACAAAATCTTGCCTCAGTGTTTGCGTTGTTTGGAAAGAAAACCTTACTTATTGGTTTTGATATGCGTCGCCCCAAAATCTATCAGGACCTAAATCTTAACAATAAAATCGGGATGAGCACGGCTTTAATTAATAAAGCAACAGTGGAAGAAATCATACAATCAACACAAATAGACAACCTTGATTATATTTCTGCTGGTCCGGTTCCTCCAAATCCTCTTGAGTTAATTGCTTCTGAAAGAACAGATGAAGTTTTTAGAGAGTTAAGGAAGATTTATGATTTTATTCTAATAGATTCACCTCCTGTAGGAGTAGTTTCTGATGCTTACCTGCTAACAAAGTATGCTGACGTAACTCTATTTGTAGTTAGGCAAGGTTATACACATAAAGAAGCATTCACAAACAATATTGAGCACCTCAAACAAAAGAAAATAGCGAATGTAAGTCTTGTGCTAAATGATGTTAAAGCAAGGGGAATGGCTTATGATTATGGTTATGAGTACACTTACTACTCTGATAACGGAAACTCTATGAATGGGTTGTTTAAAAAGAAAAAGCCCTTACCCTCCAATATAAATTAATTCCTAAAGAGCCTCTGAAACCAGAGGCTTTTTATTTGCAATGGAAACAACAATCACATTTCACCTTAAATTATAGTTAGAAGAAAGCAGTGATTGAATGCCCAATAATAGCCCTCCTTTACGACTAAAAGTCGTAGAAAAATTCCCCGCTTCGGGGTAATTATCTGAATAATTTCCCTCCTATTTAAACCTATTTCTATGAGTATAAGAGCAATAGAGACATGTAGCAAAAGTGCGTGTAATTGTTTGCTAACAAGGGGAAGCACTTCGTTAAAATTATCTAAATTGGAATACTTTTTCAGATGTGATTTTGGTGGCATTATTTTTCATTGTTGCAGTAACAGATTTATCAACAAATCTAATATTGAAAATTTTTAAACCACAGATTATCAAAAATTTCCAATTTTTAAATTGTCTAATTCAACCTAAATGTTACTAACTTTAACGGACGTGTCATGAAAAAAGAAACTCTACGTATTCCATTAGTACAAACAATTGCCTCCAGCCTATTCCTGCTAATATTCATCATATTGACGAATAATGCATTTGGGCAAACCACAGTTTACATTGATCCATCCTATACTGGTAGTACTCAAAATGGCACTATGGCAAATCCATATAAGTCATGGAACTCCGTAAGCTGGGTTAATGGGAATACTTATCTTCAAAAAGCCGGTACTACATTTAACACCACTGGAAGTCTAACAGTGTCGAGCAAGAGCAACATCACTATCGGCGCTTATGGAACAGGAAATAAACCTAAGGTTATAAGTTCCGGCGCAAGTACCTCCAAAGTTATCGACATAACCAGCAGTTCAAATATACAAGTCAATGGGTTGGAAGTAGCCTCTACTTCTGGGATGGTTGCTGCTGTCATCATATCAGGCACAGGAGCTGGTAATAACCTCATAAATAACTGTATTTTGCGCGATGTACAATGGGGCATTAGAATATTAACTACTTCAGCAGGTAACAGAATTCTAAACTGTGAAGTTTTTAACACTCAGGATGATGGGATATATATTAAAGATACTCCTGATATTGAAATTGGATATTGTAACATTTACAATGTCAATCTAAAATATTTTGTTAACCCTGATCAAAGCTATTCTCCTGGTGATAATATCCAAATTGCATCAACCAACAGCCATAATTTTTATATTCACCATAACACTCTTGATCATAGTACAACCGGAAACAAATTCTGCTTCATTGCCTGGGGAAATAATTACACCGGCATTTTGGAATATAATACCATGATTGGTCATTCGAACAAGTCAGTAACTTGCATGTACTTATCACCTACAACGGGCACAGTTACAGCCAGATACAATTCATTTATTAATGGAAATTATGGCGTCTATTCTTATGTATCCAACTTTCAAGTATATTATAATGAATTTATCAATAGCCGTATCGCTATCTCAGTTTTAAACAACTATCATCTACTTGCTGAAAATAATGTTTTCTATAACAGCACTGCAAACAATATAAACAGCTTATCAGGCTCAACAGTCGTTTCGAAGAATAATATTTTTTACCTCAGTGGTTCAGCAAAAGCCTATTCAACAAGCGGATCTTTAACTTCAAATAATAATGTCTTTAATGTTCAATCTGCTGGATTTATTAATGGTCACAGTACCTTAGCTGCATGGCGTTCAGCCTCAGGCCAGGATATGAACTCAATGGTTGCCAACCCAAATTTTGTGAACCCTACTGCTCACAACTTCTCGTTACAACCAAATTCCCCTTGCATAAATGCAGGCTATTTGTGTGGATACAATCAAGACTATTTTGGCAATAACGTGCCACTTGGCAGTTCTTCTGATATTGGCTATCATGAATTTGCAACCTCAACTAACAACCAAGCGCCAATTATTCAAAGTCAATCATTCTCAGTTCCTGAGAATAGCCCAAATGGAACCGTTGTAGGCCAGGTTATTGCATCTGATCCTGATGCCGGACAAACAATCACCTATTCCATTACAGGTGGAAATACAGGTAGTGCTTTTAATATCAATTCTTCAACAGGACTACTATCAGTTGCAAACACACAAAATCTTAATTATGAAGGTAATCCAACCTTTAATCTTCAGGTAACAGTAATTGATAATCTGAATTCATCCTCATCTGCAACAGTTATTGTAAACCTACAGGATGTTAATGAGAATCCAATTATTAATGACCAGGGCTTTAACATAAATGAAAATATTTCTAATGGAAGTGCTGTAGGAACAATAGCTGCAACCGATCCTGATAATGGACAGCAGCTTACTTATTCCATTACAAGTGGAAATACCAACAATACTTTTGCTCTAAACGCCAGCAGCGGTGCGTTAACAGTTAACAATAACCAGTTAGCTAATCATGAAACAAATAACCAATTCCAGTTAACTGTCAAAGTTCAGGACAATGGTGCTGGCATGTTAAGTGACTATGGTACTATTACTGTAAACATCTTAGATTTGAATGAAGCACCTGTAATTGCTAATCAAAGCTTCTCAGTTAATTCTACTGCATCTAATGGTACTAATGTAGGCCAGGTAACTGCTTCAGACCCAGATGATAATCAAGCATTGAGTTACTCTATTATATCTGGAAATAATAACAATGCGTTCCTTTTAAATAGTAACACTGGTATAATATCTGTTAATAATAGTGTTGCCCTTTCCTCTTCGAGTTCGTTTTCTTTAAGTGTAAGGGTTACTGATAATGGAACACCACAATTGTCATCCAACTGTATAGTGACTATTACTGTAACATCTTCAGGCAATTCAGCACCGGTTATTAATGCACAATCCTTCAGTGTAAATG
>JAGXGB010000043.1 GCA_024636955.1 Bacteroidales bacterium
CCTCAAGGGTGCACCTTTTTTATTCCTCTGTTTCCATCAGGGTGCACCTTTTTTATTCCTCTGTTTCCATCAGGGTGCACCTTTTTTATTCCTCTGTTTCCATCAGGGTGTACTTTTTTTTCTCAGGTGTATTCTTAAGGGTATGCATTCTTTTCTCAAGTGCAACAACAAGGTTGCACCTTTTTATTCATTAGAATAAATGACGGAAAGGGAGTAGCATCCATCCAAAAATCTTTTCGATTAAAGGCCTTCGCAAATAGGCTTCATAATTAAATGGCTGGCATCCTTTTAAACTCTCACGCAAATGAATATCCACCATATCAACTATCTCAGGTTGATGACCTACTAATACGATTTCATGTTGATACCGAAAACTCCTATAATCAAAATTAGCTGACCCAACAGCAAAAGTTGCTTTATCTACCATAAGGCACTTCGCATGGAGGTTGCTTTCAGTGTAGAAGTGCAAATTAATGCCATTCCTGTAAAAGAATTGAAGGTATTTATCCCTGAGCAGGTCTACTATCTTAACATCAGAGTGGCGAGGCATAATAACAATCACATTAACGCCCCTGTTAGCAGCCTGCGCCATAAGTCGTCGTAGTTTAAAGCCCGGCAAAAAATATGGAGTTTCAATAATGATCTCTTTTTTTGCTCCCTTAATCAGCTTTTCGTATCTCTTTTTAATCTGCTGCCGGTATATTGATGGTAGATCCTGTATGATCTCAAATCCATCAAAGTATAAGGTTTTCTTATAAGAGAACTTATTGAAAATGTACTTATCGTATAATTTGGAACTGTCGATAATGGTCTTCTTTAATATTAAAGCGAGGGGGCCTTCTATCCGCAGGCATATCTCACGCCATGTAGCTGAATATCCGGTAAGGTTGGGTGAACCTATGTAAGCAATTTCATCATCTATAACCAGTATTTTACGATGGTTACGCCGATGGTTTTTGGTAAAGAAGTCGACAAAAAACTTCATTTTCCTGAAAAACTTTACTTCTCCTCCGTTTTTTATAATAGGCTCAAAGAACTCAGGTGAGGGAGTGGTACCCCATGAATCGAGCAATATCTTAACAGTTAGGCCCTGTTGGCACTTAACAGCCAGAATATCCCTGAAGCTTTCACCGGTATAATCATAGCCAATTCTGTATAACTCTAAGTAAATGCTCTTGGTAGCCAATGCAATATCATCGTGCATAGCCATAAGTATATCAGGCTGAGAGTCAATTAGAGTAACCTTGTAGTCTCTCAATTCCTTAACCTTGATCTCTTTTATAGCTTCTGTCCGTTTCACCTTATACGTAATAACAAATTGCCTAATGGCAAAGTTAAAAATATGTAATTACTAATTGACAGTTCAGGTGATAGAAATGATGGCAATAACTTTGTCAGATACTGCAATACTGTTCATGTAGCTCATGCAATAATAAACTTTTAATCTTGCAGGCAGATGAATAACTGAAACCTTTACTTGCAATCTGGCTCTTTGTATGAGATTCAATAATTATATCTGCACCCCGCCTGGTTTTTGTAATATTCACAATCACAATGTTAGATATTGGAAACGTGACTTTAAAATAAGCTTTAGAAAACCATCGGTTACGCTGGAGTGTAATTATACTGTTCTCAATTTCAATTGTGTCACCTGAAAGAAATGACCCCCCAAAAAAAGGAGTAGTTTTAAACTTAAATATTCTCTTGTAATCCATTTTATGCTTTACCTTATCACATGGCAAAGTAATGATAATAAAATAGAAGATATTTGCTAATCTTTCAAACGTATGGTTCTATTTATCAGGCGTAGCGTTTTAGCGGATAACTGTATTTACAGGCTTCTTATGATGCTCAATAACTCATCTCTTTTTCGATATGCGACAGGAATTGTCGTGTTATCCTTTAACACGAGGATGAGTTCATCTTTCTTGAAGCTACTAACAAAATTCAAGTTAATCAGATGCGAATTATGGACTCTGAAAAAGCCATATCCTTCCAGCATTTCTTCAAACTCGCGCATAGAACGGGAAATTAGAATATGTTCCTGATCTACCAGATGAAAAGCTGTATAATTCCTATCCGACTCACATCTTATAATATGGTCAATTTCAACAACGTGAATAGTATTCAAAGTTTTTAAAACTATCTTTTTGTGCGGGACTGATGGTTTGCTAATGTTCTCAATCAGTAATTTAATTGATTCATTAACTGATTCGTCATTACTATGTGTACTTCCCTTTGAAACTGCATTTACTAACTCTTCGGGCTCTAACGGTTTCGTAAGGTAATCTATAGCATTGAACTTGAAGGCTTTTAATGCAAACTCTTCATAAGCAGTCACGAAGATTATTTTAAAATTAATTTTCTTGATTCTGCTTAATAAATCAAAGCCTGTTCCATCAGGCATCTTAATATCTAAGAAAACCAAATCAGGATTATTACTGAGAATGCATTCAATTCCTGATGCCACACTATCAGCGTCGCCTACAACTGTTACATCAGGGCAATACAAATTCAGTAATTGTTTTAAGCTATCCCGGGCATTAACCTCATCGTCAATAATAACCACTTTTGTCATGACCAGTTGTTTTGTTGTAAATTTTGAAACCGTTAGCAATATTAAGAAAATAAGACGAGTAATGCTAAAGGAAAAATCTTTTTTTAGATATTAACAAAAGTGTTATAATACCTTGGTTGAGAAGTGCCATTCAATGAAGGTCTATTTGACTTAAATAATAGTGTAAATTTGCATCTAAAAGGTTCATTATGCTAAAATCAATGACCGGCTTCGGGAAGAGTACGATAATTCTTGAAGGCAAAACGGTAACTCTTGAAATCAAATCATTAAACAGCAAACAATTAGACTTAAATATTAAGTTACCCCCGGCTTTCAGGGAAAAGGAACCTGAGATAAGGAGCATTATTTCCCAGAAGCTTGAACGAGGTAAAATTGAATTAACAGGCAATGTCGATTATACCGATGCCGAGTTGCCTTCCTCTTTCAACAGGGCATTAATTAATGCTTATCACAGGGAATTGAAAGATATTGCTGTATCATTAGGTGAAAATGACACTGACCTTCTGTCGGTTATTATGAAAATACCTGATGTTCTTAAACCATCCCGTGATGTACTATCTGATGAAGAATGGAAATCAATAAGTACCTGTCTAAATGATGCCATCTCAGATTTAAATAAGTTCAGGCAGCACGAAGGCGAATTATTAAGGAGTGATTTCAAAATCAGGATTGACACAATAGCAAGTCTTCTTGGAAATCTCGATATGTTTGAGGAGTCACGTAACAGGCAGTTCAGAGAAAAGCTGAGGGCTTCAGTAAGTGAATTTGCAGCAAACAATACGCTTGATTCAAACCGCTTTGAGCAGGAGATCATCTATTATCTTGAAAAACTTGATATTACAGAGGAAAAGGTTCGGCTGCTCAAGCATCTTGAATATTTCTCTGATACAATGAATGAATCAGAAACCAATGGGCGAAAACTATCCTTTGTAACCCAGGAGATAGGGCGTGAGATTAACACAATTGGCTCGAAGGCCAATGATGCAAACATCCAGCGTATTGTAGTGCAAATGAAAGATGAACTGGAGAAGATAAAGGAACAACTGGCGAATATACTTTAGTATTCGAAAAATTCAATGGCGCAAAAGGCTGAATGCTGGTCGCAGTTGAACTTTCCATAAATATTTTTAATACTTGTAAATGCAACGAATATCCAAACTCATTATAATCTCAGCTCCTTCAGGCTCAGGTAAAACTACCATTGTTAAGCACCTGCTTGCAACTTTCCCAAATATTGCCTTTTCAGTTTCTGCAACTAGTAGGAAATTAAGATCAGGGGAAACTGATGGCAAAGACTACTTTTTTATTTCAGAAGATGAATTCAAACAGAAAATTGCCTCGTCTGACCTTCTTGAGTGGCAGGAAGTCTACGCCGGCAGTTATTACGGAACCTTACGCAGTGAAGTTGAAAGGCTTTTGACTGAAGGTAAAGATGTTATTTTTGATGTGGATGTTGTTGGAGGCCTTAACATAAAGAAAGAATTTGGCAGTCGTGCTCTTGCAGTATTCGTTAGTCCTCCTTCTATCAAATCTCTTGAAGAAAGGTTAATTTTCCGCAACACTGATTCTGCTGAAACTATCAGGAAACGCATTGAGAAAGCGGCTCACGAATTATCTTATGCTGATAAGTTTGATTATGTGTTAGTTAATGAGAACCTTGATGTTGCCAAGGATACAATTGTTAAGGTTGTAAAAGAATTCCTTAATGCTATTGAATCATAATGAGACAAATACTTGATTTGTTGTACTCAATAAGGTGAGAATTGGAAATTTAGTCAGCATTAGTTTAGCATTCAACCACATATCAATCCTCAAGTGGAGGTTTGCATTTGGTATAACAGTCGAGAGCAAGTTAGCAATATACATTGTGTGAATTCAATCATTTTGTAAATTTAAAATTCAAGAGTAATGTCAATAGATAAACCTACAGCACTTTTTTTCGGATCATTTAATCCAATTCATATCGGACACCTCTGTGTTGCTGAATATCTTGTTGAATTTGGTGGAATGGATGAAGTGTGGTTTGTTGTATCACCTTTAAACCCTCTAAAGGACAAGGCAACTCTTCTAAGCGACTACGCACGTTATGAAATGGCGCAGGAAGCAATAGGCCAGGATACCCGTTTCAGGGTTTCTGATATTGAATTCCATCTGGCCAGGCCATCGTATACCATTGATACTCTTGCACACCTCTCTGAAAAATATCCGGGCAGGCAGTTCATTCTTACCGGTGGCACCGACCTGTTGGTAAGTTTCCATAAGTGGAAAAATTACGAGCAAATACTGGAACATTACAAGCTTTTATTGTATCCACGTCATGGCAGCGATGACCATCCACTAACAAAGCATTCTTCAGTCACCCTAATTGATGCACCCCGCATAGAAATTTCTGCAAGCTTTATCAGAGGAGCCATTAAAAATAAAAAGTCTGTACGGTATTTTCTTCCTGATGCTGTTTACAGGCTCATTGATAAATATGGTTATTACCTATAATGAATTTCATGTACAGATGCGATTAATCGCGTCTAATCATGTGCAGACGCGATAAATCGCGTCTCTACAGAGGACTAAATCTTCAACCACTTCATTGCCTTCAGTGAAATGTCAGTAAACAGTATTGTGCCGCTGGCATTGCGCTCAATATGATAAATTGATTCATTGAATTCCTTAGCAAACAGGTGCACATTTTTGGGATTAATGAATGGAGTAAAGCCCTTAACGAAGGTCATTTCCTCTCCTTCGCTATTTATGTTTGATTCTAATCCAAAGTTATTGAGTGTGCAAAATCTAACCACCCGTAAAGCATACAGAAGGAATTTCTTCATGTTTTCTCTTCCTGAGCCTTGAAATTCAGTTGCCATTTTTGCCACTGCACTAACGTCTTTCTTGTAACATACCCTCATCCAGTCACGGAATTTAATGAATAACTCACTGTGACTATCACCATCACTCACAATCTTAAGGGCTTCAGTCATATTGCCATCGGCCAGGAACTTAGCGCTCTTAGCCTCATCAGGAGTGCATCCGGTAAGTTCAATTAAGCCTGCTTCAATATCATCATCACTATACTTTGGAAATTTAACCAATTGTGTTCGTGAGAGTATTGTTGGAAGAATCAAATCGTGTTGTTCAGAGATAAGTATGAACAGGGTCTTGTCAGGTGGTTCTTCAAGAATCTTGAGTATTTTGTTAGCGCCGGTGTGATGTATTTTCTCAATCATCCAAATGATCATTACCTTATACTCTGATTCATAGGATGTATAGCTGAGCTTCCTGATCAAATCATTGCAATCTTCAGTATTAATGAGGCCTTGCTTGTTTTCAATACCTATTTGATCATACCAGTCGCTAAGATTGAAGAATCCTTTTGAAGAAGGAACCAGTTTACGCCAGTGAGAAAGAAACATGGTACTCATTGGCTTTGAATCTACCTCCTTGGTTGTAGCCACCGGATAAAGAAAGTGGAGATCAGGATGTGCCAGTTTACTGTATTGTAAACATGATGGGCATACACCACATGAGTCCTCAGAGGTTCTATTCTTACAGTTGATAAATTGAGCATACGCCAAGGCAATAGCGAGCTTCCCTGAGCCCTGCTGCCCTAAAAACAGCTGCGCATGACTTACTCTATGCTCATTAACTGTCCGTTGTAACCTTGATTTTATAAGTTGTTGCCCCGGAATATCATTAAATCTCATTACAAATAAATTGAGGCAATAAAAGTAGTAAAAATGGTCACCCTGTTTGCACTAAATAACTATTAAATGATCACCACTGTTTACAATAACTAACTCTATTCTTCCCTACGGTTTTCAAATTTCCTGCTCGCTATTTTGGCTACAATAAATTCCCTGTTTAACCGTGCTATATTCTCAAGTGTTATGAGTTTCGGACATTCAGCCTCACAGGCACCTGTGTTGGTGCAATTACCAAATCCCTGCCTGTCCATTTCAGCTACCATTTTCTGCACTCTCTGATGAGCTTCAATCCTTCCCTGTGGTAACAAAGCAAACTTTGAAACAAAAGCACCTACAAATAACATGGCAGAAGCATTTTTGCAAGCTGCAACACAAGCACCGCATGATATACAAGCGGCGGCATCCATTGCTAGTTCAGCATCAACTTTTGGAACAGCAATGGCATTTGCATCAGGAACACCTCCAGTGTTTACACTAACATATCCACCTGCCTCTACAATCCTGTCGAAAGCCGATCTGTCAACTATAAGATCTCTGAGTACCGGGAATGCGCGTGCTCTCCATGGTTCAATAACTATTGTATCGCCGTCTTTAAATTTGCGCATGTGTAACTGGCAGGTGGTAACAGCTGAATCAGGACCATGTGGCCGCCCATTGATGTACATACTGCAGGTACCACAAATTCCTTCACGGCAATCATGGTCGAATGCAACAGGTTCTTCACCTTTGGCTACCAATGATTCGTTCAGTACGTCCATCATCTCCAGGAATGAACTGCTCGGAGAGATGTTATTGATTTTATAGGTAACAAATTTTCCTTTACTGACAGCGTTTTTCTGACGCCATATTTTTAGTGTAAGGTCCATATTTTTCATGTTTTAATTAATAACAGCATCTGATTCTTTCTTACTGACCAACTGTAACCTGCAATTATCTTGCATCTATGCGGGTGATCAGTTTCTTCAACTGCATACTGTTATTTGTAATTTCTTTGTTTAACCTCTATAAATTCATACTGAAGCGGTTCCTTGATCAACTCAGGCTCCACACCAACACCCTTAAATGCCCAGGCTGACACGTACATATAATTCTCATCATCCCGTAAAGCTTCACCCTCAGGAGTTTGAAACTCTTCACGGAAGTGTCCGCCACATGATTCTTCTCTTTCAAGTGCATCACGGGCCATAAGTTCACCAAGCTCAAGAAAATCAGCTACGCGGCTGGCTTTTTCCAGCTCCTGGTTTATAGAAGCTTCCTCTCCAGGTATCTTAACATCTTTCCAGAATTCCTCCCTGAGAGCTGCAATATCCGTTATAGCCTGCTGCAAACCAACCCTGTTGCGTGCCATGCCTACGTTTTCCCACATAATTATACCAAGCCTGCGATGGAAAGTGTCAACGCTTGTATTGCCTTTCACTCCCATAAGCTTGCTTATCTGATCTTTAACATTCTTCTCAGCCTCTATAAATTCTGGGAGATCCGAAGAGATCTTAGGCACTCGTATCTGATCTGACAAATAGTTCTGCATAGTATAAGGCAATACAAAGTAACCATCGGCCAAACCCTGCATAAGCGCTGAAGCACCAAGCCTGTTAGCACCATGATCACTGAAATTAGCCTCACCGGCTGCATACAAACCCGGAATATTCGTCATTAACTCATAATCAACCCAAAGCCCGCCCATTGTGTAATGAACAGCAGGATAAATCATCATTGGAGTATTATATGGGTTTTCGTCAACAATCTTTTCATACATCTGAAAGAGATTACCATAACGCGCTTCAATGGTATCACGACCTAAACGGTTGATAGAATCAGCAAAGTCAAGGTAAACAGCCAAACCTGTTTCACCAACGCCATAGCCGGCATCGCAACGTTCTTTTGCTGCACGTGATGCAACATCGCGTGGTACCAGGTTACCGAAAGCCGGATAACGACGTTCGAGGTAGTAATCGCGATCTTCTTCCTTAATATTTACAGGTAACAATTTACCTTCTCTTACCTTTGCAGCATCTTCCTTATGCTTAGGAACCCAGATACGACCGTCATTTCTCAAACTTTCACTCATCAGCGTAAGCTTCGACTGGAATTCACCATGAACCGGAATACAGGTAGGATGAATTTGTGTAAAGCTGGGATTTCCGAAATATGCACCTTTCTTGTAAGCCTTCCAGCCAGCGGTTACGTTTGAACCCATAGCGTTGGTAGAAAGGAAGAAAACATTACCATAACCACCGTTTGCAAGTACCACAGCATGGGCTGCATGGCGTTCGATAGCACCTGTAATTAAGTTACGGGCAATAATACCTCTGGCCCTGCCTTCAACTAATACCACATCCATCATTTCATGGCGTGTAAACATCTCTACATTGCCCTTTTGTATCTGGCGACTCAATGCACTGTATGCACCCAACAAAAGCTGCTGACCGGTTTGACCGCGTGCATAGAAAGTACGGGAAACCTGTGCACCACCAAAGGAACGATTATCAAGCAACCCACCATATTCTCTTGCAAAAGGAACCCCTTGTGCTACACATTGGTCAATAATATTATTGCTTACCTCTGCAAGCCGGTAAACGTTGGCTTCCCTTGCGCGATAGTCACCTCCCTTTATGGTATCATAAAATAAGCGGTAAACACTGTCGCCATCATTCTGATAGTTCTTGGCTGCATTGATACCACCCTGGGCAGCAATACTATGAGCCCGGCGTGAACTATCCTGGTAACAATATGCTTTAACCTTAAAACCAAGTTCGGCCAGTGAAGCTGCGGCTGAAGCTCCTGCTAATCCGGTGCCGATCACAATGATTTCTATCCTGCGCTTATTGGCGGGATTAACCAGGTTAGTATGTGATTTATAATGGGTCCACTTATCTTCCAGAGGCCCTTGTGGTATTTTTGAATTTAATTCTGCCATATCATTGATAGATTAATGGTATTCAAAGTAAAATTTGCAACCTCAAGTTGCCTGATTCACTGAAATATTATTGATTGAAATAGATAGCCAGGGGAATTATAAGAAACCCTACTGTTAATATAATAGCAATCACCCTGCTGATAGTAAACATAGCAGGTGTATATTTATTATGGTTAAAGCCCAACGACTGAAGTCCTGAATGGAAAGCGTGATCAAGGTGAAATCCAAGGAACAGCAGCCAGCCAACATATATCAGCACGTGCGACAAATGGCTGAACTTCTCGGTCACCATTATACCCATGTCCTCATATGCTTGTCCATCGTAAAATATTTCTTCAATATTGCCAAGCTTAGCCTGAAAGAAGAAATTGTAAAGATGGTAAATCAGAATGGCCAAAACAATTAAGCCGGTATGAATCATAAACTTTGAGAAGAATGACATCTCAGAGTAAGCTTCTACTTTATACCGTTGTGGTCGTGCCCACCAATTTTGTATCTGTAATACAATACCCATGATAATATGGAGTATGAACCCACCAAACAGGAATATCTGCATAAACTGGATTATAGGGTTTGTTACCATGAAGTGAGCAGCCTTATTAAAGGTTTCACCTCCATCGTTCACCAGAACCAGCAGGTTAACTGTTAGATGCACAAACAGAAACATGATCAGGAATAATCCTGCAAGTGCCATAATCACTTTTTTAGTGATTGAAGAATATGTAATGGCCATAAGTAAAAAGGTTACATTTTTTAACGAATATTGTATTCTTTAATTCCTGATAATGCAATTAGTTGTTTAAATTTGCATGAATCAGGCTCTAAATTTCCTCCTGAGAACATGTTCGCAGTCAGGTTGCGAATATATAATTTCTGACAGATAAATTGCACCACATTAGAGAACAAATTTAAACAATTAGATATAAACCCAAGCCTTCCTGAATAAAAATACTAACTTTTTAAGAAATCATTTCATGCGTTACCAAACTATTGATCCTGCACTTTTTATAAATAATCGTAAAAAACTTGCAAAGAAGTTGAAACCCAAGTCGTTGGCAATTATTCACTCTAATGATGAAATGCCACGCAATGGTGATCAAACTTTTCCTTACAGACAAAACAGCGACATGTTTTACTTAACTGGCTTCGATCAGGAAAAGTGCATATTAATGCTCTTCCCTGATCATGCTGATGAAAAGATGCGTGAAGTTGCCTTCATTGTTGAAACTGACGAGCACATGGTTACATGGTATGGACACAAGTATACACTTGAACAGGCATCGCAGATTTCAGGTATCTCTAATGTTAAGTGGATCAGCCAGTTTGATGGCATACTAAGGGATTATATGTCGCGGGTAGAATCAGTTTATCTTAACATAGATGAGAACCCACGATTTTCCACTGAGGTTGATTCCCGAAATAGAAGATTTGCAAATAAACTACGTGAAGATTATCCTCTGCATGAATATGAAAGGTTGTATTCTCTACTCAATGAATTACGACTGGTTAAAGAACCTCAGGAGATTGAACTCTTGCAAAAAGCATGCGATATTACCGGCGATGCCTTTAAAAGGATTCTAAGCTTTGTAAAGCCCGGTATAATGGAATACGAAGTGGAGGCAGAAATAACGCACGAGTACTTACGGCAGGGTGCATCAGGACACTCCTACCCTGCTATCATAGCTTCGGGGGTTAACAATAATATCCTGCATTATAACCAGAATGACCAAAAAATTGAAGACGGACAATTATTACTCCTTGACTTCGGCGCTGAGTATGCCAATTATGCTGGTGATTGCTCTCGAACCATACCGGTAAATGGCAAATTCACACCACGCCAGCGCGCAGTCTATGAAGCTGTGTTA